>JBBASA010000025.1:0-35134 GCA_040399515.1 Cyanobium sp. | reverse complement strand
TTTCTCTTCTTTTCTCACTCTTGCCACCCGATGGGTGGCTTTTTTGTGGGAGTGTATCTCTGGATCCGGTGCGGATTTAGAAATCAAGCGTGTCGAAGCTTTCAATCGCTCGAAATTGCTGGGGGTCTTGCTGGGGATTGCCAGGCCTGAGACTGAAGATCACTGCCATGCCCGCCTGCTCTGCAGCAACAAGTTCAGCGATGGCGTCGCTGATGAAGATCACTTGCGCTGGTTGTACGTAAAGGGTTTTTGCGATTATTCTATAGCTTTCTGGATCATTCTTGGCCCCCGTGCGCGTATCAAACCAATGGCTGAAGACAGAGCTCAGGTCGCCTGATCCTGTGTGGCCATAGAGAAGTTTTTGCGCCTGTACCGAGCCTGAGGAATACACGGAAAGGCCAATCCCTTGGGCATGCCAGCGTTGCAGGGCCCTGGGCACATCGGCAAAAAGGGGGGCGATGAGGTCTCCCTGTTGATAGCCCTCGTCCCAGATTCTTCCCTGGAGGTCTTTCAGGGGCGTAATTTTCCGATCGGTTTGGATCAACCAATCCAGATAGCTGCAGAGAGTGTCCAGCCCATAGCCCCCCTGGACATCCGTGGAATAGGCATTCGATCGGAGAGCCCCAGCGATGGGGGACTGATCCTGCAGGAGCTCAGCCTGCACCTCCTGCAGCAGTTTGCGGATGGGTTCCTCGGCCTTGTGCGCGGTCAGAAATGGCAGCAGCTTTTCCCTGGCATAGGGGAAAAGCACCTCACTCACGAAATCGACAGGACAGGTGGTGCCTTCGATATCCAGCACCACTTGGCGGATGGGTGGAGGGGTTGTCATAAAGAAGGAGAGGCGTTCTGAAGCAGGGCATCGAGCAGGAGCTGGCGCCACTGCTGCTCCAGGAGAAACTCCAGGATTTCCAGATGGCGCTGGGCTTGGGCCAGGGAGGCCCCCCAGGCATACAGCCCATGCCCGGCAATCAGTAGCCCGTGGGGAGCCTTCACCAGATGGGGGCGGGCCGCTTCAGTGAGCTGCTCCATGTCCTGGCTGTTGGGCAAAACAGGGATGGCGATCTGACCGGCATGGGATCGGATGCCCTCCAACCCCTTGAGCATTTCCAGGCCCCCAACCACCACCTGACCTGTGCGCACCTCCAGGCGGGAGAGCAGGGTGGCGGCCTGGGAATGGGTGTGGAGCACGGCGCCTGCATTGGTGCCCGACAGGATCGCCAGGTGCAGACGCGTCTCGGCGGAAGCCTTGCCGCCGCCGCGGATCACTTGTCCCTCCTCATCCACCACGATCAGGTCGGCTGGGGCCACCGTGCCTTTGTCGACCCCGCTGGGTGCCATCAGCAGCTCCAGCGGTGCCCGAGACAGCACGACGCTGAAGTTCCCCCCCGTGCCATCACACCACCCACGCTGGTGGATGGCGGCCATCACACGGCAGAGGGCGAGGGCATCCTCTTGCGGGCGATCATCGGGCGCCGAAAGGGCTGGGACCATGGCGGAGGGGTGAGCGGCGGACATGGGGTGATCACTCAACTCTGGCAGTGAGCACACCAGTGGCTGCTTCGGCCCCCAAGGCGATCAAGTTGGATGGGGGATCCGCAGCGCCGGCACGGCTGGCCAGCCCTCCGGTACACCCAGGCCTGACCTCCATAGTTGCCATTCAGTCCGGAGAGGTGACGAAAATCGCTGAAGGTGGTGCCTCCCGCCTCGATGCTTGTCGAAAGCACCTCGAGCAGAGCCTCTCGCAGCCGGGCGAGCCGCCGCACGCCCAGGCGGTGGCCAGGAGTTTGGGGACGGATCCCCGCGGCAAACAGGCTCTCATCGGCGTAGATGTTGCCGACACCGGCCACCAGGGATTGATCGAGTAGGGCCGTTTTGATGGCTCGCCGGCTGGTGGCAAGTTTCTGTTTGAGGTAGGTCGCTGAAAAATCCGCGGCAAAGGGTTCGGGGCCAAGACGGGCGAGAGCCTGCATCACAGCCTCGGGGGCGTGGCCGGCGGGAATCCACCACATCTGGCCAAAGCTGCGGATATCCACAAACCGCAATTCCTGGCCACTTGAACTCCAGAGCCGCACCCGGGTGTGCCTGCAGGGTTCCGTTGGGCGCTCGATCCAGAGAAATTGGCCTGTCATCCGCAGATGCACGCCCCAATGGCCGGCAGGGCTGCCGTCGCTATGGCGAAGGGCGGCCAGCAAGTACTTGCCACGCCGCTGCCAGCCGGTGATGTGGGTGTCTTGCAACCCCAGGCTGAAGAGGGCTGGATCAGGGGGACTGGCCACCGCCCGCGCCCTGAGCACCTCCACCTTGGTCCATCCCAAACCCAGGGTATGGCGTTCCAGTCCCCGACGGACGGTTTCGACCTCGGGGAGTTCAGGCAAGGCGGGTGGGAAGACGCGGGATCAGGGCGACTCAGGCTTTCTCGAGCTCGCTCTCGGCGAAATTGTTGGTGTTGATCCCACCTTCTGATCCGCTGTACCCGTTGTAATTCACCTTCTCAAAACGCACCACGACGGGGTAGCGGATTCCGGAGGTGTCGATGGAGGCAACCGTGCCGAGCTCGTTGTACCAGTAGGACTCGGGACGCTTGATGCGAACTTTGTCACCGCGGGAGATGGCCATTGCTCGTGAGCGTGTCAGAGAAGGGTCGAGAAGACGATACCGACCTCCCCTGACCCCAAGGCAACGACGTCACGATTCGTCGTCCGCAGTCGGCTGGCACCGTGGCAGCATCCGCAGGCCCATGTGTGTTGCTGGTGTCTTCCTCCGCCCCTGCCGACTCCCCGCCCTTTGTCCTGGAGTTGCCGGATCCGGAGCAGGACGACATCAGCAACATGGAATTTGAGGCCCGCCTGGAGGAGGCCTGGGCGGTGTGCGACCGGTTTGACCTGCAGACCGAAATCTGGAGGGGGCGCATCCTGCGGGCCGTGCGCGACCGGGAAAAACGCGGGGGCGAGGGCCGGGGACAGGGCTTTCTCCAATGGTTGAGGGAGCACGAGATCAGCAAGACCCGGGCCTATACCCTCATTCAGCTGGCTGAGTCTGCGGACAATCTCCTCGGGGAGGGGCTTCTGGATGAAACCAGTGTCAACCGGTTTTCCAAGCGGGCCTTTCTGGAGACGGCCCAGGCTGGCCCTGAGGTGCAGCAGCTGGTGAGCGAGGCCGCCCTAGCCGGCCAGCAGATCACCCGCCAGCAGGTGCGACGGCTCAGCGATGAGGTGGTGGCGGCCACCAGCCCCCTGCTGCCGGAGGAAATCCGCCAGCGCACCGCGGAGAATCTGCTGCCCCCCCGGGCCGTGGCTCCCCTGGTGCGGGAACTGGCCAAATTGCCCGATGACCAGCAGGAATCGCTGCGGCAGGAGCTGCGGGAGGAGCCCGAACTGGACCGGGTGAAGGAGGTGACCCTCACGGCCCGGTGGCTGCAGAAGGCCGCCGATGCGAGCCTGGCGGTCCGGGCCCTGCAGCAGGAGGACCTGAACTTTGAAAAGGCCATGCTTGAGGCCCAGCGCCTGGATGCCCTTGGCCTCCTGGCGGATGCGGTGGGGCAGGCCCGCCAGCTGGAGCGTGCTGTGCTCCAACTCCACACCAGTTGGCGCCGGCTTGGAATGCTGCAAGAGCGACTCTGGCTGGAGAGCGGCAGCAGCACCCCCCACCTGCGCACCCTGCTGCAAGCCCTGCAGACTCTGAGCGGCAGCACCCTGCGGGTGTCGCTCGGGGAGTTGGCTGGGGGAAAACGGGTGCGCTTGCAGCTGGTGGAAGAGGGTGCCGACCAGCTGGAGGCCCCGCCCTTGCCTACCGGTGGGGGAAGCTAAGGTCTGGGGGCACTACGCATGGTGTGAAGTTGCCGGAGGATCCCCTCCTCGCGTCCTTGCAGCGGCACTTCGGTTGGTCGGCCTTCCGCGATGGCCAGAGGCCGGTGGTGGAAGCCCTGCTGGAGGGCCGTGACTGTCTCGCCGTCCTTCCAACGGGGGCGGGTAAGTCGCTTTGCTATCAGCTTCCGGCGCTGGTGAGAGAGGGGCTCACCGTGGTGGTGTCTCCGCTCGTGGCCCTGATGCAGGATCAGGTGCGTCAGTTGCAGCGGCGGGGCATTCCTGCCGCCTGTCTCCATCGAGGCCTGCCCTTTGACGAACAGCGGTCGCTCAGGCGCGCCCTAGAGGAGCGACGCCTTCGCCTCCTCTATCTGGCCCCGGAACGGCTTGAGGTGGAGAGTGCCCGCCAGTTGCTGGAGGATTGTGTCGAATCCGGTGCCCTGGTGGCCCTTGCTGTGGACGAGGCCCACTGCATCAGCGCCTGGGGCCATGACTTCCGGCCCCACTACCGCCGGCTCGGCCACCTGCGGACCCTCTTCCCCGGGGTTCCCCTGGTGGCCCTTTCGGCCACGGCTCCGCCCCAGGTGCGGGCGGACATCATCCGCCTGTTGGGGCTCCGCCAGCCCCTGGTGCAGGTGCGCTCAGCTCGCCGCCTGAACCTCACCTATTCGATGTGGCGGCGTTCAGCCAACCCCCTGGACGAGGTGCTGGAGGCCATTGCCCAGTCCCGCGGAGCCGTGTTGATCTATGCCCGCACCCGGCGCTCCGTGGAGGAGTGGACGGGGCGCTTGCGGGCAGCCGGGGTCGAGGCGATCGCCTATCACGCCGGCATGGATGCCCCGCGCCGGCAGGAGGCACTCGAGCATTTCCAGACCCATCCCAGGCCGGTGCTGGTCGCCACGGTGGCCTTCGGCATGGGTGTTGATCGGGGGGATGTGGGATTGGTGTTGCACCTCCACCTGCCCGCGAGTGCGGAGGGCTATCTGCAGGAATCGGGCCGGGCGGGGCGGGACGGCCATCCTGCCCATTGTTTGCTGCTCTTCACCCCTGCCGACCGGGAGCGACTGGGATGGGCCATCCGATCAGGCGGAGCCGGTGTGCCGGAGGGGGCTGATCCGGAGGGGCAGCGCCTGGTGGTGGCCCAGCGGCAGTTGCGGCGCATGGAAGCCATCGCCGAAGGAGAGGCCTGCAGGGAGCAGGCCCTGCTGCGTGCCGTTGGGGAGGTGGTGGGACACTGCGGACGGTGTGATGGCTGTAGGAGCTCCAGGGCCACCCAGGATTGGTCGCCCCAGGCGGCTACGTTGCTGGGGGCCCTTCAGGTGAAAGGGGGTCAGACCTTGAAAAGCCTGGTGGACCAGCTGGCCGGAGAGAAAGAGGGAGAGGCCGAGGTATGGAGCTGGCTCAGCCGCAGGCTTGTGCAGGAAGACCTGATCGGCGAGAGCGATGACGGCTTTCAGCGGCAATGGATCAGGAGTTCCGGGATCCATTTCCTCCGTTCCCCCTGGCCGCTGCACTGGCAAGGACCAGGAGCCTTCCGGACTGGACGACCCGAGGGGGCGGATTCAGCCGCCGCGGCGTGAACAGAAGTCGTTCACCAGCTTGGATTCCCCTGCGGAAACGGGGTCATTCCAGGTGCCCCATTGGCCGGCCACGTTGGTGGAGTTGATCTTGCGGGCACCACAGTTGATGGAGGTGTAAAGAGCTTCGCCCTTGGCAGTGAGAGTGGCGGCCACCATGCTGCCGCCCATGGGCTGCCAGCTGGTCCAGTCCACTTGCATGGGGCCATAGGCCCTCCAGTCGCTCTTCCCGGTGGCCGCTTCCTGTACGGGCGTTGTGGCAGGGCGGGGCGCCACGGCCACGGTGGCTGGCTTGGGCTGGGCCGCCGTCACGGCAGGACGGGTCTGGGCCGCTGCGGTTGGACGGGGCTGGGGTTTGGCGGCTGTGGGTTGGGGCTGGGGCTTGGGTTTGGCGGACGCGGGCTGGGCGCTGGGGCGCGCGGGAGGGTTGCCCTTCAGCTTGAGGGTGCTGCCGGTATGCACGTTGTTGGGATCGTTGATGGCGTTGAGGGCCACCAGCTGGCTTACGGGCAGGCCATAGCCCTTGGCGATGGCGGAAAGGCTCTCGCCCTTGCGCACCACATGCTCATTGGCCCCTGGGGTGTAGCTGAAGGTGGTTGGTTTGGCCGTTGTGGTGGAAGCGCCCTTCAGCTTCAGCACCTGGCCCGCCTCCACGTGGTTGGGGTTCTTCAGGCTGTTGAGGGCCATCAGGGTGCTCACGGGCACCCCATGGCGATCGGCGATCGTTGAAAGGGTTTCTCCTTCACCCACGGTCACCGTGGAGGTGGCTCCGCCCTTGGCTGAGGCCCCACGGTTGCGGCTGACGCCCTGGGGCAGCTTGAGTTGGGTTCCCGCTTCCAGGTGGTTGGGATTTTTGATGTTATTGACCTCGATCAGCCGTTGCACACTCACGCCCAGACGATCGGCGATTTCCGAGAGGGTTTCCCCAGGTTGCACCCGCACAGCACCTGCCATGGAGGGCAGGGGAAGGACCAGGGCGAGGGCCAGGACGGCAGGGGCGCAGCGCATGGGACTTGGTCATTCGACGAGCTCGGCGCACGTTAAGGAGCCTTGCCTTTGAGATCCAGTCCCTGGAGCGCATTTGAGGCAAATTGGTCGATCACGACCCCAACAACCGTTTGAGGATGGGGAGTTTGTTGGCGTAGGGCGGGTAACGAAAGGGCAGATCGGGCCAGAAGCTCCGCTCCAGGATGCTGCGCTGGTGGGAAAAGGTGAGAAAGCCGGTGTGGCCGTGGTAGGCCCCCATGCCGCTCTCCCCCACGCCTCTGAAGGGCAACTGGGGGGCCGCCACCTGCAGCACCACATCGTTGAAGGCCAGGCTGCCGGAGCTGGTGCGGGAGCGCAGGTGCTCCCGGTCCTGGGTCCGCTGGCCGAAGAGGTAGAGGGCGAGGGGTTTGGGCCCCGCCTGCACCCGGCGAATGGCACCCTCCAGGTCGGGCACGGTGACGATGGGCAGAAGGGGACCAAATAGTTCTTCCTGCATCAGGGGGTCCTGCTCGGGGTCATCCACCTTCAGCAGGGTCGGTTCGATCCGGCGTTGCCCCCGGTCGGTGCGGCCCCCCTGCAGAACCTGCCCCCGCTGTTGGGCTCCCCTGAGAAGATCCGCCAGACGGTCGAAGTGGGGCAGGCTCACCAGTTGGGCCAGATCAGGACTGGCGAGGGGGTCGGGGCCATAGAGACGGCTGATCTCGGTGGCCATGGCGGCCACAAGGGGGGCCCGCACCTCGGGAACCACCAACAGATGGTCGGGGGCCACACAGGTTTGCCCCGCGTTGAGCCCCTTGCCCCAGACCAGCCGCCGCGCTGTGGTGGCCAGCGGCGCATCGGCGAGAACGATGGCCGGACTCTTCCCCCCCAGCTCGAGGGTGAGGGGCGTGAGGTGCGGGGCGGCGGCGGCCATGATCAGACGGGCCACCCGGGCTCCGCCCGTGAAGAAGATGTGGTCGAAGCGGTGCTCCAGCAGCTGGGCGGCCACCTGGCCGTCCCCCTGCACCACTTGCACGGTGCTGGCGGGGAAGGCCTCCTGCACCAGGAGCGCGATCAGGTTGGCGGTGTGGGGGGCCAGCTCCGAGGGCTTGATCACCGCCGTGTTGCCCGCCGCCAGGGCGCTCACCAAGGGTTGGAGGCAGAGCTGGAAGGGATAGTTCCAGGGCCCCACAATCAGCACGCATCCCAGGGGCTCGGGGCGCACCTGGGCTCGGGCGGGCCAACTCCAGAGCGGAAGCCGGATGGCTTGCCCGGCCAGCCAGCGTTTCAGGTGGCGTCGGGTGTGACGGAGCTCCTCTTGCACCCCGGCCCATTCCACGTAAGCCTCCAGCGGGGGCTTGCCCAGGTCCTGGGCTAGGGCCTCCAGCAGGGCCGATTCGGCTCCTGCCAACAGGCCCTGGAGCCTATCGAGTTGTTCCAGCCGCCACTGGAGCGGGCGCGTGGCCCCCTCCAGCACGGGCTGGCGCATGGCCTCCACCGTGGGAGAGAGCAGGGGCAGGTGTTCAGCCATGGCGTTCACGGGCAGCTTTGCTGGGCCACCACCAGCCGCAGCGCATTGAGCTCCGGCTCATTGGGCCCTTCGTGGGCAAAGAGGAGGGCGGTGGCGAGGGAGCGGTCGCCTTTGGCCAGCAGGCGATCGATGGCCGGAAGCCAGGCCTGGGGACGCCCCTGTAGGGATTGGAGAAGGTCATCGCCTTCCCGCAAGCGCCCGGGGCCTGCCCCCACCAGTTGGATCGAGGCGTAGTGGTCGGCGGTGGCTCCGACGGGCCGCAGTCGGATCGTGAAGGCCTGCCGGGGCTTCAGGGGGGGCAGGGGCCAGGCCAAGGGGCCTTCGAGAGCCTCCCCCGCCAGGGATCGCCAGCCCCAGAGAACGGTGGAGCCCCGTTCGATGCGCAGCTCGGCCAGGGGCTCACGCACAAACATGGTGGGACGACTGAGGGGAGTCTGGGCTCTGGGGATGGCGGGCGGAGGGGGGTTGGAAGCAGCCTCGAGGGAGGGTGCCAGTACGCAAACGTCCGGGATGGCAGCCCGGGCGGCCATGGGCAGGGCAGCACCGAGCAGCCCCACCAAGAGGAGGGCCGCTTTGGTAGCGATCGCAACAGCCGAGCCCTGGGACGGCTTCATAAATTTTTCGAATGAGTCTCTCTTCGGGTCTGGAGAGACCCATTCGCTGGGAGTTGCGCCTGATGGGTTGGGGAAGGCTTGTGTGTTGCGCCCCGGTGAGCGATCCCCTCGAAGGGCCCTCCAGATGGGAGGGTGCGGGGGTGCTGCCATCGGAGGTGGTGCGGTTGCCGGTGCAGGCCATTCTGTACCTGCAGCCCATGGCGGAAATCCGGCAGCCTGGCCAGGGCGGGTGTTGCCGCGAAGCAGCAGAGCAGTAGGGCGAGCGAGAGGAGCGGCTGGAGAGCCCGGCTGCTGGTGGCCGAGGTTGGCCGCTGAACAGATCGATCAATAGATCACCGATCGCATCGCAGATCGCAGGGTCGAAGTGGAACGACGGTGCGACGACCACCGCTGCCGGTGGGCGATGGTGCTGACATGCGCGATTGCCAGCCCAATCGCAAGCCTTTCTCTGCTAGTCTGACCAGACCGACCAGACCAGTTCATGTCCGTCGTTCAGGGTGGCTCCTCGCCGGGCCCTTCGGGCCCGGCCGCGACCCGTTGCGTCAATGTTCAGGAGGCGAAAACGCATCTTTCGGCCCTGCTGGCCAGGGTCGCCGCCGGCGAGCGCATCGTGCTGTCTCGCCATGGCAAACCCATCGCCCAGCTGGTGCCCCTGGATCCCAGCCCGCGCCGGCAGCTCGGCTTCCTTCAGGGAAGGGTGGATGAGGCGTTCTTCGAGCCCCTGCCCGACGACGAACTGGAGCGCTGGGGCTGATGAAACTGCTGCTCGACACCCACGTGTTGCTCTGGGCCCTGCTGGAACCCCAGAAGCTCTCTTCTGAGTTGCACAACGCCCTGGAGGACAGCAACAACACGCTCGTTGTCAGCGCCGCCTCCGCCTGGGAGATCGCCACGAAGTGGAGGTTGGGAAAACTGCAGCACGCCCGATCCGTTGTCGACAACTACGCCATGGCCCTGCACCGTCTGGCGGCGGTCGATCTGCCGATCAGCGGTGCCGTGGCCCGGCAAGCTGGCCTGTGGGCCGTGCCGCACCGAGATCCTTTTGATCGTCTGCTGGCGGCCCAGGCCAGGTCTGAAGACCTCGTGCTGGCCAGCACCGATCCGGCGTTCACCCAGTTCGAAGGGGTGGTGACCCTGGGGTGAGCCATGGCTGGGGCCCTGGCTCGCGCCGCGGTTGGGGATCAAGCAATCGCGGCCGCATTCGCCAGGCCGCCGAGCTGCTCCATCGTTGTTGCAGAGCTGGGTGTCGACCCCGCTGCGCTCAGCGGTAGTGGTAACGGCAGGCCAGGATCACAACTGTGGCGCCCTCCAGCCGGTAGATCAGCCGATGCTCGTCGTCGATCCGGCGCGACCAGCAGCCCGAGAGGTTCTCCCGCAGGGCTTCCGGCTTGCCGATCCCCACAAACGCGTCGCGCAGACAGGCCTGGATCAGCTGGTTGATCCGCTTCAGTTGTCTGCGGTCCTGCCCCTGCCAATAGAGATAGTCTTCCCAGGCGGCGGAAGTCCACGCCAGCCGCTCAGCTGCCGGCATCAAGCGGATCGGAATCGAGCAGATCGGCCTCGATCAGGGGGTGCGCCAGTAGCTCCCCGCGTTCGGCCTGCTCCAAGGAACGCTGCAGGTGGGCGGCGTTGGCGGGAGAGCGGAGCAGGTGCACCGTTTCCATCAGGCTGTTGTAAGTGTCGAGCGACATCACCACAGCGCCCTGAGCGTGGCGCCGGGTGATGAGGGTCACATCGGCATCGGCTGCCACGCGATCGAGCACCGCCTTGAAGCTCTCGCGGGCCTCGGAGAAACTGACGACCTGCATCGCACTGTCCAGCTACCTGTACAACAGCATAAGGCCGCTGGCATGGATGGGCAGCAGGAGGGTTGGTGCCTTGATGCTGCCGCTGCCCGTGAGCCATGGCGTGCCAGCTGTTCAGGAAGCCCTTGACGAGACTTGAACTCGTGACCTCTCCCTTACCAAGGGAGTGCTCTACCGCTGAGCTACAAGGGCATGTGGAAGGTGGGCCGGGTTGGATTTGAACCAACGTAGGCAGAGCCAGCGGATTTACAGTCCGCCCCCATTAACCACTCGGGCACCGACCCGAACCACACCGATCCAACTTACCAGCCGACCCCCCGACCTCCCGGCCACCTTGCGGGCCCCCGCCAGGCGCTACCTACGATGGGCCAAGACCCTGTCCCCGACGGCTTCGCGGTGTCCCGATGCGCGTGCTCCTGCTCAACGGCCCCAATCTCAATCTGCTGGGCCAGCGGGAGCCGGGGCTCTACGGCACCCTTACCCTGACGGCCATCGAGGCGACCTTGGCCGAGCAGGCCGCCGGCCTGGGGGTGGAGCTGGCCTGCTTTCAGAGCAACCACGAGGGCGCCTTGGTGGACCGGATCCAGACCGCCGGCAGCGGCCAGGTCCGCTGCGACGGCATCCTGATCAACGCCGGGGCCTTCACCCACACCTCGGTGGCCCTGCGTGACGCCCTGCTAGGGGTGGCTATTCCCTTCGTAGAGCTGCATCTGAGCAACGTCCACGCCCGCGAACCATTCCGCCATCACTCCTATCTCGCCGACCGGGCGATCGGGGTGGTGAGCGGCTTCGGGCCCGCCAGCTACGGGCTCGCCCTGCAGGGCCTGGTGGGCCACCTGCGGGCTCAGCACGCTTCCGGTGGCTGAGCCGGCCCTGGTGTCCGCCGCCGCGCGGGTGAAGTGGCTGGCGGCCCCCAGCTCCGCTGCATGGTTGGAGCAGGCCCTGGCCCACCCAGAGCTGGTGCTGATCGACCATGCTCACTGCGAGAGGAAAGCGGCGGGGGTGGCCCTGCAGCTGATGTTCCGCTACCCCTCCGATGGGGATCTGGCGGCCGTGCTCAGCCCCCTGGCCCGGGAGGAACTGGAGCATTTCGAGAGGGTGCAGGCCCTGCTGCAGCGACGCGGCATCTCCTTGCGGCCCCTGGCGGCCCCGCCCTATGGCGCCTCCCTGGCATCCCTTGTGCGGCGGCAGGAGCCCCAGCGGCGGCTCGACAGCTTCCTGGTGGCGGGGCTGATCGAGGCCCGCAGCCACGAACGGATGGCCCTGTTGGCGGCCCACAGCCCCGATCCGGAGCTGCGGGAGCTTTACGGCGATCTGCTGGCCAGTGAGGCCCGCCATTTTGGCCTCTACTGGGTGCTGGCCGAGCGGGCCGCACCGCGAGCCGCGGTGATGGGGCGGCTGGAGGAGCTGGCGGCGGCGGAGGCGGAGCTGCTGGCGAGCCTCTGGTCGGCACCTCGCTTCCACAGCTGAGCCTCCCCCGGCGCTCCGCCCCCCATTGGCCATGGCCGAACCGGAGGGCGGACGCTAGAACCCGCCTAATCGGCGCCTTCGCCCTGGGTTCCCAGCATGCATGTCGGAACCGATGGCAGCCCTCCCCCGGCACGGGCGGCCGAGGGGAGTGCCGCGCCGCCGGGTCCCTGGTACCGCCATCTGGTGGTGGTCGGCAGTGAGCCGCCGCGACCCTCGGTGCTGGGCCATGGCGCCCTCTGCGCAGCCCAGCTGGCTCTCGGGCTGCTGTTGCTCGGGGGGGTGTTCGGAGCCGTGCAAAGCCATGCCGACGACTTCAAGATGTGCACGGAGGATGCGGGCCAGACGGCCGCCTTCACCGAGGGCCTCGCCCGCAGCATTGCCCTACTGCCCACCCAGGGCGGCCCCGATCCGATCAGCGAGGGCCAGAAGCAGCGGCTTCAGTTCCAGATGAAAGAAATGCACCGCGGTCAGATGATGGCCTGCCGGGTGGGCTCCTTCTACTTCGCCGGCCGCATCGCCACCCTGTCGCTGAGCACCGCCGCCGGCATCCTGTCCTTAGCTGCGCTGGCGATGATCAGCAAGCAGGGCTGGGAGAAGACCCATCCGGTGCTGATCAACATCGGCATTACCACCGGCCTGGTGCTCTACAGCTCCTGGACCTTCAGCCAGCTGTTCGGCCAGACGGCCAACTACGAGCTCTACCGCCGCAAGTATTCGCTCGCCTACGACACGCGCAACAGCGTCGCCAGCGCCGTGGCCAATGGCCAGATGACCCTCAACGGGGACCAGGCCAAGGGATTGGTGCTGAGTCTGCGCAGCCGCAGCGGCATGGCGGAGCTGATCCTGTTCATCGATGGGCGGATGCGGCAGGTCACCAATCCGGAGATCAGCGGCGAGAGCGGCTTCGTGGAAGCGGCCGCTGATCGGTTCGGCCGTCTCGGGGGCTACGGCGCGCCCCCCGCCGCTCCCGCCGCCCTGCCGATGCTCCCCACCCCCACCCCCACCCCCTGAGCCGCAAGCCATGGCAGAGCCCGTTCTCCAGCAGGCGATCACGCTGATCTAGCAGTTCGAAAGCTGCCAACGCACCAGCAGCCTTCGGGGGGGGCAGACCCGTAACCTTTGGGTTAAAGTTTTAAGAATTCGGTTACCGATGCAGCAGCTTTGCGGTTCTTTCTGCCCGTAACTGCATCTGTTGGTTGTCTGCTGACGTTCCTCGCTGGGATCTGGAGCTTCGTCCACGCTCCAGGTCTAGCAGCTCCTTTGGCTCACAAGGGAAGCGTCATTGTCAGTGGGGAGTTCGATCCCCAGTGGTCGTTCTTCATCGTGACCCCAACCATCACCCGCACCACCGGCGTGGGTCCAGCCCTCCACTGGTTGGAGCCCGAAACCGGCAGCGGGAGCGAGAGGGAGGCCGCGAGCCAGGAACTCTGGAGCCTTGTGGCGCTCACCCAGCGGCTGCATCGCTGGAATGGTGAGCACTATCAGGCCAATCTCTGGGCGGGTGCGGGCGCCGGAGTGCTCACCATCCTTCCCGGGGACGGCGGCCCCGCCGAGAACCGGTTTGGCTGGTCGCCCTGGGCCCAGGCAGACTGGGAGACCAGGCGGCTCTACCTGGCGGCTTCGGCCCGGTGGTTCCAGGCTGCTGACATCGGCAGGCTCATGACCTCGGCCAGGGCCGGCGTTGCCCTCACTGCCGCTGATTACAACCGCTGGCAGCCCTGGCTGATGGTGGAAGCCCGCACCATGGAGGGGATGGAGGAGGGGGTGGAAATCACTCCCCTGCTCCGGGTGATCCATCGTCGGATCCTGGCGGAGGCTGGGGTAAGCACACGTGGGGCGGCCCGCTTCAACCTGACCTATACGTTCTGACACCATGACCTTTCCCCGACGCCTATTTCCACTTTTGGCCTTTGGGTTGGCCGCCTTCACCCAGGCTGCTGCCTGGGCGGGCTCCTCCCTCTACCGGATCACGGTGAGCGGGATGGTGTGCTCCTTCTGCGCCCAGGGGATCGAGAAGCGCCTGCAGGCCATCCCCGGCACCGAATCCGTGCGCATCGATCTCTCCAAAGGCTTGGTGGAAGTCACCGCCCGCCCCGGCGCCAAGATCGACGCCGACGCCCTCAAGCGGGCCATCCGGGATGCGGGGTATGACGTCCGCAGGGTGGATGGGCCCCTCACCTCGAGCGCTCCGGCCGCCAAGGCCACGGTTAACCCCAATTGATGGACCGTTTCAGTCCCCCCGATGGCGGCAGAGCCCTGGCCCAGGGGCGCCGGTTGCGCTCCATCCAGCTGCTCAGCCTGCTCTTCACCTCCGGCACCCTGGTGTGCTGTGTGCTGCCCGCCACCCTGGTGCTGATCGGCGCGGGATCGGTGATGGCCAGCCTGGTGAGCACCGTGCCCGCTCTGGTGGTGCTCTCCCAGCACAAAGCCCTGGTGTTCACTCTGGCGGGGATGGGGTTGCTGTTGGCGGGGCTGGCCTTGTGGCGCCAGGCCACCCGGGGCTCCTGCCCCACCGATCCCGAGCGGCGGCGCGCCTGCCTCGAGCTGCAGAGTCAGGCCCGCCTGCTGTTCGGGATCTCCCTGTTGGGGTACGCCGGGGCCCTGGTGGTCACATTCCTCCTGCCCCTCCTGGTCTGATCGGGATGTCTGCGTTGTGGGCCCCTTAGGCCGGGTCCAGCAAGGGATAGCGCTCGGCGATGGGATCGCCCGTGAACTGGGCCACCCAGCCCTGGGGATTGTCGAAAAAGCGGATGGCGGCGAAGCGCGGCGCCGCCCCCATGTCAAACCAGTGGCGGGTGCCGGCAGGCACCCGGATCCAGTCTTCCGCCTGGCAGAGCACCTGCAACACCTCCTGCCCGATGTGCAGACAGAAGAGGCCCTGGCCTTCCACAAAGAAGCGCACTTCATCTTCGCTGTGGGTGTGCTCCGCCAGAAACTTCTGGCGCAGGGTTTCCCGGTCGGGGTGATCGGGGGTGAGGCGGATGGCATCCACCGTGGGATAGGGGCCACTGGCCTGCACGGTGGCGATCTCCGCGGCGTAGGCGGCCAGGATCTCCTCCGGTTCCGCCGTTTCCCCCAGGACCACCCGGGCGGGCCAGCGCTGGAAGCCGATGCCCCGGGTGGCGAGCTCGGCCGCGATGATGGCCGGATCGTTGGAGGAGAGGCTGGTGGAGGGGAGGTAGCCCTGGTCGGGAAAGATCTGCAGATGACTCATGGGATCGACCCCACATCCCTGCCACCTTAGAAAGCCCTGATGCCGATGCCTCCGTGACCCAGGCTCCTCCAGAGCTCCCCTCCCCAGAACCCGCCCCCGCCGGGGTGACCCTGGTGGGGGTGGGGCCAGGCGATCCCGACCTGCTCACCGTGGCGGCCGTGCGGGCCATTCGGGCCGCGGCCGTGGTGGCCTATCCGGTGGCCAAGGAGGGGGGCGACGGCATGGCCGCCCGGATTGCGGCGCCGTGGATCGGTCCAAACCAGCGACGGCTGCCCCTGGTGCTGCCGATGGTTGAGGAGGCCCAGCCCCGGCGTCTGGCCTGGCATGCCGCCGCCGTGGCCCTGGCCGCCGAAGTGGCCGCCGACCAGGCGGTCGCCCTGCTCTGTGAGGGAGATGCCTCCCTCTATGCCTCAGGCTCCTACGTCCTGCTGGCCTTGGCGGCCCGCCATCCCACCGTGCCGCTGAAGGTGGTGCCGGGCATCACCTCCCTGGCGGCTGCCGCCGCTGCCGCCTGTGGGTCCCGCGGCCCCTGGCCCCTGGCTTTGCAGCAGGAGCCCCTGCTGATCCGCCCCACCCCCGACACGCCTGAGGCCCTGGACCAGCTCCTGGCTGCCCACCAGGAGGGGGTGGTGGTGTTGCTCAAACTCGGGCGGCGCTGGGCCTGGGTGCGCCAGCGCCTGGCGGCCCAGGGGCTGCTCGATCACACCCTTCTGGCCCAGCGGGTGGGCTGGCCCGACCAGTGGCTGGGGCCAGCGGCCGTCGTTCCTGCGGAGCAGCAGCCCTACTTCTCCCTGCTCCTGATCCGCCGCACCTGGCCCTCCGTGCTGCCCTAGCCGAGGCCCGCCACCCGGCTGCGGGCCTCAGCCAACAGGCCCAGGGCCGTTGCGGGGGTGGCTGCAGCCATCAGGGCGTGGCGCAGCTGGGGGCCACCGGCAAAACCGATGCATGTCCAGGCCAAGTGCTTGCGGGCGATCAGGAGGCCATGGTCGCCATGGCGCGCCAGCAGACTCTCCAGCTGGTTCTGGGCCAGGGCTAGCCGCTCGGCGGGGCCCGGATCGGGGGGCACGGGCTGGCCAGCCAGGGCCGCGGCGATCTGGCCCACCAGCCAGGGGGCACCCATGGTGCCCCGACCCACCATCACCCCATCGGCACCGGTGATGGCCAGGCAGCGCAGGGCATCGGCCGGGGTATGGATGTCGCCATTGGCCACGAGGGGGATGGTGAGGGACTGTTTCACCGCGGCGATGGCCGGCCAGTCGGCCCGGCCGCGGAACCCCTGCTCCCGGGTGCGTCCATGGAGGGTGACCATCTGGGCGCCGGCCTCCTGCAGCCGCTGGCACCAGGCCACGGCAGGGCTGGCAGGGCTGCCCCCCGGGCTGGCTTCGGGGTGGCACCACCCCAGCCGCGTCTTCACCGTCACCGGAATGGCCACGGCCCCAGCCACCGTTTCCACGATGCGGGCAGCCAGGTCCGGGTCGCGGATGAGGCTGCTGCCCCCTCCCTTACGGGCGATCTTCTTCACCGGGCAGCCCATGTTGATGTCGATCAGGAAGGCGCCTGCGGCCTCGGCCCGTCGGGCGGCTTCCGCCATGACCCATGGACGGTGATCCAATAACTGGACGCCAATGGGGCCGATCTCCTCGGCCAGCTCCTCCACCTTCCGGCGGCCGTGGCCCAGCTCCAGGCTCGTGGCGTTCACCATCTCGGTGAAGAGCAGGGCGTCTGGAGCCCAGCGCCGCACCAGCCCCCGGAATACCTGGTCGCTCACGCCTGCCAAGGGGGATTGCAGCACCCGGCAGCGGAGATGCCTGGGTGTGCCGTTGCCAGGGAGGGCAAGGGGTGGGGAGAGCGTGGCCATCATGGTGAGCCGATTGTCGGATGCCAGCGCAATGCCCTCCGCCCCAGCTTCCCTTCCCCAGGCCTACCCCCTCAGCCGTGCCCTGTTGGAGGCCGTGCTGGCGGATCGCACCAGCGACCGCTTCGTGTGTGAGCTGGTGTGGCAGCGGCTGGGCTACCAGCCGGCCCCAGGGGATGGGAGCATCCCCATCCCTTGGGTGGCGGGGGCTGAAACCCCGGCCTCCTGGGCCGAGGCCTTCCCCCAGGGGCCGGAGGTGATCGCCCAGCGGCCCGCCAGTGTGGCTCTCACACGCTCCGTGCTTGCCCCTCATAAGCAGTTGCTGAAGCAGCAACTGGGTTTTGCTGGCTATCGCATCGGGGAGCTCTATCCGCGCCGCACCCGCCGGGCCACCGCCGTGAACTGGCTGCTGGCCCAGCTGGCGGAGCAGGGCGACCCGCTCCCTGACACCGGACCCCTCCCTTCCCTTTTTGAGCCCCCGGCGGATCCCCGCTCGGGCCATCCCGGTGACCTGCCGGTGGGCTGAGGGGACGGGGAGAAGGTGGCTAGAGATGCCCGGTTAGGAGCCAGCGGCGGCGCTGCAGGGAGTGGCGCAGGGGGCCGGGCCAGGTGCAGCGGGGCAGTTCGTGGAAAGGCGTGGACGGGGTGATGGGCCGGGCGTCCACGGTGGCCACCTGGTCGTAGTGCTCCTGGCAGATCGCAGCGTCGCCGGGGCTGTGGCTGTTGAAGGGATAGGAATAGGCCAAGGGCCGCTGACCCAGGATCGCTTCGAGGTCGTCCTGGGACCGGATCAGCTCGGCGCGGAAGGTCTCTTCGTCGATGCCGCTGCGTGGGTAGTGATGGTGGCCATGGCTGCCGATCTCATGGGGGCCGCCCTGCAGGGAGCGCAGGTGATCGGCGGTGGGGTAGAGCGCTTGCGCCAGCTCCTCTAGCTCCCTGGCGCTGTCGGTGCGCTCGCTCACCTCCGCCAGCAACGCTTCCACCTCCCCCACCGGCTGTTTGTCCCGCAGGTGGGCCACTAAGGCATCGCCGTCGTAGGGCCTGCTGGCGGGCAGGCGGGCGTGGGCCACATCGCGCAGCACGTCGGCCCGCTGGGGATCAAAGCTGTGGAAGTAGAGGGTGTGCTCCCAGATCAGGGTGGTGGCTCCCACCAGCGCCGTGGATTGAAAGATCACGCTAGGGATCTGGAGCCCGTCGAGCACCTCCAGGCCCGTGGTGTAGTTGCAGCGCAGGCCATCGTCGAAGCAGACGATCACCCCGAAGCGATCTGGGCCAGGGAACCGGCCCCTGCGCAGGTCGGCGAAGGTGAGAAACTCCGCCCCCCTGGCCAGGAGAAAAGCCAGCTCCCCCTTCAGCTCCTGGGGGGGGATCGGCGGCACGCCGTAGCGATCGAGGAAGGGGATCCGGCCCGGCGTATCCACCCGGTGATACAGCAGGCAGAGAATCTGGCCTTTCAGCCGTTGGCGCCAGAGGGGGCCTGTGCCTGGCACGAACAGCAGATCCAGCCCCCGGTTGGCCACCCGTTTCAGCAGCGCCATTACACCAGGCTCCCCCGGACTGCCACGCCCTCCTCCGAGCTTCCCACGAGCCGGAGTCCGGTGTCCCGGGCCGCCTTGTGGGCCAGGTAGTCGCGCAGCAATCCCCGCTTAAGGAGCCGATTGGCCTGGAGCCGCTGCCAGGGTTCGTAGTGGTAGCCGGTGCGTTGCAGGAACAGCTTGCCTTTCTCCCACTGGCTCACCCGGAGGGCCCTGCCTTCCACCAGATCCCTGGCGCTCTCCAGCAGCAGGTTGATGCCCACATCAAAACTGCGCACATCGATGGTTTCGAAGTTGTCGTCTGGCTCCATAGGCACCTGGGCCGAGCGAATGATGTCGCCGCTGTCGATCCCTGGATCGATGTGATGCACCGTCACCCCCACCAGCTCTGGATGGCCTTCCAGCACCATGTAGAGGTTGCAGTTGGCGCCCCGGGAGTAGGGGGAGAGCCCGGTGTGCAGGTTCACGATTCCATGGCGGATCTGGGGCCGCAGGGAGAGGATCGGTTCCCGCAGGAGCTGGGTGCCGTTCACCAGAATCAAGTCTGGAGCCATGGCCCGCAGGAAGTCCACCGTCTCTGGCCCATTGATGGCAGAGGTGTGATGGACCGGCACCTCCACGGGGAGGGCGGGTTCGAGGCCATCCGGCCGGAATAGGCGATCCTCGAGCTCCCGGCCGCGGCGCTCATAGGGCCGCAGAGCCAAACGGGACCAAGCCTGGCGGAGCACAGCCCGGGGATCTCGATAGCGGCGTAAGCGATCCAATCGCCGAGAGGGAGGGGCTTGGGGCGGATGCTGCACCACAACGCCCACCAGATGAAAGTGGCTCTGGGCCCGTTGCACCAGAGTGCGCTGATAAAGGCCATCGCAGCACAGGACAACCGCCCTCACCGGCAAAACCTGACGGGATGCTCCCTCCGCTGTCATGGGAGTGATGGTGGGCGGCGAAGGCTCTGAAAGGCCGAAATCCATCGATAACTCTTAACAGCAGCTCCAGCGCTCCAGCTCTGGGTTTGGCCAATTTGCTGTTTGCCCCTTGGGAACCGTTCCTCGGCAGATGGGTCCGCGCGGTAGGGTCGCTGTAGCACCAGACGGGTGGGTTTACAGCGTGGCTCTTCCGGTGGTGGCCATCCTCGGGCGCCCCAATGTGGGTAAGTCGACCTTTGTCAACCGGCTTTGCCGTAGCCGGGAGGCCATCGTGCACGATCAGCCCGGCGTCACTCGGGATCGCACCTATCAGGAGGCCTTCTGGCGGGATCACCACTTCAAGGTGGTGGACACGGGGGGCCTGGTGTTTGCTGACGACAGTGAATTCCTGCCGGAGATCCGGGAGCAGGCCAAGCTCGCCCTAGATGAGGCCGCGGCGGCCGTGCTGGTGGTGGATGGGCAGCAGGGCCTCACCGCCGCCGACGAAAGCATCGCTGAGTGGCTCCGCTTCCAGAAGGTGCCCGTGCTGGTGGCCGTGAACAAGTGCGAGTCGCCCCAGCAGGGTCTGGCCATGGCCTCGGAGTTCTGGACCCTGGGGCTGGGGGAGCCCTATGCCATCTCCGCCATTCATGGCGCGGGCACGGGCGAGCTGCTGGATCAGCTGGTGACCCTGCTCCCCCCGGCTCCGGAGGAAGAGGGGGAAGAACCCATCCAGCTGGCCATCGTGGGCCGGCCGAATGTGGGCAAGTCGAGCCTCCTCAACGCCATCTGCGGCGAGCAGCGAGCCATTGTGAGCCCCATCCGGGGCACCACCCGCGACACGATCGACACCACCTTGGAGCGAGATGGGCGCATCTGGAAGCTCCTCGATACGGCGGGCATCCGTCGCCGCAGCAGCGTGGAGTACGGCCCTGAGTTCTTTGGCATCAACCGCAGCTTCAAGGCCATTGATCGCAGCGACATCTGCGTGCTGGTGATCGACGCCCTCGATGGCGTTACCGAGCAGGACCAACGGCTGGCCGGCCGCATCGAGGATGCCGGCCGGGCCTGCGTGGTGGTGGTGAACAAATGGGATGCGGTGGAGAAGGACAGCCATACCCTCACCCAGATGGAACGGGAGCTCCGCAATCGGCTCTATTTTCTCGACTGGGCTCCCATGCTGTTCACCTCCGCCCTCACGGGTCAGCGGGTGCAGGGCATTTTCCCCCTGGCTGCCGCTGCGGTAGAGCAGCACCAGCGCCGGGTGAGCACTTCGGTGGTGAATGAGGTGCTGCAGGAAGCGCTCCAGTGGCGTTCGCCCCCAGCTACCCGGGGAGGGCGGCAGGGGCGGCTCTACTACGGCACCCAGGTGGCCTCCAGGCCCCCCAGCTTCACCTTGTTCGTGAACGAGCCCAAGCTTTTCGGCGACACCTACCGCCGCTATGTGGAGCGGCAGATCCGGGAGGGCCTGGGGTTTGAAGGGACGCCGATCCGGCTCTTCTGGAGGGGGAAACAGCAGCGCGATGCGGAGCGGGATCAGGCGCGCCAAGGGATGGATCGCCGCTGATGGACTGGCTGCGCCAGATTCCCATCGGGCAATACGTGGATGCTGCAGGCCTGGAGGGCACCAGCTGGCTCCACCGCCTCGACCCCAGGCTGAAGCTGGCCTGGACCCTGGCATTTCTTGTCACGCCGGTGCTGGCGGGCCCCAGCTGGCGGTTGTCGCTGGTGGGCCTGCTTCTGCTGGTGACCCTATTCAGTGGGGTGCCGCTGCGCCTCTGGCGGCGGTCCGTGCCGACCCTGTTGGCCTTCGCGATCCTGGTGGGACTGCTTTCCCTGCTATTGCCGGCCTCGCCGGCCCCCACCGCTGGGCTGCAGAGGCCTCCGGGGGAAATCCTCCTGGCGCCCTTCCAGGGGGAATCTCCTCTGGAGCGCAGCGGTCTCCCCTGGGAGATCGGCCGCTGGGGGCCCGTGGCCGTAGGGCCCCTCTCCATGGGGCCCGTGGTGGTGACCAGGAAATCGGCCGAGCTGGGCCTCAATGCCTCCACCCTGCTCTTCACCGTGGTGCACAGTGCCAACCTGCTGCTGCTCACCACCGCACCCGAGGCCCTGGTGTGGGCGATCAATTGGTGGCTCCGGCCCCTCGCCTGGCTGGGTTGGCCCATGGAACGGTTGGGGTTCACCCTGCTGTTGTCCTTGCGGTTTTTACCGCTGGTGCAGGAGGAGTTGCAAAATCTGCTGCGGGCCCTGGCCACCCGGGCGGTGAACCTCAAATCCCTGGGTTGGAAAACGGGCCTGGGCCTGGTGCTGGCTGTGGGAGAGCGGCTCCTGGCTAACGTTTTGCTGCGATCCGAGCAGGGAGCGGAAGCCCTGATGGCCCGAGGCGGGCACTGGTTGCCCCCCGATCGCCTGTATCACCCGAAGGCCAGTGGCCTGGTGCCAACGCTGGTGGGCTCGGCGTCTCTGCTTCTGCTGCTGGTCCTGCGCTGGAGGTCAGGCCTCTCCTGAAACAGGTCTGTGCATGGGCCCCTTGCGCCCTGTGATCTTTAATGGAGCCAGTTCGTTGTGGCTCGTGAGCGCAGAGCGTTATCTCAGTCATCCCACATTTGGGATGCTCTATCGGGTCGCTCCAGCTGGGGAGAATAGGGATCTCTTCGCAACGCTCTATGCCCAGAGGATTTTTTTCCTTGTCAGTCTCCAGGCCAAAGGAGCCACGTTTGAAGTGATTCCCCTAGCCGATGCCCGCCACTTCGCAGAGCAAAACCTGGCCCGTGCCCGTCGGGAAGGTCCCCAGGAGCACGGCCGTTGGCGGCAACTGTTCGACCAAACCTTTCTCTGAGATCCATGGGCAGCGGCCCCACGATGGCCGAGCGTTTTGCCGCCGTGCGCGACAGCCTGCCCCCCTCGTGCCGGCTGCTGGCTGTCAGCAAGGGTCAGCCGGTTGAGGCGATCCGTGAGGCTGTGGCCCTGGGCCAACGGAGCTTTGGCGAGAGTCGGCTGCAGGAGGCCCAGTCCAAGCAGCTGGCTCTGAGCGATCTTCCCCCTCTCGACTGGCACTTCATCGGTCGCCTGCAGGCCAACAAGGTGCGGGGGGTGCTGCGCCACTTCGGCACCATTCACTCCCTCGACAGCTATCCGTTGGCGGAGCGCATGCAGCGCATTGCCCAGGAAGAGGGCTTGGCGCCGGTGGTGTTTGCCCAGGTGAAGCTGCGACCCGATCCCGGGAAGACGGGCTTTGATCCCGCCACGCTGCGCCAGCTCTGGCCGCTCCTGGCCGGGTTGGCCCCCTTGCAACTGCAAGGCCTGATGACCATGGCGCCCCAGGGGTTGGAGCCGGAGGAGCGGTTGGCCCTCTTTCAGGAGTGTGCCCTCCTCGCAAAGGAATTGGCTCTTCCTGAACGTTCCATGGGGATGAGTGGCGACTGGCAGGAGGCCGTAAAAGCAGGTGCCACCTGGGTTCGGGTGGGTTCGGGGCTGTTCGGAGCACGATCCATCCCTGGGGGCTAATGTGTCCAGATCCCTGGACGGCCACACCACTGGTGGTTGCAAGCGGACCTGTGGGACGCTATTCAGGTTCAAGCTCACTCCGCCGAGGCCCGATTCGTGTCGTTGTTTTCCCGTCTCCGTGCTGTCGTTTCTGGTGACGACTATCTCGATGGCGATTACGACGATGAGCTCGATTACGACGCCGGCGAAAGCTTTGATTCTTCCTCGACGGCTGGGCGAAGCTCCTCGGCCCTCGCCATCAGTCCAGACTTCGCTGTCCCCAGCGATGATCCCTTTGCCGGCACCAACGTCATTGGTTTGCCTGGCCTTACCAACGCGGTTGCTGAGGTGATGCTGATGGAGCCCCGCAGCTTCGATGAGATGCCACGTGCGATCCAGGGGCTGCGGGAACGGAAGACCGTGATTCTCAATCTCACCATGATGGAGCCGGATCAGGCCCAGCGCGCCGTTGATTTCGTGGCTGGTGGTACCTACGCCATCGATGGCCATCAGGAGCGCGTCGGTGAGAGCATTTTCCTGTTTGCCCCCAGCTGTGTGACCGTGACCGCTTCCAGCGTTGAAGAGGCCGCTTCCCCCAGGGTGAGCAGCGCCCAGCGCTCCGTTCCTTCTGAGTCTCAGGATGCGGCCCCCAGTCCCGCCTGGGGTCGTTCCGACCTTCTCGGTTGATCCTCCCGGCTCCCATTCCTCCCCAGACCTTCGGTGTGGTCGGTCTGGGGACCATGGCCCAGGCCCTCCTTGAGCCATGGCTCAAGGAGGGTTTGCTTTTGGCCGAAAGCGTACGAGCGGTGGTGGCCTCCGAAGCCTCCAAGGCTCGTTGGGCCCATGCCAGTCTGGCGGGCCATGCCCTCCAGGTGGATACGGATCCGGCACTCGCCTGGCGGGCACCTGTGGTGCTGCTGGCGGTGAAGCCCCAGCAGCTGGATGCCGTGGCTCGCCGGGCTTCCGCCATGGCGCCGGAGCTCTCAGAGCCCTCCTTTGCCACCCCTCCGCTGCTGATCTCCCTGCTGGCAGGAGTGCGGCTGGAGAGGCTCCAGCACCTGTTCCCCACCCGCACCTGCGTGCGGGCTGTGGTCAACACCCCGGCCCTGGTGCGCTGCGGTCTCACCGCCCTTGCCTGGGGGCAGGAGCCCCCCCCCGAGCAGCGGGCCTGGCTGGAAGAGCTCTTTTCCCGGGTCGGTGAGGTATGGGCCTTGCCAGAGTCCCAGTTGGATGCCTTTCTGGCCCTCACCTCCTCAGGGCCTGCCTTTGTGGCTCTGGTGGCGGAAGGATTGGCGGATGGTGCGGTCGCCGCTGGTCTGCCCCGATCGCTTGCCCAGGAGTTGGCCCTGCGCACCCTCTCTGGAACGGCCGCTTTGCTGGAGCAGAAGAATCTCCATCCCGGTCAGCTCAAGGACATGGTGAGCAGCCCTGCGGGGACAACCATCGCCGGGCTGCGTCAGCTGGAGCGGGCCGGGTTGCGTTCCGCCTTGCTGGAAGCGGTTTTCGCTGCCGCCCAGCGCAGCAGGGAGCTGGCCTAGGGAGTTTTGGCGCTGCCCAGCTGTGGTTCGGTGCCCGCCAGGATCCGCGCCAGGTTGGCCCGATGGCGCCAGAGCACCAGCAGGGTGGTGATCAACGCCAGCGCCAGGTAGGCGGGGCGAAAGCCCCCGTGCTGGGGAAACCAACCCAGCATCAGCAGGGGAAGGGCCACGGCGGCCACCATGCTGGAGAGCGACACCATTCGGCTCACGGTCAGCACCGTCAGGAAGACGCCGAAGCAGGCGAGGCCCACGGGCCAGGCGAGGCCCAGCAACATGCCCAGTCCTGTGGCCACTGCCTTTCCCCCCCGCCAGCCCAACCACACGGGCCAGATGTGGCCGGCCAGGGCCGCCAGGCCAGCGCCCACCACCCAGGCATCCAGCGCCGTGCCGCCAAGGGAGGCCGCCAGCAGCGCTTTTGCCACAAGAACGGCCGCGGTGCCCTTGAACACATCCAGCAGAAACACCCCCAGAGCTGGCCCTTTCCCGACCACCCGCAACACGTTGGTGGCTCCTGTTGAGCCGGAGCCCTCCTGGCGGATGTCGATGCCTTTCAGCAGGCGAGCGGCCAGATAGCCGAAGGGGATGGAACCGAGCAGATAGCCGAGAAGCAGCAGCGCGAGGGGCAGCAGCATGGAGGTCAGGGGGTCAGTAGAGGTCATCCTCAGCCGTGAGTTCCATGGGGGTGCCAGCGAAGGCCAGCCAAAGGGGGAATTGCAGGACGGAAATGTCGATCGCCCGTTCTGCCGCATCGATCACGATGAACGGCAGCTCGTTCTGTTCCTCCAGGCGATCGGCCCGCTCCACCAGGGCTTCGGGCCGCTCGAAGAGCACGATTCCGCTGTTGGGCCCGAAATCCTCCCGGCTCAATCCCAGACAATCCTGGAGCCCTCGCCGCCACTCGCCCAGCCGTTCCGGCTGGCTCGCCATCACCAGGGTTTGGAAGCGATCCCCGTAGAGATCTCCGAGGATGGTGATGGCGGCAGAGGCCACCACCACATTGCGCAGGCGGGTGCCCCGACTGGGCTGGGCTCCCCGCCCTCCTTGCCGGAGAAACCAGTCTTCGAGAAGGGCGGCCCCTTCCCCATCCAGCGTTCGGCGCAGGCGCCAGGGATCGGCGGAGAAGTCGGGCTGGCCCTGGAAGCTGGCCAACCAGGCCCGGATCACCTCCTCGTCCTGGCTGAATAGGCCCGCCGCCGCGGGGGGTGCCTGCGGCGCGGCAGCCTCCGCGGCCCGTTGCTGATCCAGGGTGGAGGGCTGCACCAGCAGGGGTTGGCTCACCAGTTGGGACTGCTCGGCGGAGGCCGCCAGGTCCTGGAGGGCGCCCACCAGATAGTCCTTAAACCCTCGCACCCGCTTGGCGATCTCCTCAGACTGGCCGCTGAAGGTGCCTTTGATTTCAGCGTTGAGCTGGCTCTTGCGTGCCTCCAGGGCAGCGATCTCGCCTTCCAGGCTGGCCCGCTTCTGCTGCAACTCCTGAAGCGCCAGGGCCACCAGCTGTTGGCCTTCACCCGCGGCAGGTTCGGGCGGCAGAGCGTCGGTTGGAGTGGGGGTGGTGTCGTCGGTCATGGCTGGGGGGCGACGGGAAGGGGCACCCTTTGGTCCAGCTGGGCCCGCAGGGCGGTGGCATCAAAGAGCACGGGCAATAGGTGCACACTCTTCTGCTCTCGGAAATAGAACAGCACGGGCATGGCGGGGAAGAAGAGGCGCCAGGCGAGCCATTCGTTGTAAGGGAATCGGCGGATCTCCTTGCCGCTACGCAGCACCAGGAGGGCTTCGGCGTTGAAGCAAAGGCGGAGCACCGCGGTTTGCACCATCAGAAAAGTGGCGAAGGCCAGAAGGACCAGCCCCAACCAGGGGGCGCCGCCCCAGCGGGGGGTGCTCGCCAGCACCAGGGCGGCGATCAAGGTCAGCCCAAGGGGCACCCAGAAGCGGGGCGTCAGGGTGACGTCCCCGTCGACCGCCTGGACTTCAGCGGTGGAAGACATCGCCATGGCTGTTCGTGGTTTGCATGACTTGGGATTCTGGCTGGTGTTGAAGGTCCTCAGCCCCCAAACAGGATCTGGGTGAGGACCACATCGGCCAGTGCCACACTCACCAGAATCATCACCACGGCCCCGGTGGTGCTGGTTCCTACCTCCTTTGGTCCCCCCTTTGTGGTGAGTCCCCAGCCGCAGGCCAGCACGGCAATGATCAGGCCGAAGACCACGGATTTCAATAGCATGGAGGGCACGTCATCGGGCTCCATCCAGGTGCGAACGGACGTCCAGAACACGCTCGGGGGAATGCTGTAAAGCAGGGTGCTGCTCAGCTGGCCCGACCAGAGGGCCATCCAGAAAAACAGCAGGCATTGCACCGGCGACATGATCACCAGGGCCAGCAGCCTGGGAACCACCAGGTAGTCCACTGGGTCGGTGCGAAGCATAGTAATGGCGTCGATCTGTTCGGTCACCTTCATCGTGCCGAGTTGGGCGGCATAGGCGGTGGCTACCTTGCCCGTGAGGAGCATCGCCGTGAGGAGGGGGGCGATCTCCCTGGAGAGCCCCAGCGACAACAGCCCTCCCACGGCGGCGTTGGCCCCCTGCCTGGAGAGCTCGGCGGCTACCTGAATGTTGAACACTGTGCCTGCGGCTAGACCCGTGATCAGCACGATCAGCACACTGGCTGGGCCAGCCTCCAGCAGCTCGGCCAACAGATCCCCCCCATGGATGTGGCCCTTGGCAATGGCGCTCACCGCTTGCCCGCCCAGCATCAGGCTCGTGCCTAGGCGGGTAAGCCAGCGGGGCAGCGTTGATGGGCGTCGCCTACGGCTTGCCGTCATGGCGCCAGCTGGGGTTCGCTGCCCCGGGGCCAGTGGCGCATCACCACCAGGCCCAGCACCACGAGCAGGGCGGGAATGAGGCCCATGCAGAGCCGAATGGCCACCAGGGCCGATTCGGGTTGCTGGCTGCCCAGGGCTGGCAGGTAGCCGCTCAGGGACATGAGGCTGCCGAAGCCAAACAACACAAGGCTGATGCAGAGCTTCTGCACGAACACCATGAAGGCGCTGTAGAGGCCCGCGGGTTTTTCTGGATCCACATCGATGGCATCCGGCAGCAACGACCAGGGGATCAGATAGGCCGTGGAGGCCCCTAGCCCCACCACCAGGATCGCCGCCACCAGAGCGGCCAGGCGGAGTTGGTTGGAGGCGGTAGCCAGGGGGGCGAGCTGGCCGTTGAGGGGAGAGAGGAGCATGGCCGCCAGGCAGCCAGCCACCCAGAAGCCCGCGCCCCAACCCAGGGCCCGCAGCCTCCCTTGCCGGTGGCTCACGAAGGTCCACAGCTGGAGACCCGCCAGGGTGCTCAGCTGGAAGGGCAACAGGATCCAGTTGCTCCAGCTTTCGGGCAGCCGCATCACCACTGGCAGAAAGATCAGGGCAGCGGTCTGCATCAGCTGGAGGGCACACCAGAGCAGGAGATAGAGCCCCAGCACCCGCAGGAAACGGCCGTTGTGTCCGATCCGCCCCAGCAGGCGTCGGGTGGAGCCCTGGCTGGAGTTGGGTTGCTGGGCCTGGCGGGCGGCGGGGGCGATCCCCCAGCAGCAGGCCAGGGTGCTGGCGCTGATCACCAGGCCCGAGAGCAGGCCCAGCTGGGCGTAGCTCGCGGGGTTGGCGTGGTCCTTGAGCAGCACGCCACCGAGCACGATGCCCACCAGACCGGCGATGATCGAACCGGTGAACCGGGCCCGGTTCAGCTGGGTGCGCAGGGTGGTGCTTGGGGTGAGCTCCGCCATCAGGGCGGTGTAGGGCAGGTTGACGCAGGTGTAGAGACTGTTGGCCAGCACGGAGATGGCCACGAAATAGGTGAATTTCACCAACTGGCTGCCCGGGGGAAGCCACCACATCGCTGCCATGGCCGCTCCCAGGGGGATGGCGCTCCAGAGCATCCAGGGCAGGCGGGGGCCGTTGGGATGGCGGGTCCGGTCGCTGAGCCAGCCCACCACGGGGTCGTTGATGGCATCCCAGATCCGGGCCAGCATCAGCACAAGCCCGGCCATCCAGGGGGGAAGCCCGGCCGCAGAGGTGTAAAACACAAACAGATAAAAGCCAATCAGGGAGGCCGCCATGCCGGTGCCCGCATCCCCGAGGCCGTAGGACACCATTAAGCGGCTTTCCCCACCCGGCAGGAGAGCGGGACTCTGACCTTCCGGAAGTGGAGAGGAGGGGGGGGACGTCAAAAGGTCTTGCAGATCAACCGCTGGCCATCATGCTTGAGGTTTCACGGGGCGCACTCCATTGGAGGCCTAACCAGGTGAGAGAGGGGGCTGTGGGATAATAGAAAAGGGAGATGCCTAAACCGGCTGGCTCCTGCTGGGTCTGCTTCTTAGCGGAACCATTCTGCGGGCGTAGTTTAGTGGTAAAACCTCAGCCTTCCAAGCTGATGATGCGGGTTCGATTCCCGCCGCCCGCTTCCTGATCACCCCATGCCTGGCCTGGAGGAGCTCGAAGTGCACCAGTTGCTTCAGGCTCCTACCAACTAGGCGATGGGTACTGGTTTGCCGATGGAACAAGTCTAAAAAAAAAGCCCACAGATCGAAGGATCTGCGGGCTGTGGGAAGGGAGTGGGCAGAGGCTTCAGAAAAGACCCAAGGTCAGGGACTTGTCGATGGGGAGGGCGGCACCGATCCCCAGGTAGATCGTGAAGAAGGTGCCGAACAGGAACACCGCCATGGCCACAGGGCGCCGGAAGGGGTTCTGGAACTTGTTGAAGCTCTCGATGAAGGGAACCATCATCAGGCCCAGAGGAACCATGGTTTGAAGGGCAATCCCGAGAAGCTTGTTGGGAACCACCCGAAGAATCTGGAACACCGGGTAGAGGTACCACTCGGGGAGGATTTCCAGGGGGGTGGCAAAGGGATCAGCCTTGTCGCCCAGCATGGCGGGGTCAAGCACAGCCAGGCCCACGATGCAGCAGATGGTGCCCAGAATGCAGACGGGGAAGATATAGAGAAGGTCGTTCGGCCACGCGGGCTCTCCGTAATAGTTGTGCCCCATTCCCTTGGCCAGCTTGGCCCGGAGGGCGGGATCGGTGAGATCAGGCTTTTTGAGGATGTGCATGACTCTGGAGGGTGAAGGTGATGGGGAAAGTGGAACAGGTTTTAGAGAGGACCAGAGATGCCCTGCTTCCGAATCATCAGGAAGTGCATCAGCATGAACACCGCCAGCAGCCAGGGCAACACAAAGGTGTGAAGGCTGTAAAAACGGGTCAGGGTGGATTGCCCAACGCTTTCGCCACCGCGGAGAAGCTCCACCATGAAATCGCCCACCACGGGCACGGCTGCAGGAACACCAGACACGATCTTCACGGCCCAGTAGCCCACCTGATCCCAGGGCAGGGAGTAGCCCGTGACTCCGAAGGACACGGTGATCACGGCCATGGTGACCCCGGTGATCCAGGTGAGTTCCCGGGGGCGCTTGAAGCCGCCGGTGAGATACACCCGGAAAACGTGGAGGATCAGCATCAGCACCATCATGCTCGCGCTCCAGCGGTGCACGGAGCGGATCAGCCAGCCGAAGCTCACGTCCGTCATCAGGTATTGGACCGAGGCATAGGCCTCTGCCACTGTGGGCTTGTAATAGAAGGTCATCGCAAACCCGCTGGCGAACTGAATCAGAAAGCAGGTGAGGGTAATTCCACCGAGGCAATAGAAGATATTGACGTGCGGTGGCACATACTTGGCGGAGATGTCATCCGCAATCGCCCCGATCTCGAGGCGCTCGTTGAACCAGTCGTAGACGGGGTTGTTCTTGGAATCGGACGCGGCAGGTGAAGAGTTCGCCATGCAGCGGAGGGCGTTTGGTTGCGAAAGTCTACTGATCGTCCCTCCCGCCCCGTGAGCCTTTTGCCCATCCGTCGGCCTCCCCCTCAACCCTTTGCAACACCCCCTGCAGCCCTGAAGGGGTCCGCTTGCACGCGCCCGCGCTCCTGCCTGACCGTGGGGAGCCTGATGGCGTGGGTGCTCAGCGCGCTCCTGGTGCTGCCTGGTGCTGCCTGGGCCCTCAATGATGCCCAGCTGCTGGTGGTGGAGGCCTGGCGGTTGGTCAACCAGAGCTACGTGGATCCCAACCAGCTCGAGCAGCTCCACTGGCGCCAACGCCGCCAGCGGACCCTGGAGCGCTCCATCGAAACCTCGGCCGAGGCCTACGGCGCCATCGACGCCATGCTGGCGGCCATTGGCGATCCCTACACGCGCATGTTGCGCCCGGCCGACTTTGCCGCCTTGCGCGATAGCAATGAAGGCACCGTTTCTGGGGTGGGTCTCCAGCTCGGGCTGCGGCAGGGGGATCAGCAGGTGGTGGTGATTGCCCCCTTGGACGACTCACCCGCTGCGGAGGCCCGGATCCCCTCCGGTGCGGAGGTTTTAAGCGTCAATGGCCGTTCCACGGCGGATCTGGGGTTGGAGGGTTCCGCCGCACTCCTGCGGGGGGCGCCGGGCTCCGAGGTGGAGATCCGTGTTCGGGAGAAAGGAGGCGCACCGCGTGAGGTGACCCTTACCAGGAGAACCGTGGATCTGGTGCCCGTGCGGAGCATGCGCCTGGTGGTTCAGGGCCACAGGCTGGGGTATGTGCGCATCACCCAGTTCAGTGAACCCGTGCCTACCCAGGTGGCGGAGGCCCTCCAGTCGTTCCTCACGGCCGCTCCCGGCACCCAGCCGGTGGAAGGATTGATCCTTGATCTGCGCAACAACTCAGGCGGGCTGGTGAGTGCTGGATTGGCCGTTGCCAACGGCCTGCTGGGAGGGGCCCCCATTGTGGAAACGATGGATCGAAGCGGAATCACGGCCAGCCAGCAGAGTTCTGCGGAGCAGCTCTTCAGCGGCCCCATGATCACCCTGGTGAACGGCGGCACCGCCAGTGCCAGTGAAATTTTGGCCGGAGCCCTGCAGGACAACGGCCGCTCCCAGCTGGTAGGGGGGCAGACCTTCGGAAAGGGCTTGATCCAGACCCTCATTCCCCTGGGCGATGGCAGCGGGCTGGCCGTCACCGTGGCCCACTACCTCACACCCTCCGGTCGGGATATCCAGAGCCTGGGCATCACCCCCGATCTCCTCCTTCCCCAGCCCGAGCCGCTCAATCCAGGGGGGCGGGACGACCCCTGGCTGCAGGCGGCCGGTCGCTTACTTGTGCAGGAGTTGAACACCCCGGAGGGGAGGCCATGAAGGGAGGTCTGCGGGTCTACCACGACCCCCTCCATGGGGCTATCTCCCTTGATCGGACCATTCCGGCCGAGGCGATGGCGATTGCCATCATCGATACTCCGGAGTTCCAGCGGCTGCGGCGGATCCGCCAGCTCGGACCGGCCCATCTCACCTTTCATGGGGCGGAATCCAGCCGGTTCACCCACTCCCTTGGGGTGCTGCATCTGGCCCGGAGGGCGCTGCAGCATCTGGAGCGCTCCCACCCCCATCTGGCGGAGCATCGGGTGGTTCTTTATGCGGCCGCTCTCCTCCACGACATTGGCCACGGCCCCTTCAGCCACAGCGGGGAGGAGATGTTTGGCATCAGCCATGAGGCCTGGTCGGCCCGCCTGATCCGGGAAGACGGGGCCCTGAGAGGACCTCTCGAGGCTGCTCAGAAGGGCTGCGCGGAAGCTGTGGCCACCCTGTTGGAGGGCGGCGACTATGCCGAACCGGCCATCAAGGCCTTGGTGAGCAGCCAACTGGATTGTGATCGCCTCGACTACCTCCTGCGCGATAGCTACAGCACGGGAGCCCGCTATGGCCAGTTGGATCTGGACCGCCTCCTGGCAGCCCTGATCCTGGCGCCGGATGGTTCTCTTGCGATTCACCCCAGGGGCCTCCTCGCGGTGGAGCACTACCTGGTGGTTCGGCAATTGATGTATCGAAGTGTCTACAACCATCGGCTGAATGTGGTCTGCAACTGGCTGCTCAAACGGGCCATTGATGTAGCGCGTCAGCTGGGTCCGGAGCAGGTGTGGGCCGATGAAGCCATGGCCACGTGGTTGTGGAACAAGGAGAACCTCACGCTCTCGCGTTTTCTGGCCAACGACGATGTACGCACGACGTACCACCTCATTCGCTGGCGGGAAGACGCCCCCGCCGAGCTGCGGGACCCCTGCACCCGACTACTGGATCGCCAGCTGCTCAAGGCCATGGATGTGCGCCACCTCTCGACTGCAGAGAGGCTCCAGCTCCTGGCACAGGCCCAAGGGCAAGCCCACAAGGCCGGGATCGACCCGGAAGGGTGCTGTGCCCTGCTGCAAGGCCAAACCCGGGGATACGACCCCTACAGGAGTGGGTTGCGCCTCTGGGATGGCCAGCACCTGGCCGCCCTGGAAGAGCAATCCAAGCTCGTCCATACCCTCACCCTGCAGGAACCCTGGGCATGGCTAGTGATTCCAAAGCAGGTGGAGGAAACGCTCTAACGCTCGCCTTGTTTAAGGTCGGCAGCGGATGACCTGCCCGCGATGCCCGCCGAGCTGATCCCCTCCCCCGGGGAGGGCCAGCCCCATCTCCTCAAGCTCCCCAGGTGGCAGAACGCTGGAGATCTGGCTGCAGAGGTGGGGGATGCCCTTCTTCTTGGACCCCATCTGACGGGCTCAGTGACGTTGCTGGGGGGCGATTGGCCCCTGCGGATGGGGGATTACCAGGCGTTGATGGCACTCCTCGCACCCCTCTCCCTTTCCCTGGAGAGGGTCTGTTCCCTCGAGGCAGGAGCCAGGGTGGCGGCGGCGGCGATGGGGCTTGAGGTGAGTGGGCGTGCGCCCCAAACGGATGAGCCGCCGGACGGGGGCCAGGGGTCTTCCCTGTCCCTTCCGTTCTCGATCCACGAAGGAACTCTGCGATCGGGGGAGCATCGCCATGCCGGCGGGTCGCTGTTGGTGCTCGGAGATGTCAATCCTGGAGCCCAGATCCAGGCTGAAGGGCATGTGCTGGTGTGGGGAAGGCTGAGGGGAATCGCCCATGCCGGCTGCTCCGGCGACCGGTCGGCTTGGATTGTGGCCCTTCACCTTCGTCCCTTGCAGCTCCGCATTGCCGATCAGGTGGCCCGAGGTCCTGAGGAGCTGCCTCCTTTGGGGTTGGCGGAAAAAGCCCACCTGGTGAATGGGGCCATTCAGATTGATCCGGCCGACCCGTGCTGGCCCCTGCTCAGCGTGCCAGCCAAGCGCTCTGGCCCGTCGGCTCCTGGGCGTGCTTAGACCTGGCTTAACGTGCGCAGACGTCAGTTTTCCTCGTGACCCCAGCCCCAGCTCGCATTATTCTTATTTGTTCAGGGAAAGGTGGGGTTGGCAAAACGACCCTCACCGCCAATCTCGGCATTGCTCTGGCAAAGCTGGATCGACGCACGACCGTTCTGGATGCTGATTTCGGCTTGAGGAATTTAGACCTTCTCTTGGGTTTGGAGAATCGAATCATTTATACAGCCCAAGAGGTTCTTGCGGAAACCTGTAGACTTGATCAAGCCCTAGTCAAACATAAACAGCAGCCTCTCTTGAGTTTGCTGCCAGCGGGTAATCCGCGCATGTTGGAGTGGCTGACTCCAGAGGACATGAAAAAAATTGTTGAATTGGTTGCTGCCCAGTCTGATTTCGTTCTGATTGATTGCCCGGCTGGTGTTGAGCAGGGTTTCAAGAACGCTGCCCTGGCGTCGCAGGAAGCCATCGTGATCACTACCCCCGAAATCTCCGCTGTTCGGGATGCGGATCGGGTGATTGGTCTGCTCAATTCCATGAATGTGCAGCCCGTCCAATTGGTGCTCAACCGGGTGCGGCCCAAGATGGTGGCCAACCAGGAGATGCTGGCCGTGGATTCGGTGACCGACATCCTGGCCTTGCCCCTCCTTGGTTTGGTGGTGGAGGATGAAAAGGTGATCGTGTCCACAAATCGCGGCGAGCCCCTGACCCTTTCGGAAACGGGCTCGGCGGCTGGCCGGGCTTATCACAACATCGCTAGACGATTGTGCGGCGACGATGTGCCCCTGATTGATCCCTCGAAGGAAAGAAAGGGATTGCGAGCCCGTTTCCTGTCCAAAATCCGCCAGGTAGGGCTTTTCTGAGTCATGGCTTTACTTGACTTCATTCAGCGACTTCTCGGCCTACAAAAACCCAGTGCTGAGACAGCTAAAGAGCGCTTGCAACTGGTGCTGGCCCATGATCGCAGTGATCTCAATCCAGAGCTGCTGGACCAGATGCGCCGAGAGATTCTAGAGGTGGTGCAAAAGTATGTGGAGATTGATATTGAAGAAGGGGAAGTGAGCCTGGCAACCGAAGATCGCGTCACGGCGCTTGTGGCGAATCTTCCAATCCGCCGGGCCAGGGTGAAGCCCCTCTCTCCAGCAGGCCAACCCCTCCACGATTCAGACCCCAAAGACTCTCCTAAACAAGCCTCGACCGAGGGAGAATCCGGCGACGAGCCCCTGGCCTTCTCTGATCCGTTGGATTCAGCGGAAGCCCTAAACGCAGACGAAGAGTCCCCTGCAACGGAAACTTCTGCGGACTCCCAGCCCACTTGAGACGGGATGTGGGAACACTAGGAGCCCTCGTGTCCCTCCCATGCAGGCGCCAGTTTCGATCCATCTCACCCCAGCTGAGAGGAGGGTGCTGGACGTCATGCTTGAGGGAGCCAGCAATGGAGCCATCGCGATCCGTCTTTGCCTGAGTAGGCGCACCGTGGAAGGTCATGTCTCCGCCCTGCTTCAGAAGACCGGTTGCCGCAGCAGCACCCAGTTGGTCCTATGGGCCTTGGGCCGGGTTAAGGTGTGAAGTCTCGGCCGGCTTAGCTCAGCGGTAGAGCAGCGCTTTTGTAAAGCGAAGGTCATCGGTTCAAATCCGTTAGCCGGC
>JBBASA010000024.1:0-35720 GCA_040399515.1 Cyanobium sp. | reverse complement strand
CTGCCGCAAGATTCACTGATTCGGCACCGGTTGCGCTTCCAACCCTTCCTTCTCTGACGCAGTTTCGGGTGATTTTCCCGACCCTGAAAGGAACAGGGACAACGATGCAGATTGCCGAGCTGAACCTCTTTGGCAGTCAATCCACCACGCCAGCCCCTCCCCCTTCAGTGACTCCACCGTCACTGCCACCAGTGACTGACCCAATCCTCCTGCAGCAGCCGTTGCAGGTCACAGCCCTGGACCTGGACAGCCCTAGTTGGTCTCCCATCTGGGAGCAGGTGGGCAACGCATTTGACAACAACCCCGAAACCAAATATCTGAATTCAGGTGGGCTCAATTCAGGGGTGGAATTTACTTATCCAACCCCTACGCGAATCAGCTCGTTTGTTATCACTACGGCTAACGATATGCCAGACAGGGATCCGGCTTCATATGAGGTTTATGGATTCCAGGATGGCTCTTGGCAGCTGCTTGCTTCAGGCGGCTTGCAGCTTCCTGCCTCAAGATTCACCGATTCGGCAGGAATTACGCTGCCAATCCTTCCTGCCCTCACCCAGTTCCGAGTGGTCTTTCCGACCCTGAAAGGAACGGGAATGATGCAGATTGGAGACTTAAAGCTCTACGGCCAGTCTGCTGCCTTCGACTCTTTAGCTCCTGCGGCCAGCCATCCGCCAATTGCCGCAGTTGATTCGTTTGATTTTTCTTTTCAGCAACCGGGCTGGCTGTCTTCGAACGATGATTGGCCCCATGGTGATTTCATCATGCCTGGTTATGATCCGAACCCCTTAATTTCATGACTCAAGACAGCCGGTCAGCGATGGCCTCTTGAGAAAAGGCCCGAGCGGCGCCAGCGGCGAGCACGTTCGAGACACGTTGCAGCGCATGGGGTTCCAATACGACATCCGGGAGATTCCGGAGGCTTTGTATCTGGGGAAGGCGTCAACCAAAAAAACCTGGCGAAGAGCATTCGCCAGGTGAGGTTCTGAAGATTGTTTGGGAGCAGCTGGTGGCTGCTCCGGATGATCAGGCCCAGCCCTTTGCGGATTGGTCGATCACATAGGCTGCCACATCAGCGATGTCGGCTTCGCTCAGCTTGCCGCCGAAAGCGGGCATGGCGTTTTTGCCATTGGTGACCTGGTAGGCCACGGCGGCTTCAGGGCCATCGGTGTAGTTGGCCAGGTAGGCCTTGAGGGCATCCGCTTTGAGGGTGCGCTCGGCATTCACCACATTGCCGCCGCCCATATGGCAAGCCGCGCAGTTAGCAGAGAAAACCTGGGCGCCATGGGCGACATCAGCCGCAAAGCTCGGGGCTGCACCCAGAACCAGGGTCAGGCACAGAGCGATCAGAGAAAAAAGACGACGCATGGGAGGTGCAAAACGCACACGCAACCCGTTCAGGTTAAGGAGTTCTCTGAGCCCCCTCGGCCTTCCTGACAGATCTGCAACATTTCAGCCCGAACAGGATCAAATCCTTCGCAAACCGCCGGATGATCAGGGCCAGGGCCAGGGCACTGGGGCCCCCTTAGGGTTCCGGCAGTGGCCCCCTGTGGGGGACGCCGGCTGTCTCCAGCACCTTGTCCAGGGTGGGGGCCAGGCTTTGGAGGCCAAACCGTTCCGGCGGGCTCACGGGCTGGTGCACAAAGTGCCGTTGGCGGATGGAAAACCGATCCCAGGCATTCACCTCCAATCGGAGGAGCCGAATCAGCCCCTCGATGAGCCACCCCCGCAGATCCAGGCCCACGGACGGCCGCCAGATCCCTCGCCAGCGGCAGAGGGTGGCCACCGCCGTGTTCACCTCCAGTGGGGCCTGGCCCAGCACCAGGCGCCGCACCGGGCCTTGGCCTACCTCCGGATTGGGCTGGTGGGGTGTGGTGGCCAGGTGGGCGCAGACCGTGGCGATGTCGGCCGCATGGATGAAGTGGAAACTGGCCTCCGCCCGGAGCCAGCGGGCCAGCCAGAGCCAGCGGATGCCTTCCCCCACGCCGGCCGTGAGGTAGCTCGTGGGGTGGGGATCGCCCGGCCCCAGCCGCCCCCCAAACACCAGGGTGGGAAACACGGCCACAATTCGTTCCGCCAGGGGATGGACCTCCAAATCTTTCAGGCACTGGGCCTTGGTCTGGATGTATTCCGTGCCGTAGGCCTCCGCTTCCGGCAGGAGCTGCAGGTGCCGATCCAGAATGCTGGCGGTGGAGAAATAGATCACCTGCTCCAGCCGCTGGGGATCGAGGAGGGCCAGGAGCTTCTTCACAGCCACCACATTCACAGCCTGGGCCCGTTCGGGATCGCCCCATGCGGTGGCGGTGTGAATCACCCGGTGGGCCGTGGCGATGGCGTGGGCGTGGGGATCCAGATCCCGCAGATCGCCCACCAGCAGGGTGATACGGGGATCGTTTCGGGGCACGGCCGTGAGCTTGCTGGGATCCCGCAGCAACAACATCAGATGGGCGTTGCTGCGTTGATAGAGGGCTTCAGCGGTGTACTGGCCCACGCAGCCACTGGCCCCTGTGATCAGGATCCGTTGCGGGGCCTCGCCGACGGCATCGGAGGCCGTCACACCGCGGCTCCTAGGAGTTCGGGGATGGCCTTGCCGGTTTCAAAGAACACCCGGGCGTTGTCCTCCGGGGTGCCCGGCAGGATGCCATGCCCCAGATTGAGGATGTGGCGCCGTCCACGGGCCTTGCGCACCGTGTCCAGGATCCGCTCTCGGATGGCCTCCGGCGTGCCGAACAGCAAGCCGGGATCCACGTTGCCCTGCACCCCCAGGTGGGCCGGCAGACGGGCGCAGCCATCGGCCATGTCCACGGTCCAGTCGAGGGAGATGAAATCCACACCGGTGCGGGCCATGCGCTCCAGCACGCCGGCGCTGCCTGAGATGTAGAGGATCAGGGGAGTATCGGGGTGGGTGGCCTTCACCTGATCGATCACCCGCTTCTGGTAGGGAGCGGCAAACACGTCGTAATCGATGGGGCTGAGCTGGCCGGCCCAGGAATCAAAGAGCTGCACCACCTGGGCGCCGCAATCGATCTGATAGCGCACATAGGTGGCGATGGAATCGGCCAGGTGGCCCAGCAGCTGGTGCAGGAGGGCTGGCTCCTGGAAGGCCATGGCCTTAATCACCGCATAGGTTTTGCTGCTTTTGCCCTCCACCGCGTAAGCGGCCAGGGTCCAGGGAGCGCCCACGAAGCCAAGCACGGTGGCCTGGTTGCCCACATCCTGCCGAAGCCGACCCAGCACCTCCCCAACAAAGGGAACGGAGGCTTCCGGCTCCAGGGGCTGGAGCGCCTCCACCTGGGCCTGGGTGCGGATCGCCGGCTCGATGATCGGGCCCTTGCTCTCGATGATGTCGAACTCGATCCCCATCCCTGGCAGGGGGGTGAGGATGTCGGAAAAGAGGATCACCCCATCCGGTTGAAAGGCGTGAAAGGGCTGCATGGAGATCTCGTAGGAGAGATCGGGGTTTTCCGAACGCTCCCGAAAACCCGGGTGCCGATCCCTCAGGTCGCGGTAGACCTTCATGTAGCGCCCGGCCTGGCGCATCATCCACACCGGAGGCCGCTCGACGGGTTCCCCACGGGCGGCACGCAGCAGGAGGGGAAGCGTTTCGGCCATGGAGGAGGGAAGGCAGGCACTCGGTGGCCGAAACCTAGCGGAGCGGCTCTCGTCAACCCTTTTCACGCACCAGCCGTCCAGAAACGGCGACGCGTTTCTTCATGCTTGGCCGTGATTGGAGCAGCCTCTCGGCATCGGCCCTAAGAAAGGGTTCAGCATCGGGGACGGAGAAGAAAAAGGCCCCACCAGGCTGGAGGGTCTGGAAGCATTCCTTGAAGATGAAATCTAATGGCTGTCGTTGAGGCGATATTGAGGCGATTCCCCCGGCGATTTGGTGTTGTTCCTTCAGCTGGCTTAAGACTCTTGCGGAGATGCCTTCCCCTGCTGGCTCTTTCCTGCGCGATGCTGCAGGGCTGCGCTCCCTTGCCCTTGATCAACGGGGAAACGCTTTACGTCATGGTGACGACGCAGTGGCGGATGGATTGGCTGAAGCGCAGCAAGACCCATGACCGCCTTTGGAATCCCCTGCTGAAGGAATATCAGCGTCTGCATCCGAATGTGCGGGTGAGCATCTACACCGTTCGAGAGGAGGACATCAGCGCCCAGCTCCGGCAGCGCAGTGCCCGGGGGCTCGGCCCTGATCTGATCTTGACCCGTGCAGCGATGGCCAACACCCTGCTGCGGGAGGGGCTGATTGCTCCGGTGCCCAAGACCCCCGGGATGCAACGCAGCATCGCCCAGATCTGGCCCGACGCTCTTGGCCGCGTGCGCAACGGAACCGAACTGGCTGCTGTTCCCGTCAGTGATGTGGTGACTTTGGCCTGTCGCGACCGGTCCTCCCTGCCGAACCCTCCCCGGACGACCGACGAGCTCATGGCTGCGGCCGCCTCCGGCCACATCATCGGTCTGTCCATGGATGCCTTCGGCATCTGGTGGACTGCGGGAACCCAAGGCGCGGCGGATGAGCTTGTTCCGATCCTGCTGGGAGAGGTGGTTCACAGCCCTGGGTCCGATGCACGGGGGCAGAAGTCGATCGCTGGCTGGCTGGCCTGGCTCCGTCAGCTGGCCGTGCTGAGCCGGGTGGATCTGGCCTCGGGACCTGAGGAGCTGTCCCAGGGATTGCGCACGGGCCGGTTGGATTGGATCCCCTGTTACAGCCTCACCCTCGGCACCCTCAGGGAGGCGATGGGGGATCGGCTCGGGGTCAGTGCCCTGCCCACGGGACCTGGAGGTCGTCCCCCCAGTCCTTTCAATTCCCTGGGTGTGTGGGCCTTCGGCCTGGATTCCAGTGCTCGCCAGCAACAACGGGCGGTCGATCTGGTGAAGCTGAGCGTGGATCCCTTCCTGCAGAGGCGCATCGTGCTCGAAAGCCAGGAGGTCTTGTCTGTGAATCGGCTGGTGCCCACCCCCGTGGCCAGTTCCGGTGTGCTGGCGGCCCTGGCCGAGGCCGTGAAACAGTCTGAGGCGGATGCACCGAGCTTCCGCAAGCCCTTTGACCTCCGCCACCTCAACCTGGTGGTGCCTCGCATCGAGGGTGTGGTGCAACAGGTGATGGTGGGGGTGCTCACCCCAGAGGAGGGGGCGCAACAGATCCGCTCGTTTGCGGAGATCCGGACGCCATGACCAACAACATCCTCCTTCAGGGGCTGGGCTGGCTGGGATTCCTGGGGCGTCCTTCCGTGCTCGAGCAGTTGCTGCTCGCCGGCCTCGTGTTTGTGCCGCTGCTGCTGCTCCGGCGTCGGATCCCCTGGCTGCGTCGGGCGCAGAAGCTACCGGTGTTCCTCCTGGGGATCCTTCTGGCAGCGGCCCTGTCGGCCAGCCTCGGCCGACGGTTCGGCCTGGCGTTGCTTCTGGGCCAGATTCTCCTTGCCTATGGGGCGCTGCGGTTGTTGGAGCAATGGCTTCTCAGACCCCTTCTGCAACCGGCGATCTTCCATGCCCTGGTGAGCCGTTTCCTCCGGCCAGCCTTCCTGCTCACGGTGTTGATTGTGCTCCTGGATGCCGTGGCCTCCCTGCGGGATCTGGCCATGATCCCTCTGGGCACCTGGTTTGGCAGTGAGATTCAACTGGGCACCCTCTTCCATGTGTTGGTGGTGCTCTACTTCCTGGTGTCGAGTTCCCTTCTTCCTGCCCTGGCCATCGGCTGGCTCACCCGGCACGGCCTGGGCATCAGCGAAGGCAGTGAGCGGGCTCTGGTCACGCTGGTGCGCTACGGGGTGATCGGGCTTGGGATGATCTGGTCCTTGTCCCAGCTGGGCATCGATCGGGCAGGGGTTCTGGCCGTGGCTGGTGGCCTTTCGGTGGGTCTTGGATTTGGGGTGAAGGAGGTGTTCTCCAACTTCATCAGTGGCCTCTGGTTGCTGATCGAGGGATCGGTTCGTCCCGGCGAGGTGCTCATCCATGACGGGGAGGCCTGTGAAGTGCGCCGACTGGATCTGCGGGCGGCCACCCTGCTCAGAGCCAGCGACAACGCCGAGCTGGTGGTGCCCAACCAGAGTTTTTTCACCTCAACCACCACCACCTACACCCGCAGTGATCGCATGCGGCACTGCAGCATTGAGGTGTCGGCGCCCAGCTCCTGGACCCCGGAACGGATGATGGATCTGCTGAAGGCCCTGGCCGCCTCCCACCCCCATGTGCTCACCTCTCCCTCGCCCCGGGTGGAACTGCTGAGTTTCAGCCCCACCTCCCACAGCTACCGGCTCTCATTTTCGATCGCCGATCCCCTTCGGGCCGATGCCATCACGGCGGAAATGAAGCTGGCCCTCTGGCGCCGTTTTGACATGGAGGGACTCCTTACCCCCCCAGGGGGCGACGGCTCCAGTTCAGTAGCCTGAGCGGTCCGTCAGTGATCGGCTCACCACAACCCCGATCACCACAACTGGGCCAGCGGATGTGGGGAGGAGCCCACTGTGTCAGCTCGCCATCGCGAGGCTCGTTTCCCGCTCCAGGCTCTTCACCTCATCGCGACGGAGGACCAGAACAGACAACGGTGGCAGGCAGAGATCCAGGGATTGCTCGTAACTATGGATTGCCCAATCATCCGTGAATTTGCCACCCAGGTTGCCGAGATTGCTGCCGCCGTAACGGCCGCTGTCGCTGTTGAACGCCTCGGCATAGAAGCCGGGCAGAGGCACCCCAACTCTGTAATGCGAATGGGTCTGGGGGGTGAAGTTGGCCACCACCACCAGCCAGCGGCCAGTGATGCTCTCTCGTCGCATGAAGCTGATCACGGAGTTGGAGCTGTCATTGCAGTCGATCCATTGGAATCCGTATTGGCTGAAATCATCTCTCCAGAGTGCGGGTTCGTCCTTATAGAACACATTTAAATCGTCGACCATGCGCTGGAGCCCGAGATGGGGTTCGTGTTGCAACAGCTCCCACTGCAGATCTCCCCAGACGTTCCATTCGGCCCTCTGGCCAAACTCCATACCCATGAAGATGGTCTTCTTGCCTGGATGGGTCCACATGTAGGCAAGGAGGGCACGTACATTGGCAAATTTCTGCCAATCATCGCCCGGCATCTTATGGAGCAGATTGCTCTTGCCATGCACCACTTCATCGTGGCTCAGGGCCAGCATGAAGTTTTCCGTGAAGGCGTACCAGATGGAGAAGGTGACGTTGTTTTGGTGGAACTGCCGGAACCAGGGATCCATCTCGAAATAATCGAGCATGTCGTGCATCCAGCCCATGTTCCATTTCAGGTTGAAGCCAAGCCCCCCGATGTCGGTGGGTTGGGTCACCAGGGGCCAGGTGGTGGATTCCTCCGCAATGGAAAGGGCTCCAGGGAAGTGCTGGAAGAGCACATGGTTGGCTTGTTGCAGGAAGCGCACGGCCTCCGTGTTTTCCCTGCCGCCATGTTCATTGGGAATCCACTCCCCATCGGGGCGCAGATAATCGCGGTAGAGCATGGACGCCACTGCGTCTACCCGGATGCCATCGATGTGGAATTCCTCGAACCAATACACCAGGTTGGCCACAAGGAAGTTGCGTACCTCATTGCGGCTGTAGTTGAAGATCAGGGTGCCCCATTCCTTGTGCTCCCCGATGCGCGGATCCCCGTGCTCATAGAGGTGGGTGCCGTCGAAGAAGGCCAGTCCATGGGCGTCTTTCGGGAAGTGGCCCGGCACCCAGTCGAGGATCACGCCGATCCCTTCCGCATGGCAACGGTCGACGAAGGCCCGGAATTCATCCGGGGTGCCGTGCCGACTGGTGGGGGCGTACCAGCCCGTTACCTGATAGCCCCAGGAGCCATCGAAGGGATGCTCTGAAATCGGCATCATCTCGATGTGGGTGAACCCCCGCTCCTTCACATAGGGGATGAGGCGATCCGCCAGTTCCTGATAGGTGAGCAGGCGGGCACCGGGCTTGAGATCCGCTGCAGGCACAGGTGGGCGGGGGGTGCCGTCCGCTTCGATGAAGGGGGCATCGGCGGCGGCATGGATCCAGCTGCCCAGGTGCATCTCATACACGGAGATGGGCAGATCGAGGGGATTGCGGCTGTCTCGCTGATCTATCCAGTGGCCGTCATTCCAGTGATGGCGGCCGAGGTTGGCCACGATCGAGCCGTGGTTGGGGCGCACCTCATGGCGGAAGCCATAGGGATCAGACTTCTGATAGCAGTGCCCGTTCTGGGCTCGCACTTCGTATTTGTAGATCGCGCCCGGGTGTAGCCCTGGGATGAACAACTCCCAGATGCCCCCCAGCCGCAGCTGCATCGGGTGATGGCGACCGTCCCAGCCGTTGAAGTCGCCCAGCACCGAGGCGCTGCGGGCATTGGGAGCCCACAGGCAGAACTGCACGCCAGCCACCCCATCCCGTTCGCCCGGGTGGGCTCCCATGAGTTTCCAGATGTGGTGGTGGTTGCCCTCGGCGAACAGGTGCCGGTCCAGCTCGCCCATCCACTCGTGGCGGAAGGCCCAGGGATCGTGCTGCAGGTGCTCGATGCCCGCCCGCTTCACCCTGTAGCGGAAGCCCACTCCGGGGTTGTGGCCAAGCTCCGCTTCAAACACCCACGGGTGGTTGGGGGTGCCCATGGGGATCGGTTCGGCCCCCTCCAGCAAAAGGTCCACCGACTCCGCCTCAGGCATCCAGCACCGCACCACCCATTGATTGCCTTCGAGGGGCTGGGGTCCCAGCACGGCCAGGGGATGGTCGTGCCGGCATTCCGCAAGCCGGTTGGCTTCGTCGACCATCCAGTCGAGGCGGGTCATGGGCGGGAGGGTGTTGAAGGGGCGCGACGGGAGCTTACGGCGGCTTGCCATCTTCCCCTTGCACCCAGCTCCCAGAGGGTTCTGTTCTTAGGGCTTGGCGGGGGGGGCGGCGAGCTGGGGATCGGTGGGGAAATCGACACCAATAATTTGGTTGCTGCTGTCGAGAATCACAAAAAGATTGTCAGTGGTGCGCGTGAACTGGGTGTTCACCAGCACCAGCTTCAGCTCGGCGGTGCTCTCCGAGCGGGCAATCCGATTCACCTTGACGAAGTTGCCCGTGTTGCGCTGCAGCTGCTGCCACTTGCGCTGCAGGGTGGCTGGGGGAATCTCCTCCTGCAGCTCCGGGGAGAGGAAGCTGGTGGCGGCCACGAAACGGCCGTCGATCACCGCTGTCATGAACTCGGTCACCACCTTCTCCGCCGGTTGATCCGCCACGTTGATGTGGTAGCCCGCCAGCAGGCCCTTCTCGTCGATCACCATCAGCAGCAGGCGCTCCCCTGCACTGGTCTGCAACTTGGCCTCCACGGTGCTCGAATCCATCCCAGGGACCACGGAGGTGATCACCCAGCTGAGCACCTTGGGTTGGCGCCGCATGTTCATCGCCACCAGATAGGGGCTGGTCATGCGCTGCAGTTCTGGGGCGAACTGGGAATAGCGGGCCTGGGCATCGCCACTCTTCAGGGCCTTGAGCACCCGTTCGGCCGCCAGCCGGGCCCGCTGTTCCACGGCCGCCGAGCTGTTGGAGGCGGGGGGCGCCGCCTTGGTGCCCGCGCTGCCTTGCCCCATCCCCTGGGCCTGGGACGGCGCAGAGCAGGAGCCGGTGGCCAGGACCGCCAGGGCAAGGGCAACCACTCCGAAGCGCAGGGGCACAGGGGCCATGAAGAACTGAAAGCATGCGCCGTCAGTTTGCTGCAAGGGTCGCGTCCCCGCCATCCTTCGCGCTCGGCAGGAGGGGCAGGATGGCCAGTTCGGCGCCCGCCGGCTGCAGGAGGAGGGTGATGATGCGGTGCAGAGCGGAGGGGCCGCCGCTGGGTTGGTGGCCATCCCCCCCATTCACGGCCAGATGGGGCCAGGCCGCTGGCGCCAGGGATAGCCGCAGCCGCTCCCCAGGCTGCAGGGTGGCGGCCAGGGGTTGCAGGTTCACACAGCGCTCCATGGGCTCCATCGCCTCCGCACCCAGCACCCGCAGCACGCCCGTGCAGAGCTGGCGCGACCGAGTGCCGTCCGGGCCCACGACCGCGAGGGCGGCGCAGAGATCAAAGCCCGGCTGGTCGGCCTGCACCTGTAGGCGAAGCACGGGCCTCCCCAGCAGCTGGAGGGGCTGGGCCAGGGGGGTGGTGGTGAAGCAGGCCACATCCGTGCGTTGATCCAGGTCGGTGCGATCCGCCAGGAGGGCCTCCCCCCCCAGGTGCCCCCCCCTCCCAGGCACGGGCCGCCAGGGATCGTGCACCACCACCACGGGCTCGGCCGGGCCGGCGGCCTGCTCCAGTAGCCGACCCTCATCGCTGCGTATCGCCGCAAGCCCCCCACTGCCCAACCGCCAACGGGGGAGGGGCCGGGGGGCTTCGTGGTGGAAGGCAAACCAGCGGCCCGTGGTGGTGTCCTGCAACCAGATCTCCCCGGCTCCCGTGGAGCGGCCGGCGGCCTCTGGCCCCTCCGCGGCCCCCAGATGCCGGCGGAAGAAGCTCACCTGCTCCGGATCCATGCCCCCCTGCCATTGCAGGTGGCTCCAGGCGCCCACATGCAGGCAGGGCCTCCCCCCGCAGGCGGTGGCCCACTGCCAGAGCCGCAACACGCCCCCCAGGTGGGGATCGTGCCAGCCGCCGATCAGGAGCATGGGCCGTTGCAGCAGGGCTGCGGTGGGTTGGTGCACCACCCAGTCGTGGGGATTCCGGGGATCGGCCCGCAGCCAGGCCAGACCCATCCCCCCGGGGTCGTGCATCTCCAGGAGGGCTAGGCCGTTGTGCAGATAAGCGCCGGTGTCGAGGCTGCGGCGGATCTCGCCCCAGCCCTGGCCATCCCCCCGTCGCCTGGCCCCCTGGGCGGCCAGCTGGAGGGCCCAGCCGAGCCCCAGGGCCCACCAGTGGGCTCCGCCCTCACTGGCCCAGTCCAGTCGCTCATCCAGCCCACACATGGCCGGGGCCAGGCAGTCCGGCAGGGCCTCGGGCCCGCCGCCGGTGTTGAGCAGCTGGCTCAAGCCCTGGTAGGAGAAGCCGTAGGTGCCCACCCGCCCGTTGCTCTCAGGCAGGGTGCGGGCCCAGCGCACGGCATCCGCCCCATCCCGGGCCTCCTGGGCAAACCCCCCAAACGTTCCCTCCGAATCCCCCCGGCCCCGCACGTCTTGCACCACCACCAGAAACCCCTGCTGGGCATACCAGTGGGGGTGGGCGTAGGTGACGGTGGAGGCCAGGGCACATCCATAGGGTTGGCGCATCAGGAGCACGGGCCAGGGGCCGTGCCCGGGGGGGCTCCAGAGGCGGCTGGCCAGACGAACGCCGTCGGCGCAGGGCATCCAGGCTTCCCGGGCGTGCACCACTCAGCGCACGTCTGGGCAGTGCAGCCCGATCACATAGGTGGTGAGCACCTCCGCATCCATCGTGCTGAGCCCCTGGCTGCTGGCCACCATCGCAATGGAGTCGGGAGCGGTGGCCGAGCGTCCCGCCGCATTGATCTGCTTGAACTGGGCGCACAGGCTCTTCGCCAGGGCTGGATTCTGTTTCACCGATTCCAGGAGGGCGGAGGCCGCCTGCAGCGGTTGGGCCAGGGCGAGGCTGAGCAGCAGCCCGCCGACCAGCAGGGACGGTCGCCGGGTCGGCTGAAGCCTGAGGCCAAGGAAGTGGGCGTGCATGGGCATCCCCGAATGGGGCACCATCTCGTGCTGGATTCCTATTCCATGCAAGGCAGCAGGTCCCCTCTGCCGTCCGAGGGTCAGTTCGCGGAGCGACTGGAGGCCGCCGCCTGGATCCACCGCCGCACGGTGCTGAGAGGGGGGGGTGGGGAGGCCTGTCCCAGGAGCCGTTGCCAGAGGCGGCCCACCTGCACCTGCAGCCGCTGGGGATCGGCCTCGGCCAGGGCCCGGGCATCGGCGATTCCCGCATGCAGCAGCAAGGAGGCCTCTTCCGGTGCCAGCTGGGCGGTGGCCATCAAGCGGGCCTGGGCTTGGATCCTCAGGAGCCGGGCTTCGCTGGCCACCCCGGTGCTGGCCAGGGCCCGCAGCTGCTCTTTCGGCAGGCTGGCCACCTGGGCCCAGGTGGTGAACCCGGCCGCCAGGAGGGTGGCGCGCTCCCGGTGGAAATGGCCGGGCAGTTGCGCCAGACCCTCCGGCCCTGGCCGGCTCAAGAGGGTCGGCGCTGCACGCTGATCTCGCCGCTCTTGAGATCCAGATCCGCCTCCGCCAGCACCACGGGCCGGGCTACCCCCTCCCCCGCCGGCTCCAGACCGCGCAACTTCACCCGCACCACGCCATCGGCGGGAGCACGGCCGGTGGGGCGGAGATTGCGGGCCACCTGTTCGGCGGTGGGGCCCTCCGCCTCAGGCGGGAGATCGGGGGGGGCAGCGGCCACCACCAGATCGGAGCCGTTGTCGAACACCACGGGCACGGTGACGGCGCCCGGCACGCTGATGTGGGGGCTGTAGCTGATGGCAAAGGCCGCGCAGGAGATGGCCAGAAGGGTGGTGAAACTCGTGACGCCCACCAGGCGGAACCGGATCCCCCAGCGGGCGACAAACCCGATCACGGTGAGCAGCAGCAGTCCGCCGGCGGCCAGGCCGAGCCACTTGGCGGCCACCAGCAAAATCGGATCAGCAGCCATGGCACTGGTCAGGGCGTACAGGCTCCTTATATTGCGCCCGCCCAGAGAGGGTTGGACCCAGGCAGATGAACCAGCTGCCTGAATCCCCCGATTCCCGTTCCAGGTTGGTCCGATCGTCGCGGGGGGTGGCGTCCTTTCTCGGCCGCTGGTTGGTGCGGCCCTTGGTCTGGCTGACGCTCCTGGGGTTGGTGGTTGCCGTGGTGGGCCTCCTCATCGCCTGGCAGCGGTCGGATCTGATCTTGGGGCGCCTCTACAACCATTGGCGCCCGTGGTTGGAGGGCCAGGTGGGCAAGGTGATGGGCCGCCCCCTGGAGCTCGGGCCCTATCTGGGCTTTGGCCCGGAAGGGGTGCGCATTGGCCCGAGCCGCTTTCTCCCAGGGGCCAGGGATGCCTCCACGGCAGGGGTGAAGGGTTTGGTGGTGCGGGTGGATCCCTTGGCCAGCTGGCGAGACCAGACGCTGCGGCTTGAGTTGGATCTGCAGGGCGCCCAGGCCGATCTGCGCCGCAATGCCAATGGCCAGCTGTGGACCTTCGGTCTGGTGCCGCCAGGACGGAAGCCCCCCCGGATCGCTCTCACCTTCCGGCTGCTGCAGCCTGGCCAGGTTCGCCTCTGGAATCTGGGCGCCAACCCCAAGCCTCTGGTGCTGGATCTGCAGGGTCAGGCCCGGGTGGAGATCCACAACCAATCGGTGGACTGGCGTGCGAAGGCCCAAACCCCCGGCAAGGCAGGAGTGGCGAGGGTCCACGGCGGGGGGAACTGGAGCCGTCAGCGCTGGCAGACGGAGGTTTTGGCCACCCGGTGGGATGTGGCGCCCCTGATCAAGCTGCTGCCCCTGCCGGGGTGGGTGAGTGGGGAGGGCACGGGCCAGGTGGCCCTCAGCCTGGAGAAGGGCCAGGGCCGTTGTGAGGGGGATGTGGTGGGGGAAGGGTTGCGCTGGCAGCTCAACGCAACGGCCCCCGTGCTCCAGCTGCCCAAGGCGCCGCTGAACTGCAAGGGGCAACGGCTCTCCCTGGCCACCAGCGACTGGCGTGTGGGCCCCTGGGCCGGGCGGGTGAGTGGGGATCTGGAGGACCGGCGCCTGAGCCTCCAGGCTTTGGCCCGAGCTCCGGACAGCCTCGATCTGGGCCCGGTTCCCCTCCGGGGCCGCCTGGAGAGCCGGATCGGCAAGGGTGGCCTGCAGGAGGTGCAGCTGTTCGCCCAGCGGGGCGGATCCAGGATCACCGCCACGGGCCAACTAGGCCGCGAGCTGGAGCTTGGTGGCACCTGGGATGTGGCCCTCTCCGAGTTTTCTCGCCTAGCGAAACTGCCCCCATGGCTCCAGGAAGGACCCCTGGGGGGCACCCTCCAGTTGGGGGGGCGGTGGGCGTCCCCCCGGCTCGCCGTGGCCACAGGGCAGCCCCGCCACAGCCTCCTGGGCCCTTGGCAAGCCGACCTGGAGTGGGCCGATGGACGCCTCGCCATGCCCCGGTTTCAGGCGGAACAGCTCGAAGCCCAGGCCACTCTCCCCCTTGCCCTGAAGCCGGGGCGGGGTTGGGTGGCCGGCCCCCTGGACGCCCGGCTGCAGCTCGCGCCCTACCCCCTGGCCCGCCTCAATCCCCTCCTGGGCACCGCCCTTGATGGGCTGATGGAAGCCCGAGGGGTGGTGCGGGGGCCATTGCGCCACCTGCGACCGGATCTGGATCTGCGGGTGCAGCGTCCCCGGGCCGGCCCCCTGCGGTTGGAGGAAACCTGGACCGGCCGCCTGCAGGCCGAACTGGATCCCGCCAATCCCCTGGGAGGGCAGGTGGGTGGGGGTGTGCTGCGCATGGTGGCCTCCGAGCCTTCCCCCCCGGGGCAGGTGGAGGCCTGGCTGGATCGGCGCTGGCAGCCGGTGCGGGTGAATCTGCAACGGGGCGGGGGCCGACTCACCTTGCAGGGCACGCCACGGCGCTATGGCTGGACGGCGAATCGCCTGCCGTTGCAGGGGCTGGCCCTGGCCTTCGGGCAACGGATGGAAGCTCTCCAGGGCCTGCTGAGCGGGAGGGGTGAGGTGGGGTTCCAACCCCTGGCGTTCAAGGGGGATGTGGAGCTGAGCCAACCCCGGTTTCTTGGCTTGCCGGGCCGGCGCGTGCAGGCCCGGGTGGCCTATGCCAATCGGGCCTACCAACTCCGGGGCGTGGCCGAGCCCCTGGGGGCTGGGAGCGTGGACGTGAGCCTGGAAGGCCGTTGGCAGGGGCCGTTCCGGGCCCGCTTCCAGGCCCGCCACCTGGATGGCCAGGTGTTTCGCGATCTGCTGGCGTTCTGGAACCGGGGAAGCGGGGCTCCGGCCCGCCGATGGGGGGTGGCCGGGGATCTGGGCCAGCTGGTGTTCGAAACCTTCGGCACCAGCGTGGATGCCCAGCTGCTGGCTCTGCGCCGGGCCATCGAGGAAACCCAACGCCGCAATCTGGTCCTCAACCGCCCGCAGGGAATCGGCCCCCTGCTGGCGGCGCTGCAAACCAGTGTGGATGCAGACCTCACCCTGCAGGGCCCCGACTGGAAGCGTGCCCAGATGACCCTGGATGGGTCTGGTTACCTCTGGGTGGGGCTTCCGGATCGGGACCAGGCCCTCACCAGCACGCCGTTTTCGGTGCAGCTGGCGGGACCCCTGCAGGGGGGGAAGGGCCGGTTCCAGTTGGGGGGCTTCCCCCTCGCCCTGCTGGCCCTCCTCACCCCCGTGCCGGACACCTTGCGGGGGCGGTTGGCGGTGAGTGGGCGCTACCAGCTGGGGGCCCAGCCCAGTCTGGAGATGGCCCTGGCCCTGGAGGATGGGGCCATCGGGCAGGCACCGCTCACCCTGGAGCGGGGGGCGGTGATCCTGCAGCAGGGCACGGTGCGGGTGGACCTGGCGGCCCGTGGGGGAGGCTCTACCAATCTGGTCACCCTGTCCGGCACCCTTCCCCTCAATCCCCGCAGTGGGGGGCTGGAGCTGCGCCTGGCCAGCCGGGGCGATGGTTTGCGGGTGCTGACCCAGCTGGCCGGGGAGGCGGTGGCCTGGAAGCGCGGCAGCACCGACCTCCAGCTGCTGGTGCGGGGGAGCCTGAGCAATCCCATTGCCAACGGGTTCCTCCGGCTGCGGGGCGGCGAATACCAGCTGGCGGGGCAGACCCTTTCGGATGTGGAGGCCACGGTGCTCTTCGATTTCGAGCAGGTGTTGGTGCAGGAGCTCCGGGCCCGGGCCGGCCGGCGGGGACGCATCCAGGGAGAGGGACGCATCGGCCTCTGGCGCCAGCTCGGGACCGATCCCTCCCTGGCGCTGCAGTTCAAGGAGGTGCCCTTTGCCATGAGCCGGATCACGGCCCGCAGCGATGGACGCCTCACCATTGGCGGCACCCTCGGTGCTCCCGTGCTCGGCGGTGAGCTCGCCATCAGCCGGGGCAAGATCAACGCGCTGCCCGGGGAGCTTTCTCCCACCCAGCCCGTGTCCCACAGCCCGGCTAAGCCCAGCAGCCTGGCGGAGTTGCTGGAGAAGAAGTGGGATTTTCAGCAGCCCCTCGTGTTGTTGGGTCCCCAGATCCAATCGGTGGGTGAGGCGCAACTGGAGGAGGCCATCCCGCGCTTCCCCTGGCTCAGTTTTCAGGAGTTGAGGCTGCGGTTTGGACCGGATCTGCGGGTGGTGGTGCCCAATGTGGCGAGCTTTGACACCGGCGGGGCCCTGAAGATCACCGGCCGCCTGGATCCCAGCCTGCGGGCCAGCGGGGTGGTGCGGTTGCTCTCCGGCCGTCTGAACCTCTTCACCACCGCCTTCAGCCTCGATCCGGAAGCCCCCAACGTGGCCGTGTTCACCCCGTCCTTGGGGCTGGTGCCCTACGTGGACATTGCCCTGCGCACCAGGATTGCCGACAACCTCGGCCTGGTGGCGCCCAGTGGCTTCGGGGAGGCCCAGACCGGCAGCGGCGTGGCCGAGGGGCCTACGGCCGGGGTGCCCGACAACGGCTTTTCCTCCCTGCGCCAGATCAATCTGATCCTGGTGACCATGAGTGTGAGCGGGCCAGCGGATCGCATCGCCGAGTCGATCCGCCTGTCGAGCAATCCGCCCCTTCCCCAGGAGCGGCTGGTGGCGTTGATCGGGGGCAACAGCCTGGCGGGATTAAGTCAGGGCGGAGCGGGCACGGCCCTGGCCACGATCGTGGGCCAGTCGCTGTTGTCTCCCGTGTTGAGCGGATTGAGCGATGCCCTGGGGCAGCGGGTGAGCCTGGCGCTCTATCCCACCTACGTGAACCCCGAGATCGCCAGTCCCACCATGCGGAACTCCCGGCGTGTGCCTCCCCAGCTGGTGTTGGGAGCCGAGGTGGGGGTCGACATCACCGATCGGCTCAATCTGTCTGTGCTGGGGGCGCCGAACCGCTCCGATGTGGCGTCCCAGATCACCCTCAACTACAAGGCCTCAGAAGCCCTCAACCTGGAAACCTTCGTCGACACCTTGGGGTCCTGGGGTGCCCAACTGCGGCTGTTGATCCGCTTCTGATCGGCTGCTGCCGTGGGAGCATGACCCCCGCTGCCGTGCCCAAGGCCTGGATGACAGCTGTCGCTACCGCCCACGGGGGGCTGGTCCCTGGCTCCCAGCTGTTAGGCATTGATCTGGGGGGAACGGCCATCAAATTGGGCCGTTTTGATGGGCAGGGCACCCTGCTGGCTGAGCTGGAGGTGCCGACTCCCCAGCCCTCGGTTCCTGGCGCCGTGGCTGTGGCCATCGCCGAGGCCGTGGCCCAGCTGGATCCGGATCGCCTCGCGGCTCGGGTGGGAATCGGTCTGCCGGGCCCCACGGATGGGGCGGGCCGGGTGGCCCGGCTGGCGATCAATCTGGAGGGTTGGGAGGATGTGCCCCTGGCCGACTGGCTGGAGCCCGAGCTGGAGCGGCCCGTCACCCTGGCCAACGACGCCAACTGCGCCATGGTGGGGGAGGCATGGCGGGGTGCCGCCCAGGACTGTGCCAACGCGATCCTGCTCACCCTGGGAACGGGAGTGGGGGGAGGCATCTGGCTCAACGGGGCGCTCTACACCGGCCCCAGGGGTGCCGCCGGCGAGCTGGGGCTGATCGGGGTGGATCCGGAGGGCCATCCCTGCCGCAGTGGCAACCGAGGCTCCCTGGAGCAGCACTGCAGCATCGGCGCCCTGGCGCGCCTCAGTCCGCTGGAGCCCCAGGAGCTCTGCCGGCGGGCGGAGGCGGGGGATGGGGAGGCGCTGGCGGTGTGGGAGCGCTATGGGCGCTCCCTGGGCATCGGGTTGAGTTCGTTGCTCTACGTGCTCACCCCCCAGCGGGTGTTGATCGGGGGAGGGCTGAGTGGGGCTTTCCCCCATTTCCTGCCGGCGGTGTGGCGAGAAATTGAAGCGCGGGTGCTGCTGCCCAGCCGGGAGGGGCTGGAGATCCGGCGCTGCGCCTTGGGCAATGGGGCGGGCCGGCTGGGGGCGGCGCGGCTGGCCTTGGATCGGTTGTAGGGGGCGAGTGAGGCCGATCTGCCGCAGATTGCCCCCCTGATTATTGTCTTTTCAGCCAGGTGCGGTTTCCTGGTTGGATGCTGAACCACGCTTTCGCGAGATCCGTTCGGGCTTCCCAGGCCTTGGTTCTGATGGCATTGGTGCTTCTGGTGGCTGGTGGCCCTGCCGCGCCGGCCTCTGCCCAGGGCACAACGGCGCCGCGCACGGTGAAGGTGAGCCCGGGCGACACCCTGGAAGGACTGGCCAAGCGCCATGGGGTATCGGCCGCCGAGCTCAAGCGCCTCAATGGCCTGAAAGACGCCGACCTGCTTCAGGTGGGCCAGATCCTGCGTCTGCCCGCTGTCCCCCGCAAGGGGGTGGTGGTGGTGAAGAGCGGCGACACTCTCGAGTCGATCGCCAAGGCCCACAACACCACGGCCGCGGCGTTGCAGAAGGCCAACCCCGGGCTTCGGCCCACGGCGCTCAAGGTGGGAACCAGCCTGCGCTTGCCGTCGGCTCCAGCTCCAGCTCCAGCTCCGGCTCCAGCGGTGGCGAAAGCCGATGCCGAGGAAATAGGCGTGGCGCCGCCCCCCACGCCCCCTTCCCCCCCTCCCCTCCGGCCCGACAACCCCGACACTCCCCCCCGGCTCCGTTGGCGTTACTACGGCGACACGGTGGTGGATTGGACCGGCTGGAAACGCCTCCCCAATGGGGTGCGCTACACCCTGGTGCAACCGGCCGCCAACGATGTGGGCGACGTCCGGGCCCAGGCCACGGCCATTGCGGTGGATTGCGCCAGCCTCCGCCACAACTGGCGGGTGAAGGACGCCTGGGAGGCTTGGACCATCCCGGCCCCCCGCTCGGTGGGCCAGAAGATCGTGCTTGATCTCTGTGGCAATGCTGTGGGTGAGGACCCGCGACCTGGCCCTGTGCCGCCCTCCCCGACACCGTGAAGAACGCGGGCCAGCAGGGGCGTCGGTTGGCAGGTGGTCTGAACTGCCACAATCCCTACCAGTTCGGTGGGGATTAGATGACCTTCAGTGCCAAGACCCAGTACGCCCTGGTGTCGCTGATTGAGTTGGCGGCGGTCTATGGCCAGGGGGGGGTGCTGCAGGTGGGGGAGATCGCCCAGCGGCAGTCGATTCCCGATCGCTATCTGGAGCAGATGCTCACGGCCCTGAGGCGGGTGCAGATCCTGCGCAGCCAGCGGGGTCCGAAGGGGGGCTACCAGCTGGCCCGTCCGCCCTCGCAGGTGAAGCTGTCGGAGGTGGTGTCGTCCCTGGAGGGCAACCCTGCCCCATCTGGAACGGCGCGCCAAACGCCGGAATTTCAGGTGTTAGCGAACCTGGAGGATCAGCTGGAGCGGGCCCGCCAGCAGGTGCTTCAGCAAACCACCCTGCAGGATCTGCTGGAGCAGCGCAACAGCCTGGCCCAGTCGCAGATCATGTATTTCATTTGAAGGAACGGCAGTGAGGAAACGGCAGCAAAAAGCCCCTGCCAGTAGCAGGGGCTGTAGGACGCCATCTCCCGTTCAGGGAGTTGAGGCTCAAGCGTTGCGAGCGGCCTTGATCCGACCCCTCAGCTTGCGGCTGAAGCCGAAGGCTGCTCCAGCGCCCAGGATGGGCAGGGGACCAGGAGTGCGGACGGTGTTTTGCATGTTGTCGATGGCACCACCGTTCGTCGTGAACGTATCTTTGAAGTAATACGTTGGAGCCGGTGGAAGATTTTGCGTAGGAATAAATGTGCCGGTAAACACAAGATCTGGAATCACCTTGTTTGTCATCCCTACATCTGAGAACACTTCTTTGGTGACTATGCAGTTCTCAAGGCAGGAGCCAGCCATATCTACACCGTTGATGAGGGTCCCGTTGAGTCCGTCAACTTTATAAAAGGCATACACCAGGTTTCCATTGACCAAGCCACCGTTGAAGGGGTCATTGAAGTCGGTGTCAATCTCGGCCTGGCTTAGGGGGTAGAAAAGCCCCGTAAGTTCATAATTAACGTTCGTTCCTGCTGGCAGATTGGAGGAGACTATGGATGCTTGCGTGTGCTGGGAGCCGAGGGTCGGATCAATGATGTTGCAGGTTGCAAGAGCCCCAGGTGGGTTCATGTTCCCTTCGAGACCACTCGGGGAACATATTGCTCTGGCTTCGCCGCCAGAGAGCATCATGGCCCCGGCCATGGCTGAGATGGCCAGCGATGTAATGCCAGCAGCTGTGAGATGGCGGCCCTTGCTATGGGCTGCCATTGATTTCGGATGAGACATCATTAAATATGGGAAGAGCATGTGGGAGCTTGTGTACGAGCTTCTTCGGCACCTTACAGGCTCTGATTGAGAAAATATTCATCTTATCTTGGTAAATGAGCTATTCCTTCGTGCTCTTGCCTGACTTGCACTATCTCAGTTGAACTGATTGTTGGCACTAATGCGCAATCTGCAAAAGCACGGCTGAGTGGCTGCACAAGGCTGAAGCCATCCTTGCGAATTTGCGAACTTCCGCATTGGGTGCCCAGGCTGTGGCTAGATCAGGGCAGCCAGGCAAGGCCCTTTGAACCCCATGACAACGACCCAGGCTTCGCTGATCTTCCGTGGCGGCACGATCCTCACCATGGTGGATGCCATGCCAAGGGTGGAGGCTGTTGCGATCGCCGATGGGCACATCCTGGCTGCTGGGGATGAGGCTGGGGTGATGGCCACCGCCGGTGAGGGCACCGACGTGATCGATCTGGGCGGGCGCACCCTGATGCCCTCTTTCATCGACGCCCATGGCCACTTCGCCAACGCCACTCAGATTGTGAAGTGGGTGAATGTGTCCGGGGTGCCCGCCGGACCGGTGACCTGCATTGCGGACATCCTGCGGGTGCTGGGCGTGCACGTGGCGGCCCATCCCGTGATGGCCGGTGAGTGGATCATCGGCTACGGCTACGACGTAACGAACCTCAGCGATGGCCGCCAAATCAGCCGCGACGATCTGGATCCGCTGTTCCCGGACAACCCGGTGATGCTGATTCACAGCTCCAACCACGGCGCCGTGCTCAATTCCGCGGCTTTTGCTGCGGTGGGGATCGACGCCTCCACCCCGGATCCGGCCGGTGGACTGATCCTGCGGAAGGCGGGCAGCAGCGATCCGGAGGGGCTGATTATGGAAACGGCGTTCCTGCCGATCTTCGGGGCCATGCCCCAGCCCACGGAGGAGGAGCTGCTGGCCACCTTCGATGCCGCCCAGCAGATCTATGCCAGAGCCGGAGTTACCACCATCCAGGAGGGGGCCACCAACGCCAAGGACCTCCGGCTGATCCGCAAGGGGGGTGAGCAGGGTCGGCTCTATCTGGACGTGGTGTGCCTGCCGCTGGTGCTGGAGGTGCCCAAGCTCGTGAAGGAGTACTTCCCGGATTTCCATGGCGGGCCCATGGACCTGCCCGACACCGCGGCGGAGTCGTTCGGCACGTATCGCAACCGGGTGAAACTGGCCGGCATCAAGTGCCTGATCGACGGCTCCCCCCAGGGCAAGACGGCCTTCTGGAGCCAGCCGCTGCTCACGGGCGGGCCCAATGGCGAGCCGGACTGGCGCGGCCAGCCCCTGTTTCCCCCCGAGCTCATCCACCAGATCGTGAAGGAGCTTGCGGCAAAGAACATTCCGATCTTCTGCCACTGCAACGGCGATGCCGCCATCGACATGATGATCGATGCGGCCCGCGCTGCCGGGATCACTGCTGAGCAGGACAGGCGCACGGTGATCATCCATTCCCAGTTCATGCGGCCCGACCAGCTGGAGGCCTATGTCGAATTGGGCTTCACGCCGAGCTTCTTCACCGTGCATGCTTTCTTCTGGGGCGATGTGCACGTGGAGAACCTCGGCCGTGAGCGGGCCTATTTCCTCAGTCCCATGGCCTCGGCGATCGCCAAGGGGCTCCACTGCTCCAACCACAACGACTTCTCCGTTACCCCCGTCGAACCCATGCGGATGGTGGTCACCGCAGTGGAGCGGATCTCCCGCAAGGGGGAGGTGATCGGGCCGGCCGAGCGCATCAGCCCCTGGCAGGCCCTGAAGGCCCTCACGATCGAGGCTGCCTGGCAGATCCGGGAGGAGGGCGAGAAGGGCACGATCGAGGCGGGCAAGCTCGCCGACCTGGTGCTGCTCGATGCCGATCCCACCGCGGTGCCCACCGCTGGGATTCTAGACATCGCCGTGGTGGAGACTTTCAAGGAAGGCAAGAGTGTCTACCGGGCACCGGTTTCCGCCTGAGCCCCCCATGCGCGCAACGACTCTTCCGTTCACGGTGATCGGCGGCTACCTGGGTGCCGGCAAGACCACCCTGCTCAATCACCTGCTCACCGATGTCGACGGGCTGCGCATCGCCGTGCTGGTGAACGATTTCGGCAGCCTCAACATCGACGCCGCCCTGGTGCGCTCCCATGCCGGCGACACGATCGAGCTAGCGAATGGCTGCCTCTGCTGCTCCCTAGTGAGCGGCTTCGCCGAGGTGCTCAGCCGGGTGAAGGCCCGCGCCGCCGAGTTCGACCATGTGGTGATCGAGGCCAGCGGGGTGGCCGAACCCCTGCGGGTGGCTCAGATGGCCCAGGGCTTCGGCTTCCCCATCGACGCCCTGCTGGTGGTGGTGGACGGGGAGCGGATCGAGCGGCAGGCGGCCGATAAGTATGTGGGTGATGTGGTGCGGCGCCAGCTGCGCCAGGCGGATCTGCTGCTGGTGAACAAGCTGGATCTGGTCGATGAGGGGCGGCGAGGGGCCCTGCGCGACGGCCTCAATACCCTGGCTCCTGGGGTGCCGCGCCTGGAGATGGTGCGGGGCCAGGTGCCCCTTCCCCTCCTGCTGGGCCGACACCTCGGCGGCGCTCTGCCGAGTGTTCTCTCCGATGCGCTGCCCGGCATTGGAGCGGATCCCGGCGAAGCGGGGCAGCACCATGGCGAACGGTTCGAAACCTGGACTCTCCGCCTGGAACGCCCGCTCCGTCGCTCCGCGCTGGAGCGCTTTGCCACCGGGCTGCCGGCGGGGATCCACCGGGCCAAGGGCTTCGTGGTGCTGGCGGAGGCCCCCGATCACCCCCAACTCTTCCAGCTGGTGGGCAACCGCTGGAGCCTGGAGCCGGCCGAACCAGGCACGGCCCTGGTGGGCGGCACGGCTCTGGTGATGATCGGCCACCGGGGGGCCGCCACCACGGAAGCCTTGCAGGCGCTCCTCTCCGACGGGGGGCGCGCTGGGGCGACATGGCCCTCCGCCGGCGTTGGCGGTTGCTGACGCGACTTCCCGCTCCCGCTCCCTTCCCCTCTGCTGTCTCCGATGTCTGCTTCCAGCACAGCAACGGCCCCCTTCGAGCACCTCACCGTCTATCGGGCCCGCCGCATCCGCACGATGACCGATGCCCTGCCCACCGCCGAGGCGGTGGCGGTGGCGAACGGCCGGATTGTTTCGGTGGGAACCCTGGAGAGCCTGGGGCCCTGGCTTTCTCGCTTTGCCCACACCATCGACGATCGCTTCGCCGGCGACGTGCTCTTTCCAGGGTTCATCGATCCCCACGTGCATCCTTCACTGCCGGCGGTTACCACCCAGTTCCCTTTCCTGGCGCCGGACGACTGGACCCTGCCTAGCGGAGCGTTCCCTGGCGCCACCACCCCCGAGGCGTACGTCGCCCGGCTCCAGGAGCTCTACGGCCAGCACAGCGACTGGAGTGTGCCATTCATCGTTTGGGGCTTCCATCCCCTCTGGCACGGCGATCAATACCGCCCCCAGCTCGATGCGCTTTTCCCCGATCGGCCGGTGCTGCTCTGGCACCGCTCCTTCCACGAACTGATCCTCAACACTTCGGCTCTGGAGTGGTTCGGGCTGCGGGAGGAGGAGGTGCGCGGTCGGCCGGAAACCGACTGGGACCGGGGCCACTTTTGGGAGAATGGTGCCCAGTCCCTGGTGGTGAAGCTGGGGCCGATCATCTTTGATCCGGCCCGCTATGGCGCTGGCATCCGCACCTTCTTTGGGCTCTGCCAGCAGGCCGGTGTCACCACCGTGCTCGACATGGGCGTCGGCATCTTCGGCGATGCGGTGGGAGAGATCGGCCTGATTCGCGAGGTGGCTGAATCCAACCAGGTGCCCTGCCGCGCCATTCTCACCCCCACCACGGTGGATTTCCTTGCTCGCGGGATTCGGCCCGCCGATGCCCTGGCCCAGGTGGAGGAGTGGAGTCGGGGCAACAGTCGCCGCGTTTTTCTCGATCGGCACTTCAAGCTGCAGGTGGATGGGGCCATTTTCGGCGGCCTCTCCCAGATGGCCTTTCCGGGCTACCTCGATGGCCATGCGGGCATGTGGATGGCTCCACCGGAAGTGCTGCGGGAGTTCGCGGAGGTGTTTTGGCAAGCCGGCTACCAGCTGCATGCCCACATCAACGGGGATCTGAGTGCCGACCTCTATCTCGACATCCTTGGCCAGCTGCAGGATGGCAAACCCCGCTTCGGCCACCGCACCACCCTGGAACACTTCGCCTCCAGCACCGAAGATCAGTGCCGACAGATGGCAGAGCACGGCATGGTGGTTTCCGCCAATCCTTACTACCACCACATCCTTGCCGATGTGTTCAGCGAGCAGTGGCTGGGCAACGACCGGGGCTCGGAAATGGTGCGCCTCGGCACCCTCGAGAGGCTCGGCATCCCCTTTGCCCTCCATTCCGACTGTCCAATGGCGCCCCTTTCGCCCCTCACCCTGGCCTGGGCAGCGGCCAACCGTGTCACCATCAATGGAAACCTGCGCTGCCCAGAGGAGAAGGCGAGCCTGCATGCGGTCCTGCGGGCGATCACAATCGATGCGGCCTGGATCCTGCGCAAGGAGGGAGACATCGGTTCGATCCGCGCCGGCAAGCTGGCTGATTTTGCTGTGTTGGCGGATGATCCCTACGATGTGGGAGCCGAAGGGCTGCGGGACATTGCCGTCAAGGGGGTGGTATTTGAAGGGGAGCCACACCTCCTCTGATACCCCCCACCATGCCGGCTGCTTTGTTCCATCTTCCCCCCTATTTCGACTATGGAGCCACCTTCCTCTGGGCCCTGAGTGGTGCCCTGCTGGCGGCGCGCAAGGGGTATGCCATCCCCGGCATCCTCACCGTGTCGTTTGTGTCTTCTGTGGGAGGCGGTCTGTTGCGGGATGGGCTGTTTCTCCAGAGCGGTCCGCCGATGGTGGTTCGAACCCCCTGGTATCTGGGGCTGATCGGTGCCGCTGTGCTGGTGATCCTGTTGCTGGGCGGCCGTATCCAGCGCCTGCACCACTTGCCCCATCTGATCGGCCTGGTGGATGCGATCGGTCTGGGTGCCTACGCCGTGGTGGGCATGAGCATGGCTCTGGCGGCCGGCTTGAGCCTTCCGGGAGTGGTGCTGGTGGGTGTGGTGAACTCAGTGGGGGGAGGCATCCTGCGGGATGTGCTGATGCGACGGGAGCCGAGCATGTTTTTGCCTGGCACCCTGGAGGAAGTGCTAGCCCTGCTGGGTTGCCTGCTGTTCGTGGTTCAGGTGGGCGGGATGGGATGGCCCATCAAGGGGGCCGGCTGGGTGACGATCGCCACCATCTTTCTGCTGCGGCTGGTGGCGATTCGCTACGGGATCCGCTCCAAGCCCCTTCCAGCCTTCCGCGAGTGCTGGGAAGAGGCCCGCGAGAGATGAGCCAACGGGGCGCCTTATTCGCCCTTTGGCCTTGCGGGCCTGTCCGGAAAGATCCGGTTGCCATCGGTGGCGACGGTGCTGGGGAGGCTGGGCAAGGGAATCGGGCTGAGGGGATGTTTGGGTTTCACATAGGCAGGAATCTGCTTGATGAAGATGCCTTCCTCAGGGGAGCAAATCTCCCACTTGCTGTAGAAGAACTCCTCATTCTGCGAGGTGTACTTACCCCACACCTGGTCTGAACCGAAGGAGGGTGAGCTGGGCTGGTGGTTTTTGTGGGCGATGTAGGAGCAGAGCACGTTGCCGATCGGCAGTGCCGCCAGCCCGGCTCTGGCCGTGTAGTCCATGTCTTCAAAGCCGATGCCCTTGAAGCCGGGGTCAAAGGCCCCCACCCGATCGATCACCTCCTTGGAGATCACGAAATGGGACCAGGTGCTGTTGAGCAGGGTGAGCTGCGCCGATCGCCAGTCGAAGGCTTCGGCCCAGCGCCGCATCCAGGGAAAGATGCGCAGGTCGTCATTGAGGATCAGGAGGGGGAGCGGCTGGCTGAGGCGCACCATCTCGTTCCACATGGTGGTGAGCCCTGCCGCTTGATCCCGCAGCACAAAGGTGTGGTGGGGGGGGGCGGTGGCGCAGAGCTCGTCTTGCAGGCGAAGGAGGTAGCGCTGCTGTTCATCCGTTTTGGGATGGCCGTTGACGGAAACGGTGATCTTCACCTCGGGGAAATACCGGCTCATCGACTGATAGAGGGGTTTGAAATATTTGTCGTAGCGCTCGATGTAGGTGGTGATGCCGATGGCAAAGGCCTGATCGAGCTGTTTTCGGGGCGGCACCAGAGACGCTGGAACCAGGCAACGCGCGCGATGGACAAGCCCTCGTGCTGAGCTGTAGAGGTAAAAATTGAGATTATTTTGTGGCATCTTCGGCATGGGATCTGTTACTGGAATCCGTTGGATGTTCTTTATTCCATTAAAGCATAGGAGCCCTAATCGCCCTCCCACACGTGCGTGCGCGCACGCCGGCAGACCCAGGTCGGTACGGTCGCCGGCGGCGAGGGCTTCACCCCTGCCCAGAGGCGGCTGCGCCGTAGCCGGTCCGGCGGCGGGATCTGCAGGGCCTGCGGCAGGGAGCCCTGCAGCACCCGCGGTTCGGCCTGCACATCCACCAGAAACCGGCCGCAGAGCGATGTCGGCCATGCCTGACCAGAAGGGCGTGTCGCCATTGAGCAGGCTGAGCTTTCGCTGGTGCTGAGCTGAACCAGAAGAGCCCTGTCGCGGGCCTCAGGATCTACGGAAGTGTGTGTGCTTTAACACATCAACAAGTGACGAAAATTTCACCACTCTTGCCATGGCCTTGCGTTTGGCTATGTATAAATAGATCTCATCAACCCATGACACAAGCGCAGCAAGCAACCGTTCCAGGTGGTCTGGTAACCGATGGAACGCCATACGCAACCATTGGCCTCACAACGGATCGCACGCCGGTTGTCGGCGGTGGCTTTGATGGCAAAGGGAACGCTTACGACTGGGAGGCGATGGGTAATGACAGGTCGGGTGGGACGCGGGTCGATAGCACGCTTGCCTGGAACGGGACAACCTTCAAGCTGACGGCTCCGAATCAACCGAATGTCATCTGGGCAGCTGGGCAAACCCTTGACGTTCCGCCAATCCAATTCAACACATTGAATCTCGTCGGCGCGGGAGTGAACGGATCCCAGCCGGAACAACCGATCACGCTCACCTTCACGGATGGCTCAAGCGTGGTCTGGACCCAGTCGTTCAGCGACTGGTGCAGTCCGCAGTATTTCGGCCACGAGGCGATCGTTTCATCCCAGGCCTACCGAAATCAAGCGGCTGGCACCCCCGACATGGTTGAAAACTATATCTACGGGTATAGCTACACGATCCCCGCTGGCAAGACGCTGGCCAGCGTGACGTTGCCCATCAACATGAATGTGCGTCTGCTGGATGTGCAGATGACCTACTCAACCTCCGTAGATCTCTCGAAGAGCTATACCGATTGCGGAATCGCGAACGGGAAGACCCAGGTGGACAACTACAGTGGCTTCGATGGTAATGGATATTACCACTACTCTGAGGCCATCAAGTCGACAATTGCCTGGAGCGGAGCAACCTTTGTTCTTGGTCCGGTTCCTGATTCGCGGCGACCGCTGAATAACTTCGTGATGGCGGCCATTGCCATTATGGATTATGAACGTGATGTCATTTTAGGATATGAGGCTCAGATCATTCATCTTCCGCAGGGCGATTACCGCTGGCTTTATCTTGCTGGGGCAGCCGCCAATGGGAACCAGCCGGACCAGATGCTGACGCTGACTTTCACCGATGGCACGATCGACACTTGGGTGCAGTCGTTCAGCGACTGGTGCTTCCCTCAGCGCTACCAAGGAGAAACGATCATCCAGAAGCAGACCCAATGGGTGAACCAGGTGGGTAATGTCCATAATCAGGTGAACTATGTGTATGGCTACGCTTATCAAATTCCAGCCGGGAAGCAGCTTGCTTCTGTGACACTGCCGATGCGGCTGGGTGGGGGGAAAAGCCGCAAGTTTGAAGAGGAACTTGTCCGCATCCTTGCCATGGCTTTGATTTGATTCAACCGCGAAACGCTCCATCAGCTGCTGGGTGAACAGCCTCAACGGCTGCGCGGGAGGCCACCCCCGGTTTCAGGAAAGTTGTCACCCCTCTCATCAGTACATCCGGGGGCTTGAGGACATGACCGATGCGTCGTTACAGCGAGGAACCAGAGGGCTGGAGCGCTGCTGACAAGTGGTACAACCAGCGAACAAGGATCAGCACTCCACCTTCTGCATTGGCAAAGCCTTCACTCCAGCAAGGCGCTGGCCGAGGGCCGCACCGGTGTGAGCACCACCGCGCCGCTTTCGGGATCGCGATGCACCTCCACCTCCGTGCCCTCGAAGCGGAATTCGGCTGGCAGCCGCACCGCCTGTCCGCCCGCTGTTCGCCCAGGGCCGCCTGGCGGATGTAGCCCATGATCGTAGGCCCTGAGCGTTGGCCCGCAAAAAAAAGCGCCCCTGTGTGGGCGCGGCGATGCTCGCAGGCCGCTGAGATCAGCGGCGGTTTGGTTGTCTCGGCATCAGCTGTTGGCAGATGGCATAAGCGGCCGACAATGTGGGCACATGCCGTTGTCCTTTACCACTTTCAGCACAGATCACGACAAAGCCGAGCTCTTTATCTCTGCTGATGTCACATCCTTCGGATGTTCTGGCGATATGCCTTCCGTCGAGGGTGGGGAGTTGAGGTCTCATCATTTTCTCTCTCATTTGTGAGATGAGCGTAGGCCCAAAAATGGGCTGCCCATCCCATCCTCCCGGCGCTGGTCGATTCGCTGCGTTTCAGCGGCAAACCTGCATGGTTCTCATCTTTCGCATGGGCAGGGAGGCTGTTTTGACCCCGCTTGGGGGGTGCGGTACCGCCGAGCTGGGTGGAGAGTGATCTCTCAACAGGCCAGGAGTCAAGACAATGCATTTGATGCTGAACGAACTGGCCCTGATGGCTGCATTGCTGGTGGTAGTGGCCCTCTCGAGCAGGTTTTGAGGTGCTGGGTGCGGCTTGGCCACCTGGAGACAGTTCCAGATGGGGACAATCCGCTGGATCAGGGCCAGCGCTGGTAGCTGACTGGTTCGTACTTGGCGAAGATCATTCGCCAGCCCCGATTCACCAGTGCTTCGAGCTGTTGCAGAAAGTCGGCGGTGTTGCCACTGGTGATCCAGCTGGCCTTGATCAGGGGGAGCTGGTCGCTCATCAGCTCCAGGGGCATTTCCACCAGCAGGAGGCTGTTGTCGCCAGCGGCCCGTTGGATCGGGCCCTCATCACTGCGTTGCCACACGCGGAGCATCAGCTCCAAGGCCAGGGCGCGACCCTCGTCACCCGGATCAGGTGTTTCTGCTGCAGCAGCAGGAAGCGACTTGCCGCTGAGTGGTAAGGCGCGCTTGCCGCCAACCTCCATAAGGGCCAGGGCCACGAGATAGGGAGTATCAGCCATCTGGGAACCACAAAAGCCCATTCACCTTGCCGAAGACCAAGACCAACTGCGATTTGCCGCCCTTGAATAGGTAGGACTACTTATGGAGATGGCACCGTGTTGTCTGCGGCTTCGGGCTGAGCCCTGGCTCCTGGTAGCGGAGGAAGGGGCACGTGAAAACAGGCGGCAGGGCGGTGCAGGGGCCAAACCACAGGTGCCACCGGGTTCTGAGCCTGCACGCGCTGCGGCCTGGGGATGGCCAGCGATCGGCCGGTGCACCGAGTGGAGCGGAGATAGGGCGATGCATCAGCCCCAGGCCTTCGGGCAGAGGCTGAGGGCCTGAGGTCAGCCAGTGCGATTCGAGCAGAGTCGAGGCCACCGCGGCCTTGGGAGAGAGGGAGCTAGCCCAGCCCAGGCCTAAGCCTGGAGGGCGGTGTGAGCGGCCCCCTACAGGCTGCCAACGCAGGGCATGGCTTGCAGCGCCGATGGCTTGATGGACGCGGTGGCAAGCAGGTCCGTGGGGGGTCTGCCCCCTGGCTGAGCGTCTTCAGCAGGAGCGGTCGCCAACAAAAAAGCCCCCGCCAATGGCAGAGGCTGAAAGGAGCGATGGTTCAAACCACCCAACGATCAAGCGGTGCGGGAGGCCTTAATACGGCCACGCAGCTTGCGGCTAAAGCCGAAGGCGGCGCCGGCGCCCAGGATGGGCAGGGGACCTGGTGTGCGAACCGTGTTTTCCACGTTATCAATCGAACTCTGGCCTGCAACAGGGTTGTTGTAGGTGTCGCGAATCCAGATTTGTTGTCTTGGGGAAAATGGGACGACAGGTTCGAATCCTGCACCAGTGAGATTCAGCTCAGCAATTTTGCCAGAGAGAGTATTGGTAGCTTGGTCGTACGCGCTGAACACCTCTTTCTTAACTGTAAAATCACCAATACCGGCTGCAGATAAGTCAATCCCATCAATCAGAGTGCCGGGTAACCCCTGGACTGTATATGTAGGGCCCACAAGTAGGCCACCTGCATATGGGGCGTTGAAGTCTGTATCGATTTGGGTTTGAGCCAGTGGGTAAAACAACGATGTCAACTCATAATTGACGTTGGTGCCTACTGGGAGTGTGTTGGTACCCAAAATAGAAGCTGTAGTCTGCTCCACTTTTGGCGGAAATCCAAGATTGGGATCCTCCACAGTGCAAGAAGCTGGCCCTGGAATCATGTTCCCGTCGGGACCGTTGCTCGTACAAAAGGATGCTGCCTTGCCCTCCCCGCCAGACAACATCACACCCCCAGCCAGAGCTGAGAGGGCCAGAGCCGAGGAGGCCGCAGATTTGAAGAGGCGCCCTCCAATGTGGCTCGCCCTGAATTCTGTTTGAGTCATGGATTAAGAATGATGAGAACTATTGGGGCTTGAGAGCAAGCCGCCCACCAGACAGTAGAGGTATTTCCTCTAAACAGGCGATCAACTCCTGATCAATTCCCCTATCCCTTCCCAAGCAATACAACTCTGCACTAGTTGATAGCTTGCGGTGCAACATACACGCGCAATATGGAAAGAAATGCGCTGGCCTCTGTAAACATTTGCTCACCATCTACGGGCCAGGAGCTGGCGCAGGAGTAGCAGGACGAGTCTCAGACGGCTTTCGGCCGAGACGGGCTGCTCCACCGGCGGCTGGGGCCAATTTCAGGGACCATGGCGCATGCCGGTGGGGGCTGATCCGCAGCTGGCCGGCACTGGCTCTGCTCTTCCCGTTGGAGTGTGCTTTGTGAGACGGCGATCAGGCTTTCTTCGGACCTGTCTTGGCTGGGGCCTGTGACCGCGTTGTCTGGTGCCCGTCTGCAGTCCAGTGGCGGGCCGGTTGGCACCCTCACTCGCGATCGGCGCCCAGGCGCACACCGCTGGCCTCCTGGAAGCGTTCAAGGCCGTCGCACAAGATAGTCGAGTGGAAACTCTGCTCGACAAAGCTGGTGGATCTGGCCACTGGTTTCGCAATTCCGCCCCTCAAAGGGCATCCCAACGAGGATGCCGGCATCGGAATCGCAGTGGCCCTCGACGGAGAGCAAGGCCACCAAAGGCCTCCGTCAGCCCTAGGCGGTCAAGACCGAGCCGGTCAAGTCCCAGGGGGTTAGAGACCAAGCTGCTTGGAATCGGGGGAGGAGCTGGGGGAGGCGAAGGTGCATTGGCAGCAGCAAGAAAAAAGCCCCCGCCAATGGCGGGGGCAGGAGATCGCCGAGGATCAATCAGCCCAGGCGTGCGGCCTTGATGCGGCCACGCAGCTTGCGGCTGAAGCCGAAGGCGGCACCGGCACCCAGGATGGGCAGGGGACCGGGGGTTTGGAAAGTATTTGTCACAGTATCAAGCACATCTCCGCTCCCCGTGGAGTAAGTATCCCTAACCCATATAGTCGTAAGTGACTGATTGGTCAGGGGTTTGAGAATTGTTAGCTCGTTTTCTTTTACCGTACCAATTAGGTTGGAAAATGACGAATCGCTAAAAATCTCTTTTGTAACTGCACTGGTCGAGCCCAGTTGAGTATCGAAGTCAAGGCGGTAGTCTGTAAACGGTCCAATGCTTGAAGTCAAGCTATATTGATAGGTGCCACTAGTATTGCTAATGTTTGGAATGAAGTCATACTCAATTGCAACGAATTTATTGAAGGATGGGTTGCCGGCAAGGGGCGACTCAATATCGCAAGCCCCTGGATGAGTTGCTGCATTGCTAAGCAGGCTAGTCGAAAATCCACCAGGAGTGAGATTGCAAGCTACTGCCTGAGCTCCACCCGCGTTCAGCAGAGAAGCGCCACCAGTCAGCACGCCGGCAGCCAGAACGGCATTGCCAAAAAGTTGAGGGATGCGTCCCATGGAGAGGGATGCCCCAGTCTTGTTTTGCATCATGATAAGGAATGAAGGTGATGTTTGGGGTCCCATAAAAGGACCATACATGTGGATCTTAAGTGGGTTACCTAGCCAAGCTCACGCATCTTCTCTGTCATTAGAGCTTGCTTTCGTGTCCCGATCTGCCTTGCGTTCTCATACAAGTGATGGTTTGAAGTGATGCGCGGAGTTGCCATGAATACGCAGGCGCCTGTTCTGGTTCTCCAACCCACCGCGCAACCCTTTCCCATCTCGTGCTAGTACTGGTGTACGCATCAGGAGTGGTTCATGGGTGTTCCTTTCTCTCGCCTCTCTCGGTCAGCGGTCCCGGCCGCCAGGCTCGATCTCCCGGTTGAGGAGTGGCCCTATCTCGATGAGGGCGCGCTGCTCCGCACCCGTAGCCGCAAGGTCTGCATGACCTGTCACTGGTTTCGCCACCATGCCGGGGTGAACTGCATCCCGGTTCTCACCTGCCAGCTGCATCAGGGGCTGATCACCCATGGCGAGCACCTCACCAGCCGCTGTCAGGGCTGGACCGACAACATGGTGCGCCAGCAGGGCTGGGCGCCTGAGGTGGCCTGAACGGCTCGGATGGGTCCCTGGCGGGGCTGAATCAGCTGCGGGTTAGGGCGTAGCGCGTGTGGAGCTCGGTGCTGGCACCGGGTGCCAGTTCGATCCTGCGATCGCCGCTCAGCAGGGCCTGGCGCGGGCCAGTCCAGGGTTCGATGCACACCATCGGCCGTGGTGGCTCGGTCCAGAGCACCACCAAATCGAGGGGGTGGCTGAGCTGCAGTTCGAGCGTGGCGCCGGCTGCCTCATCCACCAGCCGCACTGGACCGGTGGGGCGCACCAGCAGATCAATGCCCTGGCTCAGGCGATCCATTTGCTCAGCCGTGGAAGCGGGTTCCATGGTGAGGTGATTCAGGCATTCGGCTGGTAGCCCTTCGAAGCGCACCCCCTCCAGACTGGACAGATTGAAGTAGGGGTGAAGCCCAAAGCTGAACGGCATCGGCGCCGTGCTGCGGTTGCTCACCGTGGTGCCGATCTCCAGGGCGCCGGGCGCCAGCCGCACCTCCATGCGAAGCAGGAACTGGAAGGGGTAGGCCTGCAACGTCTCCGGCGTGTCGCGCAACTCCAGTGCAAGGCCGCAACCATCCGCCAGGGGCTCCATCTGCCAGGGCAACTGCCGCGCGAAGCCGTGCTGGGCGAGCGTGAACGTCCCTTGGGGCAAGGGCAATTGGTTGTTCGGCAGCCCGCCGGTGATCGGGAACAGCACTGGGAAACCGCCTCGCACCGACTGGGCGGGATCGAGGAAGCGCTCCAGATCGAGGTACACCACCTCCATGTCGCCGCAACGCCAGCCGCTGATCAGGCCGCCGCGCTCGGGTACCACTCGCAGCAGATCACCGCTGGCGGGATCGCTCAACTCCCAGTGGGGATAGGGCTGGTTCCGTTGCGTCAGTGGCATGGGCGCTCTGGCTGATTGGTGTGATCCTCACCCTGCCGTCAGAGTGCAATGGGCGAGGCCCCTGTCCTGAAACATCTGTTGATGAGGCCATGAAACTCTGTGTGCAGACACCAGCTGAAGGAAGACGGGAAGGGCCGAACTGCCTACAATTCCGCCAGATGTCAGTACCCCCTTGAAGCGATTCCTCACGATCGCATTGCTCGCTGCAGCCGTGATGGCAGGCAGCGGTGCCATGGCCTGCGAGAAGCATCTCAATGGCCACCAGAACAGCAGCGATACCAACACTGAGGCCACGAAGAAGTAAGCAGCGCTGAGATCAGCCATGAGCCAACACAGCCACCAGCCCTCCTTGCTGAACCGCATCGCACGGGTGCTGCTCTGCCTGGTGTTCATCCATGCCGTGATCGGCAAACTCACCGGTTTTGCCGGTGTGGCTGGTGCCATCGCCGCCAAGGGCCTTCCGCTGGCCCCCGTGCTGCTGGTGGCGGCCATGGCCTTGATGGCGGTGGGCTCAGCCCTGGTGATCAGCGGCTGGAAAGCCCGTCTGGGCGTTGTGCTGCTGCTGCTGTTCCTGGTGCCCACCACCCTGCTGTTCCATGGTGATGTGGCAGACAAGATCGAGCGGATTCAGCTGTTCAAAAATCTGGCGATCATGGGCGGTCTGCTGCTGGTGGCCGATCAGGACAGCAGGGATTGACAAGCCCGTCACGCTGACAAACCAGACCTTGGTATCCAGATTGCCTTCAGTGCTGAAGCCGCCAAGGACGATGACTAGAACCAATCCCGCAAGCAGGCCCTGCGGCTTTCCTCGATCGAGCAGGCTCTGGCTCGCCCTGGGAGTGTTGGCCCTCTGGAGTCCAGCACTCCAGGCCCAGCCCATGCCCAGCACCACCGTGAACACCCGTCAGTTGGGCCCGCTGGAGTTGGTCAACGGGTATCCCACGGCCCCCACCGCCCAGAAGCTCTACGACGAACTCGATCTGCAGCGGGCCACCCAGGCCTATCTCTGGGCCCTGCCGGCGGTGGGCTTCAAGGCCCTCTACGACGCCCAAGCGAAAACCATGGGCGTCCGCAATGGCGACGTGCTGCTCTACCGCACCCTCCAGGACAAGGCGGGGATGCTCACCCCCAACATCACCACCCTCTACGCCTTCAGCTTCTGGGATCTGGCCAAGCAGGGGCCACTGGTGGTGGAGGTGCCGGCCGGGCTCATCGCCGGTGGGGTGATGGACATCTGGCAGCAGCCGATCACCGATATGGGGCAGACCGGCCCCGACAAGGGTGCCGGCGGCAAATACCTGATCCTGCCCCCCGGTGGACCGGAGGTGGTGGCGCCGGGCTACCGGATCTTCCGCTCCCCCAGCAACCAGGTGTGGTTCGGCACCCGGGGCCTGTCGCCGGACAAGGCCGTGGCCGAGGCCACCGTGCGCCAGCACCGCGTCTATGGCTGGAACCAGCGGGCCAATCCGCCGGCCACCGGCTACCGCGAAGTGGGCGGGCGCCCCTGGCAATCGGCCCAGCCCACCGATCTCACCTACTGGCGCCTGCTCAGTGAGCTCTATGCCAATGAGCCCGTCGCCCCCCGCGACCGCATGATGTTCGGGATGCTGTCGCCGCTGGGGATTGCGCCGGGCCAGGCCTTCAACCCCGATGCCCGCCAGGCGCGGATCCTCGGCGAGGCGGCCCAGCTGGGCGATCTGATGGCCCGCAC
>JBBASA010000023.1:0-36666 GCA_040399515.1 Cyanobium sp. | reverse complement strand
CCCGGGCCACGCGCACGCGGCTGGCCCGTCTGATCGATCGCGGGCTGGTGCGCGAGATCGGCACCAGCGCCAAGGATCCGCAGCGAAAATATTTCCTGGCCGAGGGTGGTCCCCGATGAACCTGACGCCCGAGCAGAAGGTACGCCTCGACATCGACGCGGCTCTGGTGGCCGCCGGCGGGATCCTGCAGAACCGCGACGCGATCAACCTCGCCGCCGGGCCTGGAGTGGCCGTGCGCGAGGCCAAAATGGCCAGTGGCCATGGCTTCGCGGACTACTTGCTGTTCGTGAACGGCAAGGCGGTGGGGGCGATCGAAGCCAAGCTGGCGGGCCATACCCTCAGCGGCGTCGAGCTCCAGTCCGGCAAGTACGCCGCGGGCCTGCCGGCGGGGCTGAAGCTCTACGGCGACTTCGTTAGTGCGTCCGCACCAGCTCCAGCCCCTCCAGGCAGCCCTTGAAACCCTGGTCGTAGGAGCGTTCCACGAAGCGCCCCTGCCAGCCGGTGGGCAGCTCCTCCAGCAGCACCTCGGCGTAGGGATGGCGGCGCACCGTTTGCTCAACCGTGTGGGCTGGATACAGACGCACCTCTCCGCCACTGACCCGGCAGAGCTCCGCCAGGGCTTGCCGGTGCCAGTTCAGATCAAGCCCCTCGCCGGCCATCAGACCGCCATCGCGGCAGGGGGCATAGGCCAACAGCAGATGGCCGCTCAGCACCAATGGAAAGCTCCTATCGGTAAAGGGCAGCTTTGGCAGTGCCGCCGCCTGGTAGCTGGCGGGGTGGGCCGCCAGGTCCGCCAGAAAACGCTCCATGGCGTGGAGGTGTTCCTGGCGGCAGGCCTCCAGATCGAAATCGGGGCGGAGGACGTTGGCGGCAGCTTGGATGGCCATCGTGGTCTCCAGATCGTCGATGGCTTGCCGTCGCAGCTCCTCGAGGGGCAGGGCGTAAAGGGGATCCACGGCCGTCACATCGCAGCCGTGGCCGCGCAGCAGGGCGGGCAGCGATCCCGGCCCCCCCGGACAGTCGAGCACCTTCACTCCACGCCAGCGCTCCAGCTCCTCCTCCAGCCCGAACATCTTCACGACCTGCTCCCCCAGCCGCCCGTAGAACACCACCTTGCTGAATTCCATCAGGCCCGCTCCGCACACGTGGCCCAATGGCAGAGGGGCCCCTGGCCAGCGCCGATCGCCAGGGCCTCTCGCAGGCACCCCTCCACATACCGCTTGGCCGCCACCACCGCTGCCTCCAACGCCAGCCCCCTGGCCCGGCCAGCGGTGATGGCTGCCCCCAGGGTGCAGCCACTGCCGTGGGTGTGAGGGGTGGCGATGGGGGCATGGGTCAGCCACTGGCCGGTGCCCCCCTGGGTGAGCAGATAATCCCGGCCCTTCAGCTCCGCCAGCCCGCCCCCCTTGATCAGCACCGCCGCCGGCCCCATCGCCAACAGCCGCTCCGCCGCCCGCTCCACATCCGCCCCACCCTCGATGGGGCAGCCACTCAACAGGCGGGCCTCGTGCAGATTGGGGGTGAGCAACTCGGCTTGGGGCAATAGGCAGCGGCGATAGGCCTCGATGGCACCCTCCTCCAGCAGCACCGCCCCAGCCCGCGACACCATCACCGGATCGATCAGCTTCGCCACCGCCAGGGGGGCGATGGCTGCAGCTGCGGCCTCGATCAACGGCTGGTTGAGCAGCATGCCTGTCTTCAGGGCAGCCACCGCCAGATCGCTTACCACCGCTTCGATCTGGGCAGTGAGGGATTCCGGCGGCAGGGCATCTACCCGACTCACCCCGAGGGTGTTCTGCGCCGTCACGCAGCTGATCGCCGAGCAGCCATGCACCTTCAGTGCCGTGAACGTCTTCAGATCGGCCTGGATTCCTGCCCCACCGCCGGAATCACTGCCGCCGATGGTGAGGGCGATAGCGATGGTTTGGCCGGTGCTTGCTGCAGGTGCAGGGGGCATGGGTCGGCGTCCTACTGCCGCGCCAGCACCATGCGGATCTGGGCCTGCAGATCCTCCACCGGCGTCCCGCTCACATCCACCAGGGCCCGGCGGATGCGGCCGGGGTAGGCAAATGGTGGCTTGTAGTCGGGCAGGGCCGGGGAGCCGGGATCGGCACCCACCGCCACCCCGGCGGCCAGACCGAGGCTCAAGGGGATCGTCACCGGTAGCTCGCCCTCGCCCACTGGCGCCCCATCCACAAACAAGGTGACGTGGGCGGGGGTGCCCTTGCCGGCCGCCAAGTCTGCTGGACCGGTGGGTCGAAACTCCACGCTCAACACGTGGTGGCCGGTGGGAAGGGGGCTGGTGGCGCGCACATGGAAGTAGCTGTCGGCCACGTAGTTGTAGCCGTAGGTGAACACTCCATCGAGCACGTAGATCGCAAAGCCCCCATCGTTTCCTCCCATGCTGAACAGCACACCATCGCGCTGGCCCTCAGGAATCTCCACCTCCACCGAGATGCTGTGGGGTCGATTGAGCACCCGGGGTGCCGCGTTGGTGGGCACCATCTGGGTGCCGGGGTAGTAGATGTAGCGCTCCCGATCCGGCGCGATTTGGGGCCGCTCAATGGCGAAGCGCAGGGTGGTGCGGCTGTCGATCGGCAACACGTTGTATTTGCCCGCCTCCACATACCACATGCCGATCATGGCGATCAGCCGGTCGCGTTCCGTGGCCGCCAGGTTGTTGGTTTCGGCGAAATCCTCGTGGAGGTTGTAGAGCTCCCAGCCGTGGGCATCGAGCTGGATCAGCTGGTCGTAGCTGATCGGATCCCCGAAGCGGTGCTCGGTTTCGCTGTAGGCCGGCCCCGGCCAGGGGCACACCGCCCGCCAGCCATCGTGATAGAGAGAGCGGTGCCCCAGCATCTCGAAATACTGGGTGATGTGCAGGCTGGGGGCGGCGGCATCGGCGAAGCAGGAGGCCAGGGACACGCCCTCGATCGGTCGTTGGGTCGCCCCCTTGATCGTTGTGGGCGCATCGATGCCGACGGCGTCGAGCACGGTGGGAACCATGTCGATGGCATGGCAATACTGGGAACGGATCTCTCCACGGGCAGCGATTCCCTTGGGCCAGCTCAGGATGAAAGGGTCGCTGGTGCCGCCCCGGTAGGTTTCCCGCTTCCAGCGCCGAAATGGGGTGTTGCCAGCGTGGGTCCAGCCCCAGGGGTAGTGGTTGAAGTATTTCGGACCGCCGATGTCGTCGATGGCGGCCAGGTTTTGCTCCAGGTTTTCCGGCACGTTGTTGAAAAACTTGCCCTCATTCACCGACCCCGTTGGCCCCCCTTCGGCGCTTGCGCCGTTATCAGAGATCACCATGATCATGGTGTTGTCGTATTCCCCGATTTCCTTCAGGAAGGCGATCAATTCGCCGATGTAATGGTCGGTGTGCTCCAGGAAGCCGGCGAACACCTCCATCATGCGTGCATAAAGCCGCTTTTCTTCGCCAGAGAGCCCATTCCAATCGGGCACGTCGGGGTCGTGGCGGGAGAGCACGGTGCCCTCCGGAATCAGGCCCATCGCCTTCTGGCGGGCGAACACTTTTTCGCGGTAGGCGTCCCAGCCTTCATCAAATTGGCCCTTGTATTTGTCGGCCCATTCCTTCGGCACGTGGTGGGGCGCATGCATGGCGCCGGTGCAGAAATACATGAAAAAGGGTTTGTTCGGCGCTACCTGCTTCGCATCGGCGATCATCGCCTTGGCCTTCTCCACCAGATCAGGGGTGAGGTGGTAGCCCTCTTCAGGCGTGGCTGGGGGCTCGATCTGGGAGTTGTCCCGCACCAGTTCGGGGTAGTACTGATGGGTGTCGCCACCCAGAAAGCCGTAGAAGCGCTCAAAACCTCGCCCCAGGGGCCAGCGGTCGTAGGGGCCGGCCGCCGAGGTCTGCTCGGCTGGGGTGAGGTGCCACTTGCCAATGGCGTAGGTGTTGTAGCCCTGTTGCAGCAGAATCTCGGAGAGGAAGCCGTTCTCAAACGGGATGATGCCATTCGAACCTGGAAAGCCGGTGGAACCCTCCGTGATGCAGGCCAGGCCGTTGGAGTGGTGGTTGCGGCCGGTGAGCATGCAGGAGCGCGAGGGCGAGCAGAGCGCCGTGGTGTGCATGTTGTTGAACCGCAGACCATCCGCCGCCAGGGCATCCAGGTGGGGGGTGGCGATGGGGCTTCCGTAGCAGCCGAGCTGGCCGAAGCCTGTGTCGTCAAGCACGACAAAGATCACGTTGGGCGCCCCCTCCTTCGCCCTCCTTGGCTCAGGCCAGGCAGGTGTGGACACCTCCACCGTGCGGCCGATGACGCCAGGGAACGCCGTGCCGGGCTTGTATTCGTTGAGGGGGGGCATGAAAAGGGCTGGGTGACTCCTGTCGGCAAACTACCCAGTCCGAAAGAAGCTGCCCGAAGAGCGCCCAGATCCTTCGTTTTTTTCCACTTTTGTCGCTGGGTGCTGGCTTGAAGGGGCTGAAAGTATCGGTTGATACAGTCCTTGCTTTCAGGTGGCGGAGTTTAGGCTTGGGCCTTGGTCTGCGCTTGGGATCGGGCTCAGATCATTGTTGTTCTGATTGATTCACGTAGCTTCTTTTTAACGCCCTTGGGACTTTTCTTGGAGCCTGCGGCAGCCATTCCTTTCATCAAGCTTCCCGATGTTTCGCTCGTCTCAACGAGCACCGTGGCATTTGGTTCGGTGGTGGGCACCTTCCTTCCTCTGGTTGTACACACCTGGGAGCATCCGGACCAGGGCAAAGCTTTCCGGAATCGGTCCGGTTGCCTCCGCTTCGGTGATCTCACGCTTCTGGCTACCTGGGGCTCAGCCATTGATGGGGAGGTGGAGCAGAAAAGCGAGGCCCAGTTGGTTCTCCCTTACATCGCAGGCACCAACCATTTCCACATCCAACGCCATACCTTTACGTTCCGCGACTCCTGCCTGTTTATCCCGGCAGCCCGCACGCGCTTTCGCCTCCATTGCACGGCTTGTTCTGGGATCATTGTCAGTTTTGTGCCCGAGTCGCTGCTTCCCGTGGCCCATTCCATTGCCGGTCCGGGTTTCGACGAGCTGGCCCTCCGCAAAGCCCTGGAGCAGCCCGCCATCCTCGACCGCATGATCGATCCCCGCCGCGACCACGTGCATCGTTTGCTCATGGAGGCCATGGTGTTCACCGAGCGCTCGATGGTGCTTGGCGCCGCGGTGCACCCCATGCTCTGCCTCGACGATCTCATCCGCCGGTTGGTTGTGTTGCTGCTGGTGCCGGATTTGCTCAATGTCTTCCAGCCCTGCCAGGTGACGGAGAAGCCCTTTGTGCATGCAGCTCTGGTGGAGTGGCTGCTGGCCCATCTCGATCAACCGATCAGTCTGTCCGACCTGGAGCAGCGCACCAGCTACAGCCGTCGCTCCCTGCAATTTGCCTTCAAACAGCACTTCGGCTGTGGGCCCATGCAGTGGCTCCGCCGTCAGCGGCTTGCCAAGGCCCGTGCCCTGCTGGAGCAGCCCGGTGCCTGCCACAACCTCGCCCAGGTGGCCATGGCTTGCGGCTATCTCTCTCCGGCCTCCTTCAGCCGCGACTATCTCGCCCGCTATGGGGAGCGTCCCTCCCATGCGTGGAGGCGTTTCCGTTTCAACGAAGCCAACTGATCAGCTCTGGGCATCGATTCAGATCGCGAGAACACCGTGCCGAAACGGGCCAGCATGCCTACTCTCAAGAAAGAGACAGCGTTTTCTTCATGCCTTCCGGTGCCACCTTCAATACCCCTGAAGACCAGGGGATCCTTTCAGCCGAAACTGCCCTCACCCGCAAGGCACTCCAGGACGGGCGACTAAAGGGCATCACCCAGGCTGAAGGGATCGTGATGATCGTGCTGGGCCTCCTCGCCCTGCTCTTCCCCGTGATCGCCTCCGCCGGCGTCACAGTGATGGTGGCGGTGGCCTTTCTGGTGGCGGGCCTGATGGGCTGGATCGACACCTTCAGCCGCGGCCGCCGCCTCACCCGCTGGCATGGCCTGCTGCGCCTGATCGTGGCCAGCCTCTTTCTCTATGCCGGCCTCTGGATGCTCCTGCAGTTCAAGGCCGGCGTGGTGCCCGCCGCGTCCCAGATCAAGGCCCTGGCCACGGCCGTGGGCCTGGTGTTTCTCTTTGAGGGCGTTGTGATGTCGATCCTGGCCCTCGGCCATCAGCGGGTCAAGGGCTGGGGCTGGGGCCTGCTCAATGGGGTGGTCACCCTGGTGCTCGGCCTTCTGATCCTCACCATGAGCCCGGCCGGTTTGCTCTCGGTGCTGGGATTGCTGGTGGGTATCAGCTTCCTCTTCAGTGGTTTCGATCTGCTCGGTTTCAGTGCCCGCCTCCACAACCCCACTGCCATCCCGCCCGGATCTCCCACGTCCGGATCGTCCCTCTCGTAGGACTCCCCAGTTGATGGCTGGAGCCATCGGTTGCACGGGTGGCTGATCTCTTCAGCCACCACCGCGACCAGACCCTGGCCCGGTTGGCTCCCCTGGCGGAACGCCTGCGCCCCCGTACCCTCGACGACTTTGTGGGTCAGGAGGCCATTCTCGGTCCGGGGCGGCTCCTGCGGCGGGCCATCAGCGCCGATCGGGTGGGCAACCTGATCCTGCACGGCCCCCCGGGCACGGGCAAAACCACCCTGGCCCGCATCATCGCCGGCAGCACTCGTGCCCACTTCAGCAGCCTCAATGCTGTGCTGGCGGGGGTCAAGGATCTGCGGGTGGAGGTGGAAGCTGCCAAGGAACGGCTCGCCCACCATGGCCTGCGCACGATCCTCTTCATCGATGAGGTGCACCGGTTCAACAGCGCCCAGCAGGATGCCCTGCTCCCCTGGGTGGAGAACGGCACCCTCACACTCATCGGTGCCACCACGGAAAATCCCTATTTCGAGGTGAACAAGGCGCTGGTGAGCCGCTCGCGCCTGTTCCGCCTGGAACCCCTCGAGCCGCCCGCCCTTCGCCGGCTCCTGCAGCGCGCCCTCAGCGATTCGGAGCAGGGCTATGGGAACCGCCCCATCACGCTGACGCCGCAGGCCGAAGCCCACTGGCTCGATGTGGCCAATGGCGATGCCCGCAGCCTGCTCAATGCCCTGGAGCTCGCCGTGGAAACCACCGAGCCCGATGCCGAGGGGTGCATCGCCATTGATCTAACGATCGCTGAGGAGTCGATCCAGCAGCGGGCCGTGCTTTACGACAAGCAGGGGGATGCCCATTTCGACACCATCAGCGCCTTCATCAAATCCCTGCGGGGCTCCGATCCCGATGCGGCCCTCTTCTGGCTGGCCCGCATGTTGGAGGCCGGAGAGGATCCCCGTTTTCTCTTCCGTCGCATGCTCATCGCCGCGGGGGAAGACGTGGGCCTGGCCGATCCCCAGGCCGTGGTGGTGGTGGAAGCCTGCGCGGCCAGCTTTGAGCGGATCGGCCTCCCGGAAGGCCTGTATCCCCTGGCCCAGGCGGCCCTTTATCTGGCCAACACGGAGAAAAGCAACAGCACCCTGGGGCTCTTCGATGCCATCAAGGTGGTGCGTCAGGCCCAGAAGCAACAGGTGCCCGCCCACCTGCGGGATGCCCACCGCGATGGTCAGGCCTTCGGCGATGGCCTGGGCTATCGCTACCCCCATGCCTACGCGGAGCACTGGGTGGCCCAGCAGTATCTCCCCGCGGCCCTTCAGGGGCAGGTGTTCTGGCAGCCCGGTGCCCTCGGCTGGGAGGGCCAGCGCCAGGCCCCCCTGCGCCAGCGCCGGGCTGCCCAGCTGGCGGCTGTGGCCGAGCAGCAGGAGGAGCTGGGTGCCTTTCTCAGCTCCAGCCCCGAGGATCCCCTGCTGCAGCGTTGGCTGGCCCGCCAGGCCGCCGCGGAGGGGGAGCGTCTCGATCTCCTCCGCCAGCGCTTCTGGGGGGATCGCCATCCGGGGCGCCTGGATCGGGTGTTGGTGCTCCAGGCCCGATCCCTGCTCTGGGCCCTGGATCCCATCCGGGAGGCCACGGAGGGAGAAGTGTGGATCACGGTGGAGCACCCGGATGAGCTGGAGCGCCTGGAGGCCCAGGTGCAGATTCTGGATCCCCTGGTGCGCCCCCAGCTGATGGTGGTCCCCCGCAACCGTCCCCAACCGCTTGCCGACCTTCTTCAGCCCGGGGGGCGCTTTGAATGGATCGTGGGGCGCCAGCCTGCCCTGCCCACCGATGGGGAGGAAACCCAGGACCAGGAGTGGGTGGCGGCTCTCTCTGCCCTGGCGGCTCCGGGCGCCCGCCTGCGCCTGCTCTTCAGCCAGCCCAGAATCGGTCCGGCAACCGGCCTCCTCTCCCTGCTGCGCTCCCCTGGTGGGGCCAACCCCACGATTTCCCCGCTGCTGGAGCGCGCCGGGGCGATCGAAGCGGAAGGGCTGCAGCAGGAGGCACTTTTCCCGCCGGCGTGTCTGTCTGAGCTGGAGCGCCAGGGGTGGCAGCTCCAGAAGCAAGAGTGGGAGGAATCCCTGGAGCTCCAGCTGGTCGAACGCCTGCTGGAGAGATGGTTTGGTTCCCTCGTTGCCTACCGCGCCTCCCTGGTGGCCGCCGGCTGGACCTCCCAGGAGCTTGAGATCTTGCGCAGCCTGTTCACCGCCCATCTCGGAGCTCGCCTGCCCCAGCTCCTGCGCCATGGGGTGCTTGAGGGCCGTTGGCCGGAGACCGTGTCCCAACAAAAAAGCCCCGGCCGGGGCCGGGGCAAGAAGGGGTGAGCCAGGGGTCACCAGAGACCGCGGATGGGCTCGGGGGCAGGGGCGGGAGCAGGAGCGGGGAGCCTAACTTCTTGCACGGGATCAACCATCTGGTTGGCCTGGATGCAGGCGGGAAGGAAAACGTACCAGGACAGTAGAGAGGTGCACTGGCCGGTGCCGGGCTTGCAACCACTGTTGTCGGTGCAGAGGGTCTGGGCACCGGTGTAGGTGTTGCAGAAATCAGCAAGACGGAAGTCGGTGGGAAGGGCCTTCATAATTCCCGCAGCAGAAATGGTGCCGTCTGCAGCGTCAGCAATGATCGCCGAACGCAGTGCCTGCACTGCGTAGGTATTCATGCTGTAGTAGGGGAAGTAGCTGGTGGTGGCTTTCTTCAGGAACTTCACCCCAGCATCGGAGTAGAGGAAATCCGACACGCCCACGACATCCACGTCGTAGGTCTTTTTGAAACCATCGCGCACTTCCTTGGCAGACCAGCCGGAGCGGGCCAGGCCACCGGCCAGGCCACGGTCAGTGACTTCACCGGTTTTGAGGAAGGTGTCGAAGGCGGATTGGTTGGTGGACCAGACAGCGCCGCCGGTATTCCAGCGGACAGGATTGGTGGCAGCTTGGGCTGACAGAGGGGCAACGGCAACAGTCAGTGCGGTTCCCACTGTGAGACCAGCGAGCAGACGCTTGAACACGGGTGGTTGGAAGACGACTTCTTTTAGAAGCTAGCCACATCTTTTTGATTTGTCTGTGTTGTGACGGCAATTTATCGGCCGCACACCTGAAGCGTTCTTCGCCCAACTGGCCCCGTTCGCTGCTTGCCCTCTAGGCTCTTTGCTCTCTTCCGTTCAGTGCCATGGCCCTCGCGATCGGTGATCCGGCCCCCACTTTCACCCTGCCCGATCAGGATGGCAAGCCCGTAGACCTGGCCTCCTTTCAAGGGAAAAGAGTGGTGATTTACTTCTATCCCAAGGACGACACCCCCGGCTGCACGAAAGAAGCCTGCAACTTCAGAGACCGTTGGGGCACTCTTCAGGAGCACGGGGTCGTGGTGCTGGGCATCAGTAAGGACGGTGCCTCCAGTCACGGCAAATTCATCAGCAAGTTCGACCTGCCCTTCACCCTCCTCACCGATGAGGAACCCTGTTCTGTGGCCACCGCCTACGAGAGTTATGGGCTCAAGAAATTCATGGGTCGGGAATACATGGGCATGATGCGCCACACCTTTGTTGTCGATCCAGAGGGCAAGATCGAGCGCATCTATACCAAGGTCAAAGCCGAAACCATGGCGGATGACATCCTGGCCGACCTGGGCCTCGCCTAGCTCCACCCTCCATTTGCATGCGCTTCAGGGGCGGGCCGGAGCCGGGCCAGGCTCTCCAAGCAGAGCAAGGGTCGGAGGGCCACTGAAAGACCAAGGAGTTCCAGCTCCGGAGCTCCCCGGTCGTGGAGCATCACGCTGTCCCCTCCTGTGAACACCACCCATTGGCAGCCAGCTTCCCTGGCTGCCTGGGTAATGGCTGCCACCAGCCCCCGTTCCACCCCAACCTGCATGGCCGCAGCCGTGCCCCGGGGCCAGGCCGGATCGTCAGGAGCGTTTCTGCTGTCTTCCTCTTCGAAGGCACCTCCCCATGGCCGGCTCAGGATCTGGGGAATCAGGGTGGTGCCCTGGCCCATGGCCTCCAGCTGCAGCCGGAGCCCCGCCAGTAACCGTCCCCCTCGGAAGGTGCCGCCCGCATCCACCCGGGTGAAGCTCAGCACCGTGCCCCCATCCACCACCAACACGGAGGTCCCCAGCTCCTGCCAGGCCCCCCAACCCGCCAGAGCCCGGTCCACCCCCAGCCACGGCGGACACCCCAGGAGCGGCACATCCGCCAGGCGCACCTCCCGCTCCGTTGGGCAGATCCCTGGATCGGGGCGCGGCCCCACCGCCGCCCAGGCCAGGGGCGGCGCACCCTCGCTGCCGACCTCCGAGGCCGCCCCATCCCAGCCGTGGAGTCTTCCATCCACCCGTCGCTCCGCCCAGTGCCAGCGGCTGTTCCCCACCAGCAGCCAGCGTTCCGCAAGGCCGAGGGTCAAATGCCCTCGCCCATCAGGCCAGGCAGGTGGATGCCGCACTCCTGCTTGAGCCCCCCGAAGCGGGTGGCACGGCCGGAGCGGTCGCCATCATCGGCGCCGCTGCTGTGCCAGTCGCCCACGGTGGAATAGCCCTGGGTGAACAGGGGGTGCTGGGGCAGCTGATGGCGCTCCATGTAGTAGTAGATGTCCTTGGTGGTCCACGACAGGAGGGGCCGCAGAGACCACAAGCCCCGCATGGGATCTAAGGGCGTCATGGTGCGGCGATGGTCGGTCTGGCCTCCCCGCACGCCGCTTCCCCAGCAGGTCACACGGCCCTCCCGCAGGGCCCGATCCAGGGGTTCCACCTTGCGCAATTGGTTGTATAGCGAGAGGTCTTCCACCCGGCCGCTCTCCCAGAGCTTCCCGTGCAGGGCCTCCATCCGGGCTGCTGACATCTCTGCCTGCACCACCTTGAGATTCAGGGGCAACCGTTGGCACAGCTCCTCCGCATAGCGGTAGGTTTCCTCCGGCAGATAGCCCGTATCCACCCAGATCAAAGGCACTCCCGCACCGCCCCGGGATTGCCCCAGTTCGGTGATCATGTGCAGCAGAACGGCGGCCTGGATGCCGAAGCTGGTGGTGAGGCAGAACCCTTCCCCGAAGGTGTCCAGGGCCCAGGCCAGGCGCCCTTCCGCCTCCAGGGGCTCCAGGTGGGCCCGGGCCGCCTCCAGGTCGATCGGTGCCCCGTTCGCCGCCGTTGGATAGCCGGCCGTGGGGGAGGGGCTGTCTCCTGCAACACCCATGGAGGCTGGGGGAGCTTGGGGGGAAGGAAACCGGCTCATGATTCCATCATGCCCCGTAACCGAACGCCAGCCACGGGCTGGTTATGGTGAGGCCATGCCTGAAAAGCCCGTGGTGATCGTTGGGGGGGGGTTCGGGGGGCTCTACACCGCCCTGGCCCTGGCCTCCTGGTCCCACCATCCCCCCCTGCTGCTGATCGAACCCAACGATCGCTTCCTGTTTCTTCCCCTCCTCTACGAACTCCTGAGCGGCGAACTGCGGGCCTGGGAAATCGCTCCCCGCTACGACACCCTCCTCGCCGGAGCCGGGGTGGGTTGGTTGCAGGACCAGGTGGTGAGCCTTCACACCGACGACCACGAAATTCGCACCGCAGGGGGCAGCCGGCTCTCCTACGCAGCCCTGGTGCTGGCGACCGGTTCACGCGAAAACAATACGGTTGTTCCTGGGGCGGCCCAGCACGGGCTCACCTTCCGTTCCCTGGCGGATGTGGCCCGCCTTCAGCAGGTGATCCAAGACCTGGGCCGCCGCCAGAGCCCCCTGCAGCGACTGGCGATTGTCGGGGCTGGGCCCACCGGTGTGGAGCTGGCCTGCAAGGTGGCCGACCTGCTCCAGGGCTCCTGCGTGGTGGAGCTCATCGATCAGGGGAATCAGGTGCTGCCGGAAGGCCGGGCCTTTAACCGGGAACAGGCCATCTCGGCGCTGCGGCGCCGTGATGTGCGGGTGCGCCTTCGCACCCGAGTGGAGGCCGTGGCGGCCGACCGCCTCACCCTGACGCTCCCGGCCGCCGCTGAAGGCCTCTCGCTAACACGGGAGGAGCTCCCCGTCCGGGCCGTCATCTGGACGGCGGGGCTGCGGTTTCAGCCCCCGGCCCTCCACCCCTCCCCCGCCCTTGACATCACGGGTCGGTTGCGTTGCCACCCGGATCTGCGGCTGGAGGGACATCGCGATGTGTTCGTGGTGGGAGATCTGGCCTCGGTGTCCGGCCCCCCCACCGATCCGGGAAGCCAGCCTCCCCCCACGGCCCAGGTGGCCTTTCAGCAGGCTCCGGTGGCGGCCCGCAACGTGCTGCATGCCCTGGCAGGGGAACCCCTGGAGCCCTTTGTCTGGAACGACCTCGGAGAAATGCTCAGCCTCGGCAAGGGTGAGGCCTCCCTCACCGGCGGGGGCCTCACCCTCGCCGGCGCTCCGGCCTTCGCCATCCGCCGCCTCGCCTACCTCACCAGGTTGCCGGGCCTGCCCCAGCAGCTGCGGGTGGCGGCCGGCTGGCTGGCCGATCGTTGATGGCCGCTCGCCCCCCGTCGTGGCCCAGGCCCCAGGGGCTGCTCCTGGATGCAATGGGCACCCTGATCACCCTGCAGGAGTCGGTCGGTACCACCTATGCCGCCGTGGCGAGGGAGCACGGCCTGGCGGTTGATCCCGGGGCCATTGATGCCCTGTTTCCCCGGATCTACCGCGCGGCCCCTCCCCTGGCCTTCTCCCTGGCCGACCCCCAGGCGTTGCTGGAGGCGGAGCACAGCTGGTGGGGAGAGCGGATCCGGGAGGTATTTGAGGCGACGGGCACGGCTGAAGCGCTCCCCCCCGGGTTGGTGACGGATCTCTTTGACCGTTTTGCCCAGCCCCAGCTTTGGCGCGTGTATCCGGAAGTGCCCGACCATCTGGCGGCCTGGAGCCGGCAGGGTCTGCGGCTTGCGGTGGTGAGCAATTTCGATCGCCGTCTGCATGGTCTGCTCGCTTCCCTGGGGGTGCTGCCCTGGCTGGAGGTGGTGATCGTCTCCAGTGAGGTGGGGGCGGCCAAACCCTCCCCCCTGCCCTTCCAACGGGCCCTGGAAGCCCTGGATCTCCAGCCCCATCAGGTGTGGCACGTGGGTGATCAGCCGGAGGATGGGGAGGGGGCAGCCCGGGCTGGCGTGCCCTGCCTCCTGTTGAAGCGGCGATGAGGCAGGGAGTGTTGCTGGGGCGAACAGAGGGGTTGCGTCCATCGGCCCGCCATCGGCTCGAGGAGCTGCTCCACCGGCGCCATCCCACGGACTCTCTCGCCGATCTCCTCACCCTGCAGCGCCTGGGAAAGGAGGGGGGGGGCCTGGAGGTTCCCCTCACCCTCGTGGTGGATGAGCGCGGGCTCCCCCGTGCCCTCTGGGTAGGAGAGCTGGAGTCGGCCCGCCAGATCCTGGAGCGCCTGGCCGGGGTGTCCCGCCGCCAGGTGCGGGTTGGTCGCCTGCTCACCTGCGCCGGGTCCGCCCGGCAGCCCACCTTGCAGCCTGGCCATCGGGAAGGGCTCGTGGGTCTGGATCTGGCGGCCCGCTGCTGGTTGCGGTTCGGGCCCACGCCCGCCGCAGGCGGCCCCCAGCGGGCTCGGCTCTGTCTTCCCTCCCCCGAAGCCGACTCCTCCTGGAGCACCCAGGAGGAGGGCGACCTGGCGGATCTCTGCCGACGGGAGCTCCCCTTGGCTGAGCCCCCTCCAGACGCTGCCAGCTCCTCCCCATCACGCCCCTCCAAGGCCAGCGTCGATGGCCGGGGAGAGCCCCAGGAGAGGGTGTTGCTGCTGGTGCTCAGCCAGGAGGAGCTTCCCCTCCAGCTGGAGCAGCGCATCGCCGAACTGGAGGGCCTGGTGCGCAGTGCCGGTGCTGCGCCCGTTGGCGTGGTGGTGCAACGCCGCTCCGGGGGGGGTGCCGGCCTTTGGGGGGAGGGCAAGGTGCGGGAGGCGGCCCTGGAGGCGCGGCGGGTCCAGGCCACCCTGGTGGTGACGGATCGGGAGCTCACGCCCGGCCAGATCCGCCAGCTGGAGCAGGGTCTGGCCGTGCCGCTGAGCGATCGCAGCGAGCTGATTCTTGACATCTTCGCCCAGCGCGCCGCGAGCGCGGCCGGCCGCCTGCAGGTGGAACTGGCCCAGTTGCGCTATCGCCTACCCCGCCTCACCGGCCGAGGGGTGGCCCTTTCCAGGCAAGGAGGTGGGATCGGCACCCGGGGGCCGGGGGAAACCCAGCTGGAAAAGGATCGCCGGGCGATCGCCCGGCGCATCGACCGCCTCCAGCGGGAGGTGAAACGGCTGGAGGCCCATCGCGCCCGCCTGCGCCAGGCCCGGCGAGGGGTCTGCCGTCTGGCGCTTGTGGGTTACACCAATGCCGGGAAGAGTTCCCTGCTCAACGCCCTCAGCGGAGCGGCCCCAGAGGATGGGGTGCTGGCTGCGAATCAGCTCTTCGCCACCCTGGATCCAACCACCCGCCGGCTGAACCTGGAAACCCAGGGCCGAGGCGGGGAGGAGCCGATCCTGCTCACCGACACGGTGGGCTTCATCCGCCATCTGCCACCTGCCTTGGTGGAGGCCTTCCGCTCCACCTTCGAGGAGGCCCTGGATGCGGATGGGCTGCTGCTTGTGGTCGACCTGGCCGATCCCGCCTGGCCCGAGCAGCTGGCCACGGTGCGCGCGGTGCTGAAGGATCTCCATACGGAGCGGCCCCAGCGGGTGATCGGCAACCAGATCGACCGTTGCCCCGCCGGTGAACTGGATCGGGCCAGGGCCCTCGAGCCCGAGATGCTCTTTGTTTCGGCCACGGCGGATCTGGGCCTGCGCCATCTGCGTCAGCTTCTGGTGGCCTGGGCGGCCGAACTCACCACTGTGACAGGATCAATATCTCTTCTTTAGCCCCCCCCGCCATGCCCCTTCAGCTCGGCGACACCGTTCCTGATTTCACCCAGGAGTCCCAGCTGGGTCCGATCAATCTCTACGACTTTGCCGGCGATCATTGGGTCGTGCTCTTTTCCCACCCGGCCGACTACACGCCGGTGTGCACCACGGAACTGGGCGAAGTGGCCCGATTGCGGCAGGAATGGGAGAAGCGCCATGTCAAAACCCTGGCCCTCAGTGTGGATACGGCGGAGAGCCATCAGGGTTGGATTGCTGATATCAATGACACCCAGTGCACCATTGTTGACTATCCGATCCTGGCGGATTCCGATCGAAAGGTGAGTGATCTTTATGGAATGATCCATCCCCAATCTCTCAATAACCTCACCGTTCGCTCGGTGTTCATTATTGATCCCAACAAGAAGCTCCGCTTGCAGATCACCTATCCCGCTAGCACGGGCAGGAATTTTCACGAGATCCTGCGGGTGATTGATTCCCTCCAACTCACGGATCATCACCAGGTGGCCACCCCCGTGAACTGGAAGCAGGGGGAGGATTGTGTAGTGGTGCCCTCCATTCCCACGGATGAGGCCCGGGCTAAATTTCCCAAAGGTGTTACAGAAATCCGCCCCTATCTGCGGATGACACCCCAGCCCAATTGACGGATGGCCGGCATGAACCAGTGGTGGCAATGGCAGTCCAGTTCTGCCCAGGATGTTTCCAACAGCTTTGCGGTGATCGGTGTGGGCCGTTTTGGAAGCGCCGTCTGCCGGGAGCTCATCCGGGCCGGGGCGGAGGTGCTGGCGATCGATCTCAATACCAGGGCGATTGACGAATTGCTCCAGGATGAAACGGGCATCGAAGCCCGCATCGTGGACTGCACCGATGAGGATGCTCTTCGGGCTGCGGGAGCCCTGGACGTGGGCACCGTGGTGGTTGGCATCAGTGAACCGATCGAGGCCAGCATCACGGCCACGCTCATCGTCAAGGACGCGCCCGAAACCAGGGTGCAGCAAGTGATCGCTCGGGCCACAAGTGATCTTCACGAAAAAATGTTGCGGCGGGTGGGGGCCGACAGGGTGGTGTTCCCCTCCAAGATGCAGGGAGCCCGCCTGGGTCAGGAGCTGGTGCGCCCCAACCTCTTGGAACGGCTCCGCCTGGACGACTCCAACAGCATTGAGGAGATCAAGGTTCCCCAAGCGTTCATCGGGCGCTCCCTGAGAGATCTCAATCTTCGCAAGACCTACCGCGTGAATGTGCTCGCCGCCGGAGCGGCCAACCAGTTAATGGTGAATCCCCCCGCCTCCCACGTGCTTCGCGAGGGAGAGGTGCTGGTGGTCATGGGGAGCGCTGAAGCGCTCGAGGCCCTCCCGAGCCGCTGACGCTGATGTGGGTTTTAGGCCTGATGAGCGGCACCAGTGCCGACGGCGTGGATGGGGTGCTGGCTCAGTTCCTGGGCCCTCCCCATTGCCCCCACTGGCAGGTCGCCAATGCCAGTTCCGTTCCCTATCCGGATGCCCTCAGAGACCAGTTGATTCGCTACGGCCAGGGCCAGCCCCTTTCTGCTGCCCAGGTGCTGGATCTGGTGGAGGGAGTGACGGAGGTGCAAGCCGAGACCGCGTGGGCCTGCGATCCCCAGGGCCGGGCCCAACTCGTGGGCTGCCATGGGCAGACCCTCTGGCACCGTCCACCCGAAGCGGGACGGAGAGGGGCCAGTTGGCAAGCGTTGATGGGCCCCTTGCTCGCCGAACGGCTTGGAAGGCCTGTGGTGTTTGATTTCCGGGCGGCTGATCTGGCCCTGGGCGGCCAGGGAGCACCCCTGGTGCCCGCTGCCGATGCGGCCCTGCTTGGGGGCATTGAGGGATGGCGGGCGGTGCTCAACCTGGGAGGAATCGCCAACCTCACTCTGATCCCCCCTAGCGCTGGGCCAGATCGCGATCAACCTGTGCAGGGGTGGGACTGTGGACCGGCCAACACCTTGATCGATCTGGCGGTCCATCAGTTCAGCGAGGGCCGCCTGCGCTTAGATGAGGAGGGCCGCTGGGCAAGCCAGGGCCAGATCCACGAGCCGATCATTGCCAGGTGGCTGCAGGAGCCTTATTTGCGCCAGCCACCGCCCAAATCCACGGGCAGGGAACTCTTCGGCGCTAAGGATCTAGAGCGTCGCCTGGGGAACCTGCGTGCCACGGAGGCTGGAGCCTCCCCTGCAGATGCCCTCGCCACACTCACCGCCTTTACGGCCGCGGCGGTGGCTCAGGATCTCCGCCATGGGCCGCCCCCTCACGAGCTGCTCGTGGCTGGAGGAGGCGCGCGCAATGCCTTCCTGATGGAGGAACTGCGCAGGCGCTGCATGGGTGTGGCCGTTCGGCCCCTCTCTGATCTGGGCATCGGCGATCTGGAGCGGGAGGCCCTGGCCTTTGCCCTCTTGGCCTGGTGGCACGCTGAGGGCCATGCCGGCTCCCTTCCCTCGGTGACAGGAGCCAAAATGCCCGCTGTGCTGGGTGTGTGTGTCAATCCTCCCTCGCGTCCGGCAGCTCCGCCCTCTGGGCTCTGAAGAAGCTCACGGTCAGGATTCCCGGGGACGCTGCAGGCGCAGGCGCTTAGGGGCGCCTCGGAGCCGGGAGGGTTTGGCCTGTTCCTGCCGTTCCAGCACTTCGCGAAACTGCTCTGTCTGGCGGTGAGGTTCAAGAGCTCGTTCGACGGCAGGGGGGTGCAGATCTCGCTGCCCAGGGCGGTTGCGTTGCCGCTCTAGCGCCTCCACTCCCTGCTGGATCAGCACCTTGGCCATGTTGCTGATGGTGCGGGAGTCTTCCTCGGCCAGGGCCGCCAGGCGCTCACAGAGCTCTTCCGGCAGCACCACCTGAATGCGGGGCGATTTAGGGCGCCCGCTGGAAGAGTTTTGACGGGTCGCCACGACCGCTGGATCGGATCGGATAAGAAAAAGTGTACAGAGTTAGTCAAGGGTAGTATCCAACAGTATGATTGTGGACCTGATCCGTTCCTCCCCTCTTCCTTCTCCTCTCTCACCCATCGGAAACCCCATGGCTCGCACCGCTTCCGCCGCCACCCCCTCCTCCCCCGCTCGGGCCACCAAGCCCCGTACCCGTACCGTGCGTCCCCGGCGCACGGCGGAGCGCAGTGATGTCCTTGTGTCTGCGGTGATCAGCACCTACCTCCTCACCCACCTGCACCACGTGCTGCAGCGGGCGGAATATGGGGCCCAGCAGGAGGGCCATGAGGGCCTGGCGGCCAATTACGCCCAGCTGCGTAAGGTGCTCTGTCTGGATGCCCGCAGCATGGAAGATGCCTCAGCCAGCGGGCTTGCGGAAGATGGCAGGCCCCTGGCCGCCTGAGCCAGGCTGCAGAAAACACGCCACTTGGACGCGATAGCGTCGTGGTCCATGGTTGCGCCTGATGACTGCTGCCAACGCCGCTGCGCTCTACGCCCGGATCAGCGAGGATCCGGACCTCACCCAATCCCTCTTTCGGCAGGCCTTACAGGATCCCACCGGTGCCCTTCGCCGGATCGTGGAGATCGGTGCGGAACAGGGTCTTGTCGTCACCCCCGAGGAGGTGAAGGACCACATCTCCAGCCTGGACGACAGCGCTACCAAGCAGTGGCTCCTCAAGGCCCGGGGCGGGCTCTGAACGGGCAAAGCTGTCGTGGTTCAGGCTCTGCTGGGAGGAAGGAGCCGGAAGGGAACGCTGGCGTCGGTGCATCCCACCGCCTCCGGCCCAGCTAAAAAAAAGCCAGTAGCTCACGAGCGCCAAGCCGGCAGCCACCACGAGGGCGGCCATTTGTTCCAGGCGCTTCATCATGCTGCATCCTCCATCCCCAGTTTGCCTGACTCCGCTTGCGAGGATGGGGACTCTTTTCCCCTCCTCCGTGCTGCGCCTCGAACGCATCAGCAAGATCTACCCCACCGGTGAAGTCCTGAAGGAGGTGAGCTGGGAGGTCAAACAGGGCGATCGTATCGGCCTGGTGGGGGTCAACGGGGCGGGGAAATCCACCCAGATGCGCATCCTTGCCGGGCTGGAGCAACCCACCAGTGGCCAGGTGCTCCGGCAGGGAGAGCCGCGCATTGCGTTTCTGCAGCAGGAATTCGATGTGAACCTCCAGCACACGGTGCGACAGGAACTGTTTCAGGCCTTCAGCGAGGCTGCTGCGGTTCTGAATGCCCAGGCCCTTGTCGAGACCGCCATGGGCTCCGAGCGGGCCGCCCAGGATCCCGACCATCTGCAGGGGCTGATTGAAGAGCTGGGCCGACTGCAGCTTCGTTTTGAAGGGCTTCATGGCTACGAGCTGCAGGCCCGGATCGACCGGCTCCTCCCCACCATCGGTTTCTCCCTGGAGGACGCCGAAAAGCTCGTGGGCGACTTTTCCGGCGGCTGGCAGATGCGGGTGGCCCTAGGCAAGATTCTTTTGCAGGATCCGGATGTGCTGCTGCTCGATGAGCCCACCAACCATCTCGATGTGCAAACCATCGAATGGCTGGAGAGCATCCTGCTGAGCCAGGAGCTTCCCCTGGTGGTGATCAGCCATGACCGCACCTTCCTGGATCGGGTCTGCAATCAGATCGTGGAGACGGAGCGGGGGGTGTCGCGCCACTATCTGGGCAATTACAGCCAGCACCTGGAGCTGAAGGCCCTCGAGAGTTCGGCCCAGCAGGCGGCCTTTGAGCGCCAGCAGAAAGACTTGGCAAGCCAACAGGCCTATGTGGACCGTTTCCGGGCCAGCGCCACCCGCAGCACCCAGGCCAAGAGTCGGGAAAAACTGCTCCAGAAAGTGGAACGGATTGAGGCCCCCACAGAGGAGGTCGCCGGGCCCCGCTTCCGCTTTCCCCCTGCCCCCCGCTCGGGGCGCCAGGTGGCCCACCTGGCCAATCTCACCCACGCCTATGGGGATCGCATCCTGTTTCTCGGGGCTGAGCTGGAGATCGAGCGGGGAGACCACATTGCCCTGGTGGGGCCCAATGGGGCTGGCAAATCCACCCTGTTGCGCCTGCTGATGGGATTGGAGACCCCTCTGGAGGGCGAAGCCAGCCTGGGGGAGCACAACGTGATTCCCGCCTATTTCGAGCAGAACCAGGCTGAGGCCCTCAATCTGGAGAAAGAGGTGCTGGCCACGGTGTTTGAGGCCGTGCCGGATTGGACCCAGAGCCAGGTGCGGTCGTTTCTGGGGCGCTTCGGTTTCAGCAACGAAGCGGTGTTCAAGGAGGCCGGCATGCTCAGTGGGGGGGAGAAAGCCCGGTTGGCCCTGGCCCTGTTGCTCCTGCGGCCCACAAATCTGCTGTTGCTCGATGAGCCCACCAACCATCTCGACATCCCCGCCAAGCGCATGCTTGAGGAGGCCCTGGACGGTTACGAAGGAGCGGCGGTGCTGGTGTCCCACGACCGGGCGTTTGTGTCCAAGGTGGCCAATCGGATCGTGGAAGTGCGGGATGGGGAGCTGGTGCTCTATCGGGGCGACTTCGCCTACTACCAGGCCAAGAAACAGGAAGAGGCGGAACAGAAGGAGGGGCAGGAACAGGAGCAGGCTCGGCTGGCCAAGCGGGAGGCCAACCGCCAGCGACAAAAACAGCGGGATCAGGACCGTCGCTCCAAAAGCCAGCCCGTTGCTCCCAGTTGATTAGGGTTTCGCCATCAAACAACGACCAGCAGGAAGGGACACTTCCTCAACGTTCCATCCGGATGGACGAGGGATGATGGGCAGGCTGGCTATCCCATGGGCCAGCCCAGGACGTTGATTTGCTGACTCGGAATTAACACCTGTCGCATCGGCTACGTGGGCTCTTGAAACAGTTCGTAGCTTGAAGCGATGTTCTGGAGGTGCTGCCATGTCCGAGCCACTCGCCCTCACCCTTGGGCAAAAGTTCGAGCTGGAGCGCATGAGTCGGGCCATTGATGCCACCGCCGATCCCCAAGCGCTCCGGGGTCTGGCCAAACAGTTGCTTCAGGCCTGGCACAGTCAGAAGGCTGCCACCCAATGGGTCATGCGCCAACAGCTTGGGGCGCCCCCCACCTTTGCCCCCAAGGCCGAGGAGCCCCAGCCCATCACCAGGCCGAGCAGTCTGGATATTCTCTGACTTTCCAGCTCCTGCTCAGCTAGCCATCTCCCCAGGGGTAACGGGCACCTGAAACGACTGCCCCCCCCTGAGGATGGTCAATCGCACGGAACGCCCCACCCCAGCCCGTTCCACGGAACTGATCACATCGCTTGGTCCCGTGACGCGGGTGCCATCCACCCCCGTGATCACGTCGCCCGGGCGCAATCCGGCCGCAGCGGCCGGGCCTCCCGGTTGTACCGCCACCACCCTGGCGCCGCTCTGAAGTTCATTCCCCTGCTCGCTTCGCACCACATCGAGTCCCACCCCGATCATGGGATGGCTGGCCCGGCCGGAGTTGATCAGCTGGCCGGAAATCTGACGGGCCCGGTTGATGGGGATGGCAAAACCCAGTCCCGCGCCGGGGCCGGAGCGCACCAGGGTGTTGATCCCCACCACTTCCCCATTGGCGTTCAGCAGAGGGCCGCCTGAATTTCCAGGGTTGATGGCGGCGTCGGTCTGGATCAGATCTAATCGCTTGTCGAGAATGCCGAGCTTGCGGGCATTGCGGTTAAGGCTGCTCACGATCCCAAGGGTCACCGTGTTGTCCAGTCCGTAGGGGTTGCCCACGGCAATCGCCCAGTCACCCACCTGCAGGGCGTCGGAATTGCCCAGGGGAGCCACGGGCCAGGGGCCCTGGCCCTGCAGCCGTACCACGGCCAGATCGGTAAGCCGGTCGCGACCCACGACCCGGCCTTCCACCCGTCTGCCGTTTTGAAGGCCCACGGTCACCCGTTCCGTCCCTTCAACCACATGGGCGTTGGTGAGAATCGACCCATCGCTTTGAAAAATCACCCCGCTGCCCTGGCTGCGTTCGGTGCGTTGGGAGGGTGAGGGCATTTGCCCCCTCGGCACCCCGAAAAACTGGCGGAAGAGGGGATCGTTCAGCAACGCATTGGGAAGGCCTCCGCCAGAGCGGGACACCACGGTTCGCTCGGTGTCGATGGTGACGACCGCTGGTGCGGTGCGCTGGACGGCCGTGGCCACAAAGGACTGGCGGCTCAGAACGGCCCCCGCCGATCCGGCGGCGGGGGAGGGACCGGGTTGGAGAGCCATCAGGCCCAGGGGAAAGCTGGCGACGGCCAGAGCGGCGGCGGTGCTCAGACCTGGAACGCCTTGAAGGGAATGGGGAATCAGGCGCATGGAGGAGGCGGCCAGGATCGCCGAAACAATGGCTGAAACGTACGGTCTTTTTGGGAGGCCCAGCAGGGAGGCAAACCGCCCAGGCCCCCTGGCCGCTCCCCTAAGATATGTAAAGTTTTCTTGCACACTGTGGACACCAGCCGACTCCTTCTGGCTTTCCTTGCGTTTGGCGCAGCCTGCACCACCCTCTGGGCCTGGATGCTGGCCACCTCAAATTCTCCAGCCGAGCGATGATGGGCAGGCGTCTCAGGCGCCTTCATCCCTTCTATCCCTAGCCGACCGCACCGGTCTTCCTCCCCCTCCCATGCCGATCGTTCTGGCTGAGCTCTTCCCCGTGATTTATGGGGTGTGCTTTCTGTTTCTGCTCTGGCAGGCCTTCCGGGTCATGAGTCGCGGATTCCGTGCCATGCAGCGCTCAGACGATCTCTCTGCTCGAGCCTCCTCATCCCAACGCCAGCAGGAGAATCGCCTCGGCAAGCTCACCATCCATCCCGAGCTGCTCGATGCCAATGGACAGATCACCCAGGAGGATCTCCTGACGGTTCGCTTCTCGGATGACAGTGAGGAGCCCGTGCGTCCCATCGACTAGTCAGCTTCTGACGACGGCTTCCGGCGCATGAATGAATAGGCTCAAGGAGAAAGCGCCCAAATCCAAGCCGATGGTGGATCAGAGAACCCGTATCGTTGCCGCCGTGCTCAACGGTCTCAAGCTCCCACCCCGCTTTCGCCTCAAAATGGTGAAGGAGGATCCAATTCGGCTGGAGCTGAGTCTCACGCCTGCCTACGGCAAAGATCCCATTCTTGTGGGCATTGTCGAGTCGCAGGATCTGGTGGCCCGCCGGGATCGGGAAGGCAGAATCCCAAGAGATCTCCAGGGCACCTGGGACTGGACCGTGCGCCATGGGAAGGTGACCACCGGCGGCTGGAATCCCTATCTCAAGGAAGCCTTGCAGACGATGTTTGAAACGGGCTTGCCCGCCATCGTTTACGAGGAAACCACCAGTGAGGTCTACCACCCGGTGGACGGCATCCGCCACGTGCGCTGAGAGCCCTGCCCGCCGCCCCCCCAGGTCCTCCCGCGCCCCTTCCCATTGATGGGCAGCTAGCCCCCATCGTGGCGGCACTGATGCCAACGGGCGCCACGGTCCTCCTACAAGCTCCTCCGGGGGCGGGGAAAACCACCCGGGTTCCCCTTGCCGTTCTGGAGGCCCTGGACGCGGCCGACCAGCTTCTCCTGATCCAGCCCCGCCGCCTGGCGGCCCGTGCCGCCGCCCAACGTCTGGCCCAGGCCCTTGGGGAGCCGGTGGGGGAGCGGGTGGGCTACAGCGTGCGCCTGGAGAGCCGCCGCAGCTCCAGCACCCGGCTGCTGGTAGTTACCCCTGGGGTGTTTCTGCGGATGCTCCAGGCCGATCCCGCCCTGGAAGGCTGGGCCCTGGTGGTGTTCGATGAGGTGCACGAGCGCCGGGCCGATCTCGATCTGGCCCTGGCCCTGCTGCGCCAGGCCCGGCAGCTCCTCAGACCTGAGCTGCGCCTCCTACTGATGTCGGCCACCTTGGATCTGGAGCCCCTGGCCGCGGCGCTGGATGGGGCCACCGTGCTCACCTCCATGGGACGCTCCCATCCCGTGGAGCTCCACTACCAGCCTCCCCGTCCCGAGGAGCCCCTGGAGCGACAAGTGGTTCGGGCCCTGGAGTCCTGGTGGCTACAGGAGCGGGCCAGCGGGGAAACGGTGCTGGTGTTCCTGCCCGGTCAGCGGGAGATCCGCCGGGTGCAACGGGCCATCGCCGCCACCGCCTGGGGGGCGCGGTTGGCCTGCGTTCCCCTCCATGCCCAGCTGTCTCTCGCCGACCAGAGTGCGGCCATCGGCCCGGCCCGTGGGGCGGAGGGGAAGGTGGTGCTGGCGACCTCCATCGCCGAGAGCTCCCTCACCCTGGCGGGGGTGCGCCTGGTGATCGACAGCGGATTGAGTCGTCTGGCCCGCTTTGATCCCTCCACGGGTATGGATAGCCTGGTGACGGTGCCCTCCAGCCAGGCCAGCGCGGAGCAGCGCCGGGGCCGGGCGGGGCGCCTGGGGCCAGGGTGTTGCGTGCGTCTCTGGAGCCCTGCCGATCAGGAGCGCCGCCCCCCGTTCACCACCCCCGAAATCCTGGACACCGACCCTCTGCCCCTGGCGCTCCAGCTGGCGGCCTGGGGGGCGGGCCAGGGGCAGGATCTGCCTTGGCTGGATGCGCCCCCGCCGGGGCTTCTGGCTCAGGCATGGGGGCTTCTCGGGCAGTTGGGAGCCGTGGATGGGAAAGGCCATCTCACGAACCACGGCCGTTCTCTGCTCCAGGTGGGTCTGCACCCCAGGCTCGGCCACATGCTTCTCCTGGCGGAGCAGAACGGATGGCTTCCCCTCGCCGCCGCTCTGGCGGCCCTGCTGAGTGAGCGGGATCCCCTAGCCAGCCAGCAGCTGGGTTGCGACCTCCTGCTGCGCCTCGACTGGTTGCTGGCCCCTGCCTCCGCTGGAGACGGCAGCCATCGCTTGCTGCAGCGGCTTCAGAGAGATTTGGAGCAACAGGTGGCGCGGGCTGTTGGTCGTCCCCAACCCCAGGCGCCCCCCTTTGTTTCCGATGGGCAGATCAGCGCCCGCCTCATCGGCTGGGCCTACCCCGAGTGGATGGCCCTCTCCAGGGGGCAGGGGGATGGGCGATTTCTCCTGCACAACGGACGGGGTGCCCGGGTGCATCCCCAGGATCCCCTGGCCTCGGCCGACGCCCTTGCCGTTGCTGCCGTGGATGGGGTGGGCCAGGAGGCGCGGGTGATGCTGGCCGTGCGCCTGGATCGAGCCGTCCTGACCGACCTGGCGGCTCCCAAGCTGGTGGTGCGTCAGCAGGCCCGCTGGGATCCTGCCGCCGAGCGGGTGCGCTGTGAGGAGGAGCGATGTTTCGGGGCCCTGGTACTAGTGCGGGGGGCCTGGCCGGAGGCCCCTGAGGAGCATGTGCGGCAGGCCATGCTGGCGGGTCTGGAGGCGATGGGGCTGCAGGCGCTCCCCTGGACACCGGCCACCCGGCAGCTGCAGCAGCGGCTGGCCCTGGCCCATGTCCATCTGGGTGCCCCTTGGCCCGATCGGCGCCTGGAAACGCTCCAGGCCGATCCGGAAACCTGGCTGGGCCCCTTTCTGGACGCCACGATGCGGAGCCGGGCGGATCTGGCCCGGTTTCCCCTTGGGGAGGCCCTCTGGGCCGACGTCGACTGGCAGGCCCGCCAACAGCTGGAGTCGCTTCTGCCCACCCACCTGGCCGTGCCCTCCGGTCGGCGCGTGCCCCTCGACTACGGCGGCGAGGGCCCCGTGCTGGCGGTGAAGCTCCAGGAAATGTTCGGCCCCGTGCCCACCCTCCGCTTGCTGGGGGGGCGTCTGGGCGTCACCCTCCACCTGCTCTCGCCCGCGGGCCGTCCCCTGGCCATCACCTCAGACCTGGAGCGGTTCTGGCGGGAGGGCTATGCCGCCGTACGGAAGGATCTGCGGGGGCGCTATCCGCGCCATCCCTGGCCGGACAACCCCCTCGAGGCGATTCCCACGGCCCTCACCCAGGCCCGCCTGCGGGCGGCCGGCTCCCCCCCTCAGAAGTGAGAGGAGAGCAGGGAGGCGAAGCCGAAGTGCCGAAGCCCCTCCACGATGCCCGCGCAGCCGTGGGCCCTGGCCCGATAGGTGCGCTTCATGGTGGGGAAGGCCTTCACCAGGGCTGGCTCGGCGTTGCCCACCATCACCCCCTGATAGCCCGTTGTGAACATGGCCAGATCATTCAGGCTGTCACCGGCGGTCACCACCCTTTCGGGGGGCACCTCCAGGCAGGCGATCAGGTCCGTGAGGGTGCTGCCCTTGTTCACTCCGGCCGGGAGCACATCGAGGTATTTATTGCCCGACACCAGACAGTCCACCCCCAGGGCTTCCACGGCCTGCAGGTGGGCGGTGTCCAGCAGGGCCGGGTCGATCAGATAGGCCAGGCGGCGCACGGCGCTGACGGGCTGGGAGGACAGTCCCGGGATGGCCCGCAGCAGGGGCAGCACCCGCTCGGCCTGGCCGTGCCAGCGCCGCTCGATGGGTTCGATCACATGGGGAATGGGACTGAGGCTCACGCCGCAGGCCACCGTGCAGCCCACATCACCGATCACCAGGTGGGGCGCCCCCAGACCCATGGCGGCCTCCTGCTCCAGCACCCGGGCGATGGATGCCAGATCCCGCCCCGTGTTGAACACCAGCAGCACGGTGTCCCGCCGGGTGTCCAGCCAGCGGTAGAAGCGCTTTCTCCATCTCGGGGTGCCCTCCAGCAGAGTGCCGTCCAGATCGGTCACCAACACCAGCTCGGGAGCCGTCGGCAGTCGAGCCCGGATGCCCTGCTCCAGTTGCTGGCGTGGGCTGGCAAAAGCCGGATTGGGCTGGGGAGGCATGGGGGAGGCCAGGGCCGGGTCCGATCCTCGGCCACCTCGTGCCCTTTGCCTAGGGTGAGCCCCCCTGGAGCGACGGGCGGCATGGAACAGAACGCCGTGGCCGTGGAGGCCTTTGAGCCCCTGCTGCCGCGTCATGGTCTGCATCGCTACACCGTGGCCTCCCTCAATGAGGCCATCGCCACCCTGATTGGCAGGGGATTTGCGCCCCGATTTCTGCTGGAGGCCACCGTCAGCCGCCCCCAGCTCAAGAAGGGGCACCTCTGGCTCACCCTCACCGATGGGGAGGCCACCGTGCAGGCCGTGATCTGGTCGTCCCAGCTGCGCAAGCTCAGCTTTGTGCCCGAAGACGGCGATGGCGTCACGGTGGTAGGCAAGCTCAACTTCTGGACGGCCCGGGCGGCCCTGTCGGTGCAGATCCTGGATGTGCGCCCCAGCCTCACGGCCGTGATGCGGCGGTTCGAAGCGGTGCGGGCCCGGCTGGCTCCTGAGGGGTTCTTCGACCCCGACCGCAAACGGCCCCTGCCCCCCTGGCCCTCTCGCATCGCCCTGCTCACCAGCGTGCCAAGTTCGGCCCTGGCCGACATGCTGCGCACCGTCAGTGAGCGCTGGCCGCTCACCGGCCTGGTGGTGGTGCCCGTGCCCGTGCAGGGGGCGGTGGAGGGCCGGGTGTGCGAGGTGATTGGGCGCCTGGCGGCCCAGGCCGATTCCCTGGGGCTCGAGGCTCTGGTGCTGGCCCGGGGGGGCGGAAGCCGGGAGGATCTGGCGCTGTTCGATGGGGAAGACCTGGCCCGGGCCCTGGCGGCCTTTCCCCGGCCCGTGGTCTGCGGCCTCGGCCATGAGGACGACACCACCATTGCCGATCTGGTGGCGGACTACCGGGCCGCCACACCGACCGCTGCCCTGGTGGCCCTGCTCCCCGATCAGATGGCGGAACGGGCCGCATTGCTGCAGATGCGGAGCCATCTGCGCCAGGTGGTGGGCTGGCGTTTGCAGTCCCTGCGCCGCCAGCTGCAACAGCAACAGACCCGTCTGGAGCCCCTCCATCCCCGCCGGCGGCTGCAGGTGGAGCGCCGGCGCCTGGCCCATCAGCGGCAACTGCTGAAAGCCCTCTCCCCACGCCATCTGCTGGAGCGGGGCTTTGGTTTGCTGCGGGATCCCCAGGGCCGGGTGCTGCGCTCCATCCACCAGGTATCCCCGCGGGATACGGTGAACCTCCAGCTCATGGATGGGAGCCTGGATCTGTTGATCCAACGGGTTCATCCCTCTCCTGCCACCGATCCCTGATGACGGATTCCCGCAGCGACCGACCCAAGTCCCGATCCCGCCCGTCCCGCCGATCCGAGGCGGCCCAGCCCGATCCAGCGGTGGCCCAGCTCACCTACCGAGAGGCCCAGGCCGCCCTGGAACGCAGCCTGGTGGAACTCCAATCCGACGATCTGGACGTGGAGCGGATGACCGAGCTGTATCAGCAGGCCTGCGCCTATGCCGACCGCTGTGACACCCTCCTCCAAGCCGTGGAGGCTGAAGTGATGCTCTGGGATCCCGACCAGCCCGAGGCCCCGCCCCAACCCCTGAACCCTTGACCCCATGACCCCAAGCCCCTCCTCGCCCCGTCCAGCTGGGGCGCCGCTCAGCCCCCTGGCCTGGATTTATCTTGCCCTGGCGGTGGCTGGGGCTGTTCTGCCCTGGCTGGCCAACCTGGCCTTCATCCGCAGCACGGGCCAGTCCTTTGATCTGGGCCTGTTTGTGCAGCAGGCCAACGCCAATCCTGCGGCCCAATCCCTCTCCCGTGATCTGGCGGTTGGGGCCACGGCGGTCACCCTGTGGATGGTGGTAGAAAGCCGGCGCCTGAAGATGCGGGGGCTGGTGTGGGTGCTGTTGAGTTGCGTCACCGTGGCCTTTGCGTTCGGCGCGCCCCTCTTCCTTTATCTGCGGGAGCGTCGCCTGCAGGAGCTGGCCCGGGAGGGAGAGCCAACCGCCTAGGCGGCAGGACGCGCCCAAGAAAACATGCACAAAAAAACGCTGGCCTGAGCCAGCGTTTGGAGGGGCACTTGGCTTCCGCAGGGGGGCCTCAGCGGTAGACCCCGTCGTTGATCCGGTCGAACCCTTCATTGAGGGCAATGGAAGGGGGGGTGACCGTGAAGTTGGCCTTGTACTTCTCGAACAGCTCCTTCTGGCGGGCGCTCAGGTCCAGCTTGAGGACGTCATCCACGCTGGTGTATGGGCCGCCGAGGACGATCTTCCCGGCCAGGGTGGGGTACATGCCGGGGTACTGCTGGAAACGCCGCACGGAGGAGTTGTTGAGGTCCACCTTGCCAGCGGACTCTGCAATCTTGTCGTCAGCCACGTTGCGACGGTCCGCAGCCTGGGCGGCAGCGGGAAGCCAGAGGCTCACGAGCAGACCGGCCAGGGCAACACCACCCATCAACCAGGCAAGCAGCCGCTTCATCACACAACACTCCGTTGAAGAAACTTCAACGTTACAGAACCCTTGTGGATGCACTGGCTGACGGATCTCCGCCATTCGCAGTTCTTCAGATCAGCCCACTCAGATGGGGGGCTACAAGGGCCGCCCCGAAAAAGAGTCCATCCACTACCAGGGTGGAGGCCAGGGCGGCGGCAGCTACCCGACAGGCCCAATCCCCTTCCCAGAGCTGGCGGGACATCAACAGAATCCACCACCCTGCTAAGGCCAGGGCCAGAAGGGGCAGGGGATGGAGGAGGGCCTGGGCTGCGCTCTGGAGCAGGGCGCCAGCCTCGATAGGGCTGGCCTGCACCACCTGAGGCCAGAGGGGCATTAGGCCTGTGGCGGCAATTAGACCATCCGTGGCGGCCGTGCCCAGGAGAGAGGCCAGGTAAAACCAGGCACCCACCCGCCACCTGCTCTGGAGGCCCCCCAGGGCCAGGGGCAGGGCAAAGGCTTCAATCGGCAAGTGCCAGAAGGGATACTCCCGACCCCATCCCCAGAACAGGGATCCTCCAAGCCAGCTTCCGGCGAAGCCGACCAGCAGAGCCCCCACCCGCTGGCGGGTGGGATTGGGATGGAAGGCCAACACAAGGGCCAACATCAGGAGGGGGACGGTGCCCAGGGCCGCACCCATGGGGGAGAGGCGCACTAAGGGAGCCTGAAGAAACACCGGACCCAGAGTGAGGAAGGCGGCTAGGGCCGGAAGGCCCCATTCGCCCAAGGCGTCCATGGGTCTGGCCTGCAGGGAAGGGGCTGGAAAGCTGCTCGGCGGGAGCCCGATCACTGCGGCTGTGAAGAAAGATGACCAACCTTAAAGGGTGTCTGCCTTGGCACGCGAAGAGCCGGGGCATAAGGTCGCACAAAATTGCCAGCCACATGTCGCTTGCCAACCCAGCCCAGCCCCTCTCCCTGCTGGAGGCCTGTTGGCATGCCCTGGTGCTGGGCGTGGTTCAAGGGCTGACGGAATTCCTGCCCATCAGCAGCACCGCCCACTTGAAGGTGGTGCCCGTTCTTCTGGGCTGGGGCGACCCCGGGGTGGCGGTGACGGCCGTGATTCAGCTGGGCAGCATCGCGGCGGTGCTGGCCTACTTCCGCAACGATCTGGTCGAGGTGATGCGCGGAATCTCCAGGGCCTTTCGCCATGGCCAGTGGAGCGATCCCCAGGCTCGGCTCGGGGTGGCCATCGCCCTGGGCACCATCCCCATCCTGATTGCCGGCCTCTTGCTCAAAAAGTTTGTGCCCGACTACGACGCTTCGCCGCTGCGCAGCATGACGTCGATCGGGGCGGTGTCGATCGCGATGGCCCTCCTCCTGGCGCTGGCAGAGCTGGTGGGCCGCCGCCGCCGTAGCCTGGGCGATGTGCTCCCCCGGGATGGGGTGCTGGTGGGATTGGCCCAGGCCCTTGCTCTCGTGCCCGGGGTTTCCCGCTCCGGCAGCACTCTCACGGCCTCTCTCTTTGATGGATGGCAGCGGGCCGCGGCTGCCCGTTTCTCCTTCCTGCTGGGAATTCCCGCCATCACCCTGGCCGGTCTCGTGGAACTCAAGGGGGCCTTCGAAGCTCCTGCAAACGGAGGGCCGCTGCCGATGGTGGTGGGCATCCTGTCGGCCGCGGTGGTGTCCTGGCTGGCCATTGCCTGGTTGCTTCGCTTCCTGCAAAACCATGGCACCTGGGTGTTTGTGGCCTATCGCCTGATTTTTGGGGTGGTGATCCTGCTGTTCTTCCGTCAAGCCATCTGAGCAGGCCATCGGCTCCCCTCAGCGAGCCCATGAAACCTGCAAACTGAAGAAGTTTCCCAGCCTTCCAGCTGTGTGGATTGAGCCGCCTGCCGGGATTCCCCTCCAGAGCCCTCAGGCCGGAGACCCTCCACGCCTTCCCCAACCCGCTGAGGTCGTTGGGGTTGAGCCCGGTTCGATCGGGGAGGAGCTTGGCTTTCAGTGTGGCGACCGGCTGCTAAGCATCAACGGCATCCGTCCGCGCGATCTCATCGACCTGCAGATTCTCTGCGGGGAGGAGGAGCTCACCCTGGAGGTGGAGGATCCCCAGGGGAGCCTTCACCGGGTGGAGTTGGAGAAGGAGGCGGATGACGGCCTGGGGCTCGTGTTTCGGGAGGCGCTCTTTGATGGCCTGAAGCAATGCAACAACCACTGCCCCTTCTGCTTCATCGATCAGCAACCCCCGGGCCATCGGCGCAGCCTCTATCTCAAGGATGACGACTACCGCCTGAGTTTTCTTTACGGCTCCTACCTCACCCTCACCAACCTCAGCTCAGCGGACTGGCAGCGGATCGAGGACCAGCGGCTCTCTCCTCTTTATGTCTCTGTTCACGCCACCGATCCGGAGCTCCGAAGCCGCTTGCTGGTCAATCCCAGGGGAGCTCAGCTGATGGATCAACTGACCTGGTTCGCCGAGCGGCGCCTCCAGGTGCATGCCCAGGTTGTGGTCTGTCCGGGGCTGAATGACGGTGCGGCCCTCACCCACACGCTGAACGATCTGGCTCGTTTTGCGGAGGGGGATTGGCCGGCGGTGCTCTCCACGGCCGTGGTTCCCGTGGGCCTCACCCGTTTTCGTCCCCCTGGGGATGCCCTCCGCCCCGTGGAGCCCTCCTGCGCCCAGGAGGTGATTCGCCAGGTGGAGCCCATGCAGCAGCACTTTCTCCAGACCCTAGGCAGCCGTTTTGCCTGGCTCTCGGATGAGTGGTATCTCCTGGCCGGCCTCCCCCTACCGCCCCGGCCCAGCTACGAAAATCTGCCCCAGCAGGAGAACGGGGTGGGCAGTATTCGGGCCTTTCTGGAAGCACTCGAGTTGGCGACCACCGACCTGCCTCGTGCCTTGACCCGCCCGCGGCGCCTGAGCTGGGTGGTGGGCGCTCTGGTGGCCCAGGCGCTCCAGCCGGTGGTCGACCGCCTCAACGGGATCCAGGGCCTGGAGCTCCTCCTCCATGGCCTCCCCAGTCCCTACTGGGGACAGGAGCTGGTGGTGACGGGACTGCTGACCGGTGCGGATCTGCTGCAGGGGTTGGAAGGCCTGGATCTTGGGGAGGAGCTCCTGTTGCCAACGGTGATGTTGCGCCAGGGAGAGCCTGTGTTTTTGGACGACACCACCCTCGAGGAGGTGGCCCGCCAACTGCCCGTTCCGATCCGCTTGGTCACGGGGGCGGAAGATCTGGTGGCCGTTTGCAGCGGCAGGCCTGGTGAGGGTGCCTAAGCTCCTGCGGTTTGCTGCTTGGCCCGTGGGGCGCTCCCAGTTCGTTTGTACAGCGCTCCTCTTCACCGCCGCTGGTTTTGGAGGTGGCGTCCTGCCGGGCCGTGCCTCCTCTGCGTCACCCCCCGTTCAACAGGCGGCTCCTGCCGCCCCCGCCCCCCAGCCCGCCCCATCCCTTCCCCTGCTGCCCCGCCAGGTGCTGCCCCTTGCACCCAAGGTGCTCGGCCCCCGGCCAAAGTCGAACCCCAAGGTGATGCCGCCGGCTTCCAAGAGTTTGCCTGCCGATCAACCGGATCTGGTGGCCCCTGCCCCCTTGGCTCTGCCGAACCAGCCCCAGCAGGTGCGCATCGAGGAACTGCGTCCGATCAGCCTGGATGAAGCGGAAACCATTGCGGAAGTCAACAGCCCGGATCTCAAGATCTTCTCCAGCCAGGTGGATCAGGCCCAATCGGCCCTGCGGGCGGAGATTGCGCGTTGGTATCCCTCCCTCAGCCTGAATGCCAACAGCTTTCCTGCCACCACCACCTCCCAGCGCTACAACCGGCGCTCCGATCTGTTCATCCAGAACAACGGGGCCGGCTACAGCGTTCAGACCATCACGGCGATGGATGCCTCCCTACAGGCCACCTGGGCCCTGATCGATCCACGGCGGGTTCCCTCGATCGCTGCCGCCCGCGACCGCTACGAACAGGCCAAAAACTCCTATCTCATCGGCCTCAGGGAGCTGCGTCTCCAGGTGGCTGAGGCCTATTTCGATCTGCAGAACGCCGATGAGCAAGTGCGCATCGGTCAGGAATCGGTGCGGGCATCCCTGGTGAGCCTGCGGGATGCCCAGGCCCGTTTCCAGGCGGGGGTGGCCACCAAGCTGGAAGTGCTGGAGGCCCAGACCCAGCTGGCCCGCGACCAGCAGCTGCTCACCCAGGCCCTCTATGGGCGCACGGCGGGTTCCCTCTCTGCTTCGCCGGGCCAGGCCATTGCCCGGCGGAATCTGGCGGCCCTGTTGGATCTTCCCCAAAATGTCACCCCCACCGCCAAGGATCCCGCGCGGGTGGTGGGCACCTGGATCCCTTCCCTCCAGGAAAGCATCGTGGCGGCCTACACCTTCCGGGAAGAACTCGACCAGATCCTGCTCGACATTTCCATCGCCAACAGCACGGCCAACCGTGAATTGGCCGCTGTTCAGCCGGTGTTGAACCTGTTCAACCGGTTCGGCGTGAACCGCGGCACAGGTTCGTCCTATTCCCCAGGTCGGGAGTCTGGGTTTGATCCGGCGACCCTTGGGCCCTTCTCCCTGGAAAACCAGCCCGAGCGCCAATGGCAGGTGGACAACGCCTTTGGCATCAATGTCAGCTGGGACATTTTCGATGGGGGCCGCGCCAAGGCGCTCTATTGGCAAAACAAACAGAAAGCCCAGGAAGAAACCTTCAACTTCTCGAAAGAGCGCGATCAGATTCGCCTTCAAGTTGAACAAAGCTTCTACGAGCTTCTCACCAACAACCGCAACATCGTCACCACCTCCAATGAGGTGCTCTCCGCCCGCGAGTCTCTGCGTCTGGCCCGTCTGCGTTTTCAGGCTGGGGTCACCACCCAGCGGGAAGTGGTGGATACCCAGCGCGACCTGACCCAGGCGGAAGTCCGCTACACCCTGGCCATTACCAACTACAACAAGAGCCTGGCTGAACTGCGCCGCCGCACGGGTCTCGACCTGATTGCCCTCTGCCAGCGGCCCAATCTTCCATCCCTCCGCCCACCTTCCAGCATGGCTGACGTGCCCATTGAACCCACGCCCCTGATCCCCGCTTGCCAGGCTGGGGGCCTCTCCACCCGCCCCAGCCTCTGACTTCCCCTGTGAGTTCCCCAGCCCCTCTGGCCGGGCCCACCGGTCTCTCCCTCCCCGCCACCTTGCGCCTGGGGCTGTTTCAGGGCTGCCTGGGTTGCCTGGCGGTGATCTTCGCCGGCCTCCTAAACCGGGTGATGATCAGCGAGCTGGGGTTTCCGGGGCTGTTGGTGGGAGGTGCTCTGGCTTTTGAGCAATTCGTGGCGCCCAGCCGGATCTGGTTCGGCCAGATGTCCGATTCCCGCCCCTTCGGCGGCCGCCGTCGGCTGCCTTACATCTGGCTGGGCACCCTGCTGTTCTGCGGGCTGGCCGTCCTCTCGGTTCCCCTGATCTTCCATGTGGCCGGTCTGCTGCGGGAGGGCTCCAGATGGGCCCTCTTTGGAGGGATCGCGGCACTGTGTGGCCTGTTTGCCGCCTATGGCCTGGCGATCTCCCTGGCCAGCACCCCCTATCTGGCCCTGGTGATCGACCGCACCACGGAGGAGGAACGCCCCCGGGCCGTCGGCCTGATCTGGTGTTTGCTCACCGTTGGCATCGTGGTCGGCGCCATCTCCATCAGCGTGAGCCTGCGGGGCATCGATGGGGTCACCGATCCCTCCGTGCTGAGGGAGGTGCTGATGGGGTTCATGGGCCGAGCGGTGCTGGGGGTGTTGGCCCTCACCCTTGTGGCCACCCTGGGGATGGAGCCACCCACCCAACCTCCTTCCCTCCGGGAAGAGGCTTCCACGTCCCTGGCCACCCCTGCCCGGGATCATGGGCCCACCTTGCCGCAAGCCTGGGCCTTGATCACCTCCAGCAAGCAAGTGCTGGTGTTTTTCAGTTTCCTCGTGCTCTTCACCCTGGGCTTGTTCCTGCAGGATCCGATTCTGGAAAGTTATGGAGCCGAGGTCTTCGGCATGCCCATTGCCGCCACCGCCTCCCTAAATGCCATCTGGGGCGTCGGCACCTTGGTGGGATTGCTCACGGGAGGTCTGTGGATCGTTCCCAGGCTGGGCAAGTTCAGTGCCGCCCGCCTTGGCTGTCGGCTGATCGTGGTCACCCTGGCCCTGTTGTTGCTCGTGGGGGCAACGGGCAGGGTTCCTCTTCTGCAGGGGGTGATGTTTCTCTTCGGCTTTGCAGCGGGGATCGCCACCAATAGTGCCCTGGTGCTCATGCTGGATCTCACCCTCCCCCAGGCCGCCGGAACGTTCGTGGGGGTCTGGGGTCTGGCCCAAGCCCTGTCCCGTGCCCTCGGCAAGGTGTTTGGCGGCGGGTTGCTGGATCTGGGGCGATCGATGCAGCACCACTGGTTCCCTTCTATTCCGTCGGCCTTCCCCGCCTACGCTCTTGTTCTCGCTGTGGAAATGCTGGTGGCCTTTGCAGCTTTGCTCTTGCTCTCCCGCGTCAATCTTCAACAGTTCAGGGAAGATACGGGTCGCAGCCTGAGCAAAGTGCTTGCCCTGGAACTCGGATGAGCCTGGCCTCCTCCCCTGCCCTGATCGATTTCGGGCTGGCGACCCTCATGGATCGGGTGGCGGACCGCCAGCGCACCGACTTCGGCCATGTGGTGTCCGACCTCAAGCCCGATGGCACCCTGATCACCTCCTGTGATCGCTGGAGTGACGAAACGATCGTGGAGGGCCTGCAGAGCCTCTACCCCGGTGAGGGAATTCTCAGCGAGGAGGGGGATCGGCATCTGCCCTCTTCGCCGGCGTTCTGGGTAGTGGATCCTTTGGATGGCACCACCAATTTCGCGGCGGGGATTCCCTATTGGTCGATCTCCCTGGCTCGTTTTGAGGGAGGAAAGCCTGTGCTGGCCATTCTGGATGTGCCTCCCTTGGGGCAGCGGATCATCGCCAAGGCTGGTCAGGGGGTTTGGCGCAACGGGGAGGTGGTGGATGCACCGGCCTCCAAGGCCCATCCGGGCGGTTGTGTGTCCCTGTGTAGCCGTTCGATCCGGGTGCTGCAAAAAATTCCCGACCGCCCTTTCCCGGGCAAGGTCCGTCTCTTTGGTGTGGCAAGCCTCAATCTGGTGAGTGTGGCCACCGGCCAAACCGTGGCGGCCCTGGAAGCCACCCCAAAGATCTGGGATCTGGCGGCAGCCTGGCTGGTGCTCCAGGAACTCTCCTGTCCGATTCGCTGGCTGCAAGGGGATCCTGCCCAGATCCCCCCCGGAACGGATGTCACCTCCATTGGCTTTCCCACGCTGGCGGCGGATTGTGAGGCCACCTTGCAACGCTTTCTCCCCTGGGCTGCCGAACTGAAGTGAAGGGGCACTGCCTGTGGTAAGTTATTGGACTGCGCCTGAGGGACGGAAGTCTTGAGGAGCGCAGCCTTTACAAGAT
>JBBASA010000022.1:0-38267 GCA_040399515.1 Cyanobium sp. | reverse complement strand
GGTAGGTGGCCGCGGAGAAGCCACCGGAGGGTTGGCCAGCCCCATCAAGCCTCGGAAGACGCACCTCGGCCACCTTGTCCCATCCTGCCGAGAGCGGACATGGCAACAGGGGGGGTGGCGGGGTTTGAACAACCATTGCTTGCTTGAACAATCCATCCAAATCGTCCCATGGCCGCCTGCGATTCGCTAAGCAAGGAGGGCAAATCAAAGGTTGCTTGCAAAGCATGACCGCACAGCCTTTTCGCAGGCCTCACACTCTCATGAAATCGTTGCTACTGACCGCGTTTGCACTAGCCAGTATCAACATGGCGCAAGCCCAGATAATCGCCCCTGCAACTCCGGCCAATATCCGTACGGCCTACACCGGCGACGTGATCAACGGCAAAAAAGTGGTGAGGTCACTGAACACCAATGACCTGGAGCCTGGCAAGAAACACCTGCTTTACTTCCAGGGTGTGCAGATGTCCACCGGTCAGTACTGGTACGTGTCGGTGATCGTGGCCAAGGGATCCAAGCCCGGCAAGCGCATCACCCTCACGAGTGGTGTACACGGTGACGAGATGAGTTCTGTGCACACCGTACAAACGGTTATGGGCCGGTTGAACCCAGCGGAAATGTCGGGCACCGTCATGGCGGTGTTGGACATTGCACGTCCCGCAATGGAGAGCATGCAACGCAGTTGGCCGAGTAGCGGGCGCGGTTTTGAGTTGAACGACATGAACCGCGTATGGCCCGGCAATGAAAACGGCTTGAGCGCAGTGAACCGCCAGGCCGGACTTGTGTTCAACCGATTGCTCAAGCCCAATACCGACCTGGCCATCGACTTCCATACCGGGACGACCGGCTTAGACGCAGCCGCCCTTCATATCGGTGACATGCGCATCCCGGAGGTGAAGACCATGATGATGCTTTACCCGGTTTCGGCGATCTGGGACAGCCCGATCTACCCTGGCGTACTACACAACGCCTACATCGATGCGGGCATTCCCTGTTTTACGCCCGAGGTGGGTGTGGCGCGGAAGCTCGATCTCGACATGATTCCGATCTTCGTCGAAGGCACGATGAACGTCTTCAAGCACTACGGCATAGTCCCCGGTAAGGTCGGACGCACCGCCGTTGATGCCAACGTCTTCATCGGGAAGAATGCGGTTCCCGTGCTGACCAGCCACGGTGGCTTCATCGAATTGTTAGTCAAACTGAATGCCAAGGTCAAAACAGGGCAAAAGGTCGCCATCCAGCGCAACGCTTTCGGGGAAGTGGTGGCCGAGTACACCAGCCCGGTCAACGGCCTCATCAGTGGCCTGCGCAGCGACGCCACATCGGAGCCCGGCAACGTGCTGTTCTTCATCCTGTCCAGCGGTGCGCCTCCGTCTGGCCCAGCCCCCTACACGGAATAAAGGCAGGACACTCACCCCAGCAGGGCGGCTTCGACGCAGAGGCCTGGGCCGAAGGCCAGGGCCACGCAGGGTAGGGGTGCCCCGGCAAGACGCAGGCGATCGAGGATGAACAGGATGGTGGCGGACGACATGTTGCCGCACTCCCGCAATACCGCTGTGGAGGGTTCGATCGCCTTGGCGGGCAGGTCGAGACAATCGCGGACCGCCTCCAGCAGGCGGGGCCCGCCCGGATGGAGGGCCCAGGAGCCGATGGCGGCACGATCGAGCCCCTGAGCTGCCAGCCAACCATCCAGCCAAGGGGCTAAGCGGGCGGCGATCAGGGCCGGAACCCGCGGGGAGAGGCCCATTTCGAAGCCATGGTCGGCAATCGTCCAGGCCATGGCATCGGCGCTATCCGGCAGCAGCGTGGAACCGGAAGCCAGGAGCCGCCAGGGGGTGCCGATTGGCGCGGGCGGGTCGGTAGCCAAAACCGTAGCTGCGGCACCATCGGCAAACAGAGCATTGGCCACCACCCGCTCGGGGTGCCAACCCAGCTGTTGATGCAGGCTGCAGAGTTCGAGGGCGCAGAGCAGCACCGTCGAGCCGGCAACGGCCTGCCCAAAGGCATGGGCGACGCGCAGGCCGTTGAGGGCCCCGTGGCACCCCATGAAGCCCACCTGGGTGCGGGCCACATCGGAATCCAACGGCAGCCCCTGGATCAGGTCGAGGTCGAAGCCGGGGGCCTGGAAGCCGGTGCAGCAAACCGTCACCAGATGGGTGATCGAAGCCGGATCGACAGCGGAGGCGGCCAGGGCCGCGCTGGTGGCCCGCAGGGCCAGGGGACCGGCCTCGGCAGCGAAGCGGGCCATGCGCTCGGAGGTGGTGGGGTTGGCGTCTGCGTAGAAGGGCAGGCGATCCGTCAGGGGGCCATCGGCATCGTCCAGCAGCACGCTGTGGCGGTAGGCCACGCCGGAACGGCGCTGCAGACGCTGCAGCAGGGTGGCCTGGACATCATTGGTCGCCGAGAGGCGCTGGGCCATGGCTGCCGATTCGGCCTGGCTGAGGCGATGGGATGGCAGGGCGGTGCCGATCCCCAGCAGAGTCACGGGCATGGGGGCAGGAGAGGCGCCAAGGCGGGCCGGTGCAGGGACGCCAACAGGGGTTCAGCGAGGCTGGGCCAGTGGCGCAGGGCGTCAAACAGAAGACGGCTGCTCCAGGATCGGCGTAACACCAGGGCCAGGACCTTGCAGAGCCGCTGGCGGCGAGCCATCAGAGCAGCCTGGGATCGGCTCCAGTTCCGAGCGAGTTGGTGATCCCAGCCGTCGCCCAGGGCAGCGAGGGCCAGGGGGGTGCTGCTGAGGGCCGCCATCAGGGCCCAGCCCATGCCTTCGCCCGTGAACGGTTCGACGTAGCCAGCGGCATCTCCCAATAGCAAATAGCGATCGCCCGCCAGGGGGCGGTTGCTGCGGGTGAGGGCGGGGGTGAGCTGCCAGGCGGCCAGGGCGAGGGCGGGCAGGGGGGCGAAGCCGGCTTCGCAGAGCACCTGGCTGGCCGCCGCGGCAGGCCCGCCGGCAGCGGCGAGGGCAGCGCCATCGAAGGCGGCGGCGACGTTGAGGGCCCCATCCTCGAGACGCACCAGCCCGACATAGCCGTGGCGGCCAATCGCCATGTGGAGCCTTCCATCGCCATAGGCCGCCATCGCTCGGTCCTGGGGCCCGTGGTTGGGGCCAGGTAGGAGGCAGCCGGCGCCGATGCGGGAGCCCGGTTGGACACGACTGACGACTTCAGGCACCGCCTGCAGGCAGCGATGGACCAGCCCCGCGGCGACCAGCACGAGCTCGGCCTGCACCGTGGTGGACTCCCTGCCGCGGCGAAGCTGCACCGCCCGGGCGCCAGGATCGGCGGGCCCCAGCTCGGCCGTTACCTCGGGCAGCAACGTGGCACCGGCGGCAACGGCTGCTTGCACCAGCCCCTGATCGAGGGCCATCCGCGAGAGAACCCGCCCGGCCGGTAGGGCCAGCTCCGCCTGGGCCCCCTGCAGGCCCAGCTGCACAGACCTCAGCGGGCGGGCCCCGAGATGATCGAGCAGGGGGCCCTGGCCGGCCGCCGTTAGAGCGGCGAGGGCCTGGCCACTGAGGCAGGCACCGCAGACCTTCCAGCGGGGGAAACGGCGCCGCTCGACCAACAGCACAGGCACTCCCTGGCGGGCGAGCTCCAGGGCGGCCAAGGCGCCGGCAGGACCGGCTCCGATCACCACCACGGGCCAGCGACCAGATGGCAAGGGATCAACCACGGGCCCAACGCAGCAGGAAACGCTCGGGCCAGCAACGCCGCAGATCCACGCCATGGAGGCCGGCCCGTTCAGCCATGGCCGCCACCTCATCCAGCTGAAAGGCCCCTCGCACCGAAAGCAGGCCATCGATGTGCACGATCGGCGAGCGCGACAGCAACTGGGTTCCGGCCAAGGCCAGGCCGTAGCCAAGCGGAGTGCGAAGCAGATCGCTGATCAAGAGCAACTGGCGGCTGCTGGCGGCGAGGCGGGCCAGCAGGGTTTCGGCATCGGCCGTATCGAGGTGATGCAGAAAAAGCGACGAAACGATGACGTCAAAACGATCGGGCAGGGGATCCGCCAGAACATCGGCGACATAGAAGGAGGCCTCCAGAGCCCGCTCGCGGGCCCTGGCCTCGGCGAGGGCGACGGCCTGGGGGCTGATGTCACAGCCCTCCACAGCAAGGGCCAGGCCGTGGCGCTGGGCCAGGGCCGCCAGGTCGAGGGCAACATCGCCCCCGCCACAGGCCACGTCCAGCAGCCTCAGGGGTGCGGCGCCTGGGGGGAGGGCGCGTGCCAGGGCGCGAATCGGATCAAAGAGGCAGGCAGCACTGCGGCTCACCGCATTGATGCGCCTCAATCCCACCAGGGCCTTGGCGTGCCGTTCAGGATCAAGTCCAGGCTGATCCATCAGCTCCGGCAACCGCTCACGGTGGGCCAGGGGAGGCCAGGAGAGGAGAGACATGGGAATAAGCCTAGGGACTTCCGCGTGGGCCTTCGCCATCGCTGTGCCCCTGCCCCATCACAGCTGAGCTCCCAAGGCGTGTCAGCCTTTGGGTATTTCTACTCAGCAGCCAGGGCGAATTGTGCTTAATTGTGAGGCATCTCGTGTTTTTTGCCAGTTTCGTGCAATGACTCTCCAACCCGGCGCCCTGGTGCAGTTGGCCAATAGGCCCGGCCGCACCTACCAGGTGTTGAACCTTGATGAATACAGCGACTGCGTCTGGGTGCGCAGCTGGCCGCTCTGCGCCCAGCGCAACCCCACCTTCTCCGTGTCTATCTCGCAGGTGGTGGCAGGCGCTCGGCTTCTGCCGCCGCATGCAACACATGGTGCTTTATACCCACGGGCATGTATTTGACTAAACGGATGACAACGCGAACAGGCCTTGAAGGGTTACAAAAGTAGATCGGCTCAAAACTTACGCAACTCCCTGCGAATCTTTAGGGGATCACCTGAACGGGTCTGATTGAGCAGAAGAATGGAAACAGTGGACAACACCAGGACAAGCACAGCCAAAGCAGGCCAGATTGAACCCTTCTCTCTTTTTCTCACCATCCCAACCCCATAGAACCCTTTTCTGATAAAGGGGGCTAATGGACACTACCAGCCAACAGACGTCCGCCGTGTCCATCATTGGGACTAAGAAAGCGAATCGAAAAAGACTCTTAACCACACACGCAATGATGGGCGCAACAGCCTTCGTGATGAACATTCACTGATGGGTCTCGCTCTCCTCCTGGCCGTCTGCATCTGGGTGGCAATGGGCCAGCCGGGCGGGCGCAACGGGCTGCTGCTGGTGCTGGGCCTTGGCTTCGCAGGGATCTTCTGGCAGGTCAGCCTGATCCTCGCCCTGGTAGGCCTCGCCCTCGCCGTCACGGGCCTGGCCTTCTGGCTGCTCGCCACCCCCCTGCGCCGCCAGCAGCGACTTGCCCTCCAATCCCTGGTGGCCGCAGCCGATGAGCGCTACCGGCACGATCCCTGCCGCTTCCAGGGTGGATTCGGCACCATCCAGGCCGTTCAACTCAGCGAGGCTGCCCAGATCGAAGTGCTCTGCCGCACCCTGGCCGACACCAGCGATGGACTCGCCCTCACCAACCACCGCATCCCGCTGGCGGGAGGGAATGCGTTTGATCCACCCCGCACCCCAAGGCAGGTAGGCACGCTGATGGAGTGCAAAGGCCTCACCCTCCTGGGCGACCTCTCCGTGGAAGCCAAGGCCGTCCGCGCCACCATGGAGGCCCTCCGCGAACGCGAACTCACCGAACGCACCCTCAACCGCCTCGCCGAACTGCAAAGCGACGTGGACACCACCCTCGCCCTCGCCCCAGGCAACGAACTCCTCCAACCGTCGCTCCCCCAGCTTGAGCAGGCGCGGGAGCGATTTGCAGCGGAGGAATCCCGGCTGCGGTCAGCGCTGGAGAACACAGACGCCATCCTGCGGAAGCTGCATGATTTCCTCCTGGTACCGGAGAACATTCAGCCCATCCTGAGCTTCGATCTTGATGAAGTGCTGGCGAAGCTGGAAGATCCCACGCGATTCTCTGAATTGGAGGAGCTCTTCTCCGAGGTGGTGGAGCTCAATGCCATCTATCGGGAGCTGGAGGGGGAGAAGTTGGCTTGAGGGGGGATACTCAGCCGCAGGGTTGGGGAGATTTCAGGTCCTTTTCACAGCCTTGCCGCTTGCTGTGCAGCGGGTCTGCTGGCCTTTTTAGCCCAGCCTGTGCACGAAAAGCTTTACGACATCCGCTTTCTTGAAGAGGAGCTGATCCCTGCAGTGGGGGCGCAAGAGATGCATTGCGCAAAAACGGTCCCTCTCTGCAGGGGTGGGGTACGCGTTCCAGCCTGGTTTTTAGCGTTTGTACAGGCAGCAGAACATTCATTCCCCGTCTCAAGAGGCAATCGGCTGCCTGACTTCCTTCTTCCTCACCCCTGCAACACCAATGGCTGCAACAGACATTTCCCGGACCGTCGGCACCGAAAACGCCGCGATCAAAGTGGGCCTTGGCCTCACTATGGAATCCAAGGCCAACTCCACCACCAAAGCCGAAGACAACGTCGTTAGCGGTGTGGCCTCCGCCACCGCCGAAACTGAAGCAAATGCCGGCGTGCTGAACAGCAGCATTGAGGTGGGCACCAACGGAACCCTCACCGGCGAGGAAACCGGCACGGTGACCGCCATTGCCACCAACACCACTGGCAAAAGCTCAGCCAGTGCCCGAAATGCAGGCCCAACCGGAGGGTTCATCGACAACGTGGGTGACCCAACCATCATCCAGACTGGCCTCAATGCCGTTGTGGTGGGCAGTGCGAAGAACAGCGCCGTCGCCGAAGCAACCACAGTGGGGGGCTCCAGTGATGCCCTGGCTGATACCGGCAAGGTAGCCGGGTTCGAAAATGTGGGCCTCGCGGCTGGCACAGGCAGCAGCATGACGGGATCTGCTGTAGCCAATAGCAGGGCTACTGCAGCGGCCATTGGCCTTCCTCTTGATCCCGGAAACTCCACGGCAACCGCAGGAAGTCTCTCTAGCCTCATCAAAGGGATCTACAACGACGATGGCGAGGTAAAGATTGCCTTTGGAGAGAACGGAGATCTGAAAGGAACGGCTGCCGGTGAACTGACATCCACCGCCGCAAACACGAATGGCGCCGCCAAGGCCTCCAGCCTGATGGATCAGGTGGCTGGCATCGCCAACGATGGCGATGGACTCAGAATCAGCATGGGGCTGACAGGGGATGTGGTGGCCAGTGGGCAGCTGAAGAGCGCAGCTACAGCCACCACAGTGACAGGCCCGGCGACAGCCGAGATTGACGTGAATACAATCGGCGGACTGATCGATCGAGAGGGAGGTTCTTCCCTCAACATCGGCACTGTTGGGACCCTTGAGGCCGTTGCTCTGGGCCAGAACACAGCCCGTGCGGAGGCTGTCACAACAGGAGCGGATGAACTTGTGCAGGCCACCGTCGACAACGATGAGGTGATCGCCGTTCGGTTCCCCAAGATCGCCATCGGCACCGACGCCGCTGTGAATGCCGGCGCCCAGAGTATTCAGCGGGCTACCGCCATCGGTGTCAACAACGGCGGTGATCCCCTGGCCAGAGTGGCCGAAGGCGACAAGGTGTTCGGCATCGACTCTACCGAGCTCAACGTTGGACGGGATCTGGATGACTTCAACGCCGAGGCCTACCTGACAGGGATCGCCTCAGCCACAGGCATCTCCTCCCTGTTGGGAAGCACTGCTCTCTCCGGTGTGGGCTCCAAGGTGGCGGGGGTGCATGACAGCCCGATCGTTGTGGGCCGCGACACTGAAGGTGTCAACGCTTTAGGTGAATCCCAGCTGCAGAGCACCGCTACGGGTGTGACAGGACCCGCGCTCGCCACGGCAGGAAGCAACAACTCGTCTGTGTCTGGCCTGAGGCATTCCGATGTGAGCATCGGTCGCAGCGGCGATGTGGCTGGTGCAGCCACCGGCCTGGTGATCAGTGAAAGTACCACCATCACCGGACCTTCCACCGCCCTGTCGAGCCAGGAAGGCCGGGGGATCAAGGGCAGCTCCATCAAGATCGGCCAGAGCGGCGATGTCGATGGGGCTTCTGAGCTGGGTGGCTCCGCGGCCAGCAGCTCCACCACCGGGCCATCGCGCGCAAGCCTGCTGTTGGACAGCGTCGGGATTGACCAGACCCGAGGCATGGCCGGTGCCGCCCAGGAAGGCGAAGCCGCGACAGCGGAAACCCAGTCCTTGAACCACCACAGCCTCTCAATCGGGTTCGACGGCAATGCCCGTGGAGACGGGATCGTGGCGAACAGCACCGTCAAAAGCTCCACGATCACGGACTTCGAGGTGGGCGCAGTGGCCCTGACGGATCTCGATGCCATCGGCATCAAGATGGGCCATCACGGCAGCATCACAATCGGCAACAAAGGGAACGCGATTGGCAATGGCGATAGCGGGATTTCCAAGGTCGAGGCCACGAACACCAATGGGCCTGCGACCGCAAATGGAACTTACGACGTCTTCGGGATCACCGGCGACCATTCTGATTACAGCGCTCAGAGTGAGGAAGCCCAAAACGGTGCACGGGCCAAGATCCAGGCTGGGCCCTTAGGCGGGAACATCTTCGGCACCGCTGTAAGCGAGGCCGTACTCGGCAGCAGCACCACCACCGGTGATGCAACCACCGGGAACTACGCCATGCTCGTCGGTATCAACAAGGTGGATCTGACAGGTGGCCTGGTGGGTGGTACCAATCGCATCACCGGGATTGCTGAAGGGCTCTTTAACGCCAGCAGCAACACCGTCACCGGAGATGCCACCACAACGAGCGATGTGAAGGTGGCAGGGTTGCTAGGCGATCGCAACACCGCAACCCTGGACGGCAATGTGAGCGGCGTCGCCACCCTCACCAACACCGTCCTGGCGACAGCGGTGAGCGGAATCGCATCCGCCACCTCCAACAGCAGCGCTGTGGGCATCGGCGGCTACGACATCAACATCCTCAAGGATGGTGTGATCAGCGCATCCGCGTTCTCCAACTCCAGTGCCACGGCCAACTCCGTGACCCACGCCCTGGTGTGACCCCCCAGTGGGGGCCGGTCTCCGGCCCCCACGCCCTCCTGCCCATATTCCATCTCCGCTAGCCAAGCCATGGTGTCCTTCCTCGAGACCTCCTCCAGTGCTCTCTCCGAGGCCCTTGCTCTAAAGCTGCCCGCCGCCAGACTGCACTGGCTGGGCACCTCCCTCCAGCTCAATGTCAACCCCACAGCCAGCGCTTCGGAAAGGCGGGTGGAAGCGGGGACCGGCACTCTCCAGCCCCAGGCCAACGCCCTTGGCCTCGGCTTCGGCAACAGCCGCTTCCTACCGCCCTCGTTCAGCTCCCCCGATCTGTCTGTGATCAGCGGCGGGGGCTCCTTGCAGGGCTCCGCCAACGCCACAGCCAGTGCCATCGGGAACAATGCAGCTCTGGTGAAGGCCAACGCAACCAACATCGGCATAGCCAACGTCCACTTTCTCTCCCGTTCCCCCGATCCCCTTCTGATCGGCACCGCGGCAGATCCCTTCCAGGCCAATGCCACCGCGAGCAGCCGCTCCCTCCTCCCCACCACCACACCCGCCGGCTCGGGGCCGGAAGTGGGCCTCCAGGCCCATGCTCTGGTGCGGGGCCTGGAAGGATCCACCGAAGCCATCGGTTTGGCTGGGCCCCTGTTTTATGGCCAGCCGAACGCCTTCGTTCGCGCCTCAGCCAATGTGGCCCTGGACCCCAGCAGCCGCACGACAGCCTCCGCCTCCGCTGATGCGACCGGAATCGAAAACGCCACCATCATTGGCGTGGCCCATGCAACCAGCCCAAAGGCCCGTGCCATCGATCCTCTGGTGAGAATCGGCGGCCACGCCGCAGCAGACTGGACGCTGCAGGGCGCCCAGGCTCTTTCCGCTCCGCCCCTGGAGGTGAAGGGCCAGGCGATCGGCATCGACCAAAGCACGATCATGGGTGCTTCCCGCGCCGACACCCTGATCTCCGGCAGTGGCCTGGCCGAGCTCACCAGTGACGTGCCGCTCACCCAGCTGAACGTGGCCACTCCCATGAAGGCCATTGGCATCGACCGAAGCACGATCACCACCGGCCTCGGTACCACGCTGATCATGGGCACCGGTGAAGCCCGCAGCAATCTCGGCTCCATTCCCAATGCCATCGTTGCCGGCATCGCCGACACCAAGATCATCGGCCAGGGGAACACCATCATCTGGGGTACAACCCCCAACACCCCTGGCACCAGCGGCATTCTCCGCTCCGACATCGTGGCCGCAAACGGCAATACCTCCGTGTTCGGCACCGCCGACAGCACCAAGATCTCCAGCGCTGCCGGCACCACGGACGTCCAGCTGGATGGTGCCCGCGGAGTGAAGTTCCAAGGTGGGGGCTTCGGCGCCGACAAGATCAACCTCAACGCCGCAGTGGATAACACCATTCAGACCGGGCAAGGGAACGACGCGATCACCGTCGGAGCGGGGGGAGGAAATGTGATCGATGCCGGATTTGGACAAAATCTGGTCACCAGCCTTGGAGGGGCGAGCAGAGACACGTTTGTGAAAGCGAACGCTGGCGCTGCACTGGATGCGGTAGATGGCAGGTCGTTCGCTGAACAACTGGCCGATCCAGCCTTCTGGAATGCTCTTTCCAGCCAGCAGAAACAGGCTCTCTGGAGCACGGGGGAGTACCGCGAAAACGGCACAGTGAAGGGCCGGGTCGACACCACCCTCGGCTTTGACCCCGGGGCTGGAGGCGACATCCTCTCGCTCAGCAGCTCCCTCGCATCGATGACCCAGAGCTACTGGCAAAGCAATGGGGCGATCTTCGGTGTGGAGAACGGCGCGCTCCAGGTTCTGGATGGCCCGGCCGACAGCACCATGGGGGTGATCAGTGGCACCCTCGCCGACATCCGCAGCCTGGTGGGCACCTCGGGATGCTCCCTGGCCTACGCCAAGGACACCCGCCAGTTGATGTTCGACGCCGATGGCAACTGGTCGCAAGGATCCCAAAGCATCGGCCAGCTCTCGATGAGCGATGGCGATTCCCTCCTAAAGGGAAACATCCAGTTCGCCTGAACCCACCCCCAACCCAGACGCCAGACCCTTGAGTTCACCCTTTCAACTGCTGTCACCCCACGCTATGGAGGGGGGGTTCCGAGAGGCCCTGGAGGGCCTGCGGGATCTCCCTCCGGAGCATGTGCTGGAGCGCCATGGACTGCTGCGGCCCCTGGCCCGGGAGGCGGTGCTCGCGCAGGTGGCCCGGGAGGTGCACCTGTCGGAGGAGGAAGCGGATCGGATCCCGGAGGACGCGCTCGTGGACCAGGTGCGACTGCACAAGTGGTTGGAGGAGCACTACGGGCCCAAAGTGGAAGCCCACTTCCTCGACCGACGCCAGGATCTGGAGCGGGTGGTGTTCCGCACGATTCGGCTCCGCCAACTGGGCCTGGCGGAGGAGTTGTATCTCCGCCTACTCGACGAGGAGGAGAGCTTCGGCGATCTGGCCGCTCGCCACTCCCTCGGCGATGAGCGCTTCACCCGGGGATTGATGGGCCCCATGCCCATCAGCCAGCCCCATCCCAATGTTCGGGCCGTGCTCGACCGGCTGGAAATCGGCGACCTCTCCCCGCCCTTTGCTGTGGATCACACCCTCCTGATCCTGCAGCTGGAGCACCGGATTCCCGCCGCGCTGGATGAGGCCATGCGGCAGCAACTTCTCCAGGAGCTGATGCAGCCCGACCTAGAAGCCGCCGTGGACAGCCTCCTGACCCAATGGAGAGAAACGGAGCCAACATGACCGATCCGATCCAGCTGGAACCGCTACTGCGGTGCTTCGCCCTGCTCGCCGATCTGCCAGCGGAGAACCTCGCCCGCCTCGCCCGCCAGGCCCACTTGGTGCGGGTGGAGCAGGGGCAGGCCCTCTGCCGGGCCGGCCAGGCCAGCGCCTCCGTGTTCTTCCTGGTGGAGGGCACCGCCCGGTCGGTGGCCTTCTCGCCCCGGCTGCCCTCGGGTGTGCAAACCCTGCAGAGGCTCCATCCAGGGGCAGTGCTCGGGCTCACGGGCCTGGGCAGCGGACGCGGCTGGGAAACGCTGATGGCCTCCACCGACCTGGTGCTGGTGGCCGTTCCCCAGGAGGCGTTGCGGGAGGCGATGGACGCCTCCCCGCCTCTAGGGCAACGGATGCGCTCCTCGGTGACGCCAGAGGAACTCTTCGGCGTGCTGGAGGCCCATTTCAAAGAGGATCCACGGCCCCTCTCCCGCAGCCTGGTGAAGGCCACCGTGGAACTGGCCAAGGCCACTGTGGCGCAAGCCTGGCCCGGGCCGAATGGCCATCCACCGGAGCTAGACCCCGGTCGGCTCTGGCTGATCGCCCATGGCGCCGAGCCGCCGGGAACGCCCTTCGATCCCCTGCACCCCGGACCCAGTCGGGTGCTGGGGATCCCGCAGGATCGGCTGGCGGCCCTCCTGGAGCCGGAGGGGAGCGCCAGCGGGGCAACGACGGCCGGGCTGCAGGGGGACGCCGCCCGGCTGGAGGCCTGCTGGCAGCAGAACCGCTCCGATCTGGATCCCCGCCAGCTCCCGTTGGCCCCCACCCCCCAGGGCTCGGGGGCTGAGGGGGAGATCGATCCGGAGCGACGGCCGGCCTCGGCCTATCCCTGGGTGAAAGGGGTTGGCCCCCTCGACTCTCCGATCGCCGCCTTTCGCATGCTCAGCGACCATCTGGGCCTGCCGTTCCGCCGGGAACTGCTCAAGCGGGTGTTCGGCGACCAGGTGCAGCGCCACGGGGAAGCCTCCCTCGCTCTGGCGGGGGCCGTGGCCGAATCCATCGGCCTGCAAACCCAACTGCTGTCGGTGAACGCGGAGGCGCTGATGCGCCTCACCCCTCCCCTGCTGATCCGCTGGGGCAACGGCCTGGCACTGGTGTATCGCTCCGATCACAAGCATCTGGTGCTGGGCATCCCCGCCAGTGGCAACACGGAAATAGACCACGCCAGCTTCCGAGAGCAATGGGGAGAGAGCGGGGAGGTGCTCACCCTGCGGGTGAACGAGCTCACCCCGCGCCGGAAATTCAGCTTCCGCTGGTTTCTGCCGGCCCTCAACATCCACCGCACGGCCCTGGTGGAGGTGCTGCTGGCCAGCTTCTTCGTGCAGCTCTTCGGTTTGGCCAATCCCCTGCTGATCCAGCAGGTGATCGACAAGGTGATCATCAACCAGAGCCCCGGCGCCCTCGGCATGCTCGGCCTGCTGCTGCTGGTGTTCGCCGTCTTCGAGGGGCTGCTGCTCTGCCTGCGCACCTTCCTGTTCGTCGACACCACCAACCGGATCGACCTCTCCCTCGGCACCCAGATCATTGACCATCTCTTCCGGCTGCCCCTGGGCTATTTCGATCGCCGCCCCGTCGGCGAGGTGAGCAGCCGGATCGCCGAACTGGAGAAGGTGCGGGGGTTTCTCACAGGAACGGCGCTGACCACCATCCTGGATGCGGTGTTTTCGATTCTGTATATCGGGGTGATGCTCATCTACAGCTGGCAGCTCACCCTGCTCACCCTGTCGGTGATTCCCGTACTGGTGATTTTGATCCTCACCGTCTCGCCCATCGTGCGCTACAGGCTGCAGAACCGGGCCGTGGCCAATGCCCGCACCCTCAGCCATCTGGTGGAGGTGCTGAGCAGCATGCTCACGGTGAAGGCGCAGAACATTGAATTGCGCAGCCGCTGGAAATGGCAGGATCTCTACACCGACTACATCTCAGAAGGATTCGATACCACCCTGCTGGAAACCACGGCCAACACCATCAGCGGTTTCCTCAACAAACTCTCGGGACTGATCGTGATCTGGGCCGGAGCCATGCTGGTGATGAATGGCTCCATGACCCTCGGCGGCCTGATCGCCTTCCGGATCATCGCTGGCTATGTCACCGGGCCCCTGCTGCGGATGACATCGATCTGGCAATCGGTGCAGGAAACCGCCCTCTCCTTGGAGCGGCTGAGCGATGTGATCGACCATCCCCAGGAAGCCCCGGCCGACAACGCTAGGCGATTGATCATGCCCCCCATCCGGGGGGACATCCGTTTTGAAAACATCCACTTCCGCTACAACAACTCTTCCCCCCTGCTGCTGAAGGGGTTGAATCTCGAGATTCCCCATGGGGAATTCGTGGCGATCGTGGGTGCCAGCGGCTCCGGCAAGAGCACGCTCACCAAGCTGCTGGCCCGGCTCTACACCCCCGAGCAGGGCGTGGTGTTCCTCGATGGGTTGGACATCGCCAAGGTGGAGCTCTACTCCCTCCGCCGCCAGATCGGCATCGTTCCCCAGGACACGGTGCTTTTCGAGGGCTCGGTGGAGGAGAACATCACTCTCACCAATCCGGATGCGGAAACGGAGGAGATCATCGCCGCCGCCAAGGTGGCCGATGCCCACGACTTCATCATGGCGCTGTCGGCCGCCTACTCCACCCAGGTGGGGGAGCGGGGCAGCAATCTTTCCGGGGGGCAACGGCAGCGCATCGCCATTGCCCGCACGATCCTGCAGCGTCCACGGCTGCTGATCATGGATGAGGCCACCTCCGCCCTCGACTACCAAACCGAACGGGTGGTGAGTGAAAACCTGATGGCCACCCTCAAGGGGTGCACCGTGCTGTTCATCACCCATCGGCTCACCTCCATCGTGAATGCGGACCGGATCGTCTGCATGGGCAACGGAAACGTGCTGGAGGTGGGCCGACATCCCGACCTGCTGGCCCGCCGGGGGGCCTACTACGCCCTCTTCCAGCAACAAAACCGCTCCCAGCCGGAGGGAGCATCCCTGGCCACTGCCACCCCAGCCGCCCTGCCATGACCGCCACTCAGCCCCACGGCCTGCGAAACCAGCGACGCACCCACCTGCCAAGGAGCACGCGGGGCTGGAGTCGGGCCATCGCCTGGAGCCTGATGGGCCTCACCTGCTTCGGCGTGGGGTTTGGCACCATCGCCCGAATCGACACCTCCATCTCGGCCACCGGCAAACTGCGGCCCGTGGAGGGCATTCGGGAGGTGAGCCCCCCCTTTGCGGCACCGATCAGCCGGGTGCAGGTGAGCGATGGACAGCAGGTGCGGGCGGGGCAGGTGCTGGCCGAACTGGACGTGGAGGAATGGCGCCGGGAACGGCAGACCCTGCGCACCCTGATGGCCCTGTGGGAGAAAGATGCCTCCCAGGCGGCCCGGCAGCTGGGCCTACCGGCAGCCGGCCAGCCCGGCAGGGAGGAGAGCAGCAGCCTCCGCAACGATGTGCGCGACCTCCAGCTGCAACGCCGTACCGCCGACCAGCGCCGGCTGCGAACGACGGCGTCGGTGCGACAGCAGGAGCAACAACTGGAGGTATTGCGACAGAAACATACCCTCAACGCCAGGATCCGCGGCCGCATGGAGAAGCTGTGGCAACAGGGTGCCATCTCCCAGCTGGAACTGGAACGGCACGATGAGCGGCAGATCGAGCTCCTGGGCTCCATCCGCAAAACCGAGCAGGAACTCGATGCCGCCCGACACTCCCTGACCGAGACGGAAACCGCCATGGAGCAGGTGGGCACCACCCATTTCAAATCCCTCTGGGAGCGCTACAACACCTCCCGCAAGCAGAGCCTGGAACTGCGGACCCGCTTGAATCAAGTGGACGAACGGCTCCAGCGCAGCACCTTGCTGGCGCCGGTGTCGGGGCGGGTGTTTGACCTCAAGGCAAAAACGGGGGAGACCAGCAGGGTTGGGGAGCCCCTGCTGAAGATCGTGCCCGAGCAGGCCCTGGAAGCCGCTCTTTCGATCTCCAACCGTGACATCGGGTTTCTCAAACCCGGAATGCCGGTGGAGGTGAGGGTGACCTCCTTCCCCTTCACCGACTACGGCTCCCTCCAGGGCACCCTGCTCCGGGTGGGGGTGGATGCCATGCCCCCCAATCCCCAGCATCCCCAGGAGTATTTCGCCGCCGTGGCCCGACTGGATCGCAACAGCCTGGTACGCCACGGGGAGGGAGGAACCCATCCCCTCCGCTCCGGCATGGAGGTGAGCGCCCTGATCCACACCGGTTCCCGCCCCCTAATCTCCCTGCTCAACGACAAGGTGGGCGCCTTCCTGGAGTCGGCCCGCTCCATTCGTTAACCACCTCCAGGCAACGGCCCTCAGACCCGCAGTTCAGGCAGATCCACCAGAGAGTGGGTGCGACCGTCGCCGCGAATCATCAGCAGTTCCCCACCCCGGTCCGTGAGGGCGATCGCCAGCTGGTCGGCAGTGGTCCGGCCGGCCCGAATCCCCTCCAGCAACAGGCCCAGGGGGGCAATGGGCAGCAGGGAGGGGTTACCGATGCCGAGGCTGTCGGAGGGGGTGAGCTCCTCGATCGTCGTTCCAGACCAGCCGATGCGATCCGTGATGCCGATGCCCCCCTGCCCATCCAGCGCCCACGACAGGTCCATGAGCTGGGGCTTCCACCCCAGCCCCTCGCTGAAGGCGTCCGGGCGATTGAAGAGGAAGAGATCCCGATCGGCGCCTCCGCTGATCTGCAGGGATCCGGCAGCGGAAGAGGGCGCCCCCCAACCGAACAGGAAGCGATCCTCGCCCACACCCCCATCGATGACACCTGTGAGGGACGAGGAAGCCAGCTGAAGCGCGTCGGCGCCCCCCCCCAGCCCCAGGTGGATCCAGGCGGGCCCGCCCGTGTCGAGAGTGAGGACGTCGGAAAGGGAGCCCAGCACAACGGTGTTGGTCGATTCCGGGTGGAGCATGATCGCGGAATCCTCAACCCTTCCCTCCAACAGGATCCGGTTGTCACCGCCGCCGGGACGAATCGTGGAGCCGATCACGGCGCCCTCCACCGCCAGCAGGTCATCTCCCTCGCCCAAATCCACGGTGGATCCCAGCAAGCCAATGGGATCGAGGCCCTCCAGGGTGGGCATCGGAGTCGTCACCCACACCTGGTCATCGCCCCCACCGGTGTGAATGTGGCTGTTGGCGACGCCGACGGCCTCCAGGGAACCGCTGAGATCCAGGTTCCCTTGCGGGCTGCTGGTGCGCAGGCTCGCATAGCCACTTTGAATGGCCACTTGATTGGCCTGGTCCCCCAGGAGCACCTCACTGTCTCGCAGGGCGACGGTGGAGAACTGGAAGGAGAGGCCGGCCTGGTCGGGATGGCCCTGTAGGTCGACGTCGAGATCCATCAGGGCGCTGAGGGCCAGGACGTCCACGCCGCCATCGGCCCGCAGCGTGCTGGCGTCCATGGCCATGGTGTGGTGGCGGATCTGGGCCGTGGAGGGGGCCGCTCCGGCCAGAGCGAAGTGGAGATCATCCAAGCCTTCGATGCGGATGGCCCTGATGGAGTCGTCGGCCCACACCTGGGCCTGCCTGGCCCCGATGGTCTCCCCTTCAAAGCCCAGCTCGGCAGCGCCGAGGGTGGAGGTGGCCAGGGAATGGAGCAGCCGGGACGACACCACCTCCATCCATTCCGTGGTGCCCTCTCGGCCATCGATGGCCGTGCCATCCAGGGCCACCTGGGAAGACTGGGCGCGAACGACGGCGGGCCCGGAAAAACTCCTGGCCACAAAGGTTTCCTCCCCCATCACGGCCATCACGCTGGCGCGGGGCGCCGACTGGGCCAGGGCCGGAGAGGGTGGGGACGACAGGGGGGGGTCGGGCGAGGCTGGCGCCGCGATGGCACTGGTGCTCGCCTTGGCGGGGGTGGAGACGGCCGCAGAGACCGCAGAAGCCTCCCCCGAATCGGCTGCGGAGGCCCCTGGGCCACTGACGGCACCCAACGGGAGGAAGGTTCCGCCACCCCATCCGGAGCTCCAACCGGCGGCGGTCGGCTCAGGGGCACCACCCAGGGCTGGTGGCAGCTCGATGGGGCGATGCAAGGGGGCCTGGCCCCCATCCCCTCCAAGGGGTGAACGGCGCCGGGAGGAGGCCCCGTCGCCCCAGGGGCCGAGGGCAGGCCCGCCATCCCCATCCGCCGTGTCCGCCAGATCCCCCAAATCTGAAACTCCATCGGTGGGGCGCCTGGGAGAGGAGCGCTGCGCCATCCGCATCGGGCGCCATGGGACCACACCCCCTCCAGCATCGCTGCCGCCAACCCCAGTGGCCGATCCAGGGAGGGGCGAGGCATTCCAGGGGCTGGCCTCCGCCCGGTCGTTCAGCAGCAGGGTGGACGCCAGCCAGATGGAGGCCCCCGTGAGGAAGCCCTCCAGGGTGACGGTGGCCCGTCCATCCCGGGGCAACCGCAACCTGCCGATGAGATGACTGGCGTTCATGCGGAGTAGACGGAGACCATCCCCCCTGCTTACTCAGGCCAACGGGCTCCGGATGGGCCCTGCTGCTAAGTGCTGCAGGGCCGTCAATGTTCCTTAAGCAAGAGAGCTGACGTAAGGTTCCACGAAGACCGATACGCCAGGTGTGACAAAGATTATTTACGACGTAGGCTCAAATAATGGCGATGATATTCCCTATTACTTAATCAGAGGGGACATTGTTGTTGCCGTTGAGGCCAATCCAGTTCTCTGCGAAGGCATCAGACAGAGGTTTGCCAATGAGATTCAGCAGGGAAGACTCTTCGTCGAGAGCTGCGTTGTCACGGCAGACGAGAGCAGAGGCAACGTGGATTTTTTTGTGCATGACACTTATCACGTAATGAGCCAATTTGGGGTGCCAAACAATGACGTTTTAGACCATTACACAAAAATAAGACTTCCCTCTAAATCGATTCAGAGCATCATTCAAGCCCACGGAGCTCCCCATTATGTAAAAATAGATATTGAGCACTATGATGCACCCCTCTTGCAAGCGATTTTCAAGGCGGGGATTTACCCGCCCTACATTTCCGCTGAGGCGCACAGTCTCGATGTATTTTTAGCCCTTGCCCAGGAGGGAGGCTACAAGGCATTTAAGCTCGTAGATGGTTATTTCGTCCCCCGTGACTACGCAGACTTTACCATTGATTCCGGAGCAAGATATTCCTTCCCCTTCCATTCCGCAGGTCCTTTTGGCAATGACATTCACGGTGCGTGGATGACCAGTGAGAATTTGTTCAAACTCCTGGCCTTTGCAGGCCTGGGGTGGAAAGACATCCACGCAAGCAATATCGAAACCCCAAGCCCCTCAGCCATCCCAAGCACCACCACATGCCTGGAATATCTCGATCGTGATGAAATGATGTCCTCTCTGAAGCAAGTCCTTAGCGGCAGCGAGCTGTTGTCGCTTGTTCAAGATCGAGCCAAGCGTTTGCTCCGGGGAAAAGCGAGGCGCAATGGGTAACAGGCCTCGCTATCAAGGCCCATGGGCAAAGCGGAACCAGCCGTGATGTTGCCCTTTCTGTCCATGGCTCTCCAGCCCCCCCACGCCCATCTGGATGGCACTCTCCTGCCCCATGGGTTCTTTCTTGTCCTGGGGATGATCTACCTGGCGGCCTTGGCCGTGGATCGGCTGGCGGAACGCCTTCGCCTGCCCGGCGCAGCGGCCATCCTGCTGCTTGGCCTGGTCGTGAGTCGCGGCATGGCGGGCTTTCATCACGTGAGCACGCTGCACGTGGAATCCATCCATCGGATCAGCCTGGCCCTGCTGATCTTTTCTGCCGGCCTGGGCACCGATCTGCGACGCATCCGGGGGACGGTGGGCGCAGGCCTGCGGCTGGGAACGCTGGGCGTATTGCTCACCCTGCTGATCGTGGGCCTGGTGCTCAAGCTGGTGGGACCAGCCCTGGGTGCTGGCCTCGCCATGCTCCCCCTCGCGGCGGCCTGGCTGGCGGCCTGTTGCCTCACCCCCACGGACAGTGGCGCCCTGGAGGATCTGCTGCGATCGCTGGACCATGGCCTCAGCGTCCGCCTCCGCCACCTGCTCCACTTTGAAGCAGCCCTGAGCACCCTCTCGGCCTTGCTCCTTTTTGGCTTCCTCGCCGGCTTTTTTCACGCCCACAGCCCCCACGACAACCTGGGGCTCCATGGGGAGGCCGCCAAAGACCTCCTGACCCAGCTGGGGTTGGTGGGACGCCACGTGCTGGCCGGTCTGCTGGCAGGTGGGCTGGTGGGCGCCCTGGCCCCCTGGCTCGTCGACAAGTTGGTGCGCTCCGAGCAGCAGCTCCTGCTGGTGGCCATCTCCCTGGCCTTCGTGGCCTTTGGCATTGGCCAGGTCTTTGGAGGCGGGGGGCTGCTGGCGGTGTTCATCGCCGGGGTGTGGCTCTCCAACGGCCACTACCGCCTCAAGCGCTTTGATCAACACGCCCTGGAGCGGGTGATGCATCCCTTCAACACCACAGCCGAACTCTCCGTTCTGTTGCTGCTGGGCTTTCTGGTGACCCCCAGCAACCTGATCCGCATGCTGCCCCTGGGCCTGCTGCTGGCCCTTGTGCTGCCCCTGGCCCGCCTGGCTGGGGTGTGGGTGTCGCTGGGGGGCAAGGCCTTTTCCAAGGAGGAGCGATGGCTCGTGGCGGGCTGCGGCCTGCGGGGGGCCGTACCCCTGGCGCTGGCCGTGGCCATGGCCGACGAACTTCCCCATCTGATCGGGGTGCCTGCCGAAAGTGCCGAAGCCCTGGGCGCCCTGCTACTGGCCCTGATCTTTGTGGTGGTGCTTTTCCATCTGCTGTTACAGACGCTGCTGATGCGCAGGCTGCACACCGTCAAGGATTAGAGGGCTGGCGCGGCGGACCGTTGTAGATCACCCGCTCAATAGAGCGGCCATTGGGAGCCACCAGGATCTCCGTTTCCACGGTGGGGGGTAGGCCCTCCTGCTGCCATCCGGGCTTCCCACCAAAAAAGCGAAACGTGAACCCCTCGCCGCTGCGGGCGACCAGGCACTCGCCACCGCTCTGGTCGTGCATGCAGGGGGCGGCCCGATAGACCCCCAGACCTCCATTGAGGATTTCAGCCTTCATCCGGGCCAGATTGGCCGCCCGCTGGGAGGAGTTGGGATCGCCCTGGGCCTGGGCTGCCAGCGACAGCGCCAGGGCCGAAAGGGAGAGCGCCACCACGGACAGGGCCTGACGGAGGGGTCGCCTCAGCATGGAAAGGGCTCCAAAGGTTTCGAAAGTCTGGCGAGGGAGTCGGGAGTTGACCAGCCTGCAGACGGCCGGTGGGTCAGGCGGGCTGAGACGGAAGGGTCTCCAGCTGGGAATCCAGGCCCCAGGGCATAACGATGGCCCAGGGTGCCCACCGGCAACCGGCCCAGGGCGTCGCGATGTCGGGCTTCAGGGGCGGGTAGCGCTAGAGCCCCATCGGCACAAGGGCCTTCATGGCCAGGGGCGCCAGAAACTGGGCCAGACCCACCGCACCCGTGAGCAGGGCCCCGCCCATGCCATTGCCCGCCGGCTTTTTCCCCGGAGCCGTGGCCAGCTGGCGCGACGCCTCCGAGATCCGCTTGGCTTCCTCCCCGTCGCCCTGCTGGGCATAGAGGGCGGCCGCATAGTTGAGATCCTGCTGGGCCTCCTCCTGCTTGCCCTGCTCGGCACGGCTCACCCCCCGGGCCAGCCAAGTGATCGCCGCCTCCGGACTTTGGCGCAACGCCTCCCCGAACAGCCGCTCGGCCTCCGGTTGGCGCCCCCCCAGGGCCGCCGCCACGCCCGCATTGTGCAAGGCCGCATAACTCAGCACTCCAGAGTCGACCCCCTGGGCGCCCTGCCAATGGCTGCGCTCCAGGGCGCCCGCATCCAGCTGGGCGCCGCTGAGATCGCTCTGGCGTAGATCGGTGCCGAGCAGCTGGGCTCCACGAAGATCCGCGCCCCGCAAGGAGGCGCCCTGCAGGCTCGTAAAACGCAGATCCGCCCCCCGCAGCACCGCCCCATCGAGGCGGGCCTGGCTCAAGTTGGCCCGCTGCAACTTGGCGCCGGTGAGGTCCGCGTCGCGCAGATCCGCCCATACCAGATCCGTATCCTGCAGCCGGCAGCCCGGGCACTGGCGCCGCTCCAGGAGCTTCATCACATCCCCTTCCCCTGCCAAGGCGGAAGCCCCGCCCAGGGCCAGGAGGCTGGCCAGGGCCACGCCCCAGGCAGCTTCTACCGCCCGCCGATCGGGGCCATTGCTGCCGCTGGCCATGGCCTGTCTCAACGGGATGGGCCGAATTCAAGAACTGTTGTCTACTGCCTCCGGCTCGCCGCAGCTCAGGAGGGGGGACTCTCCCGCAGGCGGCCGGATTAGGTTGGTTGGATGAAGCTGGCGCTGGCTACGGAAGACGGCTGCGCTCTTGCGATCGCCTTCTACCCCCGCTTCCGCTACGACGGCCGGGGGGGAGGGGGCGTGGGCCATGCCGGGGAGTTGCTGGGCGGGGGCTGGCAGTCGCTTGTGTTCGAGCCGTCCAGCCTGGCCATTCCGTCCCTCAACAGCCGCACCACCCGCCTGCTCGGGTGGCCCCTGCCGCCGGGGTTGGAGATCGCCATCCACCCTGAAAAGCTCCAGGGCCGCTGGCACCCCGGGAGTGGGGAGATGGAACTGACCTTCCTGGCCCGCTTCGCCCTGCTGGTGGCCGCCCGTCCAGTGGCTCCGGATTTGATCGTGGACACCCAACTGGCTACCCACGCCGTGCGCGGCCAGCGCCATCAGGCCCAGGGCACCCCCCTCGATGGCCAGGGCAGGGGAGTGCTGGCGGGAATCGCCTCCGTGGCGCCCACCGGGGAGGGGTGGGTGGATCGGTTTCTCCAGCTGCCGGATGAGGCCCTGGCGGTGCTGCGCTGCCAGCTGAGCCCGTTTGGAATAAGCGATTAACGCACAGTTAACATGATTACGCAGGGAGAAAGTGCATCCCTTTCTAGATAATGCACACCTTGGAAAAAACACAACCATATTTCGCAATTCGTCGATAGGCTTCCTTCCTAATCGCCGGATGAACCGAGGTGGCTCTTTCCAACTCCGTTCCAGCTGTATTTGCGGATGTCTCCCCTGGGCTTGAAAATCTCAATCACAAGGAAGTGCTGGATTCAGCAGATATTCTAATCGCCTTGAGGGGAGACTCCCCGATAAGATCTTGCCGCCATCTGGTGCCCGAGCAGTTCAGCGTGAACCGGGTAGGTCAACTCAAAGTTGGCCAATGTTTTTTAATATCTGAAGTGGGTACACCCGCTGAGACAAGTATCATCAATACCCCGAGTTATCATCTCTTAGTGGTGTACAAAGGCACCGTGGCTTTGGAGACCGATGCAGGCCAGCTCAGCCTGAATGCCGGCGATGTGGCCCTGCTTCCCCCCGGCCCAAGGCTGGCCCACACCAGCCACTTCAGCCTGGCCTCCATCGCCCTTCGGCCCCAGGCCCTGGCCGTGGCCGCTGCAGCCATGGCGGGCGCCCCCCGCAACGGAGCCAAACTGTGCGAGCCCGGGGAGCGGCCTTCCTTGTCCCTGGCGCCAGGGCCCCAGGCCCAATTGGTTCATTGGATGCTGCGCACCATTGATGCCTCCCTTGCCATTGGACGATCGGTGGCCTCCCATCTGGCCCTCGATGACGTGCTCCACCGCACAGCAGCCACCCTCCTGTACCCCGAACTCCTCTGGGCGGAGCCTGCCGACCTGCTACGTCATCGGGATGGGAGCGGGCCCCGCAATTTCGACGTCCTGATCGAATACATCCTGGCGAACCTGGACCAGCCCCTCACCCTGAGCGATCTCGAGGCCCGCAGCCACTATTCCCGGCGCTCCCTGCAATACGCCTTCCAAGAGCAGCTGCACCGCAGCCCCAAGCAGTGGATCCGGGAGCAGCGGCTGTCTGTTGCCATGCGGAAATTCCAGTGCGACGGACAGCGGCCCTCGGTGCAGGAGGTGGCCCAGGCGTGCGGCTACGCGAACCTCAGCCACTTCAGCAGGGATTTCAAGGCCCGGTTCGGGATCAATCCCTCCTCGGCCAAGCGCCTCCAACCCCGGTCGGAGCGGATGACAAGCGAAATCCACGAATCCGCCAGGGAATTGAAGCAAAAAACCATAGCCAAAAAGTAATTTCTGAAAAGTGCAGAGTTCCAGAAAATCATGCAAATTTGATCAGCGTGATCCCCCTTCGTAATTAAGGTGAGTCGTTAGAAAGTACCCATGTATTGCTGGGCTGCAATTTCCATTCCTTATGGATGAGATTTTTGCAAAGGCTCTCTCAAATCTTTCGCACGAAAAGATAAACCAAACAGCCGATCTTTACGCAGCATTGAGCCGGTCAGCACCTATTCATTCGCTGACAAGCCTCGTGCCTGATCACCAATTTCTCCATGAAGTGGGGTATGTCGACATTGGCAGAATTGGAGTGATCTCCCAAAGCGGAACCGATACCGCTATTCATGTTGAACACACCCCGAATTTCCACGTGGTGGTGGTCTATGGAGGCAGTATTGCCCTGGAGACCGCCGGTGGCTCCACCGTGCTGCGAAAGAACGAGGCCGCCCTGCTCCCGCCGGGGTTCCGGCGCTCCTCTGGCCGCCACAGCCTGGTGGCCATCACCCTGCCACCCAGCGGGGTGGCAGAGGCCGCAGCGTCCATCGCCGGCGGTGCAAGCAGAACGCCGATCCAGGAGGGCTGGGAGCTGAAATACCTGAAGGAAGGGCCCATGGAGGGGGTGATTCAGAGCCTCCTGGCCTCCCTCAACGCCGTTCTGCCCCTGGGGGCAGACCTGGTCGGGAAGCTGATGTGGGATGACGTGCTCCTGCGCGCAGCGGCCCTGTTGCTGGATCCAAGGCTTCTGAAAGAGGAGCCCACCGATCTCCTTCGCTATCGAGAGCGCCGGGGACGCACCAACTTCGACGAGCTGATTGATTACATCCGCGATAACCTTAATCAGCCCTTACGCCTGAGCGATCTGGAGGCCCGCAGCCATCTCTCTCGCTGGGCCCTGCAGGAGGCGTTTCGCCAACGGCTGGACGCCACCCCGATGGAGTGGATTCGGGAGCAACGGCTCCAGCGGGCCATGGAGCATCTGCAACGGGCCGAGGAGCGGTTGTCGCTGAAGGAGCTGGCCCTGAACTGCGGCTATCTGCGCCTGAGCCATTTCAGCCGGGATTTCAAAAAACGGTTCGGCATCCCCCCTTCCAAAGTTCGAAGCTCCTAATGCCACAAGTCTACAGATTGATGGCCAACCCTTTGGCGCCACTGGCCCATTTCTGTTGGCTCAATGCTCAATGCTCAATGCTCAATGCTCAATGCTCAATGCTCAATGAAAGCATTAACTGACCAACGGACGATGTCCGTTATTTGATTGTAAAGAAATTAATGAGTCATGGCTAGCAATATAAGTTGGCCAAACACGCAATAACAACGAAAAAGTCGCAACAACAACCATCTTTTTGGATTATCTCCAATACCTTCGCACCCATCCGCTCGTTTCGGGATCAGCCCCTCCCAGATCCAGCACCTCTGAGCTGCCGCCAGCGCCGGAGCAGCTGGCGACGGCTCCGGCGCAGCTCCCCCAACCCTTCTCTGCCCGAGGCCGGGGCAAAACGCAAGGTTTCGTAGCGCGCCACGAAAGCCCCGAGCTCCGGCTCCAGCTCGGGCCGGTGCTGGCGCAGGCGGGCCGCCAGCTGGGGCAGGGTCTCCCCCGGGCGGGGCACCCACCCCTGGCGGGCAAAGGCCAGCAGGCAGCGCTCCAGCTCCCGCCGCTGGGGATCACCCACCCCCCGGCGACCCAGCCAGCCCAGCAGGGCCAGGCCCCCCGCCAGGGTGGCCGCCACCGCCGCCAGCACCAGAAGCCCCAGCCCATCGCGCCGATCCCCCAGCAGCCAGGCCAGCAGGGCCTCCTGGCTGCGGGCGTCGTAGCCCAGCCACCAGCGGGTCCAGGCCAGATCCAGGCCCCACCATTGGCGCACCAGCCAGCGCAGGGGATCAGCGGCAGCGGAAGGCTGGGGAGCCGGAGCGGCGCTGGCCTCCCCCACCCAGCCGCTGGGATCCACCGCCACCCATCCCGTGCCCTCGATCCACACTTCGCTCCAAGCGTGGGCATCGCTCTGGCGCAGATCCAGATAGCCCGGCCCACTCACGGGCTGCACCCAGCTGCCGCCCTGGTAGCCACTCACCACCCGGGCCGGTAGTCCTGCCGCCCGCAGCAGGGCACTGGTGGCGCTGGCGAAATGGCCGCAGAAGCCCTGCTGCCTCTCAAAGAGAAAGGCATCCAAGGGGGCCTGCTTGGGCAGCAGACCCGGCTGGCGGGTGTAGCGGAAGGGCTGGCTCCGCATCCAGCGCTCCACCTGCTGCAGCCGCTCCAGGGGGGTACCACTGGCCCAACGGCGACCAAGGGCCTCCAGGCGGGGGTTGGCGCCTTGGGGCAAGGCCAGCAGCTCCGGGCCGGGCCGCTCCTGCTGCCAGGGCCGTTGGGGCCCTCCAGCGGTGATGGCATAGGCGCGGCGCTGACCCCGGGGGCCGCGATGCACCAGCTCCCCCTGGGCCGTGGGGCGCAGCTGGCGGCTGCTGGGGCTTCCCGCGCCGCCCCAGGGAACGCGCTCCATCGGGCTGGGCTCGCTCAGCCACACCTCCCGCAGAGCCCCCTGGCCTTCCTGGACCTGGCGCCAGCCCAGAAACTCCAGCGATGGGTCCTCAGGTCGCAGGGTCCACCGGGCGCCATCGAACTCCTCATGCACCAAGACGCGCCACTGGCGAGCCTCCACCGGCGGCGGAGCCCCGGCGGCGAAGGTCACCCGGGCGGCAGGCGCCCCATTGGTGGCCAAGGTGGCGATGCTGCCGGGATCCAGGGTGTCGCTCAGGCCCGTGACGGCCGCCGCGCCCCAGCCCCCCGGCAACAGGCCGATGGGGGGCAGGCGTGGCACCAGGAGGAAGAGCACCAGGGCCAGGGGCAAGGCAGCCACCACCACCCCCGCGCTGCGCCGCAGCAACACGCCCCAGCGAAGCCCGGCCCCCACCTCCAGGGCCAACAGCCCCGCCAAGGCCACCACCACCGCCGCCCCCTGGAGCAGGCTTGCCGCCAGATCGGTCTGCACCGCCCCCTGCACCCCGCCGCTGAGCAACTGGAGCAGGCACACCAGGCGCCGCTCCTCCAGCCGCCGTGCCTCCCAGAGCTTGAGGCCCGTGAGCAGGGTGAGCACCATCGCCAGGCTGCTGAGCAGATCCACCGGCCGCAAGGCCAGCAGGCCCGCCCCCAGCAGGCCAAAAGCGAGCCACTGGAGAAACGGTGCGGCCAGCCCGCGGGTCATGGACCCTCCGCCAGCAGAAGCAGGCACCGGTCGCGGTGAGCCAGGCCCTGCCCGGGACCCACCACCACGCCCTGCCAGAGCAGGCCATAGGCGCCACCCTGGCGATGGAGCCGGCAGAGGCGCTCACTGAGATGCTCCAGGGCCCGCTCTCTGGGGAGAGAGGGCTCAGGCGCCAGCACCAGGGCCTGGGGAGCTGGGGCAGAAAACCGTTTCACCAGCTCCCCCCGGCCCTGGGCCAGCAGCTTCCAGGCCAGGCGGCTGGGGCTGTCCTGGGGGCGCCGGGGCCGCAGATCCTGCCAGGCGTCCCCGTCCTCCCCCTGCTCAGCGCGGCCCGCCTCCTCCCCCAGGGGCACCGCACCCGTCAGCTCTCGCACGGGGCCGGCCACCCGGGCCGGGGCGATCAGCTGGCGCTGGGGGGGATCCCAGACCGTCCAACAGACAAACAATCCCAGGGGCGCCGTGCTCCAAAGCCGCAACCGCCCTGGCCGCTGCAGCCCCCGGGCCCTAGGCCGCCAGTCCAACTCAAGAAGATGTTCCCCGGGCCCCAGGGCGTCCACCGCCAGGGGCTCCCCTGCGGGGGCCTCGCTCCACTGCAGGTGCAGCCCCTCGCAGCGACCGCCACAACGGAGGGTGAGGGGATAGGGCACGGCTTCGCCGGCAAAGCCCCAGTGGGGGGGTGCATGGGCCAGCTCCAGGCCGTGAAGATTGAAGTGGGTGAGGTGGAGCGCCAACAACCAAAGCCCCAGCATCAGAAAGGCCAGGAGAAGGGGGCTGTTGGCCTGGGTCTGGACACCCACCAGCAGCAGCATGGCCAAGCCGGCCAACCAGAGCCAGCCCAGGCCCGTGGGCACAATGTAGAGGGTGCGCAGGCCCAGGCGCAGGCGGGGCTGGCGGTGGCGCGGCAGCCGAGGCTCGATGCGCTTCAGCAGGTCGATGGCCATGGGTGCACCTCAGCGCATGCCCTCCACGGAGGCCAGCAGGGCCGTGCTCAAGGCCGCCCCTTCCCCCAGGGCCTGGCCTCCGTCAAGGCGGTGCTCCGCCACCGCGGGCAGCACGGCATGCACGTCGTCGGGGGTCACATGGCCCCGACCCTCCAGCAGCGACCAGGCCCTGGCCGCCCCCAGCAGGGCCAGGCCCGCCCGGGGGGAGAGGGGGTGACCCTCCTGACCCGGCTGGCGGCTGCGGGCCAGCAGATCCAGCACATAATCCAGCAGCGGCGGGCTGCAGTGCTGGCGCGGCACGGCCTCCTGCAGCGCCAGCAGGTCGTGGGGGCCCAAGCCTGCTGCGAGGGCTTCCGGGGGCAGGGCTCCCCCTTCCAGGAGCAACCGCTCGGCGTCGCGGCTAGGAAATCCCAGGCTGAGGCGCATCAGGAAGCGATCCAGCTGGGATTCGGGCAGGGGATTGGTGCCCCCCTGGTCGAGCCCGTTCTGGGTGGCGATCACCAGGAAGGGCACGGGCAGGGGATGGCTCACCCCATCCACGCTCACCCGGCCCGCCGCCATCGCCTCCAGCAGGGCGCTCTGGGTGCGGGGGGAGGCCCGGTTGATCTCATCGGCTAGCAACACCTGACAGAAGAGGGGGCCGGGCTGGAAGTGAAACCGGCTCGCCCCGGCCTCCCAAACATTCACGCCGGTGAGATCGGCGGGAAGCAGATCGCTGGTGAAGCTCACCCGGCGAAAGTCGAGGCCAAAGCAGCGGGCCAGGGCTTCGGCCAGGGTGGTCTTGCCCGTGCCCGGCAGATCCTCGATCAACAGGTGCCCCCGGGCCAGCAGGCAGGCCAGCGCCAGCTTCACCTGGTGGTTTTTGCCCAGCAGGACCCGGCTGATGGCCGCAACCACAGGCTCCAGGGCTGGGGCACGCGAGGGGGAGGCGCTCAAGGGATCGGGGGTCGCAGGAGGGGGACGGATCCCCGTTGCTGTTTAGTGGATTTTCCCCCGCTCTGCCGATGCTGCCAGCACCCCACGGCGGCAACCGGGCAGCCACCGCCCGTCGCCTCGGCTGTCGCCCCTCCGAGCTCCTGGATCTGAGCGCCTCCCTGGCCCCCTTCGGCCCGCCGGCCCCCCTGCGGGCCCTGCTGCAGCGGGCCCTGGCAGGGGGCGCCGATTCTCCCCTGCGCGACTATCCCGATCGGGCCTTCACGGGATTGCGGCAAGCGATCGCCCGGCTCCATGGCCTGGAGCCGGAGCAGGTGTTGCCGGGCAACGGGGCCGCCGAACTCTTCACCTGGGCGGCCCGCGATGCGGCGGCCCTCGGTCCCAGCCTGCTGCCGGTGCCGGGCTTTGCCGACTACGGGCGGGCCCTGGGGTGCTGGGGGGCAACCTGGCACCCCTGGCCCCTGCCCCTCACCTGGGGGCCCTCCTTTCCCCAGCCCTTTCCCCTGGCGATTCCCGGCTCCATAGAGGGGGCGGTGCTCTGGATCACCAACCCCCACAACCCCACGGGGCAGCTCTGGAGCCGGGCCAGCCTGGAGCCGCTGCTGGCCCGCACGCCGTTGCTGGTGGTGGATGAGGCTTTCCTGCCCCTCACCCCAGGCGGGGAGGGGCAATCCCTGCTGCCCCTGGTGGGCCAGCACCCCAATCTGGTGGTGATCCGCAGCCTCACCAAGCTCTACGGCCTGGCGGGCCTGCGGCTGGCCTACGGGGTGGCCGCCCCGGATCGGCTGGAGCACTGGGCCCGCTGGCGCGATCCCTGGCCCCTCAATGGGCTGGCGGTGGCGGCCGGCGAAGCCCTGCTAGGGGATGGAAGCGCCCATGGGCGCTGGTGCGCCCGGGTGCAGGAGTGGGTGGCCCGGGAAGGGGCCGCCCTGGCGAAGGGCCTGGACGCGGTGCCGGCCCTGGAGCCTCTGCCGTCGGCCACCAATTTCCTGCTGGTGCGCGGCAAGGCGAGCCCGGGGGCGGAGCCACGCTCCCTGGAGACTTGTTCCCTGGAGCCTTTGCGCCTGGCGTTGGAAGAGCGCCATCGGATCCTGCTGCGCGACTGCCGCTCGTTCCCTGGATTAGATGGGAGCTGGCTGCGCATCGCCCTGAGCGATCGGCGGGGCCGCGAGCGGCTCCTGGCGGCCTTGGCGCAGGAGGCGCTTCAGGAGCCATAGGCCCGGGTGTAGGGGTGCACGGTGGGGTTGGTGCGGAGCTCCTCAGGGGTGAGCCAGCACAGCTCTCGGTGCTGGCGATCGGGCCGCAGTTGCGGCATGTTGGCCAGGCGTAGCCGGTGGGCCAGCACCACGTAGTGGGTGGCAATACCCTCCGCACCGGCAAAGTTGGTGGCGTAGTGGTGCTCGAACACTCCCGCGAGCTGCCAGGTTTCGGGCTCAACGGCCAGGCCCAGCTCGGCCGTGGCGATACGCCGCAGAGCGTCGTGCAGCCGCTCGCCCTTGCGCACCCGGCCGCCGGGCACGAACCAGAAGCCCCGGGCGGGTTCGTTACTCCGCAGCCCCACCAGCAACCGACCCCCGGGATCCTCCAGGAGCAGATCGATGGACACCAGGGGCGCATCCCGCACGACGGCCAGGAAGGCCTCGGGGCTCAGCATGGACTCGCCCCTCAGCTGGTGATCTCGATCCTGGACGACTGGGCCCAGGCGCGGCCAACGCCACTGAACTCGGGATCGGCGGAATGGGGCGAACGGAAATCCAAGGTGTAGGCGATGGAGCGGTTCTGATGGTTGAGGCTGAGCTGCCGCAGGGTGGTGTTGTAACTCAGAACCGCCTCGGCGCTGGGGGCACTGAAATTCAAGGCCCCATTCGCCAGCACCGGTGGACCACAACGCATCAGGTTGCCCCCTGTCATGTAGTAGATGATGGTGCGAAAGCTCACAGCCCCCGCTGAATCGGAGTTGGGGACTCGGATCGCGAAGCTATCGCTGCCGGCATCTCGGGTGGCGCCGGTGCAGTCGCTAGGCAACTGGTTCAGGACAATCGGAGACACTTCCGTAGTGCCCTGATAGGTGCGTCCAGCCTCCCCCACCTCGATGACCAGAAACTGATTCACCCGGGCCCAGGCATCCTGGGCACTCTGCTGGTTGTCTTCTCGCAGGCCAGCCCGCAGGAGGGAGGTGGCCATCATCATCAGCCCTCCAAGGAGGATCAACCCAAAGGCCGACCCCAGCAGCAGTTCCACCAGGGTGAAGGCGTTAGGGCGGGGGCGTGAGGGAAAGCGCATGACTCAGAAGCGCGCATAGGACGTGCAGGAGGTCCCCACATTGGAGGTTTGGGAATGGGAGCCGATCTGTAGGGCACCGAGCAGGCCGGAGAGGCGGATGCAGCGCAGATTGCTGATGGAGCGCAAGGCCAGCCTCACCTCCACCTGGTCGGGAAGGGGCTGGGATCCAGCTCCCAGAATGGTGCCCCTCGGGGTGAAGACGATGACAGCGGTGGTGGCTTCGCTGGAGAGCTGTTCATTCGTGGCGGAAGCCTGGAACAGAAACGTGGTGCGATTCTTCGAGCAGGGGGGGTCGTTGGCATTCAGATTGCGCACGGAGGCCAACTGGCTGCCATCGGCGGCCTGGGAGAGGTTGGCCACGGTGATCTCACAGCCCCCCCCGGTGTTTAGGGCGGCCTTCCGGATGCTCTCCACCCAGGAGGCGAAATCGAAGCTCACCGCATTCAGCCTGGAGCGATGCAGATCGTTCGTGATCACCCTCCAGCTGGCCGTGGCAAGCACGCCAAGCACGCTCACCACCATGAGCAGTTCCAGCAGCGTGTAGGCGGGAGCGCTCCAGGGAGCACGGGGAGGCGGGGCTGGAATGGGCCTCATGGTGAGCCTTCAAAGCACCATCGGGCCGCCGTGGGCACCACCATGGTGGAGCGCTGGAGGTTCGTCCCCGTGTAGTCGACACGCACCCGATGCAAGGGCGCATTGTCAACCACCACCGACCGGGTCATCCCCCGATCCGTGAAGGCCTTCGATTTGGGGGACGCCGCCATCTGGTTGGCGAGCGCCGTGACGAGGGTGCCGTTCTTGCAAAGGTCCTTAAAGGCATCGATATTGGGCGTGGTAGTGGCGGTATTGCTGTAGTACGGAAAGTAGTAATACTCCGTGCCAATGGCGGGCGTGCCACTGCCTTCTTCCCCCTTGCAGGTAGCCGAGGCGGCCACATCGGAGGGGTTGGTGGTGCAGGGGCTGCCGGGACAGCAGGTGTAGCGGTAGGCGAGATCCTCCATGGTGGCGGTGTCCTCCTCGATGAGGGCTTCCTGGCTGTTGCGCTGCCGCAGCTGCTGAAACATCTGGGAGCTCTGTCCCCAGAGATTGGCCACCCCCAGGATCACCAGGCCCGTGATGGCCGCACTGACCAGCACCTCAACGAGGGAGAAGCCGTTGGGGGGAGGGGGAGGCCTGCGAAAAGAGGTCATTCAGCTGGATGGAAGACAACCTTCACGGATCAACGCCATAAAACTTGGTGTAGGTTTCGCTGCGGGCTTGCCAATCAAACGCAAGCGGAATGGGTGGGCTCATCCCCCCTAGAACATCGCGAAACAGCCGGCAATACACCGCCTTTGAGGGCAGGGTTTCCGGACAGACATCAGCTGCAGGGTCATTTTCGAGTCCGTTGGGGGCGGGGACCGTGACGTTGGCATTGCCGAAAAACCCCAGGTTGTTCACCCAGGTGATCCCCTTGAAGGTGGCATTTCCTCCCAGGGAAAGATTAGACACCGGCGCCCAGACGAACATGGAGGTGTTCACAGAATCGCCGCTGAGCTCAAAGGTCTGGGAGGAGGGGTTCCCGCCCCGGGGCTCGCCGCGAATCTGCAACCGGTCGGCCTGGAAGGGGGCGGCGGCTGCGCCATTGAAAATGTGTTGCAGGCCTGCCGAACCCCGAATATCAATATCCCCGGAGGGATCCTGAAAGTAGAGATACACAGGAGCTGCAGTCGTGTCCACTTGGATGTTCTTGTTGCTTGTCAGTTGGATGGAGGAGATGCGGCAATGGAAGACCCCGCCTTTATAGCCACAGAATTTCGTATCTCCATTCTGGTTGAGACCCAGGCTTGGCAGGGGAATGACATCCTGGGGATTGGCATCTTTTTTCGTGAGGTCGACCGGCTCAAGCCCATTGCCCCCATTCACAGGTTGTGAGCTGTTGGGACCCATGGTGAAGCCCCCGGAAGGAATCGCCGGGGGATCGGGAATCTTGATGTTGAACGACGTCACGCCGATGTTGCCATCGGAGCTGTCGATCACCACCTGGGTGGCATCGGGGGCGGTGTCGTTATCCGGTCCATCGCAGGTTTTGGCAGGAGTGGTGCAGATGATGGGATTCAGCTTGCCCAGGCCCTCTACCCGCAGCGACCAGGCATTGCCGTTGTCGGTGATGAGGCCCCCGCCGTTGAGGCCCGTGAGCATGGCGAGCTTGCCGGGGGTGAAACCGGAGGGGGGTTCGCAGGAACGCCAGTCGTTTCCGTAGATTTCATAGGCGGGCGGATCGCCGGTGGCGAGGGTGCGGCCGTAGGAGCGCCAGCAGCACTTCGGCACCACCTGAAATTCCTTCACCACCCGGCTGCTGGCCAGCACGGTGCCATTCCGCAGCACTTGCCCTTCTACCTCTACTTCTAGATAGCCATGGCTGTCATTAGCTTCGCCGAGGGTGAAGGGTTTGGGGGCCTCCTCTGTCGACGTGTTGGTCGACATGTCTGGGAACGTTTTCACACCGGAGGGCGCCGTCTTCTTGTCGGCGCCGAAAGCCGTCTGGGTGTACACCGTGGTGGCGATCTGCCGGTTGCTCTTGCGGAAGGTCACCCGCCGCAGGCGATAGCGGCGCTTGATGTCGTTCGTGTCGTTGTTGACCACATCGATCCAGGCCCCGGTGCGGTAAGCCGCCAGATCAGCCCCGCCGATTGGGGTGGCAGACGACAGGGAGATGGTGGTGGCCGTGCAGGGATTACGCAGCTGCTGTTTGGTGGGTTCCCAGGAGGAGGCAGGGCTGCCGGAGGCCAGAAGCATGCGGTTTTCCTGCTTGTTCCACTCGCCGATCAGGCGGCTGATGCCGGCCTCCGCCGCCTTGCGGGCCCCGTAGGTCTGGCTGTTGGCCATGCTCCCCAGCTGGCCCTGCGTGGTACGAGACACCAGGGTGCTGGCCCCGATCAGGATGCCGAGCACGGCCAGCAGGATGACCACAGTGGAGCCAGGCTCCCTGGCGGTTCCCTGGACTGGCGCTTGACGGTGTGGCCACCTGTTTGGGCCCATTGGCTTCGTGGCGATCCAGCTGAGGGGTTGACTCCATCGCTGGCTGGTCGACCCCCTCTGTCTTTGTTTTTAAGTTAGATCAAGGGCACGGCCGCTCTCAAGGAGCCGCCAGACCGGTGTCGTAGGCGCTGAAGCCACAGTGGCTGGCCGCGGCCTTCCAGGCCTGGTCGAACAGCTCCCAGCGGAAACTGCGGGGGTCGTAGCGGCTGCGGCTCCGATCCACGGCCGCATGGGTGGTGAGGCGGTTGAGGGGGATGCCCCAGCGGGCCTGCCAGAGCAGCACCTGGGCCGCGGCCGCCTTGTATTGGGCGGCGGTGTAGCCGCTGTGGGCGGGGCTGTCGCCCCGGCCATCGGGGGGGCTCACCAGGCCGAGGTGGAGGGCCACGTTGTTGATCGAACCCACGGAGGTGGGGCGGATGCGCACGCTCATGTCGCCCCAGGCCGACATGCCGGCCCCGTAGGCCCGCTTGCCATCGTCCACCAGCCGCAACCGCTCCCCCTGGGGGCTGATCAGGAGGTGATAGCTGGCCTGGTCCGCATCCCGGGGATGGGGGGTCCGGAACAGCCGGAGGGTATCGGCCTCACTCACCACGGTTTCGTGCAGCACGATCAGCTGGGGGGCATGGGGCACCTTGCGGCCATAGACGTCCCGCGGCTGGCGCTCACCGAAGTTCGTTGGATCGGCCGGGGTGGCCTGCTCGCTCTGGAGGCCCTGGCGGGCCGTGAGGGTCTGGGCACAGCGCTCCAGGGCCGCCTCCGTCTGGGGCGGCACAGGGCTCGGCACCAGCTCACGCACCGGCCAGGGAGGCCTGGGGCCACAGGCCGACAGCAACAGGACCACACTCCCCAGCGGCAGAGCGATCCCACTCCAGGGGGGGAGGGAACGCCGGCGTAGGAGTGATTTACGTTGAAACACCCTTCGAAGCCCTGATGCGCTCATGTTGGCGCTGCCCCCCGCCCTGGTCCATGGGGCAGAGGCCATGAGCACCCCCAGCCACCTTCTCCGGCAATTGGGCCTCTGGCTGGCCACGACCGATCTCGGCCTGGGCCTGCTGCTGTTGGTGGGCGCCTCCATGGCCCTCTCCCATGTGTTTGCCCTTCTGGCCAACCGGCTCAGCGGGCGGCAGATCCTGGTGCATCTCCTGCTGGATGGGCTGATCTTCTCGGTGGCCCTGCTGCTGGCCCTGGCGATCGACATGGTGCTGTTGCGATGGTTCGCCTCCCGGCCCGTGGATCCCGGCGCCCTGTTGGCCGGGGTGGCACCCTGCCTACTGCCCGCCACGCTCTACGTGCTGGCCGCCGCGCCCTACGTGGGCCCGCTCATCGCCGGGACCCTCTGGGTGCTGGTGCACCTCAACGTGGTGGCCTTCGTGCACACCCAGTTCGCCCTGCCCCCCAGGGAGGCCTTGCTGCTCTGCAGCCCTGGCTATGGGCTGGCGGCTGTGCTGGTGTGGCTGCGGTTTCGCCAGAGCTGGCAGGCCAGCTACACCACCTTGGCCACCCATCTGGGCGAGCTGTAGCCATGGGCACCTCTTCTCTCAGCTCGGCAATCCGCGCCGCCATTCGGACCCAGACGCGAAACCAGCGACATGGGGGTCTGGGGGTGCTTGGGGTGATCGCCCTCGGCCTGACCCTGCTGGTGTTCGGCCATCTGCTGGGGCCCCTGGGCCAGTTTCTGGGCGACGTCGAGCAGGCCCCCCTGCTGCGGGTGATCGGTGTGCTGCTGCTGGTGCTCATTCCCACCGCCGGCATCTATTCGCTGGTGGGGCAGTTCGCTTTTTGGGAGGGATGGATCGGAGGCCTCCAGGAGCCCGCCCAGCTCTTCGCCTCCCAGGAGAAACGGGCCAGGGCCAGTGGCAGCACGGAGCCGCATCAGCCCCAACCGCACTACTTGGTGTATCTCGATGGCATCCATCAGCACGCCAGCGAGCACCCGCCACGCATCACCACCTTTCTTTCCCTTCTGGAGCAGGCCCTGGGCCCCCAGACCCGGCTCCTGAAGGGCATCGAGGCCTACACCGTGTTGCCCGTGGGCCTGGAGGCTGATCCAGGCACCGCCTGGTTCTGGCGCCGTCTGTTCAACCTGCAGGAGCAGAACCCCAGCGCCCTGGTGCAGGTGCTCGCGGGGGTGCTCGTGCAGGCCAACAATGTAATCAAGGTGGGGATCTCCTCGGATCGGCGCTATGGCCCCATCGTCAACGTGGAGCAGGCACTGAAGGTGGCCGAAAGGCTCGCCGAGCTGGGCTTCCATCCCTCCTCCGGCACGCCGATCACCCTGCTGGGGTACAGCGGCGGTGGAGAAATGGCCATGGGGATGGCGGATTATCTGCGCCGCATCTGTCGATCGCCAGTGAACATCATCACCTTCTGCGGGGTCTTCAGCGGCAACCAGGAACTCGCCAAGGTGGAAGGGATCACCACGGTGGTGGGCACCCGGGATCCCCTGCAGGTGGTGGGCCGCATCGCCTTTCCCGGGCGCTCTCCCCTCCTGCCGTTCACGCGCTGGAACAAGGCCGTGCGCAGTGGCGCCGTACGCCACACCCTGATTCCCGGCATGACCCACAACGGCAACCAGGGGCCTTTCTCCGAGCGCCACCGCGATGCGGTGATCCAGGCCATTCTGGCGGCGATGCCCCGGCATGCCTGATCCTCACACCCTCGCCAACTGGCCCACCACCACAAAGGGGCTATTGCTGGGCTGAGACGTCCGCAGCCGGGCCAGGGCCCGATCCGCCTCCGCCCCCTGCAGGAAGCCATCGAAGGGCAACGCCGCCAGGGCCTCCTGATAGCGCACCAGGGCCGCGCGGTGCTCCTCACCCAAGGAGGCTCTGGCCAGCACCGTCTGGCTCCGCCGGTGCAGCCGTTCCCGCCAGATACCGCCCAGCAGCACGGGAAACACCTCACAGCGCCCCTCCAGGCCCTGCTGAAGCAGGGCCGCACTGTCGATGCAGAGGCCCAGGGGCCCATAGCCCCCATGGAACAGGTGCCGGTCCGTGGCTTCCAGGTTGTGCACCAACGCCATGGCATCACAGAGATCCAAAGCGGCAGAGAGCCGCTCGCCCCGATAGGGCTCGCTGAAGTAGTGGAGGGTGCCGTTGTGGCGATCGTTCTGCCAGGGACGCTGCAGGTCGTTGAGCCCCTCCCAGCCGCAGAGCCCCTCCATGCCCTGGTAGTACTGCAGCCGGATGGTGTCCTCCCCCCGGCGCCACTCCATCTCGAGGCAGCAATGGGGCAGGAGCGAGATCCGCTCCTTGCCTTCCCCATCCAGCAGTCCTGTGCGGATCGGCAGGGCCAGGGGCACCTGGCTCCAGCCGTCCCCTTCGGCCAGGGGCAAACAGGCCCCAAGACCAAAGCTGGTGACCCCACAACGGAGCTGGGCCCACACCTGCCAGCCCTGGCGCTCCAGCTCCCGCACCAGCGCCGCACTGCTGGAGCAGCCCTCCATGGTCCAGGGGTCGCCGCCCTCGCCGCCGAGAAGGTTGGCCCCCAGCCGGTTGAGGGCCCGGGCGCAGTGGCTATTGCGCTCTAGCTCCGGGGGCGTTTGCCCAGGGCTGAGGCCCTGGTTGCCCCACACCAGGCCGCCGGTGAGGGCGGTGAAGCCCTCTGGCCTGGAGGGGTGCTCCTGCCGGGAGGGGTGTGGCTCGCCGGCTGGAACGGGCGGCAGGCCGGGGGGAGCGGGCGTTGGAGCCTCCTGCCCGGACCTCAGGTCAAGGAGATCGGCAAGCACTGTCGGAAGGGGAGGCCCCTCCCGATCGGCCCAGAGCGCCAGGGCCGAAGGCTTGTGATCCGCCGAAGCTGGCAGGAGGTGGGGGAGATCATCCGCCAGGGCCACCAGCAAGGCGGGGGTGAGTAGGCCCCGTTCGAGCACGCCCGCCAGGGTTTGAAACCGGGGGGGCAGGTGGGCTGGCGCCAGCCGCCAACCCCGCGGCAGCAGCCAGAGCAGGGGCAGCAGCGCTGGCTTGTCGAGGGTGCGGGCCAGCCGCTGCAACCACTCCTGCCGGCTCAGGCCACTGCGAAACACGCTCTGCTCCAGAGCCTC
>JBBASA010000021.1:0-38310 GCA_040399515.1 Cyanobium sp. | reverse complement strand
AAGAGCTCACCGAGGAAGCGGGGGCCCTCAAACCACCAGTGGCCGAAGAGCTCCGCATCAAAGGGGGCCACGAGGAGGGGGGGGCGCTCGATGGCGCTGGTGAGGCTATGGAGCTGCTCCACCCGACTCTGCAGGTAGGCGGTGGCGTGTTGCTGGAGGCGAGTCTGGGCCTGTATGGGGTCATAGGGTTGCTTGTGCTCCAGGGGGCAGCCCTGGGCCGTCACCCGATGGAGCTTCAGCCCGAGGGGGCGACGGGAGCGGATGCCGAGCTCCTGGAGCCGTTCCTCGGGAAGATCCCAGCCCAGGTCGCGATGAAATTCCCGGTAGGCCCCATCCCCTGGATACCCTTGGCTGGCGCTCCACACCGGCAGGGTGGAGCCACTGTCGCGGGCGAAGAACGCCACCCCGGCTGAGGAGCATATCGGGGCATACACCCCATAGCGGGGCCTGGGTTGGGCATGGAGAAGTCCATGGCCGTCGAGGATGCTATAGCGCAGCCCACAGGCCAGCAGCTGCTGATCCAGGCCTTCGTAGTAGGCGCATTCGGGCAACCAGATGCCGAGCGGTCGCTCCCCGAGGAGCCGCTGATGCTCCCGCACGGCGGCCAGAAGCTGGGCTCGCACCGCCTCGGGGGAATCCCGCAGGAGGGGGAGATAGCCGTGGGTGGCCGCACAGGTGATCAGATCGAGCACCCCTGCCTGCTGCAGGCTGCGGAAACGGGGTAGGAGCAGGCCGCCGCAGGCTTGCCAGTCGCGCGCCACCGTTTCCAATTCCCTGGCCAGGGCCTCAGCGGCGTCTTGAAGATCGGCTGGAGCCTCCGCCAGAAGCCCGAGACGCAGCTGCAACCAGGGCATAAAGCCCCGATTCAGCGTCCCATCACTCAGCAGGGAGAGCAGGGTGGGAGAGAGGCCCAGGGTGAGGCGTGGGCGCTGGGCCGGATCAGCCCGGGCAGCCTCCAGGGTGCGTAACAGGGGGATGTAGCACTCCTGCAGCGCCTGGAAATACCAGTCTTCCTCCAGAGAACCGGGCTCTCCCGACCGCACATAGGGGAGGTGGGCGTGGAGCACCAGGGCCAGAGCTCCTGCGGCCATGGAGATCCTGCGATGGCGTCACCTTACGACGGAGCCCTCTTCTGTTGATCCGGAGCCGATCAGCGTCTGAACAGGCTTCGCAGGCGGGAGGGCTTGTAAGGGGGGGTCGGAGGCTCATCAAAACTGAACCCCGAGCCGATCCGATGGTGTTGCATCTTCTTATGAGAACCCACGCTGGTGTAGTGACAGACGAAGGAACGGCGCGTCAGGGAAGGATTGGCCATGGGCGTTCCACCGTGGATGAGGGCCCCATGCCAGATGAGCACATCCCCTTTCTTGGGGAGAAAAATGCTCGGCTGGAAGCCATTCACTTCAATCAGACTTTGGATATGTTGCTTGTAGCTTTCAAAGAGAGAGTCTGGTGCGTTTCGGCTAGCAAGAATCGAGCCCTCACCCCAGTCAAAGAATCCTAGTTGCTCTGGGAAATGGGAGCCTTTGTAGTAAATCAAAGGGCCAGCATCGGGGTGAATGTCCTCAAGGGGAATCCAGGCTGCTGCCAACTCGCCAAGGCGGCGATGGTGATGAACGTAGGAGAAGTCCTGGTGTAAATCCTGTTGGCTTCCCTTCCAGAAGGTGATGGTCGCAATCAGGGCGGGCGAGGAGCCGAACAACTCCTCCAGAAATGCCATCAGGGGATTGGCAAAGGAGAGGGCCTGGGCGCTTCTGAAAAATCGCTGCAAACCCACCAGCTTAAGACCGGGTGGCAAGGATCGAAAGTCGTCAATCTTGAGGTTCCCGAGATAACGAGCTTGGTAATATTCCCTGGGACCGTCAATCTCAACCCAGTCAAGTAATGGGTTCTTTTTGTCAACCGCTAGGTTGTGAACGTCCCTGTCCATACAGTCTAATTCGTCAATATCGATCACTCCAGGGAGGATCACCAGCCCATCCCTGAGAAATGTGATGACAGCTCCGGAATACAGCCGTTTTGCAAGCTCGGGATCTTCCCGATAGATGCGTTCCGCGAGGGTTAGTCCGTCAAGATAGGCTCCGGGAAGCATCCAATTTCAGTCTCAACGCTTCAAGGTTCATCTTAATCAGTCAGCCTGTCGGGTCTTCCCCTGGCACCGCCCGCTTACAATGGTTTCAACTCATACTCATTCCGGATAAGGCCGGAAAGGATCGATGGCGAGAGACCCAGGGAGAGTTTTGATTTTTGACACCACGCTCCGCGATGGTGAGCAATCCCCCGGGGCCAGCCTCAACCTGGAGGAAAAGCTCGCCATCGCCCAGCAGTTGGCCCGCCTCGGTGTGGACATCATCGAGGCCGGCTTTCCCTTTGCCAGCAAGGGAGACTTCAACGCCGTCCAACGCATTGCCGCCACGGTGGGAACGACGGAGGGCCCCGTAATCTGCGGACTGGCGAGGGCCGCTTCGGGCGACATCAAAGCCTGCGCCGACGCGGTTGCCCCTGCTGCCCGCCGCCGGATCCACACCTTCATCGCCACCAGCGACATCCACCTGGAGCACAAATTGCGCAAGAGCCGCGCAGAGGTGCTCGATATCACCCGGGAGATGGTGGCCTATGCCCGATCCCTGGTGGACGACGTGGAATTTTCCTGCGAAGACGCCGGCCGCAGCGATCCCGACTACATGCATGAGGTGATCACTGCGGCCATCGAGGCCGGGGCCACCACCATCAACATCCCCGACACGGTGGGTTATGCCACCCCGGCTGAGTTCGGTGAGCTCATCGCTGGCATCAACCGCTCCGTGCCCAACATCGATCGGGCGGTCATCTCCGTCCATGGCCACAACGATCTCGGATTGGCGGTGGCCAATTTCCTGGAGGCCATCAAACATGGGGCCCGTCAGTTGGAATGCACCATCAACGGCATTGGAGAGCGGGCGGGAAATGCGTCCCTGGAGGAGCTGGTGATGGCCCTCCATGTGCGCCGCAGCTACTTCAATCCCTTCCTCGGCCGTCCGGCGGACAGTGGCGAACCGCTCACGGCTGTGCGCACGGAAGAGATCACCAAGACCTCCCGGTTGGTGTCCAACCTCACCGGGATGGCCGTCCAACCCAACAAGGCCATCGTGGGGGCCAATGCCTTCGCCCACGAATCGGGCATCCATCAAGACGGGGTGCTCAAACACCGGCTCACCTACGAGATCATCGACGCCCGCACCGTCGGGCTGGCCGACAACCGCATTTCCCTGGGCAAGCTCTCCGGCCGCAGCGCGTTTCGGGCCCGGCTGGAGGAGCTGGGCTATCAACTGGACCGGGATGATCTGGATGACGCCTTCAGCCGCTTTAAGGAGCTGGCTGATCGCAAGAGGGAAGTGAGCGATCGGGATCTGGAAGCCATTGTCAGTGAACAGGTGCAGCTGCAGGATGAGGCCTGCTTCCAGCTCAAGCGCGTGCAGGTGAGTTGCGGCACCGGGCTCTTGCCGACGGCCACCGTCACCCTGCAAACCCACGAGGGTGGAGAGCGGAGCCAGGCGGCCATCGGCACTGGGCCGGTGGATGCGGTCTGCCAGGCCCTCAATCAACTCGCCCAGGTGCCCAACGAACTGGTCGAGTTCTCCGTCAAGAGTGTGACGGAAGGCATTGATGCCATGGGGGATGTCACCATCCGGCTGCGCCGCAATGGGGTGCTCTATTCCGGCCATGCTGCGGACACGGACATCGTGGTGGCTGCAGCGCAGGCCTTCGTGAATGCCCTAAACCGCCTGATGGCCGGGGAGCAGCGCGCTCCCCTTCACCCTCAGAAAACGCCCCTGCCCGTGGCAGAGCTGCCCCGGCTATGAGCCCCTCCGGTTCCCCCCGAGGTTCCCTCAGTGCCGTCCTGCAGATGGCATTGTTGCTTTCCCTGGCCCTGCTCACCCTCCTTCCCCTGCTCTGGCTGGTGAGCACATCATTGAAGGGCCCCAGTGAAGATATCTTCACCAGCCCCCCTGGGCTGTTGCCCGCCCAGCCCAGCCTGGAGGCCTATGGCCGGTTGTTTCGTGACAATCCCATGGGCACCTACCTGCTGAATAGCACGGTGGTGAGCGGATTGGCGGTGGTGGCCAACCTGCTCTTTTCTTCGCTGGCCGCCTATCCCCTGGCCCGCCTTGCGTTTCGGGGACGGGGAGTTGTGCTGGCGATGGTGGTGGCCACGGTGCTGATCCCCTTTCAGGTGGTGATGATTCCTCTCTACGTGTTGATGGTGAAGATTGGCTTGCGCAACTCCCTGATGGCCCTCGTGCTGCCCCAGGCCACCACAGCCTTCGGAATCTTTCTCCTGCGTCAGAGCTTTCTTGCCGTGCCGAAGGAGTTGGAGGAGGCTGCTCGGATGGATGGCTGCAGCCCGATAGGCGAGTGGTGGAATGTTCTGATTCCTGCCGCACGCCCAGATCTGATCACGCTGGGGATGCTCACTTTCATTGGCACCTGGAGCGATTTTCTATGGCCCTTGATCATTCTAGATGAGCCAAAAAGTTACACGTTGCCGCTTGGATTACAGCAATTGGCCTCCAGTTTTTCTCTGGATTGGAGGCTGGTTGCGGCTGGCTCTGTGATCTCCATTCTCCCTGTTCTCGTCTTGTTTATTCTTCTTCAGAAAACCATTCTTCCTACGTCAACTGCTGATGCTGTGAAAGGTTGATCTTGAAAAATAATCAGGGCCGCGGTGGTGCTTGAAGGGCCGCAGGAGCACCGTCAGGGTCAGAAGAGCCCATCGTTTCCAATTCCTTATCGCGGAGGGCCGACTCAAGCGTTTGTAGGCGTTTCATGATCATGGCTTGTTGGGCAGATAACGCCGGGGAGTCGTCCATCATTCGCGTTTGATCGAGAGCATCCATACGCGCATACAGCCGGGCAATCCTGCGGTTCGCATCCTGCAATTGGGACAGTTGGTTGAAAAACATCACCAGCAGGGCCGTGGTGAGCCCAAGCTGCAACCACTGAAGCCAGCGGAATCCATCGCCTCCAGGGCGCCTCAGCGGTAGGTCGTTTTCATCCATAGGGACGTAATTATCGAGCGGGTTTCGCATGACTCTTTACTCAATTACTCCATATCGTGACGCACTCTGCCCGCTTGATGGCATCGGTTTGGGAGGCCTCATGGACCGGCCTCCTCGCACCGGCGTCCCAGCTGGGGGGAGGCAGAGTCCAGGGACCGATGCTGGAAGGTGCCGATGGCCGCATGGAACCCTGGAATGGCCGGGGTCTCGGCACTCGGGGTGGCGCTGGCTGCGATTTTCGGGGCCTGGATCCGCTTTGCCGCCACCCAGCTGGGCCCTGCCCACTGGCGCCAGCGCCCCTGGGCCACCTGGTGCGTGAACATGGTGGCTTGCTTCCTCATGGGCCTGCTTGCCAGCCAGAAAACCCACCGCACAAGCCCTTCTCCGGGCAGCCTGGAGCTGGTTTGGGCGGTGGGCTTTCTGGGCAGCCTGAGCACCTTCTCCACCCTGATGGCCGACCTGGTGACCACCTGGCAACGGTGCTCCAGGCGCCAGACCCTGGCCCTCGGGGCGGCCTCCCTCCTGGGAGGACTGCTGGCCTGCCAGCTGGGCCTGGTCCTGGCGAGGCATCAACCATGAAGGGGTGGGGCAGGGCCTTGTTGTGGGTGGCCCTGGGAGCCATCCCAGGCGCTCTGTTGCGCTGGGTTCTGCCCAGCACCTTGGCGGCCAACACCCTGGGCTGTTTTGTCTTCGGGGCCGCAGGTCTGTTGGACGCCCCTTCCAATCGCCGCCGATGGCTGGTGGGAGTTGGCTTTGCCAGCTCCCTCACCACGTTCAGCACCTGGATACTGGAGCTGGTGCGGCACCTGGAAGCTGGCCAATGGGAAGCCCTGCTGGTGCAGATCCTCCGGGATGGAGTCTTAGGCCTCGGAGCTCTTCAGCTTGGGTCCACCCTCCATGACAGGCTGCATCAGCGGCCGTCTCCCTGATCTGGATGGGGGCCTGGGTTCAGGCGCTGAAGCCCTTGCCTGAAGGGAGGGGATAGGCAATGCGGCGATGGCGCATGCGGCGCCAAACCCGCACAAAGGCCCGGATGATGAGCTCCAGTTCCGCCCTGCTGATGCCGCTTGCCGCAAGCTGGCCATCCTCCTGCCTGGCTTCCACGATGCGCCGAACGGTCTGGGTGGCCTGGGCTTCGCTGGTGTCGGGGGGCAAGGCCCTTAGGGCCGCTTCACAACCGTCGGCCAACATCAGGATGCCTGTTTCCCGGCAACGGGGAATGGGTCCGCGATAGCGGAAATCCTGTTCCGATACGGAGGGTTGCCGTTGGCGGGCCTGATGGAAGAAATACCCCATCTTCAGGGTGCCCTGATGTTCCGGGATGAAATCGGCCAGGGGTCTGGGCAGGTGATATCTGCGGGCCAACTTCAAACCCTCGTCCACATGGGCCTGGAGGATGTCCGCACTGGCATGGGGATCATTCAGGGTGTCATGAGGATTGTGGGCCCCATCCTGGTTTTCGATGAACCAGTGGGGGCCGTGCAGTTTGCCGACATCGTGATACAAAGCCCCGGTGCGAATGAGATCCACATCCGCCTGAATGGCCCGGGCCCCTTCCTGGGCAAGCCCCAGGATCATCAGGGTGTGTTCAAAGGTGCCGGGTGCTTCCGTGGAAAGGCGACGCAGTAAAGGCCTTTCCAGATCCGCCAGTTCCATCAGGCGGGCCCGGGTGAGTAAGCCGAAGAAGCTCTCCACCAACGGGGCCAGAAGTAAGCCCGCCATCAGCAGGCCTCCCACGATCAGCGCCTCATTGAAAAGATCCTGGGTGCGGGGCAGGCGGGATTCACCTCCATCCCAGATCAGGAGGGCTGCCTGCAGCAGGAGAGCCTGAAGCAACAAAGCTGCCGCTGGAAGGAGCAAGGCGAGCTGGAGCAATTGGGCCCGGTTGCGCTGCCGACCAGCAAAAATGGCAGCAAAAGTGGCCACCGCCACCGCCAGAAGTTGGCGCCCCTGAACCAGGGGGTCGAGGGGAACGGGCCAGAGCAGGCTGGCCACCGACAACCATCCCAGACCCGGAGCTGTTCCCAGTCCCTGGGCCAGCAGGAGGGTGGGGGGAACCAGCAAGGCCATGGGGGACGCCTGGGTGCCCAGCCAGAGCTTGCAGATCTGCACCACCAGCAGCGTGCCCAGGGCCAGCAGGGCTTGGCGAGGCTCCAAACTCGCCCGCCAACGGCGCATCACTAGCACCATCACACCGCAGGCTGCCAACCCCTCCCCGAAATGCCCAAGCCAGGCAAGGGGTTGGGGGCGGCGATTGATCAGGCCGAAATAATCCAGCACATCAAACGACTGAGAGGTGATGGGCTCGCCCTGGCGAGCGATCAGGTCGCCACGGCGCACGGTGATGGTGGGAACCCCCCCCTGGTTGAGCAGCTCCTCAATCCTCCGTTGATGAAGAAAATGATCGCTGCGGAGATTGGTGCGTCCCTGCAGGCTGCGCACCACCAGCCGGCTGCCCAGGCTCTGGCCTGGCAGGGGCTGATCGTCCAGGTGCATCCGTGCGGCCAGCAGCAGCGGTCTGTCGGCTAGGGATGCCACCACGCCCTGGCTCAGCATCCTCAGCTGGGCTTTCTGAACCGCCTGTTGCCAGCTCAGCAGCTCCTGGGGCGTCAGCTGGAGCAACCAGGTGCGTTCAGCGGCCGACAAATTGAGCGGGTCCAGCCGGGGCTGGGCACTGGAGATCTGAAGCTGGAGCTCCTTCAGCAGCCCATCCAACCCATCCTGCAGTTGCCGGTTCACCCTCTCATCCACCACCTGCACCTGGGAGCGAGCTCCGATCAGGTTGCGCCGCTGTTCCAGGGCCGCACTGTCGATCACCCGGGCCTCCCGGGGAGCGCGCACGGAAAAAGGGGAGGGCACGCCAGGCATCAGGCTCGGTTGCACCAACCAGGGCCAGCTGCTCACCAGGGCTACAAGCATGCTGGCAACGAGCACACTGGTCACCCCAAGGGGGCTCCAGGGAGAAATGGCCTGCCGGGGGCGTTCCAACCGCAACAGCCACCTCCAGAGCCTGCGGCCGAGCCTTGAGATGGGGGGCAAAACCAGCGCCATTCACGGCTGCGCGAGGTCACAACTTAGCCACGACTTGCTTGCTGTGATGCCCTGGGATTGCATGCTGGAGACGTTATTTTTCCAGGCCCCCATCCATGGCAGCTGTTCTTGACGGACGTCGCCTGGCTTCAGACATCGAGCAACGGCTGAGCCTGGTCATTGCTGAAGGCCTCAAGACGGTTGTTGCCCGCCCCCCAGGCCTGGCCGTCTTGCGGGTGGGAGATGACCCGGCCAGCGGCGTCTATGTCGCCAACAAGGAAAAAGCCTGTGATCGCATCGGGATTCGCAATCTGGGGGGCCACCTCAGTGCCACCACGTCTCCTGAGGAGGTGCTTGCCACCATCGAGCGGCTGAATGGGGATCCGGATGTAGATGGCATCCTCCTCCAACTTCCCCTTCCGCCTGGCCTGGAGGAGGGGCCCCTGCTGGCCGCGATCGATCCTCAGAAGGATGCCGATGGGTTGCACACCCTCAATCTGGGCAGGCTGGTGAAGGGAGAACCTGGACCCCGCAGTTGCACCCCCGCTGGCGTGATGGCGCTGTTGCGCCAGGCCAACATTGGACTGGAGGGCCGCCGGGCCGTGGTGGTGGGGCGCAGCATCCTGGTGGGAAAACCGATGGCCCTCATGCTCCAGGCCGCCAATGCCACGGTGAGTGTGGCCCATTCCCACACCCGCGACCTCGCTGCGCTCACGCGGCAGGCAGAGGTGTTGGTGGTGGCCGCCGGCCGGCCTCGGATGATTCGGGCGGAGCATGTGAGCCCAGGAACTGTTGTGGTGGATGTGGGGATCCACCGCGTGCCACCAGACCCGAAGGATGGCACTGACGCCAAAGGCAAGCTCTGCGGAGATGTGAGCTGGGAGGAGGTGGAGCCCATGGCCCGGGCCATCACCCCGGTGCCCGGAGGCGTGGGTCCGATGACCGTGGCCATGCTGTTGGTCAACACGGTGGTGGCGTGGAGCCGCAGCCATGGCCTGTCCCACGGCCTGGACGATCTGGTGAGTTGAGCCATGGCCCCCAACCCCATGGATGAGAGAATCCGGCTGCCGACTTCCCCATCCGCCATGACTGCGGCGGTCCACACGTCCTTTGACTTCGGCGCCTACATCAAGGCGGCTAGAGAGGTGGTTGAGGTCGCCCTCGACAGCTCCCTCGGGCCCGAAGAGCCGGAAAACCTTCGCGAGGCCATGCGTTACTCCCTTCTTGCTGGAGGGAAACGGCTTCGCCCCATTCTTTGCCTGGCGGCCTGCGAGCTGGCCGGTTCCCCCGCCGATCTGGCGATCCCCACGGCGGTAGCGCTGGAGATGGTGCACACCATGTCGTTGATTCACGACGACCTGCCCGCCATGGACAACGATGACCTGCGACGCGGGCGACCCACCAGTCACAAAAAGTTTGGGGAAGCCATGGCCATCCTGGCCGGGGATGCCCTCCTCACCCGGGCCTTTGAAATGGTGGCCCTGCGCAGTCCAGGGGTGGAACCTCAGCGCTTGCTCGCCGTGGTGGGCGAACTCTCCAGGGCGGCCGGAGCCCCGGGGCTGGTGGGCGGCCAGGTGGTGGATCTGGATTCGGAGGGCAAAGATGTGGAGCTTCCCACCCTCGAATACATCCATCTCCACAAGACGGGAGCCCTGTTGAAGGCCTGCGTGGTTTGCGGAGCGCTGGTGGGTGGGGCAGACGAGGCCCTGCTCACCGCCCTGGGGGTTTACGCCCGAGGCATTGGCCTTGCCTTCCAGATCATTGACGACATTCTGGATCTCACGGCCAGCAGCGAAGTGCTCGGGAAAACAGCCGGTAAAGATCTGGCCGCCGATAAAACCACCTACCCCAAGCTGTTAGGACTGGAAGAGTCTCGAAAGCGGGCCGATGGGCTTGTTATCGAGGCCAAGGGAGTTTTGGAGCCCTGGGGCACCAGAGCCCAGCCCCTTCTCGCCCTCGCCGACTACATCACCAGCCGCGATCGATGAACCATCCGCTGATTGACATCTTTGACAATCCTGTTCTGGCTTGGGGCCTCGCTGCCTGCGGCGTGGCCCAGCTGTCCAAGCTGGGGATTGAATGGTTCGTGCATCGCCGCTGGCGCCCATCGGTGTTGCTGGAAACCGGCGGCATGCCCTCCAGCCATTCCGCCCTGATGACCGGCACCAGTGCGGGGATCGGCTGGCTCCATGGGTTTGGCGATCCCCTCTTCGCCCTGGCGGCAGCCATCACCTTCATCATTTTGTACGACGCCAGTGGGGTGCGCCGGGCCGCAGGGTTGACAGCAGCCCGGGTCAACGGGCTGCCGGATGGCCTCTGGGAGGCCCATCCGGCCAAGGGGGAGGGGGATCAGGATGCGGTGTTCAATCCCCTGAAGGAAAACCTGGGCCACACCCGCTGGGAAGTGTTGGCGGGGAGTTTGATTGGCCCCGCCGTGGCCCTGCCCGGCCTGGTCTGGGCTGGATCCCCCCTGCACGTGGCCCGCAGCCTCCTCCATCAGATCGGGTGAAGCCCCCCCTCCCCGAAGCTGGCCTCACCGGGGATCAGCAGGCAGCTGCCGAAGCGTTTGAAACCTGGTTGGCGGGGCCAGCGGACGGCACGCCTTTTCTGCTGAGGGGCTACGCGGGCACCGGCAAGACCTTTCTCTCGATGCGCCTGCTCGCCCATGCCGAGGCCTCAGGCCTCTGCTGGACCGTTGTGGCTCCCACCCACAAAGCCGTCGGCGTGCTGCGTCACCACCTCGAGCTGATCGGCCTGCAACCCACCTGGTTTCCCTCCACGATTCACCGCCTGCTGCGCCTGAAGCTCCGGCGGGAGGGGGATCGGGAGCGCTGCGAGGAAACCTCCCAAACCGCCACGGCCCTCGAACATCTGCACCTGGTGCTGGTGGATGAGGCCTCAATGGTGGATGGCCAACTGTTGGAGATCACCCTGCGCTGCGCCCAGCCCTTCCGCTGCCGGTTGGTGTTCATCGGGGATCCCGCCCAGCTTCCCCCGGTGGGGGAGCGGGAAAGTCCCGTTTTTTCCCTTGCCCGGGTTTGCCAGGCCTCCCTGACCCATGTGGTGCGCCATCAGGGGCCCGTGCTTCGCCTGGCCACAGGCCTGCGCCTGGGCGCCTTGCCCTGCACCCGCCCCCCCCTGCTATCACCCCACCGCACGCCCCAGGGTCTGGTGGCCCTCCTGGATCCTCAGGAATGGCTTCTGGCGGCCCAGATGGCCCTGCGTCGCAGCAAGGAAACCGACCACCCAGATCTGGCCCGGATCCTCTGCTACACCAACCGGCGTCTGGAACAGCTCGTGCCCCTCGCCAGGCGGGCCCTTCATGGGGAGATGGCCGACACCACGCCCGTTCTGCCAGGAGAGGTGCTGATCACTCGCGCCGCTGTGATGGCCCCAGCCTGCATGGAGGATGCCGTGGCTCCGGAGGATCCGGAGATGTGCCTGAGCTCCAACCGGGAGGTGGTGGTGCGGGAGGTGATGCCAGGCCAGTTCCTCCTGGCGGAGTGGGGCCTCAGCAGCTCCGATCTGGCCGGAGACAGCATGATCGAAACCCTGATGGTGCGCGTGGATGCGGGAGATGGGCAACTCACCCTTCGCCTGCAGCCCCCCATCGGCAGTCCCTCCCGTGCGGTGCTGGATCTGGCTCTGCAGCGGCTGCGAACCATGGCCCGAAGTGCGGAGAAACAGGAGGCCCGCAGGCACTGGCGTCAGTTTTTCCTTCTGCGCGATGCGTTTGCTTCTCTCGGCCCTGCCGCCGTGCTCACTGTCCATCGCAGTCAGGGCAGCACTTTCGGGGAGGTGTTTGTGGCCGATGATGTGTTCTGGCCGAAGGATGAGAAACTCCGCCGTCAGCTGGTCTATGTGGCCGTTAGCCGTGCCAGTCAGGGGGTGTCGATGGAGGCGAGGCATGCCCCGTTGGCCGAGCAGGACCGGTGGCGGAGATGGTTCACGGAGGCAGAAGACGGGGACGAGGGCTTCCAAGAGACCAAGAGACCATGAGACAGTAGATTTTTTAGTGACTCTCCCTATCGAAAGGCGGGAATCTTCGATATCCTTTGGCTACAAAATCCCGAAGCCTGCAGAGGAGAGGGCTCCAAGCAAATTTCTGAGCAGGGCAAGGCATCATGACAATCAAACAAAGCATCTTCATGAAATCTTTATCGGCTTTGAGCAATTTGTTTCGCCGTCATAAAGTAGAAAAGTCCGCCCAGCTTCTGCCCAAAAGGAAGCCGCTCCTGGCGTTCCGTCCTGGTCGGCAACATTTCCAGATCCACGACCCTGATTATCTCGAAAAAATTCTCAGTGCTGAACTTGAGTCGCAGGACATCAACCCCACCTCAGCCGAAGAGAGTGGCCGTTGATGCCTGACTGATCTGCAGGCCCTCCAGACCCTGCCAGCCCACCACCAGGGCCAGCATGAGGCAAATGGCTCCCAGGAGGGGTTGGCCAAAACGGTCGACCACACTTTTCATCTTGGCAAGAGCGGGCTCCATGCGCTCCTGGCCCACCACAAAGCAGGCCACCAAGGGCACCAGTAAAAACAAGCTCGTCAGGGCTCCGTAGGCAATGCTCCAAACCGCGTCCTGCAGCCCATCCCAACTCGGATGGAACAGGGCTCCAGCCGCCTTGGCGTACACGAAAAGATCTTCCGGACCCGCCACCTGAAGAGCTGCACTGATCAGCAGCAGCAATGGGAGGGGCATCTTGAGAAGCCTATCCAGCTGATGACTCCATTCCGGTGCGCCATCGGCTCCCGCCGAGCGGGAGCGAAGGGTTTGCACGCCAAGGGCCAGAAACGCACCTGCGGCAAGGAGATCCAGGCCCGTGCGATGGCTGGTGCCTTTCTCCATGGTGAGTACCAAACCGTGCCCAACTCCCAGAAGTAGGCCGATCACAAGCGCTGACATCAGCACCCAGGAGAGGACGAGAAAGCCCCCTCTTCGCAAGGGATGGGGGCCCAGAAGGAGCAGCAGCAACAGGGCCAGATGGAGGGGGCTGAAGCCGATGGCCAGGGAATACCCCAGCAATTCCAGCCAGGGGGAGTTCACCATCGAACCCCCAGCTCAGCGGCGAATTTCAAACCAATCCCCCCCGATCGGAGCAATGCGCCTGGCGTTCACGCTGGTGACACGGGCGGGAAGGGGTCCTTGCTCACACCACATCAACAATGCCGTGAGGTTGAAGGGCTTCCCTTCCGCTTCCACCTCCACTGTTCCATCGGAGAGATTGCGCACCCAGCCGCTGAGTTCCAAATCCTGGGCTGAGCGGCAGCAGGCCTCCCGATACCCCACGCCTTGCACCTTGCCGCGAACGGTCAGGCGCCAGCGTTCCGGGAGAGATGGGGGAGAGGGCTCCTGGGGCTGGAGAAAGCGCCGGGCTGCGGCCGCTTCCCGCCGGCCGCGATGGCGGCGCCCAAGCGCAAGGGGATCGTCGGGAAACCAGCCCAGTGGAGATGGAGCCAACTGGCGTGCAGGGTCGTTGTGGTCCATCCCTCCAAGCTCCTGTTCATTCCCCATCCTTCAAGTTGCCACATCGGAGCTCCACTTGGGGGGTGTAGTTGCCAACGGTGAAACTCATGGCCCCCGTAGGTCTCCCCCTGGCGAACCAGCAGCCCATCCTTCTGGGCCTGGGCCTGCCGGTAGCCCAGGCTGAGGGCGCCGGGCCGGGCTTCAAAGGGGAGCAGGCCCGCCATGGGCCAGGTGGTGCCCTGGGGATCCACCAAAGCGTTGCCCAGCAGGAGCAGCCCGCCGCATTCCGCAACGATGGGGACCCCTTGCTCAGCTGCTTCCACCAAGGAGGCTCGGCTGCGGCCGGCCGCGCCCAAGGTGGAGGCATGGAGCTCCGGATAGCCGCCGGGCAGCACCACGGCTCCACAGGCCTCTGGCAAGGGTTCATCCGCCAGGGGGCTCCAGGGCTCCACCTCCAACCCCAGTGCTGCCAGCAGCTCAAAGGTTTCGGGATAGGTGAAGTGGAAGGCCGCATCCCGGGCGACCATCACCGGAGGGCACCCTTCCCAGGTGGGTCGCTTAGGGCAAGCCCCTTCCAGTGCGGCCAGGATGGGGTCCACCTGCCCCAAACCGGAGGCGGGCTTGGAGGAGAGGAGGGGCCAGAGCCGATCCAGGTCGAGATGGGTTTCCGCCAGGTGCACCCACGCCTCCATCCGGGATCGCAGGTCGGGCAAGTCGTGGGGGGGGAACAGGCCCAGATGGCGGGAGGGGAGGTCCAGCGCGGGATGGGGGGGCAGAACCCCTAGCAGGGGAACGTTGATGGATGCCAGAACATCAGCCAGCAGGGCCCGATGCCGCTCGCTCCCCACCCGATTCAGCACGACCCCCGCCAGATTCACCCGCGGCGGGCCATGGTCGCGAAACCCGCTCACCAGGGCAGCCAGAGAGGCACTCTGGCGGGAGGCCTCCACCACCAGCACCACCGGCAGATGCAGCAGGTGGGCCACCTCGGCCGAACTCCCCTCACCGGTGGGGCCTCGCCCATCAAACAGACCCATCACCCCCTCCACCAGCACGGCGTCCGCCCGGCTCCCGTGCCACTGGAAGGACTGCCGCACCCATGGCTCGCCACAGAGCAGGGGATCAAGATTGCGGCATGGCCTGCCCGCCACCTGGCCCAGCAACTGGGGGTCGAGGTAGTCGGGCCCCACCTTGAAGGGCTGCAGGGTGGTTCCCCGATGGCGGACCCAGGACGCCAGGACCAGGCTTAGCAGGGTTTTGCCGCTGCCGCTGCAGGGTGCCGCAATCAAACAGCTCAAAGCTTGGCAAATCCCTTGGCGCCCAGGGCCGCTGGCAGCAACTCCGCTGCCAGGGGGGCGGCTGCCGCCAGCAGGGGGTTGGTGGAGTCGTGACCTCCCCCCAGCAGCCGGGCCATCTCCTTCTCTTCACTCTCCTCCGGGGAGGGCACCACCTCTTCCGCCAACTCCATGGCCGCCATGCCCCCGGCCTCCAAGCGCATGCAGCCGCCGCTCTCGGAACAGAGAATCACACACAGGGGGGGGCGTTGCTGCGGATGGCAGATCAGGCGCAGCCCCACGATCGCCCCGGGATGGGCCTTGGGGACCCCCACGGGAACCGGCATCAGGCGAAAACGAACCAGTTCCCCATCCGTGCGCTGAAACTCAGCGGCGATACCGGTGGCGGAGCCATCCACATCAACGGTGTAGGAATTTTCCAGGTGCCAGCCGAGCCGATCGGCCATCCAAGCCGCTAGCAAGAGGCCCTTGACGGGGTGATCGCCTTCCACATCGATGTCCAATTGCACCACGTGCTGGAGGGCATCCCGCCTGGAGGGGGGATCAAACACCATCGCCAGGGATTCCCGCCAGGCCCGCAGACGCAACCAGTTGAAATCGTTCACGGCTTGGCCGGACCGGATCCGATTCACCAGCACATCCAGGCAACGGGCGGGTTGGCCCCGGGAGGTGTCGATCGCGAGCCGGCGGGTGGGAGGGGCGAGGGCCTCCAGCAGCTCGGAGGGTTCATCCAGGCTGCTGTTCCACCACACCCAGCAAGGGAGGTCTTCCCGCACGAGGGTATGCACCATCCCCATGGCCAGTTGCAGAGCTCCCAAACTTCCTCGCAACACCACCACATCTCCACAGGCCGCGCTTGATCCCCCTTCCTCTGGGAGGGGGCAATAGGCCGCCACAAGGGTTTCCAGCGGCTTGGCCGGATCAATGGTGGGGGCCAGGGTGATCAACCTGCGAGGCATGTGGGTGCTGATGGCGCTGTCCACGAATTGCCCGCGCAGATCCTGGGCCTCGTGGCGACCAGGCTGCTCCCCAAGGGCCCAGGCCAGGCCAGGATCCATAGGAGCGGTGCTGGGTGGTAGACCCAGGGTGCCCACCAGATCCCGCGCTGACGCGTGCACATCGGCCCGATCCAGGCCAGTGATCGGGCCATCCACACGGCCCATCCTCACCAGCTGTTGCTCAAGCCAGGAGGGTTCCCAAACCAGGAGGGTGAAGGTGGCGGCTCCAGAGGCTCCCTCCAGCCCTTCATGCCAGAGCTGCTGGAGGTAGGGCACCACCTCCACGGGAGGGATTTCAAGCGGGGCCTGGAGCGTGAGTTGGGCAGACATGGCAACGAGCAGTGAGGGGGCGAAACAAGCGGGGGGAGGATCTCCCCAGAAGGTCAGGGTCTGCGCCAGATCAGGCCGTCCTCGGCCAGCAGGTTGTCAGAGGCGCCCGGACCCCACGTGCGCGCTTCGTAGGGGTGCACGGGGAGCTGCCATGGGGAGTCTTCAATGAGCTTCAGCAGGGGGGTGTAGAGCCTCCAGGCGGCCTCCACCTCATCGCTGCGGGTGAAGAGAGTGGGGTCACCCAACATGGCATCGGCCAGGAGGCGCACATAGCCCTCGTCCGAGGGTTCGCCAAAAGATTCGTCGTAGCTGAAGGCCATATCCACAGGACGGCTCCGCATTCCTGAACCAGGGGCCTTCACCTCGAACTTGATTTCGGCCCCTTCATCGGGCTGGATGCGAAGGATTAGTTGGTTGGGGGTGGGGGCGCCCCCGGCGGCATCGAAGAGGTGCACCGGGGCCTCCCGGAAGGTGAGCACCACTTCGCTGAGCCGCTTGGGCAGGCGCTTCCCCGTGCGCAGATAGAAGGGCACCCCCTGCCAGCGCCAGTTGTTGATGAAGAGCTTCATCGCCACATAGGTTTCCGTGGTGCTGTTGGGGTTCACCCCCGGCTCCTGGCGGTAGCCGGGAAGGGGGTTGGCGGCCGTTCCTCCGGCGCTGTACTGAGCGCGTACACAGCATTTCCAGGCTTCATCCTCATGTGCCAGATGGGCGGCCTGGAGCACCTTGGCCTTTTCGTTGCGAATGGCCTCCGGATCGAAGCGCCCCGGGGGTTCCATGGCGGTGAGGGCAAGGATCTGGGTCAAATGGTTCTGAACCATGTCCCGCAAGGCACCCGAGGTTTCGTAATACCCTGCACGCTCTTCCACGCCCACGGTTTCTGCGGCCGTGATCTGCACGTTGGAGATATAATTTCGGTTCCAAAGAGGTTCAAAAATTGTATTAGCAAAGCGCAATACCAAGATATTTTGAACCGTTTCTTTGCCGAGATAATGATCAATGCGAAACACCTGGCTTTCCTTGGCGCAGGCCTGGACCACCTTGTTGAGGCTCTGGGCGCTGCCGTAATCCCTTCCGAAGGGCTTCTCAATCACCACCCGGCTCCGCTCCGGATCCGCCAGAAGCCCTGCGGCTGCTAAAGCACGGCAACCGCTGCCATAAAACTCTGGCGAAACCGAGAGATAAAAGGTGCGGTTGCCCCGGGTCGCCCGCAGATGGTCCAGTGAATCGAGCCGTTTGGCCAGGCGCACCAGATGCTCACTCTGTTGGAGGTCGATCGGTTCGTAGAACAATCCCTGGCTGAAGTGGTCCCAGGCAGAACGGTGATCGGCGATCTCCTTCTCCAGTGCCTGGCCCATGCGCTGGCGAAATTCCTCGTCGCTCCAGGGGCGGCGAGCGCAGCCCAGCACGGAGAATTCGCTGGGCAGCCGCCTCTGGCGATGGAGCTCAAACAGGGCTGGCACCAGCTTGCGGTGGGTGAGGTCACCGCTGGCACCAAAGATGACGATGCACTGAGGGGGAATCACCCGTTCCTGCCGAAGCCCCACCCGCAGGGGGTTGGTCAAAATCGCAGTCATGGGGATGGGACCTTTTCCTCTGGTTTAACGAGGCCAGGGCATTGGCGCCGTTAGAAACCCCCCTCAGACGAGGTTGTGTGAGGGATCTCTGATTTCAGTAGGTTTCGACGTGCCAACGTTCCTGCTTCTTGAGGCTCGGCCGGAGCTGCGACCAATCGAGGCCCTTGGCGGAGGCCGCGGCGGTCATGGCTTCGTCGATCCCAGGCTCCATCCCCTTCAAACCGCACATAAAAACGTGGGTTTTGGGATCTTCGATGAGGGCGAAGATCTCATCGGCATGCTCGAGCACCCGATCCTGGATGTACATCCGGCCGCCTGAGGCATTGTTCTGCTCGCGGCTGATGGCTTTTGTATAGCGGAAATGCTCGGGGAAAGCGCTGAGGTAGCTCTGGAAATCCTCTTCGTAGAGAAGGTTGGGGGTGGTGGGCACACCCATGAACAGCCAGGCCTTGCCCCGGAATTGATACTCAGGATTCTTCGCCCGCTCTTCGGTGTCGAACATCCGGCGGAGGTAGGCCCGCATAGGGGCAATCCCGGTGCCGGTGGCCAGCATGATGATGTTGGCCTCTTCATCAGCCGGGAGGAGCATTTCTTTGCCCACCGGGCCGGTGATCTTCACCTTGGCGCCCGGTTCGATGTCACAGAGGAAGGTGGAGCAAACACCGTTGATCGTTTCCCCGTCCTTCTCGTACTGGAGTTGGCGTACACACAACGACACCGTGTTGTCGGCGCAGTCATCCCCGTGACGGGTGCTGGCAATGGAGTACAGACGCAGCTTGTGGGGCTTGGCTGCGGCATCCTCGCCATCCGGAATGATGCCGATGCTCTGGCCTTCCACGTAGTGAAGATGGCCTCCGTTGAGGTCGAAGGTGATGTGGTTCACGCGTCCAATGGCACCCTCGGCAAGAAGGCTGTAATTGCCTGTCACCGTGCCGATGAAAGGATCCTTGGGCTTGTAGAGATTGACGGGGACGTCGGCGTGGCTCACTGCTGGCTTGGAAACAGGGGGTTGGGGGGCGAGTGCGGGTGGGGCATCGGACCCATGGGCGGTCGGCTGGGGGGCCGATAGTGAGGCAGAAACAGAGTCGGAACTGACAATTTTGATCCGACCACCTTTGCGGGCGATGGTCTGCATCAACGACTGCAGTTGCTGAAAAGGCACGGTGAGCGTCCGCTCAGCCCGTCGCTGCGGTCCCGCTCCAAAACTTTCCACCACGACGGTGAACATCCGATTCTCAGCGCTTGTGGCAGAGCCGGTGGAGACACGCATCTCAGAGTTCCCAACAGTCTCGGCGATCATAGAGAACGTTCCAACCTCTCGGATTCCTGGCAATCGGGCTAGCCTTCCTCTGATCACCACGACACGTGTGGGCGTCAGCCAGGGCACATGTCGCGCTCCCCCGCCAGCGTCCCCTGAGCCTCACTTGACGCACCAGCTTCTGGACTCTTCCTCCCTCAACCTGCCGGAGCAGGCATTCCGGCTGCAGAAAACTACGGCCACCTGCAGCCTGGACACCATTCATCAGGACATGGAGCGCCTGCCGAACGGGAAGCGCAGGTTGGCGGTGCAGCTCCGCCTCCCCACCCAACCCAGCTGGATCTGGAAGGTGCTCACGGATTACGACAACCTCCACCGATTCATCCCCAATCTTGAGCATTCCCGCGTGCTCTGGCGTCGGGATCGCCTGGTGGGGGTGGAGCAGGTGGGGGCCCAGTTGTTTTGCGGTCTGCGCTTCACCGCCCGCGTTTCCCTTGAACTGACTGAAGAGACCGAATCGGGACGGCTTCCGTTTCGCATGACCCAGGGGGATTTCCGCTGTTTTGAGGGGGAATGGCGGGTGGGAGCTGACGCAACGAGCAGTTGGTTGTTCTATGCCCTGCTGGTGCAGGGAAAGCCTGGCATGCCGATCGGGCTGATTGAGCAGCGTCTCCAGCAAGATCTGGCGAGCAACCTGCGCGGTGTGCAGCAGGAAGCCCAACGACGAGAAGACAAAGCTCTGGGTTGAGCTCGGCTCTGGAAATTGGAATCGGTATACCCCCAAGGGGATTCGAACCCCTGTCGCCTCCGTGAAAGGGAGGTGTCCTAGGCCTCTAGACGATGGGGGCGAGGCCTCAGCGCGCACCCTCAAGGGAGGGTGGATCGAGCAAGGAGCAAATTTTGGGTCTCTCCTCCTTCGAGGGGACTTGGGATCGGCTCTTTCTTTGATCGCTGAACAATTGGAAGCTAGGGGCTGGAAGGACCCTTCGTCAAGAAGTGCTCCTGGGATCGGACCTCTCCGAGGGGCCACTCTGTCCGCTCCAGACGGGCACGGTGAAGTGGAAGCAGGCCCCTTCGCCCGGTTCAGAGACCACCCAGATTCTCCCGCCATGCACCTCGGCGATGCGGCGACAGACGGAGAGGCCCACCCCGTAGCCGGAGGTATGGCCTGAGGTTTGGGGGAGTCGCACCCGATCCTGAAAAATCCGCTCCTGCTCCTCCCGGGGGATGCCTGGGCCGCTGTCGCAAAGGCTCACCTGCACCCACTGGCTGGTGCGGTGCAGCAGGGTGAGCGACACCCGGCCCCCATCGGGGGTGAATTTGAAGGCATTCTCCAAAAGATTCAGCAGCACCTGCCGCATGCGCCTCTGGTCGGCATACAGGTCGGGCAGATCGGCGGGGATGTCGGTGACCAGCTCCAGATTCCGGCCCACCCAGAGCTTTTCCAGCTCCAAGATGGCATCGGCCACCACCTGGCCGAGGGCCAGCCGCTGCGGGTTGAACAGGGCCTCCCAGCGGGTCGTGCCCACCTCCAGCAGATCCTTGGAGAGGGCCTCAATGTCGTCGAGGCGACGGTGCAGCACATCCTGGAACCGGGCTTCATCGATCTGGCCCAACCCGTGGCTCTGGAGGGCCAGCTTGGCCGCTGTGAGGGGCGTTCGCAGCTCGTGGGCCACCATGCGCAGCAGCCGCTCCTGCACCCCCAAACGCTCAATCAGGGTTTCGTTTTCCTGACGCAACACCAGCAGCTGATCCTCCAGCTGCACCTCCCGCTGGGTACGGCTGCCATCCATCTCCGCCGGGCGGAGGCTCATGCCCAGGCTGCTCACCACCTCCATCTGCTGCCAGCGGGGGAGCCAGCTGCGCACCTGGGTGGGGAGGGTGCTCCCTGCAAACACCTGTTTCGGCAGGGGGGAGAGCTTCACCAGTGCTGGCGTCGCCACCAGGCGGTGGAGTTCCAGCAGTTCGGGGTGCTTGGCGGGATCCACCACCTCCAGGCTCACATCAAAGCCCTTCTCTTCCGCCCGCAGCAGGCTCACCAGATTGCGCAGGTTGGGCGTGGCCAGGTGATGGGGGTTGGCCAGCAAAAGCAATCGCAGGCTCTGGCGTCCGATCGAAGACTCAGGCTCCTGGCCCCCATGGCTTCTGTTTGCTGGCGCCTCCTCGCCCACGCTCACATTTCCGGCCTCCGCATCGATGAACTCCTGCACACCTTATGGAATTTTCAGCACCTGCCCACCATGCTTGCTATGAAGGACGTGTCCCCAGCCGGCATCTGCCGCGCCATGACCCTATCTACCGAGCCGTCGGGGGCTGATCAGAGCCAACATCTTGCCCAGATGCTGGCCTCTGCCAGAGTTTCACCCGTCGTTGCCCCCGCCACAGGTTCGCCCCCGCGCAGCCGCATTCAGCTCGACAGCAGCATGCGCCGCTGGTTCTCCCGCAACCTGGGTCTGTGGAGGTCCAGGCGTCTGTATTTCTTTACCGATGAGGAGGCGCTGCGGGTCGACATGATGCTGCGGATTGAGAGCTTCAGTGAACCGATCGAAGGGGAAGCTGCTTACCGCTTCACCTGGTGGCCGGAAAAGGAGTACGACTTTTTTGATCGCAAGCCCCGATACGTGCGGAACGGCACCATGGAGGCCTATCTCTGCGGGCACCAGCTCCGGCGCAGCCAGGCCTACCTGTGTGGCTCCCCCTCCAAAAGTCAGATCCGCCAGGTGGATGAGCATGAGCTGATCTTCGAATCCCACTACCAGGAGTGGGACATCCTGGAGCACATCCGTCTTGTGGATCAGGACCGCTACCGGGCCCGCTCGATCTATTCCTGGCGCAACGGCGATCTGGAGCTCTCGGAGATTCATCACGAGGAGCGGGTTGAGGGGGCTGGTGCGCCCCTTCTTGAGCCGTCCTGAGGGGGCTGGCCACCTGGTGGGGATGGCTCACCATGGTGGCATCCATTTCCTCTCCCATGTTCGCGAAGCGATCGGCCCTGGCCCTGGCGCTGGCTCTTGTCGGCACATCCCTCAGCCTGCCGGGCCGGGTGCAGGCTCAGCAGCAGGCCGCTCCCGCCGCCAATCAAAGGGCCGCCACCACCGATGAGCTGAACACCTACATCGGCATGGGGGCCATCAACATGTGCGGCCTCGCCCAAGCGAAGGTGCCTTTCAAGACCGCCGTGGACACCAACTTGAAGATGTTGGTTTCTGTTCTCTTCAGCAAACACGGTTCCAAGGTTCCCGGTGCCCAGGCACCCCTCAGCCAGGAACAATTGGTGAATGGGTCCCTGCTTCAGCTGGTGATGCGTGTGGATGGCATCTGTGGCAAGAGCCTCCCAGCTGACTGGAAAAAGGAATTTGACCCCCTTCTCGCCCAGGTGAAGCAAGCCATCCAATCCGCAGGCAAGGCCCCACAGAAGTAAGCGAGGTTCCACTCCCTTCCCTAAGTGCTTAGGCCATACTCAGGTTCAGGGCAGGTCCGACTTCGACCCGTCCTAAACCTGTGTTTTAGGCTCCATGCCCGTTGTGAGAAGGGCCGACTACAGGCCGGCCCCCTATCTGGTGCCCCGCACCCACCTGACCGTCCAGCTCTTCGCGGACCACGCCCTGGTGGCGTGCGACCTTGAGTTGCACCCCAATCCTCTTGCCACGGAGGAGGAGCGGGCCAATCTCCCGCTCAAGGGGGTGGAGCTTGAGCTTCTGGAGCTTCAGTGCGATGGGCAACGGCTGCCCCCTGAGGCTTACGCCTTGCACGGTGACGGACTCACTCTCCTCTCCCCACCCCAGCGCCCCTTCCGGCTGAGCAGCCGGGTGCGGATCGATCCCCACAGCAACGTCAGCCTGGAGGGGCTCTATGTGAGCGATGGGATGGTCACCAGCCAGTGCGAGCCCGAAGGGTTTCGGCGGATCACCTTTCACCTCGATCGGCCCGATGTGCTGAGTCGCTACCGGGTGCGCATCGAGGCCGATCTGGCCGAGGCGCCCGTGCTGCTCTCCAACGGGAATTGCCTGGAGCAGGGGCTTCTTCCGCAGGTTGGTGGATCCAGCCAACGCCACTTCGCCCTATGGGACGACCCCTTTCCCAAACCCTCCTACCTGTTTGCCCTGGTGGCAGGCCAGCTGCAGGAAGTGAGCGACACCTTCACCACGGCATCCGGCCGGCAGGTGTGTCTGCGGCTCCACGTGGAAGAGGGCGATGAGCCCTACACGGCCCATGCCATGCACAGCCTGAAACGGGCGATGGAATGGGAGGAAAAAGTATATGGACTGGAATACGACCTTGATCAGTATAACATTGTTGCTGTGCGCCATTTCAACATGGGCGCCATGGAAAATAAGAGCCTGAATCTGTTCAATTCTAAGTTAGTTCTCGCCGATAATGAAACGGCTACGGATGGGGAGTTGGAGAGGATTGAGAGTGTGATTGCCCACGAATACTTCCACAACTGGACGGGAAATCGCATCACTTGTCGCGACTGGTTTCAGCTCTCCTTGAAAGAGGGTCTCACCGTTTTCCGAGACCAGTGTTTCAGTGCCGATCTCCACGGCCATTCCCTGGTGCGGATGGAAACGGCGGCCCTGCTTCGCAACACCCAGTTCCGGGAAGATGGGGGCCCCACGGCCCATCCGATTCGGCCGGACCACTATGAAGCGATCGACAACTTTTACACCACAACGATCTATGAAAAAGGCGCGGAGGTGATCCGGGCGCTGCACACCCTCCTCGGCGACGAGACCTACATGGCGGGCATCCGGCTCTATGTGCAGCGCCATGACGGCACGGCGGCCACCTGTGAGGACTTCGTGCAGGCCCTGGAGGATGCGGCCCACCAGAGCTGGGCGGCGGAGAAGGCTCCCCTTCGCTTTGATTTCCAGCAATTCCGCCACTGGTATCGCCAGGCAGGAACGCCCACCCTCACCATCCGCCGCCGTTGGCGCCAGAGCACCGGCACCCTGGAGCTCACCATCCGCCAGGCGACGCCACCCACCCCAGGGCAGGCGGAGAAGGTGCCCCTAGTGATTCCACTCGCCCTGGGCCTGGTGGATCAGGCCGGCCATCCCGTGGCGGTGCGCCTGGCCGGGGAGCCCCCGGGGCCGCCCCCCGGGCCCAGCCTTCCAAGGCACTGGGGACAGGGAACCCGCCTGCTGGTGATCGATCAGGCGGAGCAAACCTTTCAACTGGAAGGATTGCCCCGCCGGGAGGCCCCACCGGCCCTGTCTGTGCTGCGGCATTTTTCCGCGCCCGTGAAGGTGAAGCTGGGCCGACCCACCCGGGAGATGGTGCACCTGCTGTCGTCGGATAGCGATGCCTTCGCCCGCTGGGATGCGGGGCAAACCCTGTTGCGCCGAGCCGGGCTGCGTCGGGCCGAAGGAAGGCCCGACCAGCTGCTGGAGGAGGAACTGATCGATGCATTCCGGCGCATCCTGGCCGACCCCTCCCTCTCGGAGCCCAGTCGGGCTCTCCTGCTCTCCTTGCCAGGCCTCCAGGAACTGCAGGAGGACACCCCGGAACCGGACCCCCCTGCCCTGTTCGCGGCGCTGCGGGCCCTGGAGCAACGGTTTGGGGACGCCCTGGCCGATCCCCTCCAGCAGGTGCTGGAGGAATGCCTGCCCGCCTGGAGCGAGCCCTGGCCCGAGGGCGGTGGAGCCAGGCAACTCACTGGTCTGATCTGGCGCTGGCGGGTGGCCGCAGGGGATAAGGGCTGCATTGCCGCGGCCCGGGCCGCTGTGGAGGGCTCCTCCATGACCCTGGCGCGGGCCGGGCTAGGGGCCCTGCAGTGTCACCCCCTGCCCGAACGCCAGGCCGCCCTGGACGCCTTCTATCAGCGCTGGCAGCACAAGCCTGTGATCCTGGATTCCTGGTTTGCGCTGGAGGCCGGAGCCCCCTTCCCGGATGGCCTGGATCGGGTGAAGGCCCTGTTGGGCCACCCCCGCTTCGATCCCATGGCTCCTAATGCGGTAAGGGCCGTGCTGGGAGGGTTGGCTGGGAATGCCCCCGTATTTCATGCCGCCGATGGATCGGGCTACCACTTCCTGGCCGATCAGATCCTCCAGCTGGATCGGCGCAACCCCATCACCGCCTCCCGCCTGGTGAAGGTGTTCAGCCGCTGGCGCAGTTTCGGGCCCCAGCGACGGGAGCAGATGGGCAACGCCCTCCAGGAGCTGGCTGGCGCGAGTCTTTCGCCCAATACCCGGGAGGTGGTGGAACAGTGCCTAGGGGCGTCGCCATCCTGAAGGGGTCGTGCATGCCCCTCCCCGGTGCTTCTTTCCCCGTCCCGTCCGATCTGGACCCTGCCTCAGGAGGAAGTGGTTGGGGCCTTGCAATCCACTCCGGATGGCTTGACGGACCAGGAGGCCACCCTCCGGCTGGAGCGCTTCGGTCCCAACACATTGCCCCACCTCAAGCGCCGGCCCCTGCTGCTGCGCCTGGTGGATCAGATGCTCCACTTCATGGCGATTCTGCTCTGGGTGGCGGGCGCACTGGCTTTTGCCGCAGGCACCCCCCAACTGGGATGGGCCATCTGGGGGGTGGTGCTGATCAACGGTGGCTTCTCCTTCTGGCAGGAATTTCAAGCGGAGCGAACCCTTTCCACCCTGGCAAGCTCCCTGCCCCAACAGGCCCAGGTCTGGCGGGATGGGGTGTTGAAGCCCGTGGCAGCGGAAGCCCTGGTGCCCGGTGATCGGGTGTCGCTCGAGGAGGGGGAGCGGGTCCCGGCCGATTGCAGGCTGCTGCGGAGCTCGGCCCTCATGCTCGATCTTTCCGTGCTCACGGGGGAATCCCAACCGGTGCCCCGCCAGATCGACCCCCTTCCCCTCCGCGAAGGGCTCAGGCCGCTGCCTGCGGTGGAATGCGCCAATCTGCTGCTGGCGGGCACCACGGTGGCCAGCGGCCGTGGGGAGGCCATGGTGTACGCCACAGGCCTGGAGACGGAATTCGGCCATGTGGCCCACCTCACCGCCTCCACCCAGCGAGGGATCAGCACCCTGGAGCAACAGGTGGGGAAGATCGTGCACACCATCACCCTGGTGGCGGTGAGCATGGCTCTGTTGGCCTTTGCCTTGAATCTCTTCCTGGTGGGGATGGGGCCCCTGGAAAGCCTGGTGTTTGCCGTGGGCATCCTGGTGGCCAACGTGCCGGAGGGACTCCTCCCTACGGTCACCCTGGCCCTGGCCATCAATGTGCAGCGCATGGCCCGCCAGCAGGCCCTGGTGCGACGGCTCTCGGCGGTGGAAACCCTGGGCTCGGTGAGTGTGATCTGCAGCGACAAGACCGGCACGCTCACCCGTAATCAGATGGAGCTGGAGGAGGTGTGGCTGCCGGAGGAGTGGGCGGAGGGTCGAACGTTGTTGCTGGCAGGAAGTGCGCTCTGCAACAACGCCCAACTGGGCCATCCGACCCTCTCGGCAGATTCCACCGAAGTCGCCCTCCTGCTGGCCGCTAAGGCCGCGGGTTTGGATCTTCCAGCTCTGCGGGCACGCCATCCCCGGCTCCAGGAGGTGCCATTTGATTCCCATCGCCGCCGCATGAGCGTGGTGGTGGAATGGCGCCCTGGTGAGGATGGCTTACCGCTGCTGGCCGCCAACGGCCGGTTGGTGCTGACCAAGGGCGCCCCCCTGGAGATGCTGGCCCAATGCAACGCCTGGCTCATGGCTTCCGGGCCCGTTCCCCTCCAGGCGGCCTCGCGGGAGCTGGTGCGGCAGGCGAATGACCGGATGGCGGCCCAGGGCTATCGCGTGCTCGCCCTGGCCATGGCGCCGGTGGGCGAGGGCAGCCGCAGCGACACCTTGGAATCCAACCAGATCCTGGTGGGGCTGCTCGGCCTCTACGACCCCCCCCGACCGGAGGTGCCCCAGGCCATTCGCCAGTGCAGGGAAGCGGGCATCAAGGTGACCATGGTGACGGGTGACTACGGGCTCACCGCCCAGGCAGTGGCCCAGCAGTTGGGCTTGCTGGATCCATCGCCCTCTACCGGCATGAGTCCGATGGCGGATCCGGTGCGGGTGATCGACGGGGAAACCCTCTCCCAAATCAGGGACCTCCATCTGCGGCAACTGCTCAAATACCGACACCGATTGGTGTTTGCCCGGGTGACCCCGGAACAGAAATTGCGCCTGGTGCAGGCCTACCGCTCCCTTGGAGAGGTGGTGGCCGTGACGGGAGATGGGGTGAACGATGCGCCGGCCCTGCGGGCCGCCGATGTGGGCCTGGCCATGGGGCGCTCCGGCACGGATGTGGCCAGGGAGGCGGCCGACATCGTGCTGATGGACGACAATTTCGCCACCATCGTGACGGCCATTCGCTACGGGCGCTCGGTGGTCACCAACATCAGCAAGTTCATCACCTACGTGCTTGCCTCCAACGTGCCCGAGGTGGCACCGTTCCTGGCCATGGTGGTGTTTCGGCTGCCGGCAGCTCTCACCGTGCTGCAAATCCTGGCGGTCGACCTCGGAACCGACCTCCTGCCTGCCCTCGGCCTGGGAAGCGATCCGCCGGAGCCGCAGCTGATGCGCGCCCCGCCCCGCAACCGCGACGAACCCCTGCTGAATCGGCCGGTGATGGTGCGGGCCTACTTGGTCTTGGGCCTCACGGAAGCGGCCCTTTCCCTGGGGGGCTACCTAAAGGTCTGGCGCGATCACGGCGTCAGCCTTCCCCAGCTGCGGCAGCTCGCGCCCCAGCTGCTGCATCACACCGCCTTGCCCTGGGTGGAGGGGGTGCAGCAGCAGGCGAGCACCTTGGCCTTCGCCTTGATCGTGGCCGGCCAGATGGGTGCCCTGCTGGCCTGCCGCAGTGACAGCTTGCCCTTCTGGCGCCTGCTCGGCGTGTCGAACCCCCTTCTCTGGCTGGGGTTCATCAGTGAGCCGCTGCTGGCCAGCGGGTTGATTCTGCTGCCGGCCTTGGCGGCGATCTTTGCTTTTCTGCCGCTGAGCCCAGGGCACTGGCCTCTGCTGGTGGCGGCACCTTGTCTGGTGCTGCTGGCCGACACGGCCTTCAAGGCTGGTTCGAAGGGCCTTCGAAGCCGTCAGATCTGACATGCTGGCCCGGACCATGCCCCCCGGCCATGCCCTTCGGCCTGCCCCCTTTACGCCAACGGCCGACCACCTCTTCAGACTCCTGGCAGCCGCCCACCGCCAGCTGGACCCATTCCCTTGGAGCCAGTTGGGAGAAGCCCTACACGGTGCGGTACGCCAGCAATCTGGATGATGGCCCCAACCACGGCATGCCCCTGGGAGGCCTGGGAGCCGGCTGCATCGGCCGGGCCCCGGATGGGGCGTTCAACCTCTGGCACCTGGATGGGGGGGAGCACTGGTTTGGCGTGCTGCCCGATTGCCAGTTCGCCTTTTTTGAAGGAGATGGGGCATCCAGCCAGGCCCTGGCGCTGGCCACACCACCCGCGCGGGACGACAGCCGCTCCGCCCAGGAAGGGGCCGAGAACGACCCTCCCCTGGGCGCGTGGGACTGGCTGCCGGCCGGCAGCGGTACCTATGCCGCTCGCTATCCCTGGAGCGCCACCCACTACTCCGGGGTCTTTCAGACCCAGGTGAGCTGTGAGGCCTTCAGCCCCATCCTGCCGGGCGACTACCAGCGCAGCAGCTATCCGGTGGCGGTGTTCGTGTGGACGCTCCACAACCCCACCCCCCAGCCCCTCACAGTGTCGTTGTTGGTGAGTTGGCGCAACACCTGTGGCTGGTTCACCAACACCGATCCAGCCGCTGAGGTGCACTTCCGCGACGATGGCAGCCCGGAACACAACTACGTGCCCGCGATTGGGCGGAGTGAGGGCCAACGCAACCGCTTGATCAACGAGCCGGGGTTGAAGGGTGTGGTGCTGGAGGGGAGCCAGCCGCCCACGGCCGCTCCGGGGGAAGGGGATGGCCAGTGGTGTGTGGCGGTCCCCGATGAAACGTCTTTCGGAAGCCAGGGCGTGGAGATCTTCCGCTGCGGCCGCTGGAATCCCTGGGGCGATGGGGAGGAGATCTGGGGGCCCTTCTCGCGAGATGGCTCCCTGCCGGAGAGCAACAACGACCGGCGCAGCGGCCGGAACGATCCCGCCAGCGCCGCCCTGGCCGTGCGTTTCACCCTGGAGCCTGGCCAGACCCTGGAGCTGCCGGTGGTGCTGGCCTGGGATCTGCCGCTCACGGCCTTCGCCACCGGCTGCCTTGCCCTCCGGCGCTACACCGATTTCTTCGGCCCCGGCGGCGATCAGGCCGCGGCGATCGCCGCCGAAGCCCTGCGCGACTGGCCCTCCTGGCGTGCACAGATCCAGGCCTGGCAAGCTCCGGTGGTAGAGCGCAAGGATTTGCCCGAGGCCCTGCGCATGGCCCTCTGCAATGAGCTTTACGACCTGGCCAGTGGTGGCACCCTCTGGACCGCCGCCTCCCCGGAGGATCCGGTGGGGCGCTTTGGGGTGCTCGAGTGCCTCGACTACGCCTGGTATGAGAGCCTCGACGTGCGGCTCTACGGCTCGTTTGCCCTGCTGCAGCTCTGGCCTGAGCTGGATAAGGCCGTGCTGCGGAGCTTCGCCCGCGCGATCCCCGCCGCCGATGCCACCCCCCGGCCGATCGGCTGGTATTTCACCCAGGGCAAGGGGCGGGTGGAGGCGCCCCGCAAGGTGGCCGGCGCCACGCCCCACGATCTGGGGGCCCCCAACGAGCGGCCGTTTGATGCCACCAATTACACCGCCTACCAGGACTGCAATCTCTGGAAAGATCTGGCCAGCGACTTTGTGCTGCAGGTGTGGCGCACCTTTTTGTTGGCCCCCAATGGCCAGGATCTGAATTTCCTTGCCCAGTGCTGGCCGGCGGCCGTGCAGGCCCTCCGCCATCTCAAGACCTTTGATGCCAATGGGGATGGCTTGCCGGACAACGGGGGTGCCCCAGACCAGACCTTTGACGACTGGCCCCTCAAGGGGGTGAGTGCCTACTGCGGAGCGCTCTGGATCGCTGCTCTGGAGGCTGCACTGGCGATGGGGCAGCGGCTTCAGCTCCAACTGGGGCTCGACACGGCTGCGGAACAGCGGGAATTCGGCCAGTGGCTGGAGCAGTCCCGCGCCAACTTCGACCGCCTGTTGTGGAACGGCGAGTTTTATTCGATCGATGCCGAGAGCGGCACGCCTGTTGTGATGGCCGATCAGCTCTGTGGAGATTTCTACGCCCGACTCCTGGGGTTGGCCCCGGTGGTGGCCGATGAACGAGCCCAATCCTCCCTGCGGGCCATCCGGGAGGCCTGCTTTGAGCGGTTTGAGGGGGGACGCCTGGGGGTGGCCAACGGCCTGCGCCGGGATGGCACCCCTCTGGATCCCAACGGCACCCACCCCCTGGAGGTGTGGACCGGGATCAACTTCGGGCTGGCGGCCTATTACCGCCTGATGGGAGACACCACCACGGCGTTAGCCATCGCCTCGGCTGTGGTGGAGCAGGTGTACACCGGCGGATTGCAGTTCCGAACCCCCGAGGCGATCACGGCGGTGCGCACCTTCCGGGCCTGCCACTACCTCCGGGCGATGGCCCTCTGGGCCCTCTGGGCCACCCACACGGGCTGGGAGGCGATCCCGGGGGCTGGGCGGCAGGCGGTGGCCCTCCCATGAGGGGCTGGCGCCACCGGGTCTTAAGACCCGTTCTGAACCGGAGGGTTTTCCGGGTGCTCCTGCCCCTGTGGATGGCCCTCATCCTGGGGCTTCACCCCGCCCCAGCAGGGGCTCTCCTCCATGCCCACCCCGACACCCTCACCGCCTCTGGGGTGGTGCGCAGCCTGGAAACCCTCCGCGATCTGGATTACCGCAGCTGGCAGGTGGTTGCTTACAGAGAGGGGCCCCAAGGGGGACCGTTGATCCTGCGGATCGTGGGCTACCCAGGCCGGGTGCGGCTGGATCACCCCACCCCCTTGCTTGTGACCAGCGGCCGCCGCCTCTGGGAGTTGGCGGATCTCACCCTGGCCAACCCCAAACTGGTGGGGGACGGGCGGGATGCGGCCGCCGAATTTGATCTGGCGCCCCTGCTGGAGGATCTGCAGAGCAATCGCCCCCTCCGACTCGAGCTGCCCGGCGTGTTCAGCGAACTCCCCGTTCCCCCCTATGTGGTGGGGGAGTGGCGCCAACTGCCCACCTGGGAGGATCCCGCCCCGGCACCATGACCGACTGGAGCCGTTGGATGGATCGGGCCCTCCAGCTGGCGGCGCTGGGAGAGGGTCGTACCAGCCCCAATCCCCTGGTGGGAGCCGTGGTGCTGGATGGGGCGGGTCAGCTGGTGGGGGAGGGCTTCCATGCCAGGGCTGGGGAGCCCCACGCGGAAGTGGGAGCCCTGCGCCAGGCGGGTGATCGGGCGCGGGGCGGCACCCTGGTGGTGACCCTGGAGCCCTGTTGCCATCAGGGGCGCACGCCGCCGTGCTGCGATGCAGTGATCGCCGCAGGGCTGTCAAGGGTGGTGGTGGCACTCACCGATCCAGATCCCCGGGTGGGGGGGGAGGGCCTGGCCCGGTTGCGGGCGGCGGGGCTGGAGGTGGTGGAGGGGGTGGGGGCGATGAAGGCCAGGACGCAGAACCGAGCCTTTCTGCATCGCTGCCTGCACGGGCGGCCCTTCGGGGTGCTCAAGTGGGCCATGAGCCTGGATGGCCGCACCGCCCTTCCCAATGGGGAAAGCCAGTGGATTAGCGGTACGGCGGCCCGGGAGTGGGTGCATGGTTTGCGGGCGAGATGTGATGCGGTGATCGTGGGGGGCGGCACGGTGCGTTACGACGATCCCCGTCTCACCAGCCGGGGGCGGCGCCAACCCGAACCCCTGCGGGTGGTGCTCAGCCGGGAGCTGAATCTGCCCACCCAGGCCCATCTCTGGGATCGGGAGGCGCTCACGCTGGTGGCCCATGGCCCGGAGGCCAGCCTGGACGCCTGCCATCGGATCGATGCCCTGGGCGCGGAACGGCTGGCCCTGGAGCGCTGCACCCCCCTGGCCCTGCTGGAGGCCCTCGCCCAGCTGGGCTGCAACCAGGTGCTCTGGGAATGTGGGCCGGCCCTGGCAGCCGAGGCCCTGCAGGAGGGGTGTGTGCAGGAGGTGGTTGCGGTGATTGCTCCCAAGGTGCTCGGAGGGGAGCTGGCCCGCACGCCCCTGGGCTGCCTGGGCGCCGAACGGATGGCGGATGTGGCCCAACTTGCCACGGAGGACGTGGGCTGGCTGGAGGGCGACTTTCGTTGGCGGTTGGCATTGGAGGGACCATGGTTGCCCCGATGAGTCCGGAGCAGACTGCGCTTCTGGAGGGGCCCCTGCGGTGGCCCGTGCCTCTGGCGGCCGTGCTGTTGGCAGCCCTGGCCTGGGTGGGCCTGGATGTGCTGGCGGCTCGGTTGCCGAAGGGGTCTACCACCCGGTTGTTGCTGCGGCGGGCCCGGCTGAGTGTGGCCCTCACCCTGCTGTTGGCGGGCCTGCTGGGTTGGCTCCACGGCCAGCTCGAAAGGCTGGGATGGGATCTGCCCAGCGATGGAAAGGGGGTGCGGGACGCCCTGCTCACCCTGGGGGTGATGTGGACCCTCCTGCGGCTGAAGACCAGCCTCCTCGGGAAGCTCGCCGTGGAGGAGGTCTTGTGGGGAGGGCGCGGTGAGCGGGAGCGGGCCGCGGCCTTGGATCTGATCGACAAGATCGTGACGGGCCTGGTGGCCCTGCTCGGGGGGCTGGCGGTGCTCAAGCTGCTGGGGGTTTCCGCGGCGGTGCTGCTCACGGCGAGCGGCCTGGGTGCGGCCGCTCTGGGGTTTGGCGCTCGCACCCTGGTGGAAAACCTGCTGAGCGGCCTGATGCTTTATGTGAACCGGCCCTTTGCGGTTGGCGATCAGATCGAGCTGCCCAGCCAGAAGCTGGGCGGCATGGTGCGAGGCATCGGGCTCTTCAGCAGCGAGCTGCTCACCCCGGATGGGGATCTGCTCTATGTGCCCAATGGCCTGTTCGTCCACTCTGTCGTGGTGAACGCCAGCCGCCGGCCTCACCGCCGGCTGCTGCTGGAGATGGGGGTGGAGCTGGGCTCACGGGAGGACGCCGAAGGGTTGGTGGAAGGGCTGCGCGCCTGGCTGGCCAGGAACCCGCGGGTGAGGGAGGATCTGCCCCAACGGGTGAGTTTCAGCGGGGTGAACGATGGGGCGCTTCAGCTGAGGTTGGAATGTGGCCTCAGTGATGACCCGGAGGCCTTTCATGCCCTGCGGCAAGCGCTGCTGCTGGAGGTGAGCGAGCAGCTGGCCGGCATCGGAGGGAAATTGGCCTCCGGGAGATGACCCCTCATGCCTCTTTGGCTCCAGGGCGGATTGGGCGGCCTTTCTCCGCTTGCACGGCGCAACTGCCCGGCTAAATGAGTTCCGGATGGCTTGGATCCCCTTTGAAGGGACCTTCCACATCGCTGGTGATCCAGCCTCCGTAGAAGCCGCCGGGTTGGGGCACCACCCGCTCCCCGTCCACCCAGCAGCCATCCATCGGCCCGGCATAGAGGGCAATCCAGCCCGCCAGGGCGGCGAAGGCCTCCGTGGGCTCTGGGTAGTGCCACGCCACCCGTTCCAGGGCCCGGCCCTCCGGGCCTACCACATCGAAATAGCGGGCCACCCCCTTCCACTCGCAGAAGCTGCGCCCGGGCGCAGGGCGAAGCATGGTGGGATCGAACGCCTCCGGAGGCAGGTAGAAGGTGGGTGGATGGAAGGTCTCCAGCACCCGGTAGGAGCGGCGGGTGTCGGCCAGCAGGCGTCCCAGTGCCTCCACGCGAATGGGCTTTTCGCAGAGCACCAGGGCCGGGGGGCGGGGGTAGGCGGCAACCATCTCGCGGGTGAAACTCGAATTCGGGGGCATCTTTGCAAGCCTTGGTAGATTGGGAAGAGAAAAATACCGACGGAATGGAACGGGCCTTAGTTGTGATTATTGCCGAAACGAGGGCCCACGAATTCACCTTTGATCTTTTTGAAAAGAATGTGCTCCGTGCCCTTGATGCGGACCTGGCATTGTGCGTGGCAAAAAACCAATGGGAAGACACGAATAATCCCTTTTATCAGCATGCAAAGTACGTCTGGACCATTGAGGAGCCTGTGGATTGGGGGCATGCGCTGGATGAGGCGCAGTCCATCGAGGGCTGCCCGGGAGATTGGCGCCTTCTGCTCAATCTGACTGGGAACTTGATGGGGGGCGTGCATGATCGCCATGGCCGAAAAAGTGGGTCGGGTTCGATCCTTCTCTTCTTCCGATGGCTCTTGAAGCAACGGCTCCTGGAGAGCGGGGTGCTGGATCACTATGATCGTTTTATCATCACCCGCTCTGACTACATCTATCTCACGCCGCATTACCCCCTTTATTTAATGGATCCTGAAAAGATATGGATCCCTGATGGAGAAGATTATGAAGGCTACACGGATCGACATATTGTGGCCAGCCGAGCAGATGTGCTCAAGGTGCTTTCCGTGACTGACCCCATGTTGTGCAACACTGAACTTCTCTACGAGGAGATGATGCGCAAAGAAGACTGGAATTTGGAGCGCTATATTCGATGTGTATTTCGTCGCTTTGGTTTGGAGTCGCGCGTGCGGCGGTTTCCTTACACGATGTATGCCGTGCGCTCCGGGGATGGGCGGACCAGCTGGAGCAATGGCCTGTTCTCCGAGGAGTTGGGCTATTTCATCAAATACAGGGATGAATATCGGAAGTCGTTAATTGCCAGAAAGATGATCCGTAATCCCGGCGATTGGGACCCCTTCACAGCAACCGCCTTCTTCCAGGTGGCCGACGGCACCCAGGCCATCCAGGATTTCACCACCAGGTGGGTTCATCCGATCGGCAATCCGAGGGTGAAAGATTTTTTCTGCAAGCTGATGTATGGCACGGTGCTCTCCTATAAGTGGTTCCAGCAGATCTATCCACGCCTGGCGGCGGTCCAGGCCCGTCTCTTGCGCTTCGGTGGCCGGCGGGTTGCCCTTCCAGAGAGGATCCATTAATTGCAACCTTCCGTTCTGATCATTGGGGTCTCAGGTTTTTTGGGGGGCTATATCGCCGATGAATTTCTTCGTCAAAACTATGCGGTGAGTGGGGTGGATGCCAGCGGCACCAGGCATCCGGTGCGCGGTGAATTGATCCGCCATGAATATCTATCCATCCCAAGCGATGCCTTCCATGCTCTGCTCAAAGACCTCCACCCCAAGGTTGTGATCAATTGCGCGGGGAGCTCCTCTGTGGCCCGATCCATCAGCAATCCTTCCCTCGATTATCAGGCCAATACGGCCTTGGTTTTTGAGCTTCTGGAGGCCATTCGCCTCCACGCACCAGACTGCAGCTTCATCACGCTCTCCAGCGCTGCGGTGTATGGAAACCCTACCCGTCTACCCATCAAGGAAAATCAGAATCTTCGGCCCCTCTCCCCCTATGGCTTTCATAAACTCCAGGCTGAAATTCTCTGCCAGGAATACAGCTCCATTCACGGGATTCACACTGCAATCGCCCGAATTTTTTCCGCCTATGGGCGAGGTCTGCGCCGGCAAGTGATCTGGGATATCGCTAGGAAATGCGCCATCTACGGCGCCGTGGAGCTCATGGGTACCGGGGAGGAAACCCGTGATTTTCTTCACGCCAGGGATGTGGCCATTGCCATTCGCCTTCTCGCTGAGCGTTCTGAATTCAAGGGGGAGGCCTACAACATTGCTTCCGGCACGGAAGTGTCGATCCACGACTTGGCCAGCCTTCTGATCCATGCCTTCGGCGGGCAGGAACCGGCTTCCTTCAACGGGCGGCAGGACCCCGGCACGCCCAAGAACTGGAGGGCCGATATCCGCAAACTCAGATCCCTCGGCTTTTCTCCCTCCACCTCTCTGGAGGAGGGCATCGGGGATGTCCATGCCTGGTTTCAGGCCGAGGTGCAGCGTGAGTTTGCGAGCGAGACGGGCGAATGAGGTCATCCGGGGATGAAATGGCGCAGTCGGCGCGCCTCCTCACCGGCCCGACGCTGCAACTCCTCATCACTGAGGTTGGCTTCGGCGCGCATCTGGGCAGAAAGCACATCGCCCTCCTCCACCTGAAAGCCCTGCTCCCTGGCCAGGGCCAGAAAACTCTCCAGATCCAGGGGATCGGCCGGATCGCTCAGCCGGCTGGCCAGGGCGGGTTGGAGGCGAACCTGGGCCAGGAAGGCATCGAGCTGATTGAGGCTCATGGGGAGGGAGCGGCATTCCCCCTCTCTAGCTGAGCTAGCCGAGTTATTTGGAGGGCACTTCCCTCAGGCTGTCGGGCTCCAGCTTCACCGCCTCCCACCCCACCGGCTCCCAGGGGGCCAGCAGGGGCTCCAGGGCCCGCAGGGCCGGCCCATCCACCGCCTCAAGCCAGGCCTCCTCCAGGCCCGAAGGGATCACCACGGGCATGCGGTCGTGCACCCGCCGCAGCAGATCGTTCGGGGCGGTGGTGAGAATCACGGCGGTGTCGAGCTCGCCCCCATCGGCTCCGATCCAGCGCTCCCATAGCCCCCCGAGCCAGAAGGGCTCCCTGCTCCGGGGGCGAAACAGCCAGGGCTGCTTGCTTCCATCGCTCCGGCGCTGCCATTCATAGAAGCCATCCGCCGGCAGCAGGGCCCGTCGATGGCGCCATGGGCCACGGAAAAAGGGCTTCTCGGCCACGGTCTCGCTGCGAGCGTTGATGGGCCGCCGCAAACCCTGGGGATCCTTGGCCCAGCCCGGCAGCAGGCCCCAAAGGGCCAGACCCACCTCCAACCGGCCGTGTTCCTGGCGCTGGAGCAGCACGGGCTCCCCAGGCCGCACCTGGGGGCGGGGGGCATAGTGCTCCACCAGCCCCTCCGGTAGGGGGCCCTTGAGGTGGGGCAGGAGCCGGTCGATGGTGGTGGTGAGGGAGTAGCGGCCGCACATGGCATCCGGCGTTCGGTTCTCCAGCCCCGGGAATGGAGCGGGCGAGGGCGCCGTTGCCTAGCTTGGGCCCATTCGCTCCCGACCGCCCTATGGCCCTCCGCCAGGACGACAACCGCCCGAACCGGCGGTTAGGTCTGATCAACCTCCTGTTGATCGGACTGGGCACCCTCTTGCTGCTCAGCAACTTCTTGACCAACACGGGCTCCCAGGTACCCCGGGTTCCCTATTCCCTTTTCATCGGCCAGGTGGATGCGGACAATGTGAAGCGGGCCTACATCACTTCCGATCAGATCCGCTACGAGCTCAAGGCGCCCACGGTGGAGGGAGCCCCCACGGTGCTCGCCACTACCCCGATCTTTGACATGGAGCTGCCCCAGCGGCTCGAGAAGCATGGGGTGGAATTCGCCGCGGCGCCACCGGCCAAACCCAATTTCTTCACTACCCTGCTGAGCTGGGTGGTGCCCCCCCTGATCTTCATCCTGGTGCTGCAGTTCTTTGCCCGCCGCCAGATGGGCGGTGCCCAAGGGGCCCTGAGCTTCACCAAGAGCAAGGCCAAGGTGTATGTGCCCGATGAGGAATCACGGGTGACTTTCGCCGATGTGGCCGGGGTGGATGAGGCCAAGGCCGAGCTCACGGAAATCGTGGATTTCCTCAAGAAGCCCGAGCGCTACACCGCCATCGGCGCCCGCATCCCCAAGGGGGTGCTGCTGGTGGGCCCCCCCGGCACCGGCAAAACCCTGCTCTCCAAGGCCGTGGCCGGTGAGGCGAGCGTGCCCTTCTTCGTCATTTCCGGCTCGGAATTCGTGGAGTTGTTTGTGGGCGCCGGCGCAGCCCGGGTGCGGGATCTGTTCGAGGAAGCCAAGAAAAAGGCGCCCTGCATCATCTTCATCGATGAGCTCGATGCCATCGGCAAGAGCCGGGCCGGCTCGATGGGTGTGGTGGGCGGCAATGACGAGCGGGAGCAAACCCTCAACCAGCTGCTCACCGAGATGGATGGCTTTTCCGCCAAGGAAAAGCCGGTGATCGTGCTAGCGGCCACCAACCAACCGGAAACCCTCGACGCCGCCCTTCTTCGCCCGGGCCGCTTCGATCGGCAGGTGCTGGTGGATCGCCCCGATCTCTCGGGCCGCCGCACCATCCTCGACATCTACGCCAAGAAGGTGAAGCTGTCCGAGAGTGTGGATCTCGACAAGATCGCCCAGGCCACTGCTGGCTTTGCCGGCGCCGATCTCGCCAACCTGGTGAACGAAGGCGCCCTGCTGGCGGCCCGCAGCTACCGCACCTCCGTGGAGCAGGCCGATCTCAACGAAGCCATCGAGCGGGTGGTGGCTGGCTTGGAGAAGAAGAGCCGGGTGCTGCAGCCCGATGAGAAGAAGGTGGTGGCCTTTCACGAGGTGGGCCACGCGATCGTGGGTCACCTGATGCCCGGCGGCAGCAAGGTGGCCAAAATCTCGATCGTGCCCCGCG
>JBBASA010000020.1:38018-39949 GCA_040399515.1 Cyanobium sp. | reverse complement strand
CATCGTGCCGAGCTTCTTCACCGCCCACACCTTCTTCTGGGGCGACTGGCACCGGAAGAACGTGGGGGAAGCGCGGGCGGCAGGCATCAGCCCCCTGGCCTACGCCCACAGCAAGGGGCTGCGCTTCACCAACCACAACGACGCCCCCGTGGTGCCCCCCGACATGCTCCGCCTCACCCAGACCGCCGTGAACCGCACCACCCGCAGCGGCTTTGTGCTGGGGCCCAAGGAACGGGTGTCGCCCTACGTGGCTCTCAAGGCCATCACCGACTGGGCGGCTTATCAGTATTTCGAGGAGGCCAGCAAGGGCACCCTGGAGCCTGGCAAGCGGGCCGATCTGGTGATCCTGGAACGCAATCCGCTGAAGGTGGACCCCGGCGCCATCGGGACCATCCGGGTGGTGGAGACCATCAAGGATGGCCGCAGCATCTATCGCCTGGGCCGCGACCGGATCGATGCCCGAAAGGCTGCCGCCGCCTCCCGGGTGGCCGCCGATCCGGTGCAGGCGCACAACCATCAACACGGAGCGCACTAGAACCCATGCGGGTCCTGCTGGCGCCGGATTCCTTCAAGGGCGCCCTGGGCGCCGCCCAGGCCTGCGCAGCCATGGCCGAGGGGATTCGGCGGGTGGCGCCAGACACGGAGATCCGCGCCATCCCGCTGGCGGATGGGGGGGAGGGCACCACCGAGGCGCTAGTGGCCGCCTGCGGTGGCTGGATTCAGTCCGTGCAGGTGACAGGGCCGTTGCCTGCAGAGCGCAGGCAGGTGGAGGCCCAGATGGGCTGGCTGGGAGAAGGCCGGGCGGTGCTGGAGATGGCCAGCGCCTCCGGGTTGCCCCTGGTAAGCCCCGGGCGGCGCAACCCGCTCCGCACCACCAGCTTCGGCACGGGGGAGCTGATCGCCGCCGCCCTGGACGCCGGGGCGCAGCACCTGATCCTGGGCCTCGGCGGCTCCGCCACCAACGATCTGGGGGCCGGCATGGCCCAGGCCCTGGGGGTGCGCTTTCTGCGCGCCGATGGCCAGCCGATCCTGGAGCCGCTCAGCGGAGGGCTGCTTCAAGAGGTGGCCGCCGTCGACCTCTCAGGGCTCCATCCGGTCCTGGCCAGCTGCCGCCTGGAGGTGGCCTGCGATGTGGACAGTCCCCTGCTCGGGCCCCATGGGGCCACGGCGGTGTATGGCCCCCAGAAAGGAGCCACCCCGGCCATCGCGGCGGAGCTGGAAGCGGGCCTGAGCCACCTGATCGCCATGGTGGAGACGGCCACGGGCCGGCAGGTGCGCGACCGACCCGGGGCGGGAGCCGCTGGAGGCATGGGAGCCATGCTGTTGGCCCTAACGACCGCAGAGCTGCGCCCTGGCATCGCGCTGATGCTGGAGGCCAGCGGCTTCGTGGCGGCGTTGGACGGGGCCGATCTGGTGCTCACCGGCGAAGGGCGCGTGGATGCCCAGACGGCCCATGGCAAAACCATCCATGGGGTGGCCCGCGCCGCCGCCGCCGCTGGAGTGCCGGTGGTGGTGATCGCCGGGGAGATCGGGCCAGGAGCCGGTGCGCTGCACGCAATCGGCGTCAGCAGCCTGTTCTCGTTGGTAAGCGGGCCCATGGATCTGGCCAACGCGATGGCGAGATCGCCGCAGTTACTAGCAGATGCGGCCGAGCAGGTGGTGCGGCTGGTGGTGGCCGTGGGGGCGGCGGAGCGGCCAACAGATCCGACCATCCCCTCTCAAGAGGAATGATTATTCCACCAGAGCAATTACGCCGTGCGGTTGGCGGATTTCAGGGAAGATTTCTGCTGGCCTGTCTCTCCTCTGGATTTGAGCCAACAGTTGTCTATGCCTCTAACTGCCAATTCCTCCTGGCCAATCTTTATCTGGGCATGGGTCGAACAAAGTACCATTGCCTAGGCGCTTGCACCACCGGGGCCTCAGCCATCGAG
>JBBASA010000020.1:0-37918 GCA_040399515.1 Cyanobium sp. | reverse complement strand
TCGAACAAAGTACCATTGCCTAGGCGCTTGCACCACCGGGGCCTCAGCCATCGAGCTGATCGCTGCTGTGAAGCCAGGAATTTTGGCGATGGCAGATGACCTGCCAGACATGGCGCTTGAGGAGCTTGCCGTTCAAGCCAGGGCCATCGAGCCAGCCCTCAGAACCGTTGCATTCATCACCAAACTAGACAAGCTCAGCCCTTCTCCAGCCAATCCCATCCTTGTTTCCGACCAAGACCTTCTCATCCATACGGAGACAAGCACGCTCATGTCGATGGCCGTCGTCACCAACACCAGCTACAACAGCCCGACGATTCTGCAGCACTTCATGGAGCGCAACCAGAAGCTTTCACACCCTGCCAAGGGCATGTTTCAGCTCAGCCTGCGTGAACGGCAATTGCTGGAGGCCTATGCCCTTGGCCTGAGCAATCAAGAGACGGCAAACCGGCTCGGATTATCGGTGCGGACCGTGCAGACCTACAGCTCGAACCTGTTGCAAAGGCTGGACGTCAATAATCGACAAAAAGCCCTGCTTCGCGCCATCAGCCTTGGCTTCAATGCTTTGGCGCGAACACTTGAGAAGCCGTGAGTGATCGCAGCAAAAGAATCGTCCTGGACGATTGACGTGGATTCAAGGGGGCAATAGCAAAAGCAATATACTATTTATACGCTCGGCGAATGAACCTTCCTGCGAAAATTTACCCCATTCAAGCAGTCACCCGGGCAATCATGGCCTGGTTGCAACAGCGCTCTGTCCCAGGAAGGGGGCTACAGCATCCATCTCTTTGAACGCGACCAGGATCACTTCGAAATCGCCACCCAACAACCCCCCCCGGGGTTACATTGACATCACCGGGCATGGCCTAAATGCTGCCCAATGAATTGACATCACTGATCGGTTTGACAACGAGTTGATTGGATTCAGAGGCATCAAGATGGCTCCCGCTGCTTGGTTCCAGCAAGCGGCAGAGTTGTTCGATCGGGTCCATCCCCTGCTGCGCCATTTCCCTTCTGACGCCATGGTGGCGGCCTTCAGCCAACGTGAGAACCTTCCCACCGGCAAATCCAAGCGCTGCTCCTCCTTCGTGGTGGATCGCGTCAGCCTGCTTGGCGATGCCGGGGCCCCGATGCCTCCGGTCGCCTGGGCGTCAATGCTGCATCGCCATTCGCAGTTAAGGCTGATTTTTGACAGTACCCCGCAGGCTTTAGAGGAGGCCACCTGGGTGATCAGGAAAACTTATCGTCTAAAGACGATAGACGTCAATTCATGAGGAGAAGTAAGTTTTATTTGAATAAATCGCAATCAGTATGGGCTTGCAACTTTTTGGCGACAGGAACAACAATTCGCTCATTGGTAGCATCGAAGGTGTTGGGAAATGTAAATTCATGTTATTAAGCCGTCGCTTATTTGGGATCTTTGTTGTTGCGAGTCTACCGCTTACCGCCATTCCTGGCCTTGCCTATACTTTTCCCTACGAACCTAGCGCGCCAAGTATTTTAAAGACGCCGCCCACCGGAACGGGATTTGATGCGGCGGGTAGAAACCTAATGTTTCTGAGCAATACTTTCGAAGGCTTCAATCTTGCTGGCGGAAGCTACACAGCTGCTAGCACCCCGTGGGTCTCTGGCCAAGATGTGATCGTCTCCGATATCCCATTTGTCGAAGGGGAAGTGTATTGGGACTCGGAGTTTAAGACCTGGGTGGACAATGGAGTGCGTTATTTCACCGGAAATGGTCTTCCCAATCACCCAACTGGGGCGTTTCCGGTAGCCTCCGGCCAGGAAGCCTATCAGTACTATGCGGCGCTACCTGATCCCTCTGGAGAATATCCAGATGCATCCTACCTTCCGATAGAAGCATATGATCTTTACATGGCCATTCCCGCCAATCCCATTTATTCTAATACGCCTAGATCCATTAGCGAGTTAACATTCGCTATAGCGATCCAGACTGGCGCCACTTTCCACGTCAACCTTGCCTTGTCGAATGATTCATCAAATCCATATGTTGATCCGATTGCAGGCTTACCTCCGGATCAATGCTGGGGGCATCCAGTACATATGCAATACCACTATCATGGCTACTCCTGGAAGTGCTTTCCCAACCAGGGAAATGCCGATCAGCCTTCCCCACTATTCGGATACGCACTTGACGGTTTTGGCGTATTCGGCCCCCGCGGGGATGGTGGCGTGTTGATGACCAATCAAGACCTGGACGAGTGCCATGGACACTTCGGAAACATCGATTGGGACGGGGTTCCAACCTACATGTATCACTATCATTTAAACAATGAATTTCCCTATGGGCCTGGGTGCTTCCGGGGTACACAAATAGGTACCTTTTCCAGCAATGGGGCACCTGTGCCTGGACCAGCACCTCTCCTGGGCGCGCTGGCCGCACTTCGCTGGAGCCGCCGCCTGAGGAAACGGTGTCGGCCCCAGGCGAACCACCCCGAGTAGCCCTAATTCGATCTCGCACCCACTGCTTCGCCACCTCGTCACACCTTCATCCGAGGCCTGGCGCAGCAGCGACCCTTTTCTCGCGGTTGTCTATGAGGTGGATATAGACTTCCTCAACGACTTCAAACAGGGTCTTTCCAAGATTTAGACAGAGAAGACGGTAGCGGGGTTACCAAAAAGCGAGCAACCTAAACCATTTTCTGCAATAACCCATAAACCCTCGCCAATGCAAGGCCCAACACATTAATCAGCATCAACTTATGGATGAGAGCCAGCAGGCGCCCTAATCGTGTCACACCCACAAACCCAGACTTGTCTTGATTGAGGACAGAATAAATAGACGTGTGATAATAATCAAAAGCGGTGATCGGTCCTTTTGCCTCTGAAATGGCAATGATCTGCTGGGGAGATTCACGGCCGAAACAATCAATACGCCAAATCAGCCACCCCCAAACCATCACGAAAAAAGGAATGAAGGCCAGAATTTGTCCCAACAGCAAGCGCGGGCTTGCCGCTGGGACAAAGAGGAGCGCATTGACAAACAATAGACCAACAACCATTCGGAACACAAAAAAACAACCAAAACAATCCAAGACCAATCTCGGGATCCGGTAGTTGGTCAACAAAGCCAACAGCCAGATCAGCGGAGCCAAAAAAACGAACAATACATTCAGGGGATGATGTGTCAGACGAGCAAAATCAAAATAGGCACGAATGATTGGGTTGCCATGTTGAGACACAAAGCCACTTGTGGCGTCCTTCAGCAAGAGAGACGCACTCATGCTCGACAACAACCCGAGCACGGTCAACGACACCAATTCTTTGATCTGCCCTAACTTTTGAATCGACAAATTTGAGCAAGCGCCAGAGTCGCCCTCAATCTAAGACCCGTTCGCCCAATGATCGCTTGTCGATCAGGCAGGCCACAACGCCCACAGCGCAGCCTGCAGAGCCGCTGCCTGGCGGAGCGGCCAACGGCACATTGATCTCTCTGCTGCGCGAGACCAGCGTTGCGCCTTTGCCTCCCCACTCCTCCTGCGAGCCGGTTTGAATTCGGCACTCCATCTAGCCCCCCGCCATGCCTGCCGATCCCACCCCGGAAGACGCCAGCAGCGGCGGCTGGCCCCTGATCGGGGGCTGGGCCCGGGCCACCCTCTCCCCCACCGGCCTCCGGCTGTGGCAGACGCTCACCCACAAAAGCGCCTGCCTCTCCTGCGCCTGGGGCACCGGCGGGCAAAACGGCGGCTTCCGCGATGAGCTGGGGGAGCACCTGCAACGCTGCCTCAAGAGCGTGGAGGCCATCGTGCGGAATTGCAGGCGGCCGTGCCCGGCCGAGGTGTTCGTGGCCGGCTGGATTGGCCCCTGAGCCGCCTTGAGGGCAGCGAGCACTACACGCCGATTAGCTGGGAGGAGGTGCACGTCCTAACCGCCGAAGCCGTCCGCCGGCCTGCACCCGAGCGGGTGGCCGCCTACAGCTCTGGCCGCTCCTCCAACGAGGCGGCCTTCCTGCTGCAGCTGCTGCTGCGGGCCCTGGGCTCCAACAACCTGGCCGAATGCTCGGACCTCTGCCATGCCCCCTCCACTGTGGGGCTGAGCCGGGTGTCTGGCAGCGGCATTGCAGGCATATTGCAACCCAGCTCAGGAGTGATTCACATTGATGGCTACCCCATCACCGCCATTCCACGCACGGTGGCGGTAGCTTCTCTGGCGATGGTGCAGCAGGAGATCGCGATCTATGGCATGAGCATCCGCGACAACCTGTGCCTCTGGCGCGATCATTTGACGGATGAGCAGCTGCTGAACGCCTGCCATGACGCCCAGTTGATGGAGGTGATTGAGGCCTTGCCCGATGGCCTCAACAGCCGACTGGCCGAAGAGGGGCGCAATCTCTCCGGTGGACAGCGGCTTGTCCTGGAGCAGGGGCAAGTGGTGCAGCGGGGTCGCCATGAGGCCCTGATCTCCGATCCAGAAGGGGCCTACGCCAGGCTGCTTGCGGAAGGGGAAAACTGAAAGAGCGCTCCTTGGCGCGATAATGATCCAATGAAGACCGTGTGGATCATCGATGGCGCCTACCTCTTCAACCATGGACGCACGCGCCCTTTCGACTACCTCAAGCTGAAATCCGAACTCGAACACCGCAATGGTGGCCCGATCCACGAGGCTTACTACCTGAATTCCACCCGGGACCCGGCCTCCGATGCTCAAAATGCCTTCCACACCTGGCTGAAATCAGCTCCCCCCCGCGGACCGAAAATTCGCGTGCAGCTCTACAAGCTGAAGGATCTATCCGTCACCTGCCCCCACTGTGGAACCACCGTGATGCGCGAGGTGCAGAAAGGGGTGGACGTGGGCATCGCGACCCTGATCGTCAAGATGGCCGCCCAGGGGGGCTACGACCGGCTGATTCTCTGCGCCGGAGATGGAGACTTTGAAGATGCCATCTCCTACGTCAAATCCGAGCGGCTCAAGGAGGTGTGGATCTGTGGCTCCCAAGCCAACCTCTCCACCGATCTCCAGTCCTATTCCGACAACGTGATCTGGCTGGAAGACCTGCACCCAGCGATCGACAGAGAGAGCTGATCGTCCCATCTCCTTGACCCCTCAACTGATGCCCTCCCCCCTCACGATTCGTCCCCTCACCCCGGCGGACATCCCCACCGTGACTGCCTGGGCACGGCAGGAGGGCTTTGCTCCTGGAGAGGGTGATGTTGCCATCTACCGCCAAACCGACCAGCAGGGGCTCTGGGTGGCCTGGCTGGATCAGGAACCGGTGGGATGCATCGCCGGCGTGCGCTACAACGCCGCCTACGGCTTCATCGGGATGTTTCTGGTGGCGCCCCACCAACGGGGCAAGGGCTACGGCGTGGAGCTCTGGCGCCATGCCCTCCACCATCTTGAGGATGTGCCCTGCATCGGCCTGGAGGCGGCCCTCGATCGGGTGGATGATTACGGCGGTTGGGGGTTCCAGCCCGGTTCCCCCACCACCCGCTGGCAGCGGGCTGAAGGCGGCGCTGGTCCCAGCAACCAGGATCGAGGGCTCTCGCCAGGCGAGACCTCCACGGCACCGGTGCAGGAGCCCGCCTGGTGCCTGCTCACCGGCGAGGCCATTCCGGAAATGGCGGTGCAACGCTTTGATGCCCAACGGGAGCCTTCGCCCCGCCCCCACTTCCTGCACCAGTGGCTCCGCCATCCGGCGGGCACGGTGCACGCCCTGCTGGATCGGGAGGGCACCTGCCACGGCTTCGGCCGCATCCGCCCCTCCCTGCTCAAAGACAGCGAGGGCTGGCGCATCGGGCCCCTGGTGGCCGATCACCCCGCGGCCGCCCGGGCCTTGATGGAGGGGTTGCTCCAGCGCCACGCCGGCGCGGTGCTGATCGATGGACCCGGGGCCAATCCCCTGGCGGCGCCACTGCTGGAGGAGCTGGGATTTGTGCCCCTCTCCCAAACCCTGCGCATGTATCGGGGCACGGCGCCAGCGGTGTCCCTGGCGGATGTGTATGGGCTGGCCTGCCTGGAGCTGGGGTGATGGGTTGGGGAAGGGTGTGGCAGTGGGGCAACGTGCACGGCTTCCTCTGAGGGCAATCCCCCCACCCACCACCCATGGGCCCGGCCCCCAATTGGGTCACAATGGAGGTGCGTTGGCATTCCGGCTCGGATGGGTTTTGATCCCCGCCGTTGGCGGTCCCCCCCCCGCAACCGGCCGATCACCGCCAACGTGGAGGGCCTGCTGGCCGAAAACGAGGCCCTGCGTCGGGAGGTGTGGGCCCTGCGCCAACAGCTGGAGCATCAGCGCAGCCAGGGCCCCACTCGGGTGGCCACGGGGACGGCGCCGGGCCTCACCAAGCAGCAGACGGAGCGCTGGTGCCAGGCGATGGCGCGCCATCCGGGCTGGTCGGGCTTGCGGGTGGGACCGCCGGGGGGCCTGCGGGGGCTGATCGAGGAGCTGCGGCGCCAGTGGTGGAACCCTACCCTCAGCCTGGAGGAGGAGCTCAATCGCCACAACCCTGGCCTGGGCACCGAACTGGCCGCCGCCCTGCGGGGGCCCCATAGCCGGGGGCGCTGGGCCGTGCGCGCCGCCTTTGCCCTCTTCGGGCCGCGGGCTTTGGAGTGGCTCAACGAGGAGCCCCTGCGGGTGGTGGAAGAACTGCGCCAGCGGGTGGAGCGCCTGGAGCAGCGGCAGGGGCAAGGGCAGAACCAAGGAACACAGAGCCAAGGAACGCAGAGCCAAGGGACAGAGCCCAGGAGGCGGCGGGGAACCCGCACCGAAAACCACAGCCAGGCCAACCAGAGCCAGGGTCAGGGCCAGACAGACCCTTCCGGCTCGGACGCGGGCCGGAGAGGGGGGCCGGGCCCGCGGCCAGGAGCGACGCCTGGAACCGATCCCCGGAGTGAGGCCTTGCAGCTGCTGGGCCTGGAGGTCAGTGCCAGCCCCCAGGCGATCAAACGGGCCTACTGGCGCCTGGCCAAAACCCACCACCCCGATCTGGGGGGGGACGCTGAAGCCTTTCGACGGATTGATGCGGCCTACCGCCTGCTGATGGATTGATCCGGTGCCACCATGGAAGCCCTACCTGTCAGTACGCGCCATGGGCAGCGCCCGTGATCCCTTCCGCATTCCCAGGGCCGGCATCGAGATGGCCCCAGCGGCGGGCCTGGCCGCCCTGGATGTGAACTTCAACGGTGGCCACTTCAGCAACGGGGAATTCCTGGCCGAGTCCACCCTGGGGGGTATGGCGGTGTATGCCTGCTATCAGGCTCTGCTCTCGGCCCTGCGCACCGAAGCCCTGCGCCGCCAAGGCGACATCACCCGGGCCGTACAGGTGCAGATGATCGCCAGCACGGTGTGGGAATCGGTGAAACACGGTGCCGCCGTTAGCATGATCCTGGCAGTGGTGCTGCTGGTTTGTCCCTGGCTGAGCCTGCCGCTATCGGTGTTGGGGCTGGTGGGGATGGGCAAAGCGTCCCTAGACCTATTCCACGCCTTCTGGGATGCCCTCGATGAGCTCCAGCGAGCCGAGTTGCTGGCGGCCGCCATGGAGGCGGGGGTCAACCTCCGCACCTATCTGCGGGGCGGCGACGGGGCCTGGGCCTAAATCCAACCCAAGGGCCTACCTTGACGCCTCGCGGCTAAGTATTTCCTACATAGCAATTGGATGTTTTTTGATTTTCAGCTAGACTTTCGGCTATCAGGTTTGCCCTGGCAAGTCGATCGAATTGACACACTCCGCCATGAAGTTTTCCCAATCTTCCCGGAGTCTTCTATGGGCTCCTGTTGTGGCCATCGCCCTAACAAGCCTATTCATCGGGGCAGGCGCCAAAGCCGAACCCACAATCAACAGCGAAGCTGAGCAGCTCATCAAACGCCGCAGCTGGCTCGCAATTGAAAAGGTTGGGATGGCCCAGTCCAACGCCACAAACGTCCATCGCGTGACCTTCCTTGGATCGCTCCCGACACCATGCCATGTGTTGGGGTGGCAGATTCCCAGCGAGGCCTCCGCGGATGGTCTGCTGCAGATTGAAGCCTGGTCCATCAACTCAGGGCTGATCTGCGTGCAGCCGCTCCAACCCTTTCATGCAGAGCTCACCTTTCGTGACAAGCCATTTACGAAGGTGGCCGTGAACGGCGTGGTAGCAGATGAGCAAACCGACTTGATGGAGGAAGCTTTAGACATCCCAAGGATTCAGTGGATCCGCTCTAGCGAGCCCCCCACCAGCACCCCAGACCTCCTGCCCGTTCCAGGCCCCCTTCCCCTGGCCAGTGCGCTAGCGGGCTGGCACAGCGCCCGCCGGCTGCGCCGCCGCTGCAAGAGGCTGTAAGCAGGCCAGCCCAACACCCTCAGCGCAGGATGGGGTTGGCGTGCCCCTGAGCCCCCGCCATGACCCCCGCCCTGGCCCGCGAGATTCTCCAACGCAGCGGGGAGCACCTTCTCTTAGTGGCCCTGGCGGTGGCTCTGGCCCTGCTGATCGCCCTCCCCCTGGGGGTGGCCATCCGGGAGCGCCCCCCCTGGGCCCGGCTGGTGCTCGGCCTGGCCAATGGGGTGCAGACCATCCCCAGCCTGGCCATCTTTGGCCTGCTGCTCACCGTGCCCCTGCTGGGAGGCATCGGGCCCACGCCCGCAGTGGTGGCCCTCACCCTCTATGCCCTGCTGCCCCTACTGCGGGGCCTGCTGACCGGCCTGCATCAGGTGCCCCCAGGCTTGAAGGAAGCGGGCCGGGCCCTGGGCCTGAGCTCCGCTCAGGTGCTGCGCCAGGTGGAGATGCCCCTGGCCCTGCCCAGCCTGATGGCGGGCCTGCGGGTGGCCACGGTGATCTCCGTGGGGGTGGCCTCCATCGCTGCGGCCATCGGCGCCGGTGGGTTGGGGGTGTTCATCTTCCGGGGCATCGCCACGGTGAACAACACCCTGCTGCTGGCCGGGGCCCTGCCGGCGGCGGCCATCGCACTGGCGGCCGATGGGGCCCTTGGGGCGCTGGAGCGGCGTCTGTCAGGCCGGAAACCGGAGGGCCATGGGCGAGCCCGGGAAGGATCCCGCCCCCGGCCCTGGCTGGGTCGGCGAGGACAGCGGGTGCTGGCCGGCACCCTGATCGCCACCCTGCTGCTCGCCCTTCCGGTGGCCTGGCACCAGCTGGCCCCCCGCTCCGGGGGAACCGTGGTGATCGGCGCCAAGGGCTTCACCGAGCAGCTGATCCTGGGGGAACTGCTGGCCCAAGAAATCGAGGCACGCACCCCCCTGCAGGTGAGGCGGGAGTTCAGCCTGGGCAGCACGGCCCTGGTGCATGAAGCGGTGCGCCAGGGCCGCATCGATGGCTACGTGGAATACACCGGCACGGCCTGGACGGCCATCCTGGGCCAGCCGCCCCTGCCCCCCGATCAGCGGGCCGCCGTAGAAAGACGGGCCCGCCAGCTCTACGCGCAGCGCCACGGGCTGCGGATGTTTCCCTCCCTGGGGTTTGAGAACACCTTCGCGATCCTGATCCGCCGGGCCGACGGCCAGCGGCTGGGGCTGCGCACCCTCAGCCAGGCGGTGGCGCCCGCCCGTGGCTGGCGGGCGGCCTTCGGCTATGAATTCCTCAACCGGCCCGATGGCTATCCAGGCCTGGCCCAGCGCTACGGCCTGCGGTTTGCCGAACCGCCCACCGCCATGGATCTGGGCCTCACCTACCGGGCCCTTGCCGATGGGCAGGCCGACCTGATCGCAGGCGACAGCACCAACGGCCTGATCGCCGCCCTGAAGCTCCAGGTGCTGGAAGACGACCGCCGCTACTTTCCCCCCTATGACGCCGTGCCGGTGTTCAACGGCGCCAGCCTGCAGCGCCATCCCCAGCTCGCGCCCGTGTTGGAACGGCTGGCGGGGCGCCTCTCCGCTGCCACCATGCGGGAACTCAACGCCGCCGTGGATCTGAAGCGGCAGACCCCGGAGGAGGTGGTGCGGCAATGGCGGCAAAGGGAGGCCGAGGCCACGGCGGCAGAAAAGGTGGAGGGCTGAAGCCGCTGGTGGAGTGGGTTGCCCTACCATCCCGCCAGGTCACCGAGCCCCACTTGACGGCACAAGGACATCAGTATGTGCAACACGAGTATGTGCAATACGGTTGTGGCTTGTCCGTCGCCAAAGGCTGGCGCAACTTCGACGGCTCTCCCCGGCTGAGGATCGAGAGAATTCCCGTGCTCGGCCGGGTGGTCACCCGCAACCGGTTTCTCTTTCCAGAGGAGGCGGAATTCGGCGACATCTGCAAGGGATTGCCCCTGGCCAATGGGTCCTGCAAAGGGGTGTACTGCTCCCACGTGTTGGAACACCTCTGCCTCATGGATTGCCGGGTGGCCCTGCGCCACACCCTGGCGCTCCTGGAGCCCGGGGGCATTTTTCGCCTGGTGATCCCGGATCTGGAAGCCTCCATCCAGCACTATCTGGCCAATCCCTCCCCCCAGGCCGCGGGGGATTTCCTGCGGGAAACCTCCCTGGGCCAGGAAACGCGCCAGCGGGGCCTGAAGGGCATGCTGAGCGCCTGGCTGGGCAACTCGAACCATCTGTGGATGTGGGATTTCCGCTCCATGGAGCAGGCCCTGGCGGAGGCGGGCTTCGTGGGCATTCGCCAGGCAACCTACGGAGATTCGGAGGACCCAACGTTCCTCACCGTCGAGGAACGGGTGCGCTGGGAGGAAGGCATCGGGTTCGAGTGCCGCAAACCGGCCTAGCGGCCAGGGCCCCGGAACCACACCCGTTGCCTGAACGGATCCACCACCAGGGTGCCGTCATTGACGACGCTGGCACCCAGCTGGGCCGCCGGTTGCTGCCAGGTGCCGATGCCGCCGCAGCGCCGGGCCGGAGCCGGGGTGTCCTTGAGAAACAGGGTGACACCTTCCAGCCTCCGCACCGCACCGCCATGGCTGCCCACCAGCTCCAAGGCCTGGCCCTGGGGAAGGCGATAGGCCAGCACCGGCTCCGCCACCCCCGCGCAGGTGCTCAGGGAGAGATCGGCCTCGGGCCAGCGCTGGGGGTTTACGCCAGCGGCATTCAGCTCGGCCAGCCAGGCCCGGTTGATGTTCACCGATGGGGCGAACCGACCGTCGTCGTAGCCCGTGTCGATCTGGGCCACGGCCAGGGAGCGGCCGATCCGCACCGGGATGGTGGGGATGTTGGGGCATCCCGATCCGCGCGGCGCCGCAGGGCAGCGCAGGGGCGCTCCGAGGGTGCCGTAGTAGTCGCGGCTGGAGAGGGAGGAAAAGCCCGCCTGCCGCAAAGCGACCTCGCTGCAGAAGCGTCCGACATCAGAACGATGCAGCAGGCCGCTGGCGTAGTCGAGGGTGACGATGTGGCCGGAGAGCAGATCGGTGCCGATCAGCCCGGCCTGGGGGATCGGCCCCCGAATCGTGCTGTGGTTTTGCACGTTCAGCCGCAGGGGACCCCAGGGCCCGAAAAACTCCACACCCTCAAAGCGATCCCAGCTGCCAGCCATGGGTTGGGGTGCAGCTCCTGGCCCCGGCAGAAAGGTGCCCGGGGAGATGGCGCTGCCATCCGCCCCGAGATCCACCACAAAAAACCCGGTGCGCCCCTGCACCCGCACCGGCGTGTAGGGCATGCCGCTGGAGACGATCAGCGACCGGCTCTCCCCCAGGCAGGTCAGGGGAGACCTGGGGGGCGCCCCCTGGGCCATGACCAGCTGGACTGGAAGCAGACCGACGAGCACGAGCCAGCCGGCCATCACCAGGGGGAGCAGGGAGAATTTCAAGGGGTGCCTCCAGCTCATCAGGCCAGCCGGTGCCCGAGGAGCCAGACCACCACCGCGAGCCAGTGGATCAGCACCGCAGGCCAGATCGACCCACTGACCAGATAGGCCAGGCTGCAAGCCAGCCCGAGCAGGGTCACCTGCACCAGGAAGCGGGGATCCGCCAGGAGGGTGCGCAGGGGATCCCGCCGGGTGGGGGCCAGCAGGGGGTGCCAGGCCACGAACAGGCCCACGCTGAGGGCCACCCAGGGCACCAGCGCCAGGGGACTCACCCCTTCGAGGGCACTGGGGAGCAGCAGGGCCCGGAACAGCAGCTCCTCCTGCAGTGCAGGGAAGAGGAACAGCCCCAGGGCACGGGGGAGCAGCCGAGGCCAGGGCGCCCAGTGCCAGCGCCGAGGTAGCAGGCCACTGCGGCGAGCCAAGGGGAAGGCGAGGAGCCCATAGCCGATCAGGATCGCCAGGCTCCAGAGCGGGCCATTGGGGGTCCACTGGGGAAAGAGGCTGTCGCCCAGGCGGCCCAGCAGGGTGGGCACCAGGGGCAGCTGGCCGAAGAGCACGGTGGGGGCGATGGGCTCCAGGCGGGGGTTGCCCCCCGGGATCTGGTTGCTGCGCACCACCAGCAGGGGCAGGCCCACCCGCAGAAACTCGGCGGCAAACAGGTCGTGGGCACTGCGGGGCATGATCGAGCGCCAGCTCAGCAGGGCATCCCGCAGGCTCTGGCTGGTCTGGAAGAGGTCGGCATCGAGGCGGAAGGAGGGGGTGGAGTCCGTGCCCGTGCCCGCCGCCAGGGTCCGGGCGGCGTTGTGGGCCCAGTCGCCCCGCACCTGGCCGAAGGGCTTAAGCAGGCGATCAAAGGCCAGGCCCAGTTCCCTCAGCCGCTCCCGATCGAAGGCCGACATGGGGATCGCCTCGCCCAGCTCCCGCAGCTGGCGGATGGCGATCCACAGGGCCTGGCCCGAGTCCTGCACGCAGGAGGTGGAGGGGGTCACTAGAGCAACGCCCGTTCCATCCCCGCTGCGGTAGCGGGCCGCCAGGATCTCGGCCTGCAGAGCGATGGCATCAAGCACCTCCCCGCCGATGGGCACCAGCACATCGGAGAAGGGCCGCAGGCCGATCCAGCCCCGCTGCAGGCTGCCGGCGTAGGCGCTCCAGTCCTGGCTGCCCGCCACGATCCCGTTGGGGTTGGTGGCATAGATCTGGTGGTAGCGGATGGCCAGGCGTGGCCGGCCCGTGAAGCCATCCCGCACCACCCGGGCCTCCCCGAAGGAGAAATGGCCGGTGGCGGTCCAGCCGGGGGTTGGTTCCCCCTCCACCCCACCGATGCCCCCGAAGAGATGCATCAGCAGGGCCCGCTCCCCCAGGCGCCAGCGCGGTGCCGGCTTTCCGGCCGGAATCAGGGCCGTGCTCACCAGGGTGCCCCGCTGGAGGCTGGCCGGGCTCCAGTTGTTGCGGTGGAGGAAGGCCAGGGCGGGCTCGGTGCCGGACACCACCTGCGTTGGGGTGGGCTGGAAAAAGGCATAGGGATGGAGGGCCTGCACGGTGAACACCCCATCGGCCGCCGGAGCCCCCTGGATCAACCAGCCCTGCCCATTCAGCGGTGAACCCGCCAGGCCGGCCGGATCGATCAGCCGCCGGCCGAAGCGATCGGGCGGCAGGGAGGGAAGGCGGATCGTCTCCTCCTCCCCATCGAAACGGTCCGTGGCCCGGCGGTAGTGGCGCACCCGCCAGAGGTCTTCGCCTCCCGCTGGGCCCAGCACGGTCACCAGGGCCTGCCAGCGGCCCGTGATCTGCACCGGTGGGCTGGCGATGCGCAGCTCCCCAGCACCCGGCACCACCCCCTCCAGCTGCACGCTGACGTCATCGGCCGGCCGGGATCCAGCCAGGGTCTGCAGGGGGCCGGCGCGGCGCCCGTCCAGGCGGGTGGGCACCACGTTGGCCTGGGCCGCCGCCCGCCGGGCCTCCTCCCCGAGGCGGATGTCGGTGCTCACCGTGGCCACCAACCGCTTCAGGTGGGGCAGATCGGCCCAGCGCAGGCGCAGCCGCTCGCCGATCAGCCCTTGCTGCGCCTCCGGGGTCTGCTCGGGAAGGATCCACACCCAGTCGTCCTTCGGGGCCTGGGGATCAGCGATCTCCAGCGGGGTGGGCAACACCAGCCGGCCCATCCACTCGGCGCTGGGACGGTAGAGATCGGCGCGGGGGCGTTGGCTGAGGGGATAGCTCTCGGGACGGCTCCAGGGGGAGCGGAGGGCCAGCGCTTCACTGCTTTGCGGCAGGGGCTGGGTGGGGGTGCCCAAGGCAGGGGGGGCCGAACGGGCAAGGGGCGAAAGCAAGCCCTGCCCAAGGCAGCACGCCAGAAGCAGCGCCGAGAGCCACCAGGTGAACACACGCCGGCGAGAGCGCCCTGGGCCAATCTTCCGCACAGATCAACGGCTGGCCAAAACAGCCTAACGGCGGCTTGGACCCCACTCAGCCGGGCAGCTCCTCAGGGTGCAGGAGGGTGGCGGAGAGTTCGGTGGATGGGGGGAGCCCTGCTCGACGCCTACCCAGGCTCACGGCGCAACACGAAGAAGAACGGCTGGGCCATCCCCTTGCAATCCATCACCCCCAGGAGCCGTTCTGGGTCCAGACGGCGAAACACATCGACGATGGGTTGGTGGTCGTAGAGCATGGCGGCCGACACCTTGCCCCGGTAGAGGGTGGAGCGCAGCCGGGCGGCGGATCGGCGGGTGGACACCAAGGAGGCCAGCCAGGGGAAGAGGCCGCCGTAGGGCTTGAGCCGCCCCACCCAGGGGGCCCGCAGCAGGGCCACCGGCACCCGGGAGGGATCCACGCTCACCAGGCCACCCCCCACCGCCCGGAACACCAGGGGATGCACGTCCTCCGGGCTCTCAAAGCGCTTGCCGTGCCAGTGCCAGGCCTCCAGGAGCCCGTCAAGGGGATGGCCGGTGGGGAAGCCTTCCCCCCTCCAGCTGCCCAGCACCTCCTCGGGAGCCACCGGCTCCAGGCGGTCGAAGAGCTCCAGAGCCCGCACTGGGCTCAGCGGAGCCGCCGGCTTTGGGCTGTCCTCAGCCACCGGCGGCACTGGCGAGGGAAGGCAGGGTGGTGACCAACTGGGGGAACAGCAGGATCAGCAGCACCACCGCCAGCTGGAGGGCGATGAAGGGCATCGCGCCACGGTAGATGTCGCCCGTGCTTACCCCCGGGGGCGCCACCCCCCGTAGGTAGAAGAGGGCGAAGCCAAAGGGGGGCGTGAGGAACGACGTCTGCAGGTTGGCGCCGATCAGCACCCCCAGCCAGAGCAGGCCCTCCGCCCCTAAAAGCTGGCGAGCGGTGGGCAGGAGCAGGGGCACCACGATGAAGGCGATCTCGAAGAAATCAATGAAGAAGCCGAGAGCAAAGATCACGAGCATGCTCACCGCCAGAAACCCCGCCCGGCCCCCGGGAAGATTCATGAGCAGATCGCTGATCAGCACGTCGCCCCCCACGCCTCGGAACACCAGGCTGAAGGCGGTGGAGCCCACCAGGATGGCCAGCACCATGGCTGTGGTGCGCAGGGTGGAATCGCACACCTGCCGCAGGGCCGCCCGGCTGAAGCCCCCCTGGGCGGCGGCCAAGGCCATGGCGCCCACCGCGCCCAGCACCCCCGCCTCCGTGGGGGTGGCGATCCCGAAGAAGATGCTGCCCAGCACCAGCAGGATCAGGCCCAGGGGAGCCGCCAGCACCTTCACCAGGCCGCCGGCCGTGAGTGGGGGCAGGCCCGTGGTGTCGAGCGGGGGGGCGAGCTGGGGCTTCAGGGCGCTGATCACCACCACATAGAGGGCAAAGGCAGCGCTCATCAGCAGGCCCGGAATCGCCGAGCCCAGAAACAACTCCCCCACCGGCACACCGAGCTGGTCGCCCAGCACTACCAGCACGATCGAGGGGGGGATGATCTGGCCCAGGGTGCCGGAGGCGGCGATCACCCCCGTGGCTAAGGCCTTGTCGTAGCCGGCCCGCAGCATGGCAGGCAAGGAAATCAGGCCCATGGTGGTGACCGTGGCAGCGATCACCCCGGTGGTGGCGGCCAGCACCGTCCCCACCAGCACCACCGCCAGGGCCAGGCCGCCCCGCAGGCGACCCATCAGCCGGCCCATGGTTTCCAGCAGCCGCTCGGCGATGCCCGATTGCTCGAGCATGGCGCCCATGAACACGAACGCGGGGATGGCCAGCAGGGTGATGTTGCCCATGATCCCGAAGATCCGCTGGGGCAAGGCCGCCAGGAACGAGGCATCGAACACCCCCAGGGCCAGGGCCAGGGCGGCAAACACCACGGACACGCCCCCCAGGCCGAAGGCCACCGGGTAACCGCTGAGCAGGGCCACCACCAGGCCCAGAAACATCCCAGGACCGAGGATCTCCCCCGGCTCCAGGGAGAGCACCCAACCAAACGCTTCGATCTCCACGGCTCAGCCCTCCCCGCCCTGGTCGTGCGGGCGGCCGTGCAGCAGGCGGATCACCTGGGCCACGCCCTGGAGTCCCAGCAGGAGAAAACCCAGGGGAATCAGGCTCTTCACCCAGGTGCGGGGCAGTCCACCCGGATCGGGGGACATCTCACCGATGCGCCAGGTGGCCAGGGTGGGCTCCACCGAGGCGAGAAGCACCACCAGCACGAAAGGCAGCAACAGGCCCAGGGTGCCCGCCAGCTCCACCCTGGCCTGCCGGCGCGGGCTCCACCGACTTTGCAGCACATCCACCCTCACGTGGTCGTCCCGCTGGAGGGCGTAGCCCATGGCCAGCAGAAACATCACATCAAACAGATACCACTGCCCCTCGATCAGGGCGTTGGAGCTGAGGTTGCGGCCCAGGGCCAGGCCCACGTAGCGGCCCACCACATTCCAGGTGCCGAGGGCAAGCATGAGCAGCAAGGCCCAGCGACCCACGGCCGCCGCGAGGCGATTGACCGCATCGATGCGATCAGCCACGGCCAGCCAGCGGCTCATCGCACCTCCTGGCCCTCGCCGAAGGCGAAGCGGGCGTAGGAAAACTCGTTCACCCGGTTCCAGGCGAACACCTCCTGGCGGAAGGCCTGCCACTGGTCGTACACCTTCTTAAAAGTGGCATCAGCAGCGCTGTCGGCCAGGATCTGGTCGGTGGCCTCCCGAGCCGCCTGAAGAATGGGCTCGCCATAGAACTCGAGCTGGGTGCCGCCCTTCACCAGCCGCTGCAGCGCGGTGGCATTGCGGGTTTCATAACGGCTGAGCATGAGGCCGTTGGCCTCGTGGCAGGCCGCAGCGAACATGGCCTGGTATTCGGGGGGCAGCTTGCTCCAGGCCTGCTGGTTCACCAGGGCGGTGAGGGTAGGGCCCGGCTCCCACCAACCGGGGGTGTAGTAAAAACGGGCGGCCTTGTTGAGGCCCAGCTTCTCGTCGTCGTACGGGCCGGTCCATTCAGCGGCGTCGATGGCGCCCCGATCGAGGGCGAGGAAGATCTCCCCGCCCGGCAACACCTGCACGTTCACCCCCAGGGCGGCCATCACCTTGCCCCCCAGGCCGGGGATGCGCATCTTCAGGCCCTGCAGGGAAGCGAGCCCCTCCAGACGCCGCTTGAACCAGCCCCCCATCTGCACGCCCGTGTTGCCGGCGGGGAAGCTGCGCACGCCGAAGTCGGCATAGAGGCCGTCGATGGCCTCCTGACCGCCCCCCTCGTAGAGCCAGGCGTTCTGCTGCTGGGCCGTGAGGCCGAAGGGCACGGCGGTGCCGAAGGCCAGGGCCGGATTCTTTCCGAGGTAGTAGTAGCTGGCGGTGTGGCCGCATTCCACCGAGCCGTTCTGCACCGCTTCCAGCACCTCCAGGCCAGGCACCAGCTCGCCGGCGGCGAAGGGCTGGATCAGGAAGCGGCCCTCGCTCATCTCCCTCAGGCGCCGACTGATGCTTTCAGCGCCCCCGAAGATCGTGTCGAGGGAGTGGGGCCAGCTGGTGGCCATGCGCCAGCGCACCAGGGGCAGGGCCGATCCGGCCTTCACGTCCTCCACCCGGCGGATGCGGCAGGAGGCCAGGGCCCCTGCCGTGGTGGCGACGGCCGCCGCGCCGAGCAGGCGGCGCCGTCGCAGGGAGAACTCGGCCATGGGTTGGAGTGTAAGGACAACCGTTGATGCGCCATCTCCTGGTCTCGGGCTTGGATGGCCACGCACGCCAAACCCCCATGACCCACCGCTACGGCCTTGTGGCGCCACCGGCCATCGGCCATCTCAATCCCATGATGGCTCTGGGGATGGAGCTGAAACGGCGTGGCCACGCTGTGGTGGTGTTCACGGTGGCGGATGGGGCCCGCAAGTTGGCCGGCCTCCCGCTGGAGGTGGTGACAATCGGTTCCAACCCCTTTCCCCCGGGCGCCGTAGAGGAGGTCTACGCCACCCTGGGGCGCCTAAGCGGGCGGGAAGGGCTGCGCTACTCCGTGGATTTCTTCCGCAGGGAGCAGACCATGCTCCTGGACGAGCTGCCCCAGGCGCTCACCTCGGCGGGCATCGATGTGCTGCTGGTGGATCAGCTGAGCCCGGCGGCCGGCACGGTGGCCGAGAGGCTGGGCCTGCCATTCATCACCATCTGCAATGCCCTGCCGGTGAACCGGGAGGCCGCCGTGCCGCCTTACTTCACGGGCTGGCGGCCCAACCGACAGCCCTGGGCGCGCTGGCGCAACCAACTGGGCAATGCCCTGCTCGATCGGCTCACGGAGCCCCTGTGGCGCGACCTGCAGGAGCAGCGCAAGGCGCTGGGGCTGGTACCGCACCGGCGCCGGGATGAGGCGGCTTCCCCCCTGCTGCAGCTGGCCCAGTTGCCCCAGGCCTTTGATTTTCCCAGGGAGCGCTTGGCGGCCCAGTTTCACTACGTGGGCCGGCTGGCGGATCCCACAGGCCGGGAACCCTTGCTGCGGGATGCCCAGCCCTTCCCCTGGGAGCGGCTGGATGGGCGGCCCCTGATCTATGCCTCCCTGGGCACGCTGCAAAATGGCCGCCCGGACATCTTTGAGCAGATCGCCGCAGCCTGCGCCCCCGTGGAGGCGCAACTGGTGATCTCCATGGGCAATCCAGCAAGCCAGCCGTTGAAGCTCCCCGGCGACCCCCTGGTGGTGGCCTATGCCCCCCATCAACAGCTCATCGAACGGGCCACCCTGGTGATCACCCATGCGGGCCTCAACACCACCCTGACGGCTCTGGGCTCTGGCGTGCCGGTGCTGGCGATCCCCATCACCAACGAACAGCCCGGCATTGCGGCCCGACTGGCCGCCTGCGGGGCAGGCAGGGTGCTGCCCCTAAAACAGCTCCAGGTGGCCACCCTCCAGGCCCTGGTGGAGGAGATGCTCGCCAATCCTCGCTATCGCGACCAGGCCCAGCGAATGCAGGCAGCGAACCAGGCGGCTGGGGGTTTGGGCAAAGCCGCTGATCTGATTGAAGGCGTATCCCGGTGACGACCGCTGAGCGCCTGCAAGCCGACCTGGCCCTCCTGGCCCAGCCGCGCCACGGCCAGTGGGACCCCCTGGGCCTCCTGGCGGTGCGCCACCTGCTGCAAGAGCGGCTGGGGGGCCTTGGGAAGGTGGAGAAGCAAGCCTTTGCGGAAGGCCCCATCCGCGGGATCAATCTGATCCTCCAGCTGCCGGGCCGCCGCCCGGATCTGCCCCCCCTGCTGGTGGGGGCCCACTACGACGGCCCGCCCCATTCCCCCGGCGCCGACGACAACGCCACGGGGGTGGCCGTGCTGCTGGAGCTGGCCCGGCGCTGGAGCCAGGCGCCCCCCCGCAGGCCCACCTGGCTGGTGGCCTTCGATCAGGAGGAGGAGGGGCTGGCGGGCAGCCGGGCCCTGGCCAGGAAGCTCCGCAGCCGCGGCCAGGCGCTCCACCTGATGGTGAGCCTGGAGATGCTCGGTTTCACCAGTCCCAGCCAGCGCTATCCGGTGGACGCCATGGGCTGGCTCTACGGCACCCGGGGGGATTTCCTCGCCCTGGTGGCCAACGGCCGCGCCCTCCCCCTGCTGCCCGGCCTGGCCTGGCGCCTGGGCCAGCATGTGAAAACCAAGGTGTTGCCCGTCCCCCTGCGGGGCCGGCCCCTGCCGGACACCCGCCGCAGTGATCACAGCCCCTTCTGGGATCAGGGCTACAACGCCCTGATGGCCACCGACACCGCCTTTCTGCGCAACCCCCACTACCACCAGTCCAGCGACACGGTGGCCACCCTGGATCTGGCCTTTCTGGAGGCGGTGTGCGAGGGGCTCTACTGGGCTCTGGAAGCGCTCTAGGGGCGGCGGGCCGGGGCGTGAATCACGCAGGAAACGCTTCTTGCGCTTCAGGGGCGCCCTGGCCCCCAGCGCTCCCGGTGCATCCAGCTGATCCAGTCGGCGGAGATCTCCTTGGGGCAGGCCGCTTCGCATTCCAGGTGGCTGCTGCAGCTGCCGAAGCCTTCCCGCTCCATCTGCCGCTGGAGGGCCTCGGCCCGCTGGCGCCGCTCCGGCTGGCCCTGGGGCAGCTGGCCGAGGTGGGCCACCTTGGCGGCCACGAACAGGCTGGCGGAGGCATTGGGACAACTGGCCACACAGGCGCCACAGCCGATGCAGGTGGCCACATCGAAGGCACTCGCCGCCTGATCCTTGCCCACCAGCAGGCTGTTGGCCTCCGGGGCATTGCCCGTGTTCACCGAGCAGTAGCCGCCCGCCTCCAGGATCCGATCCAGGGCCGACCGGTCGACCATCAGATCCTTCAGCACAGGAAAGGCCCGGGCCCGCCAGGGCTCCAGCACCAGCACCTGGCCATCGCGAAACTGGCGAAGGTAGAGCTGGCAGACGGTGGTGGCCGCCGCTGGGCCCTGGGCCTGGCCGTTCACCAGGAAGCCGCAGGATCCACAGATGCCCTCCCGGCAGTCGTGCTCAAAGGTGATGGGGGCCTCACCGCGGGCGATGAGGCGTTCATTGAGCACATCCAGGGCTTCCAGAAGGGAGAGGTCCGGGCTGAGCCCCTCCAGGCGATGGCTCTCGAAGGCGCCGGGGGCCTCCCCGCTCGCCTGGCGCCAGATCTGGAAGGTGAGCGACAGGGCAGGGGCCATCAGCGGTAGGAGCGAGCTGTGGGGGTGAGGGTGGTGTAGGTGAGGGGTTCGCTATAGCGACGGGGTTCACCCGCGCCGGTGTAGGCCCAGGCGGCGATGTGGGCGAAACGGCCGTCATCCCGCAGGGCCTCCCCCTCGGCGCTCTGGTGTTCTTCCCGGAAGTGGGCGCCGCAGGATTCCTCCCGGGCCAGGGCATCCCGCAGCATCAGGTCGGCCAGGCCGAGGAAATCCTGGAAGCGCAGAGCCTTCTCCAGCTCATCGTGAATCCCCCGCACGCCCCCACCGGCCCCCTCCGCCACAGCACCTTCGGCGGCAAAGCGCTGTCGCAACGCTTCCACCTCTTCAATCGCCTGGCGCAAGCGGGGGCCGGAGCGGCTGATGCCACAGGCCTCGATCATCAGCAGGCCCAGCTCCCTGTGGAAGCCATCCACCGGCTGGTGGGCCAGGCCTGCCCCCTTGGGCGCCAGCGCTGCCGCCAACCGGACCTCCACCGCAGCCAGGGCCTCCCGGCAGGCGGGATGGTCGGTCCCCACCTCGGGATGGGCCGCTCCGGCCAGCCAGGCCGGCACGGTGGCGGGGGCAATGAAATAGCCATCCGCCAGACCCTGCATCAGGGCGCTGGCCCCCAGGCGATTAGCGCCATGCTCGGAGAAATTCGCCTCGCCCAGCACAAACAGCCCCGGGATGGTGCTCATCAGGTGGTAGTCCACCCAGAGCCCGCCCATCGTGTAGTGGGGAGCGGGGTAGATGCGCATGGGGGTGAGGCGGGGATCTTCCCCCGTGATCCGCTCATACATCTCCAACAGGTTGCCGTAGCGGGCATCAATGGCACTCTTGCCATCGCGGCGGATGGCCTCCCCCAGATCCAGATACACGGAGCGGCCACCCGGACCCACCCCCTGACCCGCCAAGCAGAGCTCCCGCGACCGGCGAGAGGCCACATCCCGGGGAACCATGTTTCCATAGGTGGGGTACTGGCGCTCGAGGAAATAGTCCCGTTCCTCCTCCGGGATCGCCCGGGGCGGGCGGGGATCCCCCGCCATCATGGGGAGCCAGACCCGCCCGTCATTGCGCAAGCTCTCGCTCATCAAGGTGAGCTTGCTCTGGTAGGCATCCCCGCTGGGAATGCAGGTGGGGTGAATCTGGGTGAAGCAGGGATTAGCAAAGCAGGCGCCCTTGCGGTAGGCCCGCCAGATGGCACTGGCGTTGCTCTTCACCGCATTCGTGGAGAGGTAGTAGACGTTTGAATAGCCACCGCTGGCCAACAGCACGGCGTGGGCGGTGTGCACCTCCAGCTCCCCCGTGATCAGGTGGCGGCACACCACCCCCCGGGCCACCCCATCCACCGTGATCAGCTCCACCATGTCGCGCCTTGGGAGGAGGGTCACCCGCCCCTGGGCCATCTGCCGCAACAGGGCCTGCACGGCCCCGTAGAGAAGCTGCTGACCCGTCTGCCCCCGGGCATAAAACGTGCGGCTCACCAGGGTGCCGCCGAAGCTGCGGGTGGCCAGGGTGCCCCCATACTCCCTAGCAAAGGGCACGCCCTGGGCCACGCACTGGTCGATGATGGCCGTGCTCAGCTCCGCCAACCGGTGGCAGCCCGCCTCCCGGGCCCGGAAGTCGCCCCCCTTCACCGTGTCGCGGAAGAGGCGCTCCACGCTGTCGCCGTCATTGGCGTAGTTCTTCGCCGCATTGATCCCCCCCTGGGCCGCCACGGAGTGGGCCCGGCGGGGGCTGTCGTGATAGGTGATCAGGGTCACCGGATAGCCCTGCTCCGCCAGGGTGGCTGCGGCGGACGATCCCGCCAGGCCACTGCCCACCACCAGGATCCCCAGGTGCCGCCGATTGGCCGGGCTGATCAGGGGCAGCCCATCCCGGGTGCGCTGCCAGGCGGTGGAGAGGGGCCCCTCGGGCAGCCTGGGATCCAGGGGCAGGCCACTCATGGCAAGCCCCGCTGCAGCAGAGCAAAGGGCAAGAGGCTGAAGCCGGCCCCGATCAGCAGGGCGAGGGCTCGCCCCCCCAGGCGAATCGGCCGGGCATTGCGGGGATCCAGGAGGCCCAGGCGCCGATGGGCACTCTCCTGGCCATGGGCCAGGTGAAGCGCCACAGCCAGTCCGGCCATGGCATAGAGGGCAAGCCAGTGGGGCTGGTGCAGCACGGCTCCCAGGGCTGCCAATTCCTCTCCGGAGGCGGGGCGATGCAGGCGCAGCTGGGCGAGATGCACCACCAGGAACACCAGCAGCAGGCCGCCGCTCCAGGGCATGAGCCGCCCAGCGAGGGAGGCGAGGCGTTCCATCCCCCCCTCCCGGCGACTGCGCGGCGAGCCTGCAACGGCACCACGGGCGGCCCGGTTGGCCAAGGCACGGGCCAGGGCCTGCAGCGGATGGATCAGCAGCAGGGCTAGCAGCCCCATCTCCGCCACCGGGAGCCAGGGCGCCTGGTGCAGGGCGATGGCGTAGCGCTCGAAGGCCGGCCCATCCCACAAGGCCAGGCCGAGGCCCGCCAGATGGGCCAACAGAAACAGCACCAGCGACAGCCCCGAGGCGGCGATACCCAAGCCGGCCCACACCACAACAGAAGCCATTATCGCGAGATGGCCGAGGCACCGCACTGCCATGGGAAGCTGATCAGCCTCCGCTGGGAAGCCCCTGAGCCGCGCGCGCCGCACCATCCTTTTCAGCGCCTTTCTCACCCTGCTGAACGACAGGCTGGGGGAGACCCTGATCTTTCCCTTGCTGCCCTATCTGCTGGCCAACCTCACCAACGACGGCAGGGTGCTGGGCCTTCTGGGGGGCAGCTACGCCCTGGCGCAGTTCGTATTCACGCCATTGATCGGCGCCCTCAGCGACCGGTTTGGCCGCAAACCGGTAATCACCTTCTGCGTGGCGGGCTCCGTGGTGGGTCTGGGGCTCTTTGCCCTCACCCTGAGCCTGCCCTGGCAGCGACTCTGGCCCGGCGCCACCGCCGCCGGAGTGCCCCTGGCCCTGCTGTTCATGGCCCGCCTCATCGATGGAGTGAGCGGCGGTACCGCAGCCACCGCCAGCGCCGTTCTGGCCGACATCACACCACCCGAACGGCGGGCCAAGGCCTTTGGGCTGATCGGCGTGGCCTTCGGGTTGAGCTTCATCCTCGGGCCGGCCCTGGGCGGCCTGCTCTCCGGGGTGTCGCTGCAACTGCCCCTCGCCATGGGCGTGGGGTTTGCCGTGTTCAACCTGCTGATGGTGCTCATCCTGTTGCCGGAAACCCATCCGCCCCAGGCCCGCAAGCCCATGCCCGCCCCGAAGGAGCTTCAGCCCTGGCACCAGCTCCTGCGGGTGTTGGGCCATCCCCAGGTGGGACGGCTGTGCACTGCCTTTTTCCTCTTCTTCTTCGCCTTCAGCGCCTTCACCGGCATCCTGGTGCTCTATTTCAAGGAGGCCTTCGGCTGGGGTCCCCAGCTCGCCTCCGGAGCCTTTCTGGTGGTGGGCGTGGTGGCCATGGTGGTGCAGGGAGCGCTCATCGGCCCCCTGGTAAAGCGATTCGGAGAAACCCAGCTCAGCCTGGCGGGCGTGGGCTTCTCCTGGATCAGCTGCCTGCTGATTCCCCTCACCCGCCCTGCCAATGCCGTCCCCCTGGCCTTCGTGGCGGTGGGGGGCCTGGCCCTGGGAACCGGCCTGATCACCCCCTGCCTCCGCTCCCTGGTGTCGCGCCGACTGGATGAGGGGGGCCAGGGGGCCGCCCTCGGCAGCCTGCAGGGCTTGCAGAGCCTGGGGAGTTTCCTGGGACCACCCCTGGCAGGCCTGGCCTACGAGGGTCTGGGGCGCAGCAGCCCCTTCTGGTTAGGGCTGGGGCTCCTGCCAGTGGTGGCACTGCTGGTGGGGGGTCGACCGACCCTCCAACAGACAGGGGCACGATGACCCCCGGGACACCTTCGGCCCGATGTTGTCGGAAGGAGAAGTGTCCGTGCATCTCAACCACAGGCCGCCAGCTTGTGGATCTTCTTTTATGAATAGTTTTGCGAACCCTGTGACGCTGGAGCGGCCTACGCCTTGCCGGGCCCCCGTCGGCAGCCTCTGGCAAGGCCATCCACGACCCGATTCCCCTGGCTTCGGCTTCCCCTGGCTTCGGCCGGGGGGCAGGGCAATGCAAACCGATCGATCAGGAGATAACGTATATCAATAGTGCAAAACAAGTTCCCTAACGCAAAAGAGCTTGACAGGCCCGGAGGGATGCGGTTAAATTCATCAACTTCTGAGTCGCGGACTATTTTCACAAATGGCGATAGCTTCTTCCGGAAATACCTGGGAACAATCTAGGCCTGAACCAGATATAAAGGATTGCTATTTTTACCACACAATGGACATACCCAACCATGGGACTGTTCATGGCCAGTGGGATATGAGAGGCAAGGAGGCTGAATATCTAGGGGATGTGAAATTCTGGGGTAGGTCTGTTCTTGAAATTGGGACAGCCAGCGGCTTTCTTTGCTTTGCGATGGAGAAGATGGGGGCCAAAGTGACAGCTTATGATCTCTCCAAAGAGTACGATTGGGACATTGTTCCTTATCATGGATATGATTACAAACAAGAGTTAGCCGACCGAAGACATCACTTAGATGAGATCAATAATGGGTTCTGGTATGCACACAACAAATTAAATTCCAAGGCCCGAATGGTTTACGGCACTGTTTATAACATTCCCGAATCCATAGGCACTTTCGAAGTTGGTGTTGTGGGAATGATTCTTCTCCACCTGCGTGATCCCTTCCTCGCCCTGCAAAAAATCAGCGAGCGGATCAGCGAAACCATTGTTGTCACGGGCTTTCTTCCAGATAATGAATTTAAAAACTATTTGCTAGATTCTTCTTTCGTTCGTTTCCTGCCTGACCCCGTCAGTCAGCAACCCAATGAAACGTGGTGGGACATTGGACCTGGCTTGATTGTCAAATTCCTCAAAGTGCTTGGATTCAATCACGTCAATGTTCAATGGCATAAGCAAAGCCACCATGGAAAAATCAACGATTGCTACACAATTGTGGGCCACCGAACCCAAGAAGCTGCCATCCGCAATGGTGGTGACGTCCAACGGGACATCCCCTCTTCGGTCGAGCAAGGGCTTTCCTTTGAAGAAGCAGCCATGAATCAGGTCAAATATTCCGATATCATTCGTTATCTGGTTCGGCGCAGCACCAGCCGCTTGTTTGGCAGTAAGGGATAGGGATTACTCCCTCTGGTCAAATCCCAGGGGAGAAACAAATCGGAAGGCCTGGTGTTCTGGCGCACGTCGGATCACCGGGCCTCGATTGCTAGGGTGATTTGGCAGGCTAAGGAACCCATGAGCCAGGCCAAAGTTGCATCGGTGGTGGCGCCTGAGCTCTATATCAACAGGGAGCTGAGCTGGATCGCCTTCAACCAACGGGTGTTGGGCCAGGCCCTGGATCCGGAGGTCCCCCTGCTGGAGCAGGCGAAATTCAGCGCCATTTTCAGCAACAATCTCGACGAATTCTTCATGGTGCGGGTGGCCTCGCTGAAATCCCAGCAAGAGGCCGGTGTGAACACCCGCAGCGATGATGGGCTCACTCCCTTGGAGCAACTGGAGGCCATCCAGAACGAGCTGCGCCCCCTGCTGGAGCTACAACAACAGCACTACCGCCAATCGCTCAAACGGCAGCTGGCTGAGCACGGCGTCTACCTGCTGGATCACGTGAAGCTCAACAAACGCCAGAAAGAATGGCTGAGCAGCTACTTCCGCACCGAGATCTTTCCGGTGCTCACGCCACTGGCCGTGGATCCGGCCCATCCCTTCCCGTTCATGAGCAACCTCAGCCTGAACGTGGCAGCCCTGGTCCGCGATCCTGAATCCGGGCAACAACAATTTGCCCGCGTGAAAGTGCCGCAGAAAATCCTGCCGCGCTTTGTTCCCCTGCCCAACAACCTCTGCGAACGCAACCCCGCCCCCGTGTTCGTGGCGGTGCCCCTCGAGCAAGTGGTGGCTTTCAACCTGCAGATGCTCTTCCCCGGCATGACGATCGAAGGGCATTACTTCTTCCGAATCACCCGCGACGCCGATCTTGAACTGCGGGATCTGGAGGCCGACGACCTGATGGAGGCCCTGCAGGAGGGCTTGCGGAAACGTCGACTAGGAGGAGAAGTGGTGCGCCTCGAAGTGGCCAATGAGATGCCGGAAGAAGTGGTGCGACTGCTGATGGAAGGCGCCGACGTGGAGCCAGAAGACGTATACCGCATCAACGGCCCCCTTGGCCTTGACGATCTCATGCACCTGCTCAGCATCCCCCTGCCTGAGCTCCGGGACACCGCCTACAAGGGGCGCACGGCCCCACCCCTGATGAGAGCGCAGAAAACGCTGCTGGAGGATGGCTCCATCAAGGCTGAAGAATTTCAGAGCATCTTTTCCGTGATCCGGCGTGGCGATGTTCTCCTGCAACACCCCTACGACCTGTTCGCCACATCGGTGGAGGAATTGCTCAACCAGGCAGCGGAAGATGCCTCGGTGCTGGCAATCAAGATGACGCTTTATCGCACCTCCAAAGATTCAGGCGTGATCGCCGCCCTGATCCGAGCCGCCGAGAACGGTAAGCAGGTGATGGCCCTGGTGGAGCTCAAGGCGCGTTTTGATGAAGACAACAACATCCAGTGGGCCCGGCAACTAGAGCGCTCAGGGGTGCATGTGGTGTATGGCGTGATTGGGCTAAAAACCCACACCAAGGTGTTGCTTGTGGTGCGCAGGGAGAAGAAAAGTCTACGCAACTATGTGCACATCGGCACGGGAAACTACAACTCTCGCACCTCCAATCTCTACACCGATTTCGGGCTGCTCAGCTGCCGGCCCGAATTCGGCGCCGACCTGGTTGAGCTCTTCAATTACCTCACCGGGTTTTCCAAGCAACAAAGCTTCCGCAAGTTGCTCGTGGCACCCGTCACCCTTCGCAAGGGCATGGAAGCCCTCATCCAGAGGGAAATCGACCATGCCAAGGCAGGTCGGGGAGGGCACATCCGGGCCAAGATGAATTCCTTGGTGGATCCGGCCATCATTGCCCTGCTCTATGAAGCCGCTCAGGCCGGAGTGGTGATCGAACTGATTATCCGGGGCATGTGCTGCCTAAGGCCGGGTTTGCCTGGTTTCAGCGACACGATCCGGGTGGTGAGTGTGATAGGCCGCTTTCTGGAACATTCCCGCCTGTTCTGGTTTGGCAACGGCGGCACCGCTGAGGTGTTCATCGGCAGCGCCGACTGGATGCCCCGGAACCTGGATCGGCGCGTGGAGGCGGTGACACCCATCGAAGAACCGCAGCTGATCAAGGAGCTGGAAGGCGTGCTGGAGCTTTACCTGAATGACGATGGGGCCTGGCACATGGCCGCTGACGGCACCTATGAGCAAAAGCCCACACAGGGCAAGCCCATACGCGCCCAACACACCTTGATGAATCACTGGCGAGGCGGACTGCAGAGCCGTAACAGCCAACAGACAGACCTGCAGGACTAAGCCTCGAAGCCAGAGAGCAAGATGGGGCCAGGATGGTCCTGAAGTTCTTAGAAGGGACTGAATTCGCGAATTAAAGGAACTCTGCACTATTTGGACGACTCAGCGGCCTCAGATCTGCTAAATTCCGAGCCAAATTCAATCGGAGGAGCAGGGTGATGGGGATCCCTCTGCGTTCCGCTCGGCCCGCGGCTGACGTCATTGACGTAGCTGCGTCCGTCGAGCCATTTCATCAGCCTGATGCCGATCCCGGTGCCAGCCCTGCCCTCCGGGGTCCGCTCCGCCATGGGGCCGCCAAGGGGACGGGTCGGCTCAATACCGACTCCATCGGTTGGTATCTCGGCACCATCGGGAGGGTGCCCTTGCTCACTCCCGCTGAAGAAATCGAACTCGCCCATCACGTGCAAAAGAGCAAAGCTCTTTTGGAGCTGTCGGCGGAAGAGCTCACCTCCCGGCAAAAGCGGCAGATCCGCATGGGTCAACGGGCTCGCGATCGCATGATGGCCGCCAACCTGCGCCTGGTGGTGAGTGTGGCCAAGAAGTATCAAAACCAGGGGCTTGACCTGCTCGACCTGGTCCAGGAAGGTGCCATCGGCCTGGAGCGGGCAGTGGACAAATTTGATCCAGGAATGGGCTACAAGTTTTCCACCTATGCCTACTGGTGGATCCGCCAGGGAATGACCCGGGCGATCGACAACAGCGCCCGCACCATTCGCCTGCCGATTCACATCAGCGAAAAGCTCTCCAAGATGCGTCGCATCACCCGGGAGCTCTCCCACCGCCTGGGGCGCCAGCCCAACCGCCTGGAACTGGCCCATGGGATGGGGATGGAGCCCGAGGAGCTGGAAGAGCTGATGGCCCAGACCGCTCCCTGTGCCTCCCTCGATGCCCACGCCCGTGGAGAGGAGGATCGCAGCACCCTTGGGGAGCTGATCGCCGATCCGGCCAGCAACGGCCACCTGGATTCCATGGACAGCCACCTCCAGAAGGAGCACCTCACCACCTGGCTGTCCCAGCTGAATGAGCGGGAGCAGAAGATCCTGAAACTGCGCTTCGGCCTCGGCGGGGAGGAGCCCCTCACCCTGGCGGAAATCGGACGCCAGATCAACGTGTCCCGGGAGAGGGTTCGCCAGCTTGAGGCCAAAGCGATCATGAAGCTGCGGCTGATGAGCAACATGCAGCAGGCCGCGTGAGCGTTGGCCTCGGCAGCCCGCCGTGGCTAGGCCCCGTCCTGGTCAGCGGCTGGCTGACCCTGCTAGCACTGCTCGCCTCCCTGGTGAAACGGCGCTGGCCGAACCAGCAGGAATGGAGCCGCAAGCTGGTGCACATCGGCACGGGCCCGGTGGTGGTCATGGCCTGGGCCTGCGGCATTGATCGGGCCATCGCCGTGCCCGTCGCCGGTGGGATCACCCTGTTGGCGGCGCTCAACCATCGGCTGCGGATCCTGCCCGGCATCGAAGACATCGCCCGCCACAGCTACGGCACGATCGCCTATGGCGCCTCCATCACCCTGCTGTTCTGGCTGTTCTGGCCCACCCGGCCCGAGCCCGTGGTCGCCGGGGTTCTGACGATGGCCCTCGGGGATGGGCTGGCCGGGTTAGTGGGGCCCCTAGTGGAGTCTCCCCGCTGGCAGGTGCTGGGGCAGACCCGATCCCTGGTGGGCACGGCCGTCATGGGGATCACCACGGCCGTCGTGCTCTTGGGGCTGGCCCTGCTCCAGCCCGCCTCAGCCCCACCCGCCTTGGCCCTGCTGGCCATGGCCGCCGTGGCCACGGGAGTGGAACAGTGGGCCAGCGCCGGGATCGACAACCTCACCGTGCCCCTGGCCGTGGCAGGGATGTGGGTGTGGCTGGGCCCCTAACTGCACACAATTCCCAGCTCAGACGGCCGCCAACTCGCGTTCCTGGGCTTGCTTCACGGACGCGGCCAGTTCCTCCAGAAGCGCCAGGGTGGTGGCCAGATCGATGCAGGCATCGGTGATGCTCTGGCCGTAGGTGAGCTGGGTCAGATCGGCGGGAAGCTTCTGGTTGCCCGCCACCAGGTGGCTTTCCAGCATCAGCCCCATCACATGCACCGAGCCGTCCCGCACCTGCAGGGCCACATCCCGGAGCACGTCGGCCTGGCGCCTGTAGTCCTTGTTGGAATTGCCATGGCTGCAATCCACCATCAGCCGTGCGGGCAATCCTTCCCGGGCCAACTGGGCCGCCGCAGCCTCCACGGGCTCCCGCTCAAAATTCGGGCCGCCTTTGCCGCCCCGCAACACCAGGTGGCCATCGGGATTGCCGGTGGTCGACACGATGGCGGCATGGCCGTGCTGGCTGATGCCAAGGAAATGGTGGGGTTTGGCGGCGGCCTCCATGGCGTTGATGGCCGTGGTGGCGCTGCCGTCGGTGCCGTTCTTGAAGCCGATGGGCATGGACAGGCCCGAGGCCATCTCCCGATGGGTCTGGCTTTCGGTGGTGCGGGCGCCGATGGCGGTCCAGCTGATCAGATCCGCGATGTATTGGGGCACCACCGGATCGAGGAGTTCGGTGGCGGCGGGCAGACCCATCTCCGCCAGATGGAGCAGGAGCCCACGGGCCCGCCTCAGCCCCGTGTTGATGTCGTAGCTGCCATCGAGATGGGGATCGTTGATGAGGCCTTTCCAGCCCACGGTGGTGCGCGGCTTCTCGAAATACACCCGCATCACCACCTCCAACTGGTCGCGGTGCTGACGATGGGCCTTGGCGATGGCGGTGGCGTATTCCTTGGCCGCCTCCACATCGTGGACGGAACAGGGGCCGACGATCACCAGCAGGCGCTGGTCGCCGGCGTGCAGGATGGCCTTGATGCGCTCCCGGGCCTGCTGCACCGTTCGGGCACCCATCTCCGTGATCGGCATCTCACGATGCAGGGCCTCTGGGGGCACCAGGGGCCGGGTTTCCACGATGTGGAGATCGGAGGTGGGGATCATGGGCCTGCGGAACAACCGCCAGGAAGGCATCAAAACACCCTAACGGCCTGCGGCCACAAGGCCCTGGGCCCGGGCCATCGCCCCTCAGGTCTGGATCAGGCCTCCGCCCAGCACCACCTCTCCGGCATAGAACACCGCCGCCTGGCCGGGAGTGAGCGAAAACTGGGGCTCGGCAAACTCCAACCGCACGCTCTCGGCCAGGCTCCCGATGGGCACGAGCCGGGCCCGCTCCGGCGCGCTGCGGTAGCGCACCTGCACCTCCACCTCCAGGGGCGCCTCCGGCGGCGCCATCGACACCCAGTTCACCGCCCCCACTTCGCAGCTGTCACGGGTGGCCTCCTGGCGCGGCGCCACCACCACCCGGTTGAGGGCTCCATCCAGCCGCACCACATGGAGCGGCTCGCTCCAGGCCACCCCCAGTCCCCGCCGTTGGCCCACGGTGAAGTGCTCGATGCCGTCGTGGTGACCCACCACCGTGCCGTCCTGCAGAACGATCTCCCCCTGGCGGGAGGGCAGATAGGCATCCAGGAAGGCTTTCATCGAGCCGTGGTGGTCGGCCAGGCAGAGGTCCTGGCTTTCCGGTTTGGCGGCGGTGCGCAAGCCCCAGCGGGCCGCCTCCAGGCGGGTGTCGGGCTTGGCCATCTCCCCCAGGGGAAACACCAGGGCCCCCAACACCTCCTGGGGCAGGTCGTAGAGGAAATAGCTCTGGTCTTTTTGGCGATCGAGCCCGCGTAGGAGCTGATGGCGGCCCCCGCCCTCGCCCGGCACCGGCAGGGGGTCTCCGCCCTCGGCATGGCGCACCCGTGCGTAGTGCCCCGTGGCCAGCCGGCCGATGCGGCGCTCGCTATGGGCCCAGGCCAGCATGGGGCCGAATTTCACGGCCCGGTTGCAGCGGGAGCAGGGCAGGGGGGTGAGGCCAGAGCCGTAGCCCTCCACCAGAAAGCTCACGATCTCCTTTTGGAAGTGCTCGCGGAAATCAAGGAGGTGATGGGGGATGGCCAGCTGGTCGCAGATGGCCGCCGCATCCACCAGGCCCTCGGCGCAGCAGGCGCCCTTGCCGCTCATCAACCACAGGGTGAGCCCCTCCACCTGCCAGCCCGCCTCCACCAGCAGGGCGGCCGTGAGGGAGCTGTCCACCCCGCCCGAGAGGCCCACCACCACCTGATGGTCGCCGGGCCAGCGGCGCAGCCGCTCCAGAGCCGCCGCACCGGCGGGAGTGCAGGGACCCTCCGCCAGGGGGCGGGGGGGGAAACAGGAGGCGGGGGGGGAAGAGGTCATGGCGCCTGGAGCGGCAAGAGAGGGGCTGATGCGGAGCGCCATCCCCTTCCATGATGGAACCCCGCGACCCGCCCTGCCGTGTCGACCAGCCTCTCCGTCTCCGATGCCCCTGGAGGGGCACCACCGGCCTGGCCCGCCCGGGATGGCGACCATCTGCTTGTGAGCGGCGCCCAGATGGCCGCCTTGGAGGAGGAGCTCTTCGCGAGCGGCCTGCCGGTGGAGGCCCTGATGGAGAAGGCCGCCCTGGCCGTGAGCCGGCGGCTGCTGGAGGGCCCAGCGCCCCGCCCGGGGCAGCCGCTGGCGGCCGGGGTGGTGGTGTTGGTGGGGCCCGGACACAACGGGGGCGATGGGCTGGTGGTGGCCCGGGAGCTGCACCTGGCTGGCGTGCCCGTGCGCCTGTGGTGCCCCTTCGAGCGGCGCAAGCCCCTGACGGAGCGCCATTGGAGCCATGCCCTCTGGCTGGGGATCCCCGTTCTGGAGGAGCCCCCTGAACCAAGGGCTGCAGACCTCTGGATCGACGCCCTCTTCGGCAACGGCCAGAGCCGGCCGCCGGGAGAGGCGATCGAGCGCCTGCTGGGAGCTCGAGAGCAAGCGGGAGCAGGGCCGATGGTGGCCATCGATGTGCCCACCGGCCTCTGCAGCGACACGGGCCGGGTGCTCGGCCAGCAAGCCGCCCGGGCCGATCTCACCCTCTGCATCGGCCTCTGGAAGCAGGGCCTGGTGCAGGATCCTGCCCTGCGCTGGGTGGGCCGGCTGGAGCGGGTGGATCTGGGGCTTCCCCAAGCCCTGCTCTCCCAGCTGCCGCCAGGGCAGCCCCTGGGTCTGGGCGGACCCGGCGGGGGCAGGGAAGACGGCGCCCGGGCTCCCAGACCCACGCCGGATCCCGCCGCAGGCAAATACGAGCGGGGACGGTTGCTGGTGATCGCGGGCAGCGACTCCTATCGAGGGGCAGCTCACCTGGCCCTGGCGGGGGCCTCCGCTGCTGGGGTGGGAAGCCTGCGGGCGAAGGTGCCGGCGCAGGTGGCCGGCCAGCTCTGGATGGTGCTGCCCCATGTGGTGCTGGAGGAGCGGCCCCTGGCGGAAGGGGCCCTGGAGCGGCTGGATGCGGTGCTGGTGGGGCCGGGCCTGGGTCCTCCAGCAGGAGGAGCCAGCGGGAACGGGGATCGGGAGGCCTGGTGGGAGGCCCTGCAGGCCTTTACGGGACTTTTGGTGGTGGATGCGGATGGGCTGAACCGGATCCACCCCACCTGGTTGAAGGACCGGGCCGGACCCACCTGGATCACACCCCACGCGGGAGAGTTCGGCCGGCTCTGGCCGGAACTGGCGGCACGGGCGCCCTTGGAGGCTGCCAGCGAGGCGGCGAGGGGCTGCGGAGCCACCGTGCTGCTGAAGGGAGCCAGGAGCGTGATCGCCGCCGCCGATGGGCGCCGCTGGCAACTGATGGAGTCTTGCGGGGTGGCGGCCCGCGCAGGACTGGGGGATGGGTTGGCGGGCTATGCGGCGGGGCTGGGCGCCCGGCTGGGCGCCTCGGGCGAAAGCCCAGCCGATGCCAGCGGACTCGCCGTGGCAGCTCTCGACCACGCCCAGGCCGGTTGCCTGGCCGCAAGGGACAAGGGACCAGGGGGTGCCACACCCTTGGCCGTGACCGAACGCCTGGCCGGGATAGATCCACTGGTGCCGGAGTACCGATCCAAGCACTCCGCGACAGACCCAGCAGATAGAGAAAGGGCTGACCTGTTCTGATACGGTACCTACCCTCACCTGCTCCCAATCCCCAGAAAGACTCAGTCTTTCGATGAGGGATGCCAGGATTCAAGATGGTTTCAGGCTTCCTTCTGCTTCTGACATGGTTCGTGATTGCTTCTGTGCTGTCTCAGGAGCCAGCGCTACCGAAACGGATCATTCCTGCCATCTCCTTTGCGGCAAGTCAGAGCCTTCTGTTTCTGCTCTATCTTTTTCTCATCCCACTTGGAGTCACGGCTAGCGCAAAGCTTTTGCTTGCCGTTTATGCCCTGTGTGGCGTTGTGTTTTTCGCGGTTCGGCCTCATCAGCTGGGACTGGTAGCTCAGAGTGTTCGCCATTTCCTCCAACTCCAACAGCCAATCGCCATGGGCGAAAGCGCAATTCTGAGACGAACCCTTATCCATACAGCAAAAGCAAAGATTGTTGTTATGGGTGTATCCATCAGCATCCTCTTGCTTTGTTCCATCTTGATAGCCAGCCCAAGCTCTTGGGATTCCTATACCTATAACTTATCACGAATAGCTCATATGCTGATACGAAGATCTCCTTTCATCGCAGAATCGCCATCCGTGCCGCAAGCCATCTTTCCGATGGGGCATGATTTATTATACACTCCAGATATTCTATTTGGCAATCTTAGGGGTCTGGGGATTGTCAATGGACTGGGATTCATCATCTTACTTGGATCGGCCATCAACATTTGCGATCTTCTCGGCAAGAAAGGCAATCAACCCCAGCCCAAAGTAGCTTGCATGCTGGAAATGGCAAAGCTCATCACGATCTGTCTGCTCATCTCTTCCGACCAGCAAATCTTTCAAGCGATATCCACAAAAAATGATCTCGTCATCACCGTTTACTTTGTGATGTCCTGCTTCATCGCGCTGACCTTTCTGCGAGAAAAGGGTCCATGGCGTCTATCGAGTGTGATTGGCTGCGCCTTGCTTCTGACCCTTTATGCGGCAACCTGCAAAATCTATGGTCTGATCTGCGTGGTCCCTTTTGTCCTGCTGGGGCTTTTGAAATTCCGAACGTTCAGAAGCCCCCAGCCTCTAGGTCATGCGAGTAAAAAGACTTTTCTTCTCTACCTCTTATCGACAGCACTTGTCATTTTCCTGTTCGTCTTTCACTCCTTTTCACAGACCGCCTATTCCCACCTTGCCGAATATCAATCTTTGATGGGCAATAAGATGAATCGCTATGGTGAACCTTTGTCCTATGGAAAAGCTGCCGTTCTGAACGGCATGAGGTTTCTGCTGAGTTTTGCTGTTTATCCTTATTCCACCTGGCTCAAACCACAAGCCACTTCTCCTGATGACTACTGGCTGGGTTTGTCACCCATCGTCCAGCCGCTCTCCAGAGATAATTTTGCAATTTCGGAAGGTTATGTCTTTAAACTGATCCGCGAGAGTGGGGAAGATTTCTCACTCACAAGCCCACTTGTTCAGCTCGCAGCTCTGCTGACCCTGGCGTCACTCACCGCCTGTCTGCTCGTCCAAAAGAAGGGCAAAAAGAGGGACTGGAGTTATGTTTCCTCATTGCGAAGCGTGCTTGATCTGAAGGGGACTGGCTTAATCCTGATCGCTTCCCTTGCATCATCACTGCTTTTTTTCGCTGTGCTGTCGTACCACAACTGGTATGCAAAGTATCTGGGCTTTTCCTACGTGTCCCTCATCCCCATTCTGTCCTGGTTGCTAGTGGTCAACACCGTCAAACTTTGCAGCTCTTTGGGAGTTTCCTTGGACAGTCTTGGCAACAGCCCTCTCTTGCCCGCCTTCAGATCAATCCTCATCGTTGTTGCCCTGGCCTTCATGGCTGGATCGATCTCCCAGGAAGCACGCTTCTTCTCGTGGACCATCGCTCCCGGAGCCTCGGCCAACAACTCCTACCAGCTTTATGACGAATATTTGTATTCCACCGGACTCAAAAGTCGAGACGCCCAACAACGATTCATCAGCCAATTCAAGGGTCAGCACATAAATCAGAGCGGAGAGAAGATCAATCTCTGTTTTGGCGAGGAAACCCCGTCCCTGGCTCCACTGCTCGAATTGGCCAAGCGAAATCCGGATTCTGAAGCCATTGGGCTCTTTCCCTTGGGACCCAAGGGGTGCTCGCCGCGAACCCGCGGCGCCATCAGCGGCAAGACAATCGTCCTGCCATGAAGGCTTGGTCCTTGGCCACAACCGTCGCCGTTGCCACCTAAGGGGGTTCGGCCAGCGCGGAGAATGGGCACTCCCGTCTTAACCGGTAAGGAGATGAGCGCCTCCCCACTAGCCCCGGCCGACCTGCTGTCCACCTACCGCGTTGCCGCGGCCGAACGGGAGACCCTCGGGATCCCCCCCCTGCCGCTCACAGCCCCCCAGGTCCAGGCCCTCACGGAGCTGCTGGAGGCGCCGCCGGCTGGGGAGGAAAGCGTTCTGCTGCACCTGCTGAGCGAACGCATCCCCCCGGGGGTGGATGAGGCGGCCTATGTGAAGGCCAGCTGGTTGAGTGCCGTGGCCCAGGGCCAGGCCACCAGCCCCCTGGTACCGCCCTTGGAGGCGGTGCGGCTGCTGGCCACGATGATCGGCGGCTACAACGTGGGCGCCCTGATCACCCTGCTCGCCAGCCCTGATCCCGCCATCGCCGAAGCCGCTGCTAGCGGCCTGAGCCGCACCCTCTTGGTGTACGACGCCTACAACGAGGTGCTGGAGCTGGCAGCCTCCAATCCCTATGCCAAGCGGGTGATCGATAGCTGGGCCGCCGCCGAGTGGTTCACCGCCAAACCCGAGCTGCCGGCAGAGATCACCATCACGGTGTTCAAGGTGGAGGGCGAAACCAACACGGACGACCTGTCGCCCGCCACCCACGCCACCACCCGCCCGGACATCCCCCTGCACGCCACGGCGATGCTGGAAACCCGGATGCCCGGCGGCCTGGAGCTGATCACCGAGCTCAAGAAGAAGGGCCATCCCGTGGCCTATGTGGGCGATGTGGTGGGCACCGGCAGCTCCCGCAAATCGGCCATCAACTCCGTGCTCTGGCACACCGGCACCGACATTCCCCATGTGCCCAACAAGCGCAGCGGCGGCGTGGTGCTGGGCGGCAAGATCGCGCCGATCTTTTTCAACACCGCGGAAGACTCCGGCGCCCTGCCGATCGAATGCGACGTGAGCGCCCTCAACAGCGGCGATGTGATCACGATCCGTCCCTACGCCGGCACGATCGAGCGGGCCGCCGGCGAGCCGGGCGCCGGGGAGATCGTGGCCCGCTTCGAGCTTAAGCCCAGCACCATCACCGATGAGGTGCGCGCCGGCGGCCGCATCCCCCTGCTGATCGGCCGCTCGCTGACCGACAAAGTGCGCGCCCAGCTGGGCCTGAGCGCCAGCGAGCTGTTCATCCGCCCGGTGGCCCCGGCCGACACAGGCAAGGGCTTCACCCTGGCCCAGAAGATGGTGGGCAAGGCCTGCGGCCTGGCGGGCGTGCGGCCAGGCACCAGCTGCGAGCCCCTGATGACCACCGTGGGCTCCCAGGACACCACCGGGCCGATGACCCGTGATGAGATGAAGGAGCTGGCCTGCCTGGGCTTCAGTGCCGATCTGGTGATGCAGAGCTTCTGCCACACGGCCGCCTATCCCAAGCCGGTGGATCTGAAAACCCACGCCGAGCTGCCCGATTTCATGGCCTCCCGCGGTGGCGTGGCCCTGCGCCCCGGCGACGGCATCATCCACAGCTGGCTC
>JBBASA010000019.1:0-41040 GCA_040399515.1 Cyanobium sp. | reverse complement strand
TTTGACCGCCTCGCTGTAAGGACGCATTGAACAACTCCATCAGGCCCCCTGGTTGGAATGGTCGTTTTGGAGAGGCGTCAACTTTGCTGGCAGAGGGGGATCGAGGGATCGGTGCGCCCCGGTGAGGTCCTGATGCACGAGTGCGAGGCCTGTGAGGTGCGTCGCCTTGGCCCGCGCGCCACCACCCTCTGGCGCGGCGGCGACAACGCCGAGGTGATGGTGCCCAACCAGAGCTTCTTCACCACCGCCACCACCACCTACACCCGCAGCGATCGGATGCGCCGCTGCAGCCTCGAGCTCAAGGTGGCCCAGAGCTGGAATCCTGAGCAGATCGTGGCGCTGCTCGAGGGACTCGCCGCCGACCATCCCGCCGTTCTCGCCCAACCAGCTCCGAAGGCGCGGCTGGTGGAATTCGGGGCAGAACGCTACAGCTACAAGCTCAGTTTCTCGATCGCCGATCCGCTCATCGCTGGTTCGGTGTCCGCCAATCTCAGGCTGGCGATCTGCCGCCGCTTCGGCGATCTGAGGATGGATCCTCCGGCCTGATGGGCAACGCGGCGATGAGCTTGCGCAACTCACTCTCCTGACCAAGCGCCCTGGCTTCCTCCAGGGCGCTTGGCAGCAGGCTGCAGAGTTCGGCGGTCATCCCTTCTCCGGCCAGGGCGAGCTGATGGAAGCGGCTCAGCGCCGAAAGCGGACGCACCACAAGGCAGACGATCAGCGCCAGCAAGCAGCCCATCAGATAGTCGATCCAGCGATTGGGGATGTACCAGTCGGTGAGGGCGCCGTAGCCCACGAAGGTGACGCCGCTGGAGATCAGGGCCGTGCGCAGCTGCGGGATCAGGCCGAGGGCGACGATCAGGGCCGTTGTGCCCCCCATCACCAGCATCACCGCCACGCTCTGAATCCCCATGGTGTTGAACACCAGCCAAGGCATCAGCACGCCCAGGCTCACCCCCACCATCCGATCCCGCACCCGGCCCAGGGTGGCGCCGAGACTGTCGTTGAGAAGAAGCACCACGCCGAAGAAGAGATATTTCGGTGTCACGGCGCCCACACCGACACCGATGGCCATCGCGAGCATGGCAACCACCAGCTTGCGCCAGAAATAAACGTCGGCGAATCGCTCGCGAAAACTGCGCGGAGCGAGTAGCGATTCGGCAGGCTCCGACTCCCCCTCGGATGCGAGCAAGATCCTGTCCACCGGCAGCCGCAGCCCGGCCTGCACCAAGAGCGGCACCATCAGGCCCACCACCACGGCCAGGGTCTGGTGCCAGGCACCCAACCAGGTGGCATTGCTGTCCAGCAGAGGTAGCACGGCCGCCACCGTGATCAGATTGCGCACAATGGCGAGCTTGTCTGGCAAGGCCTGGCCCAGCAGGAACGCCAGACCGCTCACAATGGCGAACTGCCAAAACTGCGGCCCATCTAGCAGGGGTTTCAGCAGCGTTCCCAGAGAAAGGCCAACAATCACCACCACAGGCAGCAGCGCGAACACCTCTCGTGGCCAGCGGTCGAATCGGGGCCGCACGATCACAGCGGCGATCACCACGCCGTAGGGGGTGGCTTCGCCGAGACCGAGGGCGTGGCAGATCGCCCAGGTGATGCCGCAGGCCAGACCGACAGTGGACACCAGCCGCAGGCCCTGAAAACCGGACCCCATCAGGACTTGCGGGCCAGGGCCTGGATCAGGCCCACCAGCAGGCTGATTAGCAGCAGGGCCAGCCAGAACCAGAGACGGGGTGGTTCGGTGCGGCTGCAGAGAAGGAGGAGACCGAGGCTCACCCAGGGCCAGGGCTGCCGCCAGGGAGCCAGCAGGGCGTTACGGGAGGGGCGGCCGGAGCTGGGAGTCGGTGACGTCATGGGCGGGCTCCGCTGATCCAGCGCCAGAAGGGCGTGAGGTAGCTGAGCACAGAGCGCTGTTCCACCTCGGCCACCACCTCGGTGGGGGTGCGATCGGGAAGGGGCCGATCGGGTCCGCGGCCGCGGGTCCAGGCCAAGCCGGAAGGGGTAGCAGCTTCCTCCAGCCGGACCACCCCCATGACCAGCGGGGCCCCGGTGCGGCCGGGCAGTTGGCTGGTGAGGTCGCCGCCGTCACCGAAGGAACGCTGCCGGGCCGTGGCCATCAGGTTGGCAGCCTCCTCCTGGCTACCGAGTTCGGTGGCCACGGCGCCGAGGTCCACACTCTCACTGGAGAGCCGCACGAGCCGACCCGGAACGAGGCCGAACCGCTGCTCCGCACCGCCGAAGCTGTCGCGACTGAGCAGCTGGGGGTTGAGCCGCACCGCATCACCGACGGCCAGGCGGCTGGCATCGGCGGCAGTGAACAGCACCACCGCCAGACGGCCAGGTTGACGCGGCGCCGTGGCGATGCTGCCCAGCTTCTGCCCCGGCAACACCGGCTGCCCCGGCTGAACCACCAGGTCCAGCACCCGGCCAGCCACGGGACTGAACACGTCCTGGGCCAATTCTTCACTGTCCAACATGGCGCGCTGGGCCTCCAGTTCCGCCGACTGGGCCCGCAGACCGGCCCGCTGGGCGCGCAGCTGGGCCAGGCTGGCCTCCACGGAGGCGAGATCGGCCTTGTTGCGCAATTCCAGGTCCTGCGCCCCGACCCAGAGAGGGCTGTAGCGGGCGATCACCTCGTCCTTGCGGAGCGCTTCAAGGGCCTCAAGCTGACTTCGGACCGGACGGTTCGTGGTGGCGATCTGGTGGCGCCGCTGCACCAAAGACGTCTGCTGGTCCACGAAGGCTCGATCCTGCACCTTGAGCACCTCCAGTTGCTGGGTCACGGCCGCAAGGCGGGCCGTGGTGGCCTGGGGACTGGGAGCGGCACCAGCCTGGGCAGGTCCGGCGGCGCTCTGGCTGACCCGGCTGAGGGTGGCCAGCTTCTGACCAGGGCGAACCGGCTGGCCCACGGTCACGAGCAGGGCCTGCACCTCCCCCGGTCCTCGGGCATAGAACCCACGGCGTGCTTCCGGTGGTGCCAGCAACCCCATGCCTCGCACCAGCACCGGCACGGTGGGTCGGCTGGCCCAAACCAAGCTGAGCCCTGCCACCAGGCCGATCGGCACGAGCCCGTAAGCGCGGCGCAGGAGCGAGGACGGGACCGATCCCATGGAGGAAAAGACGTAGCGGAATCGTAGTTGTGCCGGGCATCATGGGGTGGTTTGAACGACAAGGCCCTTGGTCCGACCATCGCTGTTGCTCTGCGGGTTCGTGATCTGGGGCCAAACCCTGGCGGGGGTGGCCTCCACCGTGGCGCCGGGTCCGGGAAGCCGCTCCGCCCTTCCAGCGTCCGCTGCCGAAGCAGACGCCCAACGGGGGGAGAACGGCCCGTCTGGGGCTGCAGCGCCAACGCCAGCCGGGCCCGGGCCCGAGATGATCAGCCTCGAGCAGGTTCTGGCGATCGGGCTTCCAGCTTCAGCGGATCTGGAGAGGGGCCAGCAACGATTGGCCCGCGATCAGGCCCTGGTGCGCCTCGGCATCGCCTCCCGGATGCCCCAGCTCTCCGCTTTGGCTAGCGGCAGTTTCACCCAGGTCGGCACCTCGGTGGGGGTGATCACCAACCTCCCGACCCTGGGGGACATCAGCCTGGGGCTTCGGCAGGACGGGTACGCCCAGCTTCAGAACACCTTCGGCAACCTGGGGCTGGTGCTGGATCTCAACCTGCTTCCCCTACGCCAGAGCGCCGAGCTGGCGGCCTTCCGCTCTGGCCTGGCCAGCAGCCGCGCTGCCCTGGGTGAAACGGAGCGCCAGGTTCGCTTTGATCTGGTGAGCGCCTACCGCGACCTGCAGCTCCGCCAGGCGCTGATCCCCGTCTGGGAGAAGGCCCTTGAGGCGTCCACGGCTCTGGAGCGGGATGCCGAAGCGATCCGGCGCCGCGGTCTGGCGGCCCGCATTGATGTGTTGCGCGGCCGGGCGTTACGGGCCAGTGATGTTCAAGGCCTCGCCGAGGCCCGCGCCGAGCTTGGCCGCAGCCGCCAGCATCTGGCGGCGCTCCTCTCCCTCCCTCCCCAGCGGGCTCCCCTGGCCGGCGATCCGCTGCAGCCCCAGCTGCCCTGGCCCTTCAGCCTGGAAGACAGCTTGGAGAGGGCCCTGAAGGATCGACCCTTGCTCGCATCGCTGCGGGCTCAGCAGCAGGTCCAGACCAGCCTGGCCCAGGCCGCCCGGTCGGTCATGTTGCCCTCCGTATCGCTGCTGGTGGGTGGGGGCCTCAGTGGTGACCGCTTAGCGGCGCCGGTGCTTAGCAATGGGGGCAGTCTCGACAGTTCCGTAGGTTCTCTCGGTCTACCCAACGTCAAGCAGAGCGGCGTGGCTGCAGGGTCCTTCTACAACTGGGGCGCAGCTCTTCTGCTTCGTCAGCCCCTCTACGACGGTGGCAGGGCCCAGTCCGGGGCGGCGGTGGCCGAGCGCGAGCGCGACCTGCTGGTGGCCGATACCGATCTGGCGCGCCGCCGCATCCGTGACACCGTGAGCGCGTCCTGGTCCAGCCTTCAGTCCTCGGACACGGTTCTGAATGCCGCCCGTGCCGGGGTGGTGGCGGGTGAGCGGGCCCTCAGAGATGCCCAGCTGCGCTATCGGGCGATGGTGGAACCGCTCACCGAAGTGCTGCTGGTGCAACGGGATCTGCAGGCGGCTCGGGCTTCTCTGTTAACAGCCCTGACCCGGCAGGCGATCGAACGGGCTGTGCTGGAGCGGGAGACAGGAATCACAGGACAGGATTCTTTAGGGGCCGGGCTAGGAGCTCCTGTGAGCCGCTGACCTGGCTGATCAAACGGCTCAAGGCTCAGTCTTGGATAACTTCGCCTGCACCTGCCGGCCGCCGGGGTGAGCCTGCTGGTGCAGCGGGGCTGGGGTTGGATTGGCGGGGTGAGCGGGCTCACCGTCACCTGCAGACCGGCGCCGGGGGTGAGGGGCTCCCCCGTGAGAGCGCACCAGTGCTGGAGAAGGGTGGAGAACAGCGACGCCTTCTGGATCGCCATCGCCTGCAGCAGGGCATAGCTCTGGGAGGCGGTGAGGCTGATCTCCATCTCGGTGCGGGCAGCGCCGCGGTTCTGGGAAGGGATCAGGGCATCGCGGCGCATGGTGTCATCGAGGATCTGCAGCCAGGCCCGGTGCTCCGCCAGCGAGCGGGCCCGGATCTCGACGAACTCGAAGGAGGCGTCGGCCGGCAGGTCCATGCAGGTGTTGGGGCCCAGCACCACCGGGCCGGCCTGGCTGTTGCCCATGGCATCCACCATCCCCTTGCGCACTCCCACCGGGAGAGCCGTACGGCTCAACAGCTCCTCGTATTCGCTCTTGCAGCGGAAGTGGTTGAGGTACTGATGCGCCAGACCCAGGTGCGGCAGATCCCCATTCCCGAAGGCCGAGCCATCGGAGGTGTACCAACAGACCGGGATCCGGGTGATCCCCTCGAATGTGGTGACGACGGGGTCGTCGCAGCGCCAGCCGCTGGTGGCCTGGGGGTCGGCGCAGACCGGGTGGTCGGCCAGCTGCAGGCCGGTCACGGTCCCACCCCTGGCGGTCCCACCCTTGGTGGTGTCGCCGGTGGTGAGCAGCTGCAGGCTGCGGTAGTGCCAGCGGTCGGGGGCGTCGGCATCGCCCAGCAGGGCGTTGATCTGCTCAGACACCGCACCCTCTGGCCCGGCCGGTTCAGCACTGATGGGCCGGTTCACCGGCTCCCGCCAGACGATCCGGCCCGGAAGGCCATAGGAGACCGGCAGCTCCCAGTTCAGGCAGTTGGCCCGGGGCACCAGCTGCAGGCGGGGCAGCGACAGACGATCACCCCGGCGCAGGGCCTCCTGCCGGTCGCCCTCGCTGGGCCAGCTGTGCTCAGGGGGGAGCACCAACACCAAGGCGGCGCCATCGCGCAGAACCAAGAGGTCGGCAGCGGCGAGGAAGACGCCCAGGTCCGTGCCCCGGCCGTCCACGTCTGTGAGCACGGAGCTCAGGCTGGGTGGAAGGCTGATCCAGCTGCCGCGACTGAGCATCCCGGCATACGTGCGCAGGGCATCGCGAAAGAAGCCCGACGGGCGGGCGGCATCGAGGCGCTTGCCGTAGGCGGTGTCCGGCTCCTGTTCGCCCTTGGGGAGGTACTGCTCCTTGCGGCTGCTGCCGTCAGGAGCGGCAAGCAGGGCCCAGCAGTCGGATGTGATCCTTAACGAGGATTGCAGGGCAACCAAAGCGGGATGACAAAGTAATACGCTGCACTCGGCGGCAGCGTGTGACGAGAGGGATGAAATCACAAGGAAACAGAATGAATACCTCCTCTTGCCAAGATCACAGGCGACAGGTCATAACGCCGAGCGAAGCTCGCTCTTTCAATCAAGACGCCCTCCCCTGCAACACCGCCCTCAGGCTCTTCCCTGACTGCCAGCAGCGAAGCCCTGCAGGTGTTCAGCGGCATCGCCGCCTTTGACGCTGCCCAGCGCACCCCAATCTGTAAGCCGCTTGAACCCGGTTTTGGTGGCCGGATAGACCGGCGAGCTGGTCCTGATTGAGCAGCCCAGAAAGCAGGGTTACAAAACATATTCCGGACCCGTGTCTCATGCAGAAACCCAAAGGGGTGTCTTATGATGTCGGAGGTTGTCATTTGTACCTTTCCTGTACCTCTTGAGACTCAATCCGGTGAGCAAAATCATTATTAAGCCGTCAAGATTTTTTTAACCGATTGGTCCTGAGTTCGAATCTCAGGCGACCCATTCCAGAACTTTATGCAGGATCCACGGACTCTCTGGCGATACTTGTCCCCGTGGATAAAGATTAAAAGAATGCTTTCTGAATGCGTCGTTTTTTGATCCCCCCCCGGTCTCGATACGCCATTGGAAACGTCAGGAGTGGGATCCTATGAAGCTAGTGGCTGATTTGCTGACCTTGATGACCGTCGACCACCTGTTGAGCCAGATCCGTCCAAGTTCCGCGCCAGCCCACGTAGCGACGCCTTCCCGTTGGCAACTCTCCAGCCAGATGAGTGCGGATGATGGGTCCGCCCCTCTCTATCAAAACTTCAACACCGCCCTTGGCATTGACTTTCGTGTGCAGCGTCTCCCTCTGGTGGGTCTGCAGGTGATGGACCCCCGTCTGGTGCGGATCGCGCCGGGGGCCGCCAATGAATGCCATCGCCATGCCCATGAATCCCTTTTCGTGGTGATTGCCGGCCAGGGAGAGCTGCGTCTAGACAGCGAGAGGGTGCCGCTGACGGTCGGAGACGTCACCTGCGTTCCCCGGTGGGTGGTGCATCAAACCCACAACACCTCCTCCGATCACGACTTGCTGCTCCTGGCGATCACCGACTTCGGTCTCACCAGCGCCGTCTTGGGGGACTATGGCCAATCCATGCGCTTGAAGTGACAATCCATGAGCTTGAAGTGAATGTCCTTCATCCCCATGCCATCACGCCAGCAAAGGCCGTAGCCGACCTGGAAGTGGTTGCCCTGAGGCATCGGGCGGTGCGCCACCCCTACCTTGAGGCCCTTGCCGATGGGCATCTCCCCGATCCTTCCTGGGCCCTCGCCGATTTCGCCCGCCAGTATCAGGGCTATTCCTCCTCCTTCCCCCGCTTTCTGACGGCCGTGATCTCCCGGCTGGAGAAACCCGCCCACCGCCAAGCCCTTTTGGCCAACCTTATGGAGGAGTCTGGCCAGTACGACGACGGGGAGCTGGCCCTGCTGGAGAACCACGGCATTGCTTCAGAGTGGATCGTTTCAGTTCCCCATCCGGAGCTGTTCCACCGCTTTCGGCTGGCTGTGGCTGGTGACGACGACGATGGCGAAGTGGCGTTGGAGGTGGAGTGCTGGCGGGAAACCCTGCTGGCTCTGCTCGGCCAGGCCAGTGGCGCTGAAGCGGTGGGCATGCTGGGCCTTGGCACCGAATTCATCGTGCCGACGATCTACCAGCCCTTCCTCCGGGCGATTGCCCACCACGGCGGCCTTGCCCCCCACGACACGGTGTTCTTTCCCTTGCACACCCTGGTGGACGATGCTCACCAGCTGGCCCTGCGACAGATCGCCATTGATTTCGCCGCCACTGAAGGCGGTCGGGCCGATCTGGCCAAGGGCATGCATAAGGCCCTGGCTCTCAGAGACAGCTTCTGGAGCTGGCTCCATGAACGGGCCCGTTCAGCGCCCTGCGCCTGGCCGGCCGAATCCCGCACCTGGCATCAGGCCCGCCCCTGAGGCCGGGCCGCCGGCACCACCGGCAGCGGGAGCCGGTCCTGCTGGGTTGACCAGCCCTGGCCCGGCCTGGCCGAATCCCGCGCCCGGGGTTAGACCGGCCCCGGAGGCGGGCCCGCCCGCTCCGCCCGCGGCGGGTGAGACGCCTGCAGGATTCACGAGCCCCGGGCCCGCCTGGCCAAATCCGGCTCCCGGCATGACACCAGCCCCTGAGGCGGGTCCGCCTACCCCTCCTCGGACTGCCCTGACCTGGGCCTGAGCCATCCCGTTGAACTCCAGGCAAGCCATGGCCATTGTCAGGATCAGGGCCTGAGGCACCCAGCTAGAAGATGACTGGCGCATGAGACTCAAGTGACTACAGCACCCATCGTGGCAGGGCATCCCGTTGCATTGGATGATCTCTATTGAGTCTCCAGAAGGTCCTTGAGCCGACGTTCGGCATCATTTCTCACTTCCGGATCACCCACCAGTCGGATTGCTCCGGTTTCAGGCCACCAATTCAGCTTCAAATTGCTGATTCCATCGTCGAAGACGGCGAGCTGGTAGGCGCCTTTGTGCTCCCAGTAGCACGGGATCTGGAGCTGGTTCACCAGCGTTTTCAGTTCATCCAGGGTGCCGTGGAACTGCATGCGTTGAACCGTTTGACTGAGCCTTATTTTGCATAAGCCATCGAGGCTTCGAAGACATTCCTTTTTCCAGGGGCCTGCGGTGACTGGCCCTTTCGCACCGGCTTTCTTCCTTGGCCGTTTTTTCGGATCAGGCCAGAACCCTTGCGGCGTGCAGTGGGTTGGTGGGCATCGGCGGTGCTGCTAGCGCCGGTGGTGGCAGTGACATCGTCGGGGACGACTACCTCAAGGGTAGGGATTGCAGCGACAACGTCTTTGGCGTTTCGGGGAGCGATACCGCCCTCTCCGGCGGGGGGGTGACTGGCCAGCCTGCCTACGACGGTGACGGCAGCGGTTGGCTGGCTTCCAGATCCTGGCCTGCGCCCCGAGCCACCACCACGGTGCTTGCGGCGCCAGGATTGGGGCAGCGCTTTCCTCCCATGCTGCTGCCTCTTCCGCTCTGCCCCCTCTCCGCGGCCCGGATCGCAGGACTGCAGGCCACCGTACTGATCCTGCTCACCCTCCTCATCAAGGCCAGAATCCAGATCAAGACCGCTTCCGCCATCGGTTTGGTTCTCTTAGCCCTGCAGACCCTGGTGTTCCTCGGGGTCGTGGGCGCCCTGGGGCTTGCGGTTGTGGGGGGCGGCGTGAGCCTGATGGGACATCGAAGAACCGATGCTCAGGGCTTTGCTGGTTAAATTCCCCATCGTCGCCTCCCCATTCCATGAGCAACCCCGACGTCAGCGCTGTGCAGGTGCGCACCGCCAGCGGAGAAGAGCGCCCCCTTTCCGATTGGGACGGCAAGGCGCTGTTGATCGTCAACGTGGCCAGCCGTTGTGGCTTCACCCGCCAGTACGCCGGACTGCAGAAGCTCCAGGACACCTACGGGTCCCAGGGCTTCAGCGTGCTGGCCTTCCCCTGCAACGATTTTGGCGCCCAGGAGCCGGGGACTCTGGAGGAGATCCAGTCGTTCTGTTCCACCACCTACGGCGTCACTTTTCCGATCATGGCCAAGGTGCCGATCTCAGGAGCGCCGTTCGACACCTTGGTCAGCACCGACCCTGCCGGCCCGGTGGCCTGGAACTTTGAAAAATTCCTCGTGGGGCGCAATGGGCATGTGGTGGGGCGCTTCAGCAGCCGGGTGGAACCGGAGTCGGCCGAACTCACCGCCGCGATCGAGCACGCTCTGGCCAGCTGAGTTTCGCGTCCGATCCGCTGCCCTGCCGGCTTTGAGCCATGTAACAAGACTGTTACATGGCTTTTGTTTTGGCCTGATCCCAGGGTGCTCCTGGTCCTCACCCTGTTCGCATGAGGCCCTGGAGCCACTGGATTTGGCTTCCCCAGCCAGCGCTTCACGTTTCTTTACGAGCCTTGCCAGGATGGCTTGAGCGCTCTCATTTTTGATGTCCACTGCCATCGGCCTTGAACTGCTTGCAGGTTTTTTCGCCGCTTGTCTGGCGCTCTGGTTTGTTGCCCGCCGTTTCACCTCCTTCTCCGCTCCCCTCTCCGGCTTGGCTGCTGTGCTTCGGCCTCGCCTCGCCTCCTATCTGCTCCAGCCTGGCCGCTTCGGCTCTTTGGGGTTACTGCTGCTGCGCCTGACCGTTGGCGTGATGATGATTCACCACGGCCAGGAGAAGCTCGCCGATCCCCAGGCCTTCGCCTCCACCTACGTGGCATCCCTGCACCTGCCCTTCCCCCTGTTCTTTGCCTACGTCGCCGGTTTTTCTGAGCTCATTGGCAGCTGGCTCCTGATTCTTGGGCTGTTCACTCCTCTGGGTGCTCTGGCGATCAGTGGCACCATGGCTGTCGCCGCTTATCAGCACATCTCCACGGCAGGGTTCAACATTTACGTGCTGGAACTGGTCACCCTCTACCTCGGTGGCGCCCTGGCCCTGCTGCTGCTGGGCCCCGGACTGTTTTCGGCCGATCGGCTTCTGCTTTTGGTCCTGGGCAGCGACCGCACCACGGATACGCAGGCGGATCTGCAACCCGCACCCGTGGCTGTGGTCGACAGGTGAGACCCAGGGGCCAGCCATACTGACGATCGCAGCAACGGCGTCCGATGAAAGAGATCAGTCTTCTGGAGGTTGTGCTCCGCAATGCCGCCCGCTTTGCGGCCGTTTCGGGAGTGATCGCCTTTCTGGTGTGGATCACCTGGGTGATGCTCGATGTGAGCCACATGCAGAAGGGATTCACTCTTCCCTACTGACCTTCAGTTGTATTCCCCTGGGAGGTCGTTCTTGCGCACGGTGACCCGGTCAAAACGTTGACCGGAGGCTCTGAGCAGTTCATCGCCTGAGAATTCGTATCCCAGCTTCAGGGCGATCTGGGCCACATCGTCTGCCGTGGCAGCAGCCAACACCTGTTGTTTCAAGGCTCCATCCTGCTGCATCCGCAGGAGGAATCCCTTGAGTTGCTCCAAGGACATCGGCTTATCACGACATGGACCCATCTTCCCAGGTCCCTCCGGGATGAAGTGTTTGGATGGGCGGGAACCCCTCCAACCCCATGAACAGGATCGAGCGTATTCGCATTCCTTTGGAGATTGCCCTCGCGGCCCTGCTGGCCTATCTGGTGGGGTTCTGGTTTACGGGTTTCTTTCCCGGCTACCTCCCCAAGATCGGTGCGCTGTGGTCCGCCATTTCGGCGATCGTCGTCACCCAGCTCACCAGTCGAGACACGGTGTCCTCTGCTTCCCTGCGGATTCTCGGCTCAGCCATCGGCGCCCTCATCAGCGCCATCACCCTCAGTGTTCTGCCCTTCCATCCATTGACCATGGCGGCAGCCATTTTTGTCACGGTGCTTCTCTGTCAACGGTTGAACATCCCTGGCCACGCCCGTCTGGCCGCCATCACGGTGATTGTGGTGATGGTGACGGGCAGCCTTGATCCCCGCCTGAATCCCGGCCTGAATGCCCTGCTGAGGTTCATCGAATCCTGCATCGGCACGGCCATTGCCGTCCTCACTGTGGTGCTCTGGCCGGGGCCAGCCCATGGCTCCGAACCAACCGGCCGGCGCTAAGGCCCCCCCACCGATGGCCCTGGCTTGGGCCCCCACGGCCTGGCCAACGGTTCACCGATAAACACCCCTTGCTCTGGCATGGCCACGCTCCGCCAATAGCTTTCGATCAAGGTGTCGCCCCGCCTGTAATAGCTCAGCAGCAGCCCAGGATCCGGAAATTTGCCCCGGTGGTTGCAGGGCTCCACCACGGTGCCGTAGCTGCCGGTGGCACCCGCCTCCAGCCAACGCAGTGCGCTCATCTGCCCCTCGCCCCCATCCTTGGAATGGCCCGATGGGCCGGTGAGCATTCCCCCGAAGGAGGTGAGGTGATCAGCTACGGCCCCGGGGCGGAAGTGGATGCTGGCCAGATCGGGCACATGGGTAAGCCCCGTCATGTAGAGCATCACATCCTTCACACCTCGCAGGGCGTTGCCATGCAGCAACCGCACCTGAAACCCCGGCGCGGACATCCTCAGGAGATCGCCATAGCCCTCGGCACGCCGATTCCGGGCCTGGTCGGTGGAGCTCAGCAGATAGGCCGTGCCTGGTGGAGCTGTCCCATCCGCTGCTTTCCCCCGCTGGATCAGCCCTCTGGCGGCTTCTGGGGTGGTGGCTGCCAGGAGCATGGTGGGCCGCATCCTCAGGGAGGACCATGGCCTGCGGATCTCACCATTGGCGTAATAGGGGTTGATCGGCGTGACCCGGCACGTGTCCGGGCAGATCGAGCGCACCTTGCCGAAGGCAAAAGCGCTGGTGATCGACATGCAGTCCACCCGCCAGGGTGCGGCCCAGGCCAGGGCATAGGCCTGCGCATCCGCGGGCGTTTGCCGTTTCACCTGGCGGTAGAGGGGCAGAAATTCCGCCGCCGTGAGACTGGCTTTTCCTGGGGGGAACCGCACCCGAATCACCTGCCGGGGCGCCAAGTTCCGTGTCTTGATGTAGTTGGCTCCGATGGCTTCACTGAGGGGGTCAGCCGCGTTGATCACGAGGGCGAGGTGTTGGGCCCCAATCGGTGTGGCTTCACTCTCAGGCCATCCCATCCGAGCCATCTGCCCTCTGGCCGCCAAAAGTGCCGCTGCCCCAGCGGTGAACAACAGCAGGAGGAGCCTCCAACGAAGCAAACGAGGCATGGAAAGAAGCGAAGACCTGGTGCGTTCTTCGTTGTCTCAGCCTATCTGCGTCCGTCGAGAGGCAGGTGCAGGCTTGCGTGTTTAGAGCTGTTTCACCCCGTTGAAGGAGCATGGAAGCCCCCACTCTTCGGTCAGCCCAGCGAGCTGGGCACAGCGTTTCCAGAGTTCTTCACCCAGTGGTTTGTTGCGGGCTTCCAGGCTGGGCTCCATGGGTGCCATGTGTAAGCGGCCAGGGGCTTTCACCCTGTTGCTCCAGTATTGGAACCCAGCCGGCTGGTCCAGGGTTTCGCTCGCCAGGGTCGCTAGCAGGGATCCTGCGCGCTCCGGTGTTTCCGTGAGCCGAAGCAGGTCTCGGGCCACCAGGGCGAACACCCTCTGTCCAAGGGGATTGAGGCGAAGGTTTTCACGGAAGAAGCCACCATCCCCCCGGGGGATGACCAGACCGGGACTCCAGGCCACGACTGGCAGGGTTCGCCCCCGCTCCCGCAACCGTCTCTCCACCTCCCGGGCCATCAAAACGTTGCAGAGCTTGCTGTCCTTGTAGGCCTTTTCAGCATGGAAGTCACTCCCATCCACCATTGCTGCCCCCGGCCCCTTTTGCAGCCCGGCCAGCTCCCCGAGCCCGGCCGCTTTGCCCACGCCTCCCCCAGGCGCCTTGGGATCGTGCACATCGGAGGCGGTCACCACCAGCCGGGGTTCCCTGCCCTCCAGGAGCAGGGGCAGGACACGCTGGAGCAAGGCCTGGTGGGCCAGGTGGTTCACGGCGAAGGTGAGCTCGAATCCCTGGGCCGACCATCGGGTTTGTTGGGCGCCGGCGTATTGCAATCCGGCATTGAGCACCAGGGTGTCAATGGGTTCCCCTTGAGCAAGAAGAGTGTTCGCGAACCGTTCCACGCTCGCTAAATCCGCCAGATCACATACCGGGGTCTGCACACCTGGCCACCGCTGGCCCAGGGCCTCGGCCGCCGCCGGATCCCGGCAGGGAAGGGTGAGGCGATGGCCGTTGTTCAGGAGCTGCTCGGCTGCCGCCAAACCGATGCCGGATCGGCCGCCCGTCAGAAGAATGTGGCGCGTCGTGGTTTTGTCCGTCCAACCCGGTTCCATTCTGATGGGGTGGGATTAGAAGCGGGGCGGAGGGTTCCATTGCGGCGGGCAGGGTTGCCATCCCTCCTGACGCAGGCCTTGCCAGAGCAGGAGGGCCTCCTCCCGGCTGATGTCTCGGCGGTGCTTGAGAAGGGGGGCGGGTGCACCAGGGATCAGTTCGCCACTCGTGATCTCCAGCCTCTGGCTCCATCGGTCCCAACGGGCCGGTTGGAAATGGAGCACCCGCCGTCCATCGCTGATCCATCCCTCCTTCGGGGAGAGGGGTGGGCGGCGACCAGCGCCCATGGGGGTCAGGCCACCTCCGGCGCCCAGCCCCGCAGGCGGTCCACGCCGTTGGTCCACCCCTGGCAGCAGTTTGGGCCCGCCTGGTGCCGAAACCAGTGACAGGTGAAGCGCACCTTGCGGCTGCGGCTGCGGCTGCGGATGCTGCGCAGCACTTGCTGATCCAGGTGGGGCCACTCTTCTTTTGGCGTTGAGATTGGCGTTGAGATTGGCGCTGGAATTGGGGTTGGCGCTGGACTCTGCGCTGGGGACATGGCGCTCTCAGGCAGTACACCAGTATTAGCATAGGAGGTGCGAGCCTGGCTGTGTCAACTCGGTGGCGCATGCGGTCGATTGCTGTCCTGGGCTCCCGGGCCCTTCCCTTCCTTCTTGGATGCGTGGTTTCCCTGGAGAGCACCCCGCCTTCCTGGGCCGCCGCCGTCGAGCCCTTGTCCTGGAAGGAGGAGCCCTCAGTGGCTGCCCTCTTTCAGCGGGCCGGTGTCACGGGCACGTTCGTGCTGTTGGAGGAGAGCTCTGGGCGGCTGCGCGGTTCCAACCCCGGCCGTGCCGCGCAGCGCTTCACGCCCGCCTCCACCTTCAAAATCCCCAACACTCTGATTGGCCTCTCCCTCGGGGCGGTGAAAAGCGTGGATGAGACCATTCCTTACACCGGAGATCCCAACCCATGGATCCGGGAGTGGCTTGAACCGATGGGGCTGCGGGGTGCCATCCGTGTGTCCAACGTGCCTATCTACCAGGAGCTGGCCCGCCGGATCGGCCTTGTCCCCATGCAGGAGGCTGTGCGCCGACTGAACTACGGCAACGGGGAGATCGGATCCGATGTCAGCAGCTTCTGGTTGCGGGGTCCGCTGGCCATCAGCGCCATCGAGCAAACCCGTTTTCTCTCTCGCCTGGCCCACCAGAGCCTGCCCTTTCCCCGGGAGGCCCAGGTCCAGGTGGCCCAGATCACGCGTATGGATGGGGGCCCAGGCTGGAGCCTCCATGCCAAGACCGGCTGGCAGAACGGCCCTGGGGCTGGCGTGGGCTGGTGGGTGGGCTGGGTGCAACAGGGAAGGCGCATCACTCCCTTTGCGATGAACATGGATATGGCGGGCCCTGCCGATGCGCCCAAGCGGGAGCAACTGGGCCGGGCCAGCCTTCAGGCGTTGGGGGTCCTGCCGTTGCCATCAGGGGGCCAGAGCTCAGCGCTGTAGCCATCCACGGCAGCCATGCGGGCCAGGAGCCGCTGCAGGTGCTCCTCAAGGATTCAGGTGCTCCTCATCCCATCCCGTCTGCGCCCGCCAACGGCGACGGCGATGGGGATGGCCGGTGAGCTCCAGCAACTCCACCTGATTCAGCCCGATCCGCAGCAGCAGGAAGTGCTCCGGCATGGTGGCCCCCTCCGGGAGCCGTTCGGGGATGGCACCACCAGGTGGCCTCCCATCCAACGGTTGGCCGGGGGGCGGCCAGCCCCAAAGGGCCCGACCCTCAGGGGTGAGCCGCTGCCAGTGCCCTAGCCGCTCCTGGTCGATCACATCGCTCGGGAGATGGAGCACCTTCCCCCGCAGCCGGAACTGGGAGCGTGCCTTGGGGAGCAACCAGCAGAGTTCCACGGCAGGCTGCCCAGCCAGTTCAGCCGGCTTGGCACTGCGGGCATCGGTGAGCAGATCCAGGGCAGACGGTCCTGCCCAGCCGCGAAACACCAGGGTGCGAACGCGGGGGGTGCCATCGGCGTCGATGGTGGCCAGCTGGAGCCAGCGGGCCTGGGGGGAGCGCCCTTCCCGCTCGCGGGCCCCGCGCAGCAGCTGGCGCCATGGTGGCAGGGGGCTCACCATCCGATCATCTGAGGGCTCCCATTCTTAAGCGCCGAATCAGGGGGCTCCGGGGCCAAACCACTCCCGATACCACCGCTCCATCAGGTCGATTTCCTCACTTTGGACGCGCACCATGGCAGCCTCCAGTTCCTTCAGCTCCGGATGGACGGTTCCCCACTGGGCATGGGAGGCCATCATTACGCCCATCCGGTGGTGGGAGATCATCTGCTGGAGGAAGGCCCGATCAAAGTCCGTTGCGTCCCGCAGTCCCTGCAGGCTGGTGTCCATCCCCATCCCCATGCCCATGCCATTCCCGCGGCCGGGCCAGGGCGGCACCGGCCCCCCGAACCATTCCCCATACCAGCGCCGCATCCGGGCGTTCTCCGTGCTTTGGCTGCTCCTGATCCGCTCCGCAAGAGCGCGGATTTCGACGCGGCCGGAGCGCTGCAGGGCGAGATCGGCCATGGCGATCGCCCCCTCGTGGTGGGGGATCATCATCCGAATGAAGTGGGCATCGGCGGTGCGGACGCCCATGGGGCCCATTCCCCAGGGCATGGCCATGGGTGGCGCTCCGCTCTGCAGGGGTGGAGTCGCCTGGGCTCTGGCTCCGTCCGGGGCGGTGTAGTTGGGAAAGGTGGCCAGGGCTGCGGCCAGCCCACACCAGAGCCCTCTTCCTCGATGCGCTCGAAGACCGTGCATGGCCCCAGCCCTGTCAGGTGTTGTCCTGTTCCATCCTGGTAAGCCTCGATCCCTGCGTATGCCGGCCCCTTGCCACCCATGAACCTTCACGCCGATCTCCACCAGCGGGTGGTGCTGGACATTTCCTCCCAGCCCTGGACTCCCTCCCCCATGCCTGGTGTCGAGCGCCGCATGCTGGATCGCAAAGGCGCGGAGGTGGGCCGGGCCACCTCCGTGGTGCGCTATGCGCCCGGGAGCCACTTCCCGACCCATCACCATGGGGGCGGCGAGGAGATCCTTGTGCTGGAGGGAACGTTCAGCGATGGGCAGGGGGATCACGGGGCAGGCACCTACCTGCGCAATCCCGTGGGCACAAGCCATGCGCCGTTCAGCATTGGGGGGTGTGTGCTTCTGGTGAAGCTCTGGCAGATGCATCAGAACGATCTGACCCCCGCCGCCATTGATACCCATACGGCTCCCTGGCTGCCGGGCCTAATCGATGGTCTGGAGGTGATGCCGCTGCACGCCTGGGGATCGGAGCATGTGGCCCTGGTGCGCTGGGCACCGGGCACGGCTTTCCATCCCCATGGCCACCCTGGTGGGGAGGAGATCCTGGTGCTCGAAGGGGTCTTTCAGGATGAGCAGGGCACCTATCCCGCGGGCACCTGGCTCCGTAATCCCCCGGGGAGTGGGCATCGCCCTTGGAGTGATGGGGGCTGCACCATCTGGGTGAAAACGGGCCATCTCCCCATCACCATGGCGGTCTGAGCCGCCTGGGCTGAGGGCTCAGGCGGCTCAGGAGTGTTTCAGCGCTTCAGGTGGTTCGTTGGCTTTGATGCCAGTGCTACCAGCGGGATCTGCCGCCGCCGCCGCCGCCACCACCGCCGCCACCACCACCGCCACCGCCGGTGCGGGGTTCTGCCTTGTTCACGCGGATGTTGCGACCCATCCACTCGACGTTCTGCAGGTCATCAATAGCCTTGGTTTCGTCGCTGGCGTTCGCCAGATCCACAAAGGCGAAACCGCGCTTGCGTCCAGTGTCCCGATCCAGGGGCAGAACGCATTTGCGAACTTCGCCGTATTGGGCGAAGAGATTTTGGAGATCTTCCACTTCGGCATCGAAGGAAAGGTTACCCACGAAGATGGTCATGAAATGAACGGGTGATGTATCAAACCGATTCGTTGAATGCCCTGAAGAAAGTTGCTGACCGGGTGGTGAAATCCTGTGGAGCTCGCCGCGCTGGGAGGAACCCGCTTGAAGAGTGTTCGATGAATCAGATTCAGCCTACACCGCCGCCTGCCGGGGCACCTTCTTGCGTCGCTTCCCCCTCCGTGAGCCCTTTCATGAGATTACCGACTTCTGCACCAGTTGGTAGAAGCGGGCCAGGGCGATCGCTGCCAGATCAAGAATCATCAGGGAATGCATGGCAACGAGAACCTTCCCGAAACGACTGATCCCTATGAACAACGACATCCTTCTCCCATCCAGAATCGACATCAGGGAGTCGTGGTAGTAGTTGAACGTGCCCGCTTGCTTGGAGGCGCTTGGCACTTCAATAATCTGTTGCTCCTCTGGACCCGCAATGCTGTCAAGTCGCCAAAAGATCCACCCCCAACACAGCACGAAAAACAGCACATAGGTGATCACCTGACCCAGCAATAGTTTAGGCTCAATCACTTCTGTGATCATCAAGAGGTTGATTTTCACAAAATGAATAAAGAGACTGATCACTGCCCAGAGTCCTAGGGCGTCGAGTACCCCGGCCGAAATTCTCTTGCCACGGAGCAGTTGGCCGTAAAGCAACACCATGACCAAGGCGTAGATCAGCAGCGCCGGAGTGCGCATCACCACACCTAAATGGTTCGCGAGGTGGGCAAAGTTTTGGCCGGGTCCGTCCTTCAGGGAATCGAGGGCTTCCGCGAACCAAAACATCGCGATGCGAACAGCACCCAGCAGAGCAAAGATATGGACCTCATTGGTCTGCTCTCTCAGGCTCTGGCTGGCGCGACGCAACTGGGGCATGGGGACCTCTCCCTTCTGCTCCATCCGTTTTACCCCTACGGTGGGGATTGATCGACTCCGTCCTATCCCCTCCCTTCCCCCACCCCCCTCCCCTGGTCGCACCAGATCCACCAGGACACGCAGCAGCGGGTCTGCGATCCGGAACCCTGCTCCTTCCCCGGCCCTGCCGGTGTCGGAAGCAACCGGCGGAAGGGCAAGTGGGGATCTGGTGCCGGAGTTTCAGGTCCTGGGGCTCTCCCAGCCCCTGCTGCAGGCGGTTGCGGAGCGGGGCTATCACCGTCCGTCTCCGATTCAGAAGCAGTGCATCCCCGCGGTGTTGGAGGGGCGGGATGTGCTCGCCGCCGCCCAGACCGGCACCGGCAAAACGGCCGGCTTCACCTTGCCCATGCTGGAGCGTCTTCGCCATGGGCCCCGGGCCCGAGGGGGTGTGGTGCGCGCCCTAGTGCTCACCCCGACCCGTGAACTGGCCGCCCAGGTGGGGGAGTGCGTGAGGGCCTATGGCCGGCATCTGGATCTGCGCTCCGATGTGGTGTTTGGAGGCGTGAGCGCCAATCCCCAGATCGATCGCCTGCGGCGCGGCACCGATGTGTTGGTAGCCACTCCTGGCCGGCTGATGGATCTGCACCAGCAGGGTGCCCTCCAGCTCAACCAGGTGGAGATCCTGGTGCTCGATGAGGCCGACCGGATGTTGGATATGGGGTTTTTGCGGGACATCCGCCGCATCCTCTCCCTGTTGCCCCAGCGCCGTCAGACCCTCCTCTTCTCCGCCACCTTTTCTCCAGATATCCGGTCTTTGGCCACGGGTCTGCTGCACCAGCCGGTTCAGCTCCAGGCGAGTCCGGAAAATCAGGCCGCACCCAGTGTGGAGGCGGTGCTCCACCCCTGCGACAAGGCCAGCAAACCGGATTTGCTGAGCCATCTGATTCGCACCAATGGCTGGCAGCAGGTGTTGGTGTTTTCCCGCACCAAGCACGGCGCGAACAAGGTGGCGGAGCATCTCTGTCGCGATGGCCTCGAGGCGGCTGCCATCCACGGCAACAAGAGCCAGGGGGCTCGGACCCGGGCCCTCAGCGGGTTCAAGAGTGGTGAGGTGCGGGTGTTGGTGGCTACCGATATCGCTGCCCGTGGCATTGATATTCAGCAGTTGCCCCATGTGGTCAATCTGGATCTCCCCAACCAGGCCGAGGACTACGTGCATCGCATTGGCCGCACCGGCAGGGCAGGTTGCAGTGGCCATGCCATTTCTCTGGTGTCAGCTGAGGAACATGAGCTGCTCCGAGCGATCGAGCGGCTGCTGGGAGAGAAGCTGCCCCAAAGGGTTGTGCCGGGCTTTGAACCCACAGTCCTCTCCGCCCCGCCCCTGGATCTCAGTGGCGGCCGGGGCCGAACCGGGCGTGCATCCAGGCCGCCCCGGCGGCGCTGAACATTAACCAGAAATTGTGCAACATTCCTCACATATCCCTCCAGCTAGTGGCGCTTGATGGAGACCTGAGTGATGCTTGTGCGCAGGTTTCATCTTTCTTGCCTGATGTCCTTTTGGTCTCCCGCCTTCCGTGGCTCCCTATTACCTGTGGCCTTGGCTGCAGCCCTTCCAGCGGGGCTGGCCACGGCTGCCCCCGTTGGCGCCCTGGACGCCACTCCCGGGAGCTACAGCATCGACCAGGTGACATCGATCAACCAGTTCTCGGACGTTCGCCCCACGGATTGGGCTTATCAGGCTCTGAGCAATCTGATCGAGCGCTACGGCTGTGTGGCCGGCTACCCGGATGGCACCTATCGGGGCCAGCGGGCCATGACCCGCTATGAGGCTGCAGCCCTGCTCAATGCCTGCCTGGACCGCATCACCGAGATCACCGATGAGCTCAAGAAGCTCATGAAGGAGTTCGAAAAGGAGCTGGCCGTGGTGCGGGGCCGGGTGGACGGCCTGGAGGTGAAGGTGGGTGAGCTGGAAGCTTCCCAGTTTTCCACCACCACCAAGCTGACCGGCCTTGCCACCTTTGTGGTGGGAGCCAACACCTTTTCCGGATCCGCTATCAACGTGGGGGCCAATTCGGTGAATCGGGCTCCGAATTCCCTCACCGGGCGTCCCCGCACTCCGGTGAATCTCCCCAACGCCACAAGCTTCAACTACGACCTCCAGTTGACCCTGGACACCAGCTTTTCGGGCAAAGATCTGCTGCGCACCAATCTCAGGGCCGGGAACTTCGGCAGCAGTGTGTTTGGCGGTGAGCCCCATGCCCTGGCCCTGAGCGAGCTTGAGGTGGCTTTTGAGGAAGGCTGTGGTGACGGCGTGGATTGCAGCGATGTGGTGGCCATCGACAAATTGTTCTATCAGTTCCCCATTGGCGGTCAGTTCACCGCCACCATCGGTGCCCGGGTGGGACAGGAGGACATGCTGGCGGTGTGGCCCAGCGTGTATCCCTCCGACACCATCCTCAACGTGATGACCGTGAATGGGGCACCAGCCGCTTACAGCAAAAACCTGGGCGCTGGCGCAGGCCTTTGGTGGCAGAGCAATGGGGTGAGTCTGAGCGCCAACTATGTGGCCGCCAATGGCAACTCGGGCAATCCCAGTGCAAGTCCGGAAGACGGAGGCGGCGGAATTGGCAACAAAAATTCCGGTGCCACTGGCAGTGTCCAGCTGGCTTACCAACAAGAGCAGTGGGGGTTAGCCGCCATCTGGACCTACTTCCAGCCCGAAGGGGAGTTCGTTCCTGGCACCACACCCTTCACCCACGGTGCCATCGATCACAACATGGATGGGCGGACCAATGCCTTTGGTTTGAGCGGTTATTGGCAACCCCTGGCCAGTGGCTGGTTTCCTTCCATCAGCCTGGGTTGGGGCATCAACAACACCAGTTACACCAGCTCCCAACCCTCCGGAAGCCTCCGCACCAGTCAGTCCTGGATGGTGGGTCTGCAGTGGTCGGATGTGTTCCTCAAGGGCAACGATTTTGGATTCGCCGTGGGGCAGCCCGTGTTTGCCACCGCGCTCACCGACGACGTGACGCCCTACGACGGCAATTACGTTTGGGAGTGGTGGTACAAATTCCAAGTCACCGACAACATCACGGTGACTCCGGCGTTGATCTACCTAAGCCGCCCCCTCGGCATGGTGACACCCCAAGGGGACAGCTTCAGCCAATTCGGAGGACTGATCAAAACCAGCTTCCGCTTCTAGGTAAAAGTCCCTGGGTGCTCAGGGCTTCGCAAGGTCGGTGGCTTGGGGTTGGGCGGGCAACACGTTCTTTGCCTGCTTCAACCCGTGGGGCAAAGGCTGCCGCGCTTCGCTCTGGTGTTCATGGCCTGGCCGCAGCGGTTTGCGATAGCTGGTGGATCCACCCCCGCCACAGGCCAAGACAGGAGCACATGTGGCCAGGATCACCAGGGCCAAGCCCATGGTGGAAAGTCCAGAGGCGAGCATTGAACGTGATTCCCCGTGAGCGCGCATGACATCAATGGAACACTTGTTTCAACCTAGAGCGCAGGGATGTCTTCCGTCCACGAATGTCTACGTTTTTTGTAGAGAGGCATGGAAGAATGATTCCATTAACTGGAGGGTTACTGATGGAGCGTCCGCCTCATCCATGTTCGGCTGAGGCCCCAGGCCTGCGGATCGGAGAGGTTGCCAAACGCACGGGCCTCTCGGTGAAAACCATCCGCTTCTACTGCGACCAGGGTCTTCTGCAACCCAGTGGTCGGTCTGAGGGCGGCTACCGCCTGTTTAATGAGGAGTGCTTTGCCGAACTCAAGCTCATTCGTGCCCTGCGGGTGATGGATGTTCCCCTGGCGGAACTGGCCCGCATTTTGGAGGTACGTCGAGCTGGTGTCTGTCATTGCAGCAACCTGAAAAACAGCATTTCCACCAAGGTCTCCTCGATTGATGAGCGCATTTTTGCTCTTGAATCGATGAAGACCGAGTTACTTCGGTTGTTGGAGTCTTGGCAGAATTGTGGGGGCACGGTTCGTGAAAGTTCTCCGAAGCCTGACAAATAGGCCACTGGAAGTAACTACCGTCTCTCTTCTTGCTTGTTGACCCATTTCATTTGCCACTCTTTTTGTGCTTGCTCGATCAGCGCTTCTTCAATCAGATAGGCGCATAGATTTGAAAGCGAGCGTCCCTCCTCAAGCGACCTGTTTAGCAAGGCTTCACTCACATGAAAACTCAGCGTGATGGATATGCGACGTGGTTGCCGATGTTGTTGCTTGGCAAATTCTGTTTCCTCATTCATGATCGTACTCTTGAATCGCTTTTGAACCCATCGTTGGCTGGTTGAGAGCAGCTGAAACTCGTTTTAATTCATTTTCCCTACGGCCTAGATTATCTGCCCTTATTTGCTCCCAGGATACGGCACGATCGCAGCAGATTTAGACCCATTCGCAGCATTCTCCTCCTATTTGAGGTTTGCTTGCGCCATTTGTACGTCCTTTCACATGCATGCCTAGGACAAACGCCTGCCGCCGGTGAGCAACAGGGCCAAGCCCGAGAAGATCACCACCAGGGTGAGTCCGCCGAGGAACAGGGAGTAATAGGGTTGCAAATTGAGCGGCCCAAAGCGGCCGCTGTGGATCCTGAGCAGCCAGAAAGCGTCCACGCCCCGCTCCAGAAGCAGGCTGTAAAGAGAGCCGCTTGCCGCGGTGAGCAACAACGGTGCGGCCGCCAGGGGAACCAGTAGCCGGTGCAGATTGCGGAAGCGGCTGTTCATCGACCTGGGCATGGCCCTCACTCCTGCCGCAATTCCTTGTGGAGCGTCTCTTCGTTGGCGCAAGGCATCCATAGGCCATGGTTCAGGTGGGTGCCCTTGCAGCCCAGCTCCTTGGCGCGCTTCTCCGCCTCCGACTGGGTTTTGTAAAGCCCTTTGCCATGGGCCCATGTGCCAACAGGCCACATCAACCCGCTTCCCAGCAGGATCAAGGTGGCGACAACGCTCAGATCACGCCTCATCAAAAGGAGAACAGGGTGTCAAACCGGTTGTACTCCGGTTTGTGCAATCCGTCACGGGCGAGCATGCGGCGAAGGGTGATGATCTCCCCACGTTGGTTGTGCCTTGTACAAAGTGAGCGGATAGGCCAGTTGTCACATTGCTTCAGCAAGTCAGCAAGTCAGGAACCAAGCAAGTCAGCAAGTAAGAGAGCACGTCGGCAGCATCAGAGAAAAGGGCGGGCAGGCCCTACCGGGGGCCGCCCACCGCTATTTCTTTTATAATCTAATCTTTTGCTCTTTTTGTTTTTATGTTAGTCATTCTGGATCCACTGGCGGCTCCCAGCCTTGGTTTGGCCATTCACGATCGCGTGCTCTTTGTCCTATTATCGTTCCAGTTACCTGCGCTGGGGAAGTAGCTACTTGTGGGGTTCCAGTAGCAACTACTTGCGGGGTTCCAGTAGCAACTACTTTCTGGGTTCCAGTAGCAACTACTTTCTGGGTTCCAGAGCTTGTCATGGTCAGAAGACTCCTTTTTCGGGGATGCTTTGACTCTGGCGCGTCAAGAGACCGTCGTATTGGTGCAGAGCCAGTTCTTGATTTTTCTATTTACGAAGTACATGTATTTCGCAGACGCTGAATTAGGAGAATCCAACGCACATACTCAGGCCCTCAGCCGTGGGCCTCTGCCTCGGATAGCAGCGCAGGGCCCCTAACACCCCCTCTCCCTTGCCGTTGCATCCATCACGGCCAGCAGCTCCGCCAGCACCTCCCGCAGGGCTGGCCCTTGCTCGGGATGCGCAACAGCAGTAAAGGCACGGGCCGTAAGGCGGGAAGTGATCTCCTCAGAGGCGCTGGCCACATCCATCAGCAGCTCCACAGCTGGGGTCGCGGTGGTGGTGGGCAGGGGGGCAAAGGCCATGGGGTTGGGGCGTGTGCCTCAAGTGTTCCTAGGGGCGGACTGGGTCAGAGGCCCAGCTGCTTCTTCAGGGCTTCTGGAATGTTCTTTGCTCCCTCGAAGCGATCAGGGGATGGCCAACTGGTTTTCTCATCCCATGTCACCTCTTCAAGGTTGGCCCCGCTGAGGTCGGCCCCGGTGAGGTTGGCCTCTCTGAAGTTGGCCCCGCTGCGGCCCCCCAGCAATGGAACCTCCTGCAGCGATGGGAGGCAGGGCTGATCGAATTACCACCCCTTACAAGTGGCGACGGCGCAGGTGATGCGATTGCCACATATCTCAAAAGACAGCCCGGCTGGCGCTCCCTCCCGGCAGACGCCTTTGAGCGGGCGAATGCTGCTTTGGTTATAGCCTGATACCTCGGCAGGAGGGCCGAAGATCGGCGGAGATACCACCCAACAAATCAAACAGTCGACAAAGCGCCAAGGTGAGGCAGAAGGAGAAGAAAAAAAGAAGCCCTAATGCTCTCAAGGCACCTGCAGCCCATATCTGGGATAAACAATAGAACGACAGAATTCAACAGATTTCGTAAATGTATCCCCACTCTCTAGCGCGGTAGCTGCACATTCGCAGTATTCCCGAGTCATTCCTTCCGGCGGGGGTTTCCCCCCAGAAGTCGCCGTGTATGTCTCTTTAGCTTTAGCCATGCAAAGGTTCAACGGCGGGGCAGACTGAGATCGCCTAATCGGCGCTGCAGTTGGCCTGTCTCCAATTTTGCTCTCAGGATTGAAGATCATTTTGCATCCATTGCCCGAAAGGTCTACCCTCTCGCCTTTGGCCACTCTTCTGGCGTCGTAACTCGACAAGATGCGACAGCCTTCCTGAGCCTCAGCACCTAGAGGAAGGATCCAAAAAGAGGCCAGCAGCAGGAGGGCTCTCATAGCTTCATAGCTCCAGCGCCGATTATGGGGCAGGTGTAGGGTGTTGCAATTAGACTAGCGGTTTGATTATACCTTTCTCAGGTACCATACCGAAAATCATTGTTCATTCCGGAAAGAGCAGGACATCAGCCCAATGGCGTTAGTTGCCTTCGCGTACTCGGTTTTCGACTGGACTCCCACCGAGCGGCGAGAGGACGCTGGACAGGGTGATCCCGAACCGCACACAGTGGCGCTGAGAATCGTCAGGGACGCTGTCCAACGGGTTCGGGGGGAGTCTGGGGGTGGCCCAGACAGGTTGACCGCCAGAGAGGTCTGGGAGCGCCTAGGAGAGGAGATGACGGGGCAGGCGAGGAAGACGCCGTCAGCCAAGACCGTGAAGCGCTGGCTGGATCGCTGGGTGGCTTCTGGCGTGCTGGTGGAGGGGAAACAGCGGGTCGTTCTCGGGAGTGACAAACCTGTGCCCTCCTATTCGCTCCCCCCTCTCGCGCGCGTGCGTTGTCCATCTATGAGGGTCTTTTGCCCACTACTCCCCGAGAACGGTTGCAGGAACAGGAAAAAGGAAAGGACAATCCTGAGATCGCCGAAGAGGTTGTCCGTTCCTTTGAACAGCCGTGTCCTACTCCTGAAAGCAAAGGACACGCAACTGATTCAGGAACGGGTGTCCTTTCTTCTGTTCCAGTCCCCGAGGGCGATCTCAGCGAGCAAGCACCAAAGGACAGCCCCACAGACATATCACGCGCGTGCGCACGCGAGGCAGATGACGAGGAGCAACACCCAGACTGGTGGTATTGGCCGGATCAGCCCTAGCCCCCAGAGTTGCGAACTCCGGAGACCGTCACTGCAGGGCTGGAGCTGTGGGCGGAAGCTCCATCACAAGTCTATCGTTTCTTTTACTAGGTTCTTAAACTATGCCTTCTGAGAAAGTGTTAAAGCGGCGGCGTGTGTTGAACAACGCTGATTATGTATTTGTGCAGGGGCCTGCGGATCACTTGCAGTTAAGGCGCATGATACAAACGCTACAGGAAGCACCTTTGCTAGATGTAGACACAGAGACGACGGGCCTAGATTTTATGGTGGATAAGATCCGGCTTATTCAAGTAGCATCAGAAGACCTAGCTTTGATCGTAGATCTCCAGGGATGGGAACATGATTGGGCGTATCCAGAGCTGCAGTGCTGAAAGAGCTGCTGGAGTCTTCCACTACGAAGGTGCTACAGAACGCAACATTTGACCTCAACGAAGCCGTTCTGGGCTAGCTGCTGAGCTGCTTCCCTCAGGGCTTGGTAGTCGCAAGCCAAGCCGTCGCTTTCGCCGGCTCCCGTTGCGGCAGCAGGGTTGATAGCACTGCTGTAGTGGATGTCAGTCCCGTGTTCAGGTGTTGACCCGTCGGAGATTATGGAATTGAGATTTTTCTCCAGGCCGGCGGTGTCGTAGCTGCCGGCCATTTTTATTGCCCCATCTCTAGAAACCGCGTTTGCCGAGCTGTGGCCTCACGCATGACGGCCTCAACAGCTGCAAGGTCGTAAAGGATCGGGCTGTTGGCTGAAGGAAATTTCCTGCGCCAGTGGGCGCCAGGTTTTAAGAACTGGCTTGCACGCCAGCGATGAAGAGTTCGCTCCGAGACGCCAAGAAGATCAGCGGCCATGCGAGAGCTAGCCCATTGTGCAAGAGACATAGCGTCACAAGAAAAGGGACCTTAAGGGGGGCTTTTAGGTACTACGGGTTGGTTGAAATACCTAAGAAAAGAGTTCGATTTCTTAGATTAAGCAGTTGCTAAAATATCAATAAGAGCGTTTGGTGCAGTTGCTAAGGAGAATCTGGAAAACCAGCCCAGTTCACGCGAGAATAGGCCTCTGATCGCAGGCCAGGACTGGATTGATGGGCGGCAAGCAGCTTGGTTTCGGTGATTACGAGCAGAGCACGGCGAAAAAGCAGACCAAACGGGAGAAGTTTCTCTCTGAAATGGACAAGGTGGTGCCTTGGCAGCTGTTGATTGATTTGATCGAGCCCTTCTACCCCAAGACAGGCTCTAAAGGAGGCCGGCCGCCCTATCCGCTGGCGACCATGCTCCGGATCCACCTGATGCAGCAGTGGTATTCCCTGAGTGATCCAGCCATGGAAGACGCCCTGATCGAAGTGCCCGTCATGCGACGTTTCGCTGGGATCGACATGATGAGCGAGCGGATCCCAGATGAGACAACAATTTTGGCCTTCCGGCACCTGTTGGAGAAACACGATCTCGGTCAGACAATCTTTGAGGCGGTGAAAGCCCATCTCAAGGCTTGTGGCATGGCCATGAAGCAGGGCACGATCATTGATGCCACCTTGATTTCTGCGCCAACCTCCACGAAAAACAAGCAGGGCGAGCGAGATCCAGAAATGCACCAGACCAAGAAAGGCAACCAGTGGTACTACGGCATGAAAGTCCACATCGGGGTTGATGCCGAGAGCGGTTTGATCCATTCCGTACAGACCACAGCGGCCAACGTGCATGACCTCACAGCAGCGGCTGAGCTGCTCCATGGGGAGGAGACGGTGGTTTACGCCGATGCGGGCTACCAGGGCATCGGCAAGCGGCCGGAGATGGCTGGCAAGGCGATTGAGTTTCGTTTGGCCATGCGGCCAGGACAACGTCGCGTGTTGCCGGACACAACGGAAGGAAGACTGCTCAACCTGATCGAAATGGCCAAAGCCCACATCCGAGCCAAAGGGGAGCACCCGTTCCGAGTCGTGAAGCAGCAATTCAGCTTTCAGAAGACGAGGTTGAGGGGAATGGCGAAAAATCGCTGCAAGGTGCATGTGCTCGCAGCGCTGACGAATCTGTTCTTGGCTCGCCATCTGCTACTGGAGCCAATATAAAAAGGGGATTGGTGTGTCTGTTTGGCCTAATCAGGGCCAAATAGGAGAGGAAAAGGGCTGACAATCAGGCCAACTTTGACTAGATCGACGGTCAGCGCACAAAGAAAGGCTCAGATTGAACAGTTGAGACGCTTTGGGGTGTACGAAGGCCTGTTGGCCAGAGATTCCCTAAGTTTGTGTAGTTGCTTAAGTAACAATTAGGAGCGCTTGGTGCAGTTGCTAAGTTTGTGTTGTTTTTGCCGTGATTTGGCGTCCATTCATTATAACGCTCCTAATCGGCCTTGACAAGTCAGGGCGCGGCAAGGTCAGCCAGGGGCAGGCTCTAGATGGGAAGCCTTGCCCACATCTTGCCCACACTTGAGGAGGTGGATCGGTGAGAAGTCAATCGGGGCGACAGGATTCGAACCTGCGACCTAGTGCTCCCAAAGCAGATGTGAGGGGTAGTGGCTGGAAGGTTCTTTGAGTGTTTGCAAGGGATTTGGCCGAAGCTGGCTAAGGCTGTCCGGACGGTTTAGGCTGTTCTTGCCCCTTTTTTGCCCCCTCTGGGGTGGCTGAGAGTCCTTGCCATGCCTGCCATCCGTCGGGATGAAAAGTGGGAAGAGGGGCTGAGAACGTCGGTTCGCTCCAGCTCCGCTGAGGGGTGGAACGTGTATGAGCATGGTGGCCGGGTCAAGCTGGAGCTAAGGCAGCCCGGCCAGTCCAAGCAGACAGTCAGGCTCCCCTTTGACTGGTGCAAGGCGGCGTCTGGGGATGTGCTGACCAGGGTGCGGAATATCTACGTCCTGGTGAGCGAGGGCCACAGCCTCAAGGGTGCGGCGGAGATTGCCGACGGGAAGGCGCCAAAGCCTGTGGTGGATTGGGCAGGGGCGGTGGAGCGTTTCAAGGTCCAGAAGCTGCAGCACGGCCGCACCATCAAGCCATCCACTTGGGAGCACAGTTACGGGCCAGTTCTGACCGATGCTGTTGCTCTCCTGGCTGGCCGTCACCCACCCACGAATCCTGCTGATCTATTGGATCTGGTCATCAGAAAGTGGGAGCCTGGAAGCCGGATGCGGCAGATCCGTGCCCAATCGCTCGCTCAGTTCCTCCGGCATTGCGTCACCAGAGACCACTTCCCCGCCCTGTGGTTGCCCCCCAGTGACTTGGGCTCTCACGTTGGCTCGAAAGCCTGCCAGGGAGAACCCAGTGGTCAAAAAGGGGACCCGCTGACCGATCAACAGATCCTCAACCTCCTTGCATCCCTGCCCATTGATGCGGCTGGCAGTCGGTGGGCTGATGCCATCAGGCTGATGTCAGAGCTGGGTCTTCGGCCCATTGAATTGGGGTTCTTGAAGGTGAAGACAGACCCTGCAACGGGGCGCCCCATGTGGTGGTGTGACTACAGCAAGAGAAGCGGTGGGGGCGACACCAAACCCCGGCGGGTGCATCCGTTGCCTCTGGTGGATAGCGACGGGGTGGCGCAACAGTGGAACCTTCTCCAGCGCTGGCAGGCCAGCCTCATTGATCTGCCACCCCTCACCAGTGGGAATGGTGCCGGCGATGCAATCGCCACCTATCTGAGCAGGCAGCCTGGCTGGCGTTTCCTGCGGGCTGAGATGGCAGAGAAGGGTGAACGTGCTGTGCCCTACAGCTTCCGCCACAGTTACAGCCTCAGGGGGCATCAGCGGGGAATTGACGCAGGCAGCGTGGCTCTCAGCATGGGGCACAGCTTCGAAGTGCATTGTCGGTCGTATCCCTGGGCCAGTGCATCAGGTGCCGCAGAGGCTTTTGAGCGTGCGAACGCTGCCCTTGCTCACTCCTAATGCTCGGGCCGTACCCTTGCTCGCCATGCCCGTTAGCCCTTGCCTGAGTCGATGCCCCCCCCTCCGGTGGGCTGGGCGTGTTGTCACTCGGGTGTCCAACTCAAAGCGGATCGGGTGGAAGTTGCCAATGGAGTAAAGGTATTGACAATGGTAAGATCAAACAGTGCCTAAGTCCACATCCAGTTTTTGATAATTAGGTCTTGAATCTTGATTTTCATCTATCTGCCGGCACATTCCAAGAATGACTGAAACTCCTGATTCTATTGAATCAGTGTATTCTTTATCGAAGTAATCTGTTTTAGAAAAAAGTAGTTGGGCCATCTTGAGTGCGTTCAGGGCAGGGCCTGGCTTCTGAGGAAGGCGCCGCACCAAGCGCATCTCTAGGTTACTTGCAAGGTAGGGATTCCTTTTCCCAATCTGTCTCAAGCTTTCATTAGGGCTCCCAAGCAACCAGGCAGCGAAAAAGAAGATAAACGTGAGGATCCAGCCTCTTGTATCGGCACTGGCCATAGACAGTTAAGCATGTGCATCATTCTGGTGCATCAGAGCTGGATGAGCTAGATCTGCTTAAGTTGGGGAGGCTTTCAGGTGTGCCAACGCATTCCCAGACGGACAAGCCGCTGTGGTTGTTTACTAAACTAAGAACGTTCCGTTCATTTGAATAGGACTCCGAGCAACTAATTATTCATTAGAATATTTAAATATACTGACATCTACAAGGCAATCTCCTGATTCGGATGATTGGTCGATGCTAATCTTCGGGTTTGATCGTAGAGCGCTATTCCGGTTAACTCGGAAAGCTCCCTTCCCTAGATTTATAACCCTCGCTCCGCTCGTGATCGTACGATCATTCGTAATAGTATTTCTCAAACAGGCAATCCATTCGTACTCGGGTTGTCTTTTTGCCGGAGGCATCTGTTCAGGGCAAATGCGAGCAATTTCCTGGGAAACTAGAGAACTAAAACCTGGAAGGTTGTAATCAGGATCAAGGATTCTGCTGGATTTGACATATGCAACTGAGTAAGCTATCGAATCCTCAAAGCTCATCCCTAAAGCTCGTTTCTCGCAAAAAGCATTTGCAGCAGCAAAGACCGTAAGCGATGCACTCCACGAAGGCTTGTACCCAGTAAAAATGCTAACTAAGACTAGTTGAAGAAGAAAAATGCTGGTATAGCGGCGACTTGATTCTTGCCCGGCATTGGCTTTGAGCAAATAAATTGACTTATGCATTTCACTGATTCTTATTCTGGTTGCACAATCGGCTATAGACAATTGGAGCCTGTCTGGATGCATCTCCTTGTATTGACTGCTTACGGTAGCCATCACTCTCCACGTCAAACTCGGCTTTATTGCAATCAACCTCCATGGTAGAAAGACGCATCGAGTTCCCAACCCAAAGCCCTCCGCCTCTCATGCGATTAACCTTGATTCGGACAATTCCATCACCGCTCCACTCCGCTGTATCCCAAAGAATTCCGGTCATCAATTGCTCATCTTTTTTGCTGAGACCTTGGCTTTCGATGCAACCCTTGTAATCTGCTGCCTTGAGGCACTTCTCATGCGCCGCATCTGACTGAGCCAATACACTGGGAGTTCCTCCAGCGCAAGCAAGAGATGTGGCTATTGCAAGCAGGAATCTTGATGGTTGACGTAAGCGAGAGTTCACAAGCTCCTGAATAGCTGACTAAATATAGGACACGCTGAGGATCTGACCAACGGTCTGATGAGGTCAATGGTGGGGCCGGGGTATCCATGAGGATTTATGGGCTATGCACTAAGTTTCATGTACAGGATTTTGCAACTCCTTAAATTAGCACTAAGCCTTCCCTTCACACAAAAACACCTTACCTCCACACAAGCAAGCGCTCTTGTGGGTCAATCTAATATTCCTCGGCTGTATTGAGAATCTTACTCACAGTAATCTAAGCCGGGACGGGGGCTTAATTGATCTGATGTGGGATCCAATGAACTGATATACCTGATTGATCCAGTGCGTGGGTCTAGCCAGGTACATTGGTAGGGGCCAGAACGATGAAAGCCAATCCGCAATGTCTGGATGCAGTTCGTTTTTCTGAGAAGAGTCGATTCTAGAACTCGAATCTTCTCTCGTATAGAGGGTGAGATTTGTCCATTCGGACCAGGTGGGAGGGGTACTTCAATGGAAATATAATAACGTTTGTTTCCACGAGAATCTGCATAACTGATCTCCGCAGGCGGGGGTGATGACCATATCTCTGAAAGTGCACGGTCGTACGAATTAGACGATTGAATGCGATCGGAAATGAAGCCAGATGGCTGAACTAAAAAGCCAGAAGATTGGATCGATCGTTCAATAGATAATCGACAGTTATGGTCAAGCTTGCTGGAACTTGCCAGCACATTACCAGGGAATGTGGCAATAGGAACCAGATAAAAAGGAAGAACAAAGAATGGAGGAGATGATAGCAATCTCCTAACTGACTGGTAAATTGATAGTGACATCATTGCACGGGGATAGAGGGGCGGCTGTTGCAGACAAACAGAGGCATGGCATCATAATAGTCAAAACATTACTCCATTGCTCAACGCTCAGTAAATGTAATGGCTACATAGCGCTCAGTTAAAAAGGGGGCATTCGACCACCTGGCATTCGATAAGTAGTACGAACTGTATATGTTCCAGATTCAGGCTGCAGTAACCCCCTTCGTCATCATTAGCAATGCCTCACGGTTCATATGACCAGCTGGAAAATTGTATATTGGCAGAACAATTCTTCTTCTATAGGATCAAAGCTTGTCTCTAATCTGAATTTATAAAGTTATACTCGGCCATAAAGTCCATCGCGTATCTCTCGGCAGCAATTTGTCTTCTGAACTTTTGAAATAGCATCTTTTCGTACTCCATGCGCTCTAGTGTTTCATTTAGAACGTCTGCCTCTACGCGTTCTCTATATTTCTGCACTACTTCAAGCTTTCTTGATTCATATAGGTCGTAAGTCGCTTGATCTTTAGGCAGGGTATTCATCATTCTCACCCAACCGCTGTCGCCAGCAGCAAGAACTCCATAGATTTCTCTGCTCATCCACTCAAGAGTACGCTCTCTTTCATTCCCTGGTTTGATTTTAACTGTTTCCGTAAATCCCCTAGCCCTCACCATTTCTAGCTCAGGTATTCGCTCTCTCTTGTCCGTCATTCTGTTGAGCAAATACTGCTCAACTAACCATGCTTCGGCTCTTGGTAAATCGCCAAAACGCCGAAAAAAGACTTCATCATCACATGTTCGGTAAAGAATGGTCTTATAATGTTTTTCGGATTCTATCCAGTCATTACTTTGGATCTTTGAAAAACCTATTTTTAAAAATTCTGGATGCCCGTGAACCTCTGCAGCATATACAAAAGATGGAGCTGTTGCATCTTTAAATGTTCCACTTAGATAATGTCTAAGTGTATCGTAAGCTTCCGCTGGTTTGGCAATATGCTGATGTGTCCACCAAGTGAGCATTGCTCATTTCCTGTTACACAATTAATCATAGACTCATTTCATCATCGTCTCTGCGTAGAGACCCTTAGCCCATGACGAAACATCAACAGGACTAGACAGCGGGCGCGAATTTCGTTGCGGCTCCCTCTACCCCCCCCCCCTGTGGGCCTTCATGCCAAACAACTGTGCACATTGCCTATAGTTGTTTTTGCTGGACAGACCTTGTCTGCCTAGCTGTCATACACACAGCTACGCAGCTTTTGGCCAGTGTCCGCAGATCACAGGCCCCGCATCGGTTCTGAGGCTTTGGCCAATGTATGGCCGATCGGGTTGGACACATACTTTTGGACAGAACCCCCGATGCCTTTACCGGCCATGCTGCTTTGGTAACTTGCCTTTTCGCGTCATCGCTGACAAACGTGGGTGGTGCGGACAGGGTCCGCAAGGGTTGCGGAAGGATTCCCAGGGCTTAGAGCTGCAGCAGGATCGCAGCAAGCGCCAGCCGTTGGTCAGGGGTTAGATCCCGGCGCAGCTGTCCAAAGTCGATTTTGTCGTCGTCGTCAAAGGCCAGGTTGGGCTCCTGGGGCCTCGATCTCCTTCTGCTCTTCCATCTCCGGCACCGTGGTGCCTCTTGATTGTTCCTTGCTACGGATAGGCTCTGCAGCTGAAAATAGCTGCTAGCAATAGGGTGACCTTGAATTAGGCAGCGCAAGGCTCGATGGCAGGAGAAAAAGTCACCAGGATCCTTAGGGCAAAGAGCCCATTCAGCGATGACGAGATTGCTGTGATGTCAGACGCCATGGGGTGGGACTGGATCTATGCCAATGCAAAACCAAGGAAAGAGAAGCTCACCCAGGTCTGCTTCACTGGTTTTTCAGTAAAAGAAAAAGAAGAATTAAGTCAACTAGCAAACAACGCGAATCTTGAAGTGGTTGGGTCTGTAACAAAAAACCTTGCTTTCCTCTGCTGTGGCGAGAATGCGGGCCCTGCAAAATTTCAAAGTGCACGTGACAAAGGGTGCCTGGTTCTGAACAAAACTCAATTCCTCCTACTGCTAGAAACTGGTGAATTGCCCAATGAGGAAATTCCTCCTACATGAGGCTTCCTCTCTGAAGGTGCCCAGTTTTTCTTTCTGAGAGTGGTTCATCTACTTTCAAAATTGGCCAGGTTCACGTTCCGGCCTGCTGGAAAGCATGGGCAGGAGACCAGCTGGAGGGTGGAACGGTAGGTCTTGTTTAAATCAGAATGCCCTATTTGCCTGAACCTTGGCCTGGACAATTCCTGGGATTTTCTTCAACGCCTGTGAGTGAGCGTAATTTTGCATGGCGAGTCCATTGGCAAGCCATGGGTCTCTGAGACTGTTGATGACGCGAGGATCGGATGTGGACCCCGCTAAGGCGAGAAGGCCTTCATTCCAGTCCGAACAGGAGACAACGATCATTTGGCGAATTGACGTCAGGTGAAATGCTAGCGAACCTGAAAAAAGAGCCCTGCAGTGAGGGCTCTGATGGACTCATCAAGGCGATGGGGGCTTCACTGCGTATGACTTGGACTGCTCTACCTAGTGCAAACGTCTCTCGCTATTCCGTCACCGACACTCCCCGGAACAATTGGGCCCCAAGGGTCATTCTCAATGCGCCTTTCCCAATTCTTGCAATCATAAGTCCACTGATATATGGGGCCCCACTCATTGCTGTAAGAATTTTCGGTACTCTGATTCATCATATATACGAGCTGCCCAGACCTGCCAGTAACCTTATACATATGCTTAATGCCCTTTACACTTTCCACAAGGCACCATCCACCTGGGGTGCACTCCCGCGCCAGGCCGGGCCGGCCAAACAATCCAGCTAACACTGCAGTGATCAGAAGGGAAGATCGAAGTAGGCAGCTGACTCCAGGGCTCAGAGCTGGAGCAGCCTCAACACCCCCTCTCCTTCGCCGTTTCATCCAGGACGGCCAGCAGCTCCGCCAGCACCTCCCGCAGGGCTGGCCCTTGCTCGGGATGCGCAACAGCAGCAAAGGCACGGGCCGTAAGGCGGGAAGTGATCTCCTCAGAGGCGCTGGCTACGTCCATCAGCAGCTTAACAGAAAGGGTCGCGGTGATGGTGGGCAGGGGGGCAAAGGTCATGGGGTTGGGGCGTGCCCCTCAAGTGTTCCCAGGAGCGGACAGGCCACCTAGATTTTGCAGGTATGAAAGTTTGCAACGTAAGAACAAAGGGCCTGCCTCATATGTGGTACCAATGACTAAAGGACAACACTTCTGATGACCCCTTCTGCATATAAGCCAGAAAGACTTTCTATTCTCTTATATTTATTATTGGGCTACATTGATCCATCTGCAGCTCAGGTCTTTGGTAGTAACGAAGCAAAATGGCGGCTGTCTATTGAGACCGATATTCGCAACGGGGCCCCAGCTGATGCCATCTGTATAAATGCTTTAAGTCCGGCAACTGTCTCTGATGATCCTGGATTTAAGAACTGGGCCTATGGGGTTGCACGAAAATATTGCCCCCCAGGAAAAATGGGCAAACCATCTAATGAGGGCTTAGGAGGATCTCAGGCAGCAGCAGCACAACCAGAATCGCAAGCAGTACAGTCAGGCTGCAGAATAATGTTGGCACCGACGCAGATAAAGTAAGGAAAGGAGGATATCTAAACCTTTCCCGTGGTGGGTGCACAATGATTTTCAACCCTCAGAGATAACTAATCCTCCGAGCCATAATGAACAAAGAACAGGAAAAACCGTTATCCGAAAAACCTCTCGGGTTCCTTTTGGCGGCCACTGGCGGGCTACTTGGAGGGCCTTTAGGTGTTCTCCTTTCAATCATTGTGTTGATATCTCTTTCTGCAATTCTGAAGCCGAAGGAAGGCAAGGTCCCCAATCGCTTTAAGTATTGGGCACTAATAGGCCTCATTGGCGTTCCGATTTCGCTAGCTCCATTTATGGGGGGTGCCCCCAACAACACGGCCGGGCAATCGCCAAGTTCTCCACCCCCCACAATCGCGACTAATCAGACCATCCCACTCGGGACTGAACAACAAGTTTTGCCAGATCGCGCGATTTCCGTATCGGGAAGCAATACGTTCTCCTCTATCTCTGTTTCAAATCCGCTCATGGAGCCGATCCAGGCTGAAGGAGGTCAACTTGTTGGGGTTTATATCAATATTAGAAACACTGGAAGTCAATCAGGGAACATGTTCTGGTCTGGGTTCCAACTAAAGGACGCTCAAGGTAGAACATACGACAAATTGCAAGACTTTGCCGAACTTGTTACGCTTACCACTTGGTCAAAAGAACAGGGACTAACTGACGCAGGAGATCAGCTGTTTCCTGGTGCTTCAGTGCGTACAGCTATGGTATTCAGGGTCTCTTCTGACGCGCAAGGACTAAAACTTGTCGTAAATGGAAACAAAGAATTCTCAATCTATTAAAGGCCGTGTACATCGTCCAAAGTTAGGGGGTTGATGTAAGTCTAGCGGCCAGCTTATACCTTCCGAAAATCATCGTTCATTCCGGAAAGAGAAGGACATCAGCCCACTGACGATGATTGCCCTTCCCAGGCCCGCTTAGCTTGGCCGCTGTCCATCGGGCCAGGTTCGGGTAGGCGGGGTGAGCCATCATCCACTAGCGGCGCCCAGTTATTGTCAATAAATGCCAGCCTCTCTTCTTCCGCAGGTGTGATGATTACAGGGCAAGTCCCGACAACCTCGGAATGGCTCTCAATAAGCCGCCGTCTCAGCAGCACAACCGCAGGGCATGCGAGAACCTCATATCCCCCGGTCCGGGCAGGCGCCCGAGAGGCTGTGCTCCCTGGCTGGACACAACCTCCAATCCCCGGCAGGCCCCAGGGTTGGGCCTAGGGCTTACCAGGGTGTGTTAGGCCAGACCCCTCGCGCTGGAAGCCTCCTAACCATCAGCTAAATCCTTAATAGGCACACGTTAGGCCAGATCCCCTGCGCCGCAGTCGTCCTAACGTCCTAACGGTTTTTTAAGGAATACAGATAAACATGAGAACATCTCCCCACCTGGAGCATGTGGGCAGGCATGCGCGTACATATAAGTATCTAAAAAACCGCGTTAGGACCGTTAGGTCGTTAGGACCCGTGCGCTGCAGTGGATCTGGCCTAATAGACGGTCTGCGGGCACTGTTAGCTGCTCTGTCTGTAGGGGCTCGGCCCTCTCCGCTTGTTTTGTCTCTTCGAGTTGTAGTGACAGGCTCACTGCTCGTTGCGCCCCCATCCCTGGGAACCACATAACAGCAGGCACCAAGTCGGCCCGATCCAGGCACAGCAAGTGGTTTTTGTGGTTGCCGTTAGCCCACTTGCTGCCGTCAAACACTCGGCATTTATTTGAAACCACCAGTTGTCTCTCGCTGTCCCACTTAATGCCGAGACGCCCTAGGGCCTTGATGGCATCTCCCGCGTCATGCCCAGCCAGGTAGTCATCACCCAGGAAATGGACGCCTTTCACCATCTGGAGCAACTCCAAGACGGAGATGCTGCCCGTTTGTGATCCCTTCCATTGAACGGTGTGGCCTAGAAGGTGGTCTAGGCATTGCTGGGCCTCCGCGTGTGCGCTGGTGGCTTCTAGAGTTGCCTCATTCAGACCCTGCCATCCCACCGTTTCAAGCCAGGCCTTTGCTGTGTCCGGATCCACCGCATCGGTGCTGGTGAGGTGATGGGCACCGGCCAGAAGGGCACCCATCACCTGATGGGTGCGATCGGTGCCGGGTTGGGTGGCCACCACCGCTGTGAAGGTTCGAATGTTCGACAGGAGAGCTCTCAGATTTGAGACGGTTCGGCGGATTAGTCGCTGGCCGTTTTCAACGGTGATTAACTGATCCCGCTTGATTAGAAAGTTGCTCCACGCCTCTTTTTCTAACTTGCAGGGGCGAATCACTATTAGGCGGTTCCGATCGGCTGGATTAGGGATCTCTGCGTTGATTCCTATCAGAGTGATCATCGACCGCATGGTGTATGTGATCGCCTGGCCTCCTGGAGTGCCTTTTAATTGCTTGAGACCATCAAAAGACAACCGTACAAGGTTCAGGTGTCCCTCCCGCCGCTTTGGGTTTTCTTGTTCGCTTTCGTCAACAACAGCGGGTAAGGCATCGGCTCCCATGTCTTGCCGCACGCCCGCTTCTGTTGCTCCAGAGGTGCGCTTGGCCAGGTTTGCTTGCAACGGATTGATGAGCTCTCTCTGGGTGGTTGATTTGCCCGCCATTGATGGTCCCGTGAGCTGCAAACCGGGCCGAATATCTAGTGCAGCGCAGACGTTCCCTAGGACCGTGTGACCAGCCACCAGTAGGCCATCGCCTGCCTTCCCCCATTGCATGTCCCGGTTAAATAGGTCCAGGATCTGACTGCCCACCGCATCGGTGAGGGGTGCCACATCCGGGCAGATGGCTAGAGCGGGTCGGCTGGCATAGGTGTGTGCGCTATCAATCTCTGTGAGAGCCGTGGGCTGGCCATCCACCTCCAGGCTTGCCCCTAGGTGCCACACCACACGGCCCTGATCGAGCCACACCCCGGAGCCGCGCACACGATCTAACTCAAAAGCGCCCAGGGCTTCTGCCTGATCCCGAACGCTTGAAATTGCTTGATCCCAGTTTGGCCCGCGCCGATCAGGGAACATTGCTTCCCAGTACTCAAGCGGCGCTAGGCGTTGCATGCCGGCTTTTGTGAGCGGTACGGCTCCAGGGAGCCCCCCTGCGAGCTGAACCCAAACGGCATCTAGTCCATTGCGCCAGCCCAAAACGCGGAAAGGGGCATCAAGCGGGGCCTCTTGAGAGGGATCCGTTGGCTCGGATTGCGCTGGCGGTTGGGAGCGTTCCTTGTGGCGGGGCTCCCTATAGCCGTGTTGCTTGGCCAGATAGTGCAGAGTGGCGATTGTTGCCTGCCTTCCCTTATGCCCCTTCCCGAAGCTTTGCCACTTCGCTAGACACTCCGCCTCGTCAAAGTTGCTCATGGCGCGACACCAATCCACCCACGCGCTGAACAGCCCGTCGTCGGTGTGGTGGAGCGCCATGCCGACCCTCAGCCAGTCGTCATAGGACGTGAAATGCTCAGCGGGCAGGCATTGGAGCATCGCCACCGCCCGCTGAGCATCCTCTGCGGATGGGACCCACTGGGTCACCTTCGGCAGCTCTTGCACCAGGAGGTGCTCCAAAAGCCAATCGGGCGCCGGAGCAAGGTCGGGGATTTCGCGGGGGCTCCTGCCTTCCAGCCAGCGATACCCACTTGTTTCAGGGTGGTGGCCCAAGAGCACCGACTGGTGTCGATCCCACCGCAACTCCCAAAGGGTCGGATCCTTCGGCTTGCCGTCTTTGCCTAAAGGATCCCCTTCCCGCCAGGGGCGCGTAAAGGGGACCCGGTTGCGCAACTGCGGCCACCATTCGCGGTCCACCGCAAAGGCATGGCCGGAACGTCCTGGCTTGCCGGATGACCAGCTGATTGTGGGCGGCAGATCACTGATCGGATGGCCCGTCACTGCTTGGAAATCCTCTGCCCAGCCGGCGGCATCCAGATCGAGACCCAGCACACCGCCAGAGGCGGGCCCTGTTTTCAGCCCCCAGGCGTGTGGCCCAGAGCCGTTTAGCCGCAGGGCATCGTCGGGGCTGAAGTCGTCCGCATCGAACCACCCCTTCCCTGCGGCGGGCTCCTTATTGCGGCCCACCCGCACCAGGCGGAAGTCAGCGGGCAGCGCTTTCAGGTCGTCGCGGAAAGATGAGGTGGAACCGCCGTTTCCCGTTCCGCTGACACGCTTGATAGCGTTGCAATCAAGAATGTGTAGACCGTTTTCAGGTGTTGAGCCGTCGGAGGAAATGAGATTGAAATCTTTCTCCAGGCCGGCGGTGTCGTAGCTGCCGGCCATTTTTATTGCCCCATCTCTAGAAACCGCGTTTGCCGAGCTGTGGCCTCACGCATGACGGCCTCAACAGCTGCAAGGTCGTAAAGGATCGGGCTGTTGGCTGAAGGAAATTTCCTGCGCCAGTGGGCGCCAGGTTTTAAGAACTGGCTTGCACGCCAGCGATGAAGAGTTCGCTCCGAGACGCCAAGAAGATCAGCGGCCATGCGAGAGCTAGCCCATTGTGCAAGAGACATAGCGTCACAAGAAAAGGGACCTTAAGGGAGGGGGTCTTAGGTACTACGGTTTGATTGAAAAGAGTTCGGTTTCTTAGATTGCGCAGTTGCTAAAGTATCAATTCAGAGCTTTTGGTGCAGTTGCTAAGTTTGCGCAGTTGCTAAAGTATCAATTCAGAGCTTTTGGTGCAGTTGCTAAGTTTGCGCAGTTGCTAAAGTAGGAATTAAGAGCGTTTGGTGCAGTTGCTAAGTTTGTGTTGTTTTTGCCGTGATTTGGCGTCCATTCATT
>JBBASA010000018.1:23012-46295 GCA_040399515.1 Cyanobium sp. | reverse complement strand
GGGGGCGGTGGCCAGCTGGCCGGCCTCGCGCACCCCCTCGAAGCGGCTCTGCACGGTGACGACATAGCCCTGGGAATCCAACCCCCGACGCCCGGCCCGGCCCGCCATCTGCAGGAATTCGCTGCCCATCAGGGGCCGATGACCCCGCTCGGTGCGCTTAGAGAGGGCGGAGATCACCGTGGTGCGGGCCGGCATGTTGATGCCGGCAGCGAGGGTTTCGGTGGCGAACACCACCTTGATCAACCCCTGCTGAAACAGCTCCTCGATGAGTTCCTTCCAGGCGGGCAACACTCCCGCGTGGTGGGAGGCGATACCCCGCAGCAGGGCATCGGCGTGACCCTCCCGCACGGCCTCGGGCGTGGTGGCACGAAAGGTGTCGAAGCGGGCGGCGATCCGCGCCTGCTCCTCCTTGCTCACCAGGCAGGCGTTGCCGAGATCCCGCACACCCCGGTCGCAGCCGCGGCGGCTGAAGATGAAGTAGATCGCGGGCAGCATGTCGCGCTCGGCCATCTGAGCCACCACGAAGCCCAGGGGGGGGGCCTCCGGCTGGGGGGGCTTGGGGGAGCGGTCGCCCTTGCGACGGGTGGTTTTCGGAGGACGCCACACCTTGCAGTTGGGGTGGAGCCCGGTGCCCTCCTCGTTGAGGAGGGGGTGGAGGCCCTTGGCGCTGCAGAAGCTGAAGGCCAGCGGCACCGGGCGATGGTCGCTGAGCACCAGCCGGGTGGGGCCATGCACCCGCTCGATCCAATCGGTGAGTTGGCCCGCGTTGGCCACGGTGGCCGAGAGGGCCACCAGCTGGATCGGGGGGGGGCAATGGATGATCGATTCCTCCCACACGGTGCCCCGCTGGGAGTCGTTCATGTAGTGGCACTCATCCAGCACCACCGCTTCCACCCCTTCAAGGGGATCATCGTCTGGGTGGTCGATCTCCGCATAGAGCATGTTGCGGAAGATCTCGGTGGTCATCACCACGACCTGTGCCTCCCGGTTCACGCTCAGATCGCCCGTGAGCAGGCCCACCTTTTCAGCGCCGAACTGGTGGCGGAAATCCCGGAGCTTCTGGTTGGAGAGGGCCTTGAGGGGCGTGGTGTAAAACACCTTGCGGCCATGGGCCAAGGCCCGGTGGATGGCGTATTCCCCCACCAGGGTTTTGCCGGAGCCGGTGGGGGCGCTCACCACCACGGAATGGCCCTGGTTGAGCGCGTCAATCGCCTCCAGCTGGAAGGGATCCAGGGGGAAGGGGAAGAGCGCCGCCAGGTCCGGCCGGCTGCTGGCGGCAACGGTCATGCCTCCATCCTATGGGGGCGACGGGAGGGGACGCTGCCGTCGGCCAAAACCAACAGAATGCGGCCTGCGTTTGGGGACGGCCGGCATGGTGGTGCAGGTGCTGACGGAGGCGGAGCGCCGCAAGTGGGACGGCAGCGACGACGGCCTGTTCTACGCCGAGCCTCGCTTTGTGCACCATCTCGATGCGGCGTTCCGGCAGCGGCTCACCGCGCTCTACCGGGAGCGCCTGCCGGCGGAGGGGGTGGTGCTGGATCTGATGTCGAGCTGGGTGTCCCATCTGCCGGAGGATGTCTCCTATGGCAGCGTCATCGGCCATGGCCTCAACGCCAAGGAGCTGGACGCCAATCCACGGCTGGAGCGCCGCTGGGTGCAGAACCTCAACCAGGATCAGCACCTGCCGCTGGACAGCGCCAGCGTGGATGCCACCTTGATCGTGGCGGGCTGGCAATACCTGCAATATCCCGAAGCCGTGGCTGCAGAGCTGTGGCGGATCACCCGGCCGGGGGGCCAGGTGATCATCGCGTTTTCCAACCGCATGTTTTTCACCAAGGCGCCCCTGATCTGGGCCGATTCAGGCGATCGGGAGCATCTCGACTATGTGGCGAAGGTGCTCACGGCCCAGGGCTGGCCCTCCCCGGAGCGAATCGCTGAAACCACCCAGGCGCCGGGATTGGCGGGCCTGTTTGGAGCGAAGGGCGACCCCTTCTTTGCGGTGATCGCCACCAAGCCCGCCTGAGGCAGCTCAGCTGAGGCGGTTCAGGCCGGATTCACCACATGGATCGGGGCTCCGGCCAGGAGGGCAGTCACGTTGGCGGCGGTGGCCGCGATCAGGCGGCGACGGGCGGCATGGCTGGCCCAGGCCACATGGGGGGTGATCAGGCAGCGGGGGGCGCTCAGGAGCGGATGGTCTGGCGCCGGCGGCTCCAGGCAGAGCACATCCAGGCCGGCCCCGCCGAGATGGCCGCTGTGCAGAGCCTCCAGCAGGGCGGTTTCGTCCACCAGGGCGCCGCGGGCGGTGTTGAGCAGCATTGCGCCGGGGCGCAGGGCCGCCAGGCGCTCGGCGTTGAACAGGGCGCGGGTGTGGGGCGTGAGCGGGCAATGGAGGCTCACCACATCGCTGTTGGCCAGCAGGGTGGGCAGGTCGACGTCGCCCAGCTGGGGCTGGCGGCGATGGGTCAGCACCTCCATCCCGAAGGCGCGGGCGATGCGAGCCACCGCCTCGCCGATGCGGCCGTGGCCCACCACCCCGAAGGTGAGGCCAGCCAGCTCCACCAGGGGCTCATCCCAGAAGCAAAAGTCGGGGCCGCCCGACCAACGGCCCGCGCGCACCGCCGCCGCCAGGCTGCCGGTGTGGTTGGTGAGCTCCAGCAGCAGGGCAAAAACGGCCTGGGCCACCGACGCCGTGCCGTATTCCGGCACATTGCACACCGGCACGCCAAGCCGTCGAGCGGCCTCCCCATCCACCACGTCGTGGCCCGTGGCGAGTACGGCGATGCCCCGCAGCCGGGACGCGGCCGCCAGCTGGTCGCCAGCGAGGCGGGTCTTGTTGGTGAGCACCACATCGGCCTCGGCGATGCGCTCCGCCACCAGCTCCCTGGGGGTGCGCGCATGCACCGTGAGATCCCCGAGGGCCTCCAGGGGCGCCCAGGAGAGGTCGCCCGGATTGGTGGTGTAACCATCGAGCACCACCAGGCGGGGGCGCGGGGAGGGGTGGGTCATGGGCTCGTGGTGTGATGTGGCTGGCGTCGGAACCTGCTTGGTTTACAACCAGATCCCACTAAATATGCTGTGCTGGTGATCTTTCTCTGCTGCCTCTCGATCCCTCCCTTTGGGACTACGTGATCGTGCAGGGGATTGGGAGGTATCTGCCGCCAGGCTGCAACAGGTTTCCCAGGCTCCACCCAAGAACCTCGACGGACGGGAGTAAGATTCTTACTGCTTGCATCTTCCAGCCATGCGCATCACCAGCAAGGGGCAGGTGACCATCCCCCAGGAGATCCGCGAGCACTGCGGCCTTCTGCCCCACACCGAAGTGCGCTTTGTGGTGGACGAGGGCCGGGTATGGATCGAGAAACAGACCCAGGAAGCCAGCCGCGGCAGCGAGGGCCTGCAACGTCTGCGCCGCGCCCGGCTGCGCGGTCGGCTCTCCACCGATGCGCTGCTGGCCCTCACACGGGGGCAGGACACTCCCTGATGGTGTTTGTGGATTCCAACGTGATCCTGGATGTGATCACCGCCGATCCTCAATGGTTGGCCTGGAGTGAGCAGCAGCTGGGCCATTGGCTCGATCAGGGACCGGTGCTGATCAATCCGATCGTGTATGCCGAAATCGCCTTCGCCTGCGACACGATCGAAACCGTGGACGATCTCCTGCCCAGCCATCTCTACACCTACCGCCCGATTCCCCGCGAAGCCTCCTTCCTGGCCGCCCGCGCCCATGCCCAATACCGGGCCAGGGGTGGATCCCGGCAGACCGTGCTCGCGGATTTTCTGATCGGCGCCCACGCGCTGGTGGAACAGGTTCCCCTGATCAGCCGCGACCGGCGCCGCTACCAGCAATCCTTCCCGGGCCTGCAACTCATCAGCCCTTCCCCAGCCTGAACCCATGCCCCCACCCCGCAAACCCCTGATCGGCGTGATGGGCGCCGGCGAGAGCGCCACGGTGGCCGATTGTGCTCTGGCTGAGGAGCTGGGGAGCGCCATCGCGCGGCGGGGCTGGGCCCTGCTCTGCGGAGGGCGGCCTGAGGGGGTGATGGGGGCGGCCTGCGCGGGAGCCAGGACGGTGGAGGGGCACCTGGTGGTGGGAGTGCTCCCCGATGACGGCCGCCGGCGCGCCGATCCCACGACCACGGCGCCGTTGGATGTGGCCCTCTTCACCGGCCTGGGACAGGGCCGCAACGTGATCAACGCCCTCAGCAGCGACGTGCTGGTGGTGTGCGGCGCCGGGGGGCCGGGCACGGCATCCGAAGCCGCCCATGCCCTCAAGGCGGGCAGGCCCCTGGTGCTGCTGGCCGCCCCACCGGCCTGGCTGGACTTTTTCGCCAGCCTGGGCGGGCAGGTGGTGGCCTGCGCCACGGTGGCCGACGCCATTGGGGCGATCGAGAGCCTGCTTGGACAGGGGCCGACTGGGCAGTTTCTTCATGAACGGGGGGAACTGCTGGAGCAGGAGGTGGCGCAGCGGAGGTCCCACCTCCCGGTGGCCCTGGTGCAGCTCGCCGCTGGCGAAGATGCCGGCGCCAACCGCCGCCAGGCGGAGGCCTGGCTGGAGCGGGCCCTGCAACCCGTGCCCGGGCGTGCCAGGCCCCGGCTACTGATGCTGCCGGAGATCTGGAACGCCCCCTACGCCGCGGCACGCTTCGCCGCCTACGCCGAACCCATCCCTGATCTGAAACCGGAAGGCCCCGCACCAGGGCCCGAGCTGACGGAGGGGCCCTCGGAGTCCCTGGCGATGGTGGCCCGGCTGGCGCGGCGCCATGGGGTGGCCGTGATCGCCGGCTCCATTCCCGAGCGGGGCGCCGATGGCCGCGTTTACAACACGGCCACCGTGATCGATCCCGAGGGCCGCCTGCGAGCCAAGCACCGCAAGGTGCACCTATTTGATGTCGATGTGCCTGGAGGCATTTGCTTCCGCGAGTCGGACAGCCTCACCGGCGGCAGCGACCTCGCCGTGGTGCCGGGCAATGGCGACCCCCTGGCGACGGGGCTAGGGCAGCCACCGAATTTGGGTCTGTTGATCTGCTACGACATCCGCTTTCCCGAACTCTCCCTGCTCCTGCAGCAGCGCCAAGGGGCCACCCTGCTGGCCTGCCCCGCCGCCTTCAACACCACCACCGGCCCCCGCCACTGGCACCTCGTGATGCGGGCCCGAGCACTCGACACCCAGTGCTTCCTGATGGCCTGCTCCAGCGCCCGCCCCCAGACGGAAGGCGCCTACCCCAGCTACGGCCATTCCCTGGTGGTGGATCCCTGGGGCGCGGTGATCGCCGAGGCGGGTATCGGCGAGCAGGTGCTCCACGCCGAGCTGGATCTGGCGGAGGTGGGCCGGGCCCGGCAGGCGATTCCCACGGGGGTGCAGCGCCGCGGGGATCTCTACCGGTTGGAGCCGGCACGGGCCATTGGGAGATCCATGGCAACCGACAAGCATGCCCCTGCCATCCGAGACTGATCCGGTTGTCTCCGCAGGGGCCCCACCTGAGCCGCTCCGCCCTCCCCAGCGAATCCCCGAGATCTCCTGACAGCATCGAGGCCAGGGGGCAGGCCACGCCCCTCTCGCCGCCGCCCCCCCAGGACCCCAACCTCCCCGGCGAGCCTGCCGGGTCGCGTTGGCGCGAGCAGCTACGCACCTCCCTGGCAGCCCTCCCCCCCGAGCGCCTACGCCAGCTGCGCGCCTACGCCAGTCCCAACGCCGCCGCCTCGCTCCAGCCCCAACCGGCCGATGCCGCCCCTGTCGCCCCCCTGCTGGATCTCGCCAGCAACGACTACCTGGGCCTCAGCCGCCACCCCGCCGTGCTGGCCGCCGCGACCGCCGAGCTGGCAGCCAGTGGCCTGGGGGCCGGCGCCTCCCGCCTCGTAACGGGCACCCGGCCCATCCATAGCCAGCTGGAGCGGGAGCTGGCGGCCTGGCTGGGGCGGGAGCGGGTGCTGCTCTTCCCCAGCGGTTTCCAGGCCAACATCGCCGCCGTGGGCGCCCTGGCGGATCGCCACAGCCTGGTCCTCGCCGATCGCCTGATCCACCACTCCCTGCTGGTGGGGGTGCGGGCCAGCGGCGCCCAGCTGCAGCGCTTCGCCCACAACCACCTGGCTGACCTTGAGCAGCGCCTGGCCTCCATCCGCCAAACCACACCAACGCGGCGGGTGGTCGTGCTCTGCGAAAGCCTCTACAGCATGGAGGGCACCAGTCCGGCCCTGGCAGGGGTGGCGGCCCTCTGCGCCAGCCACAACGCGCCGCTGGTGGTGGATGAGGCCCACGCCCTGGGGGTGCTCGGACCCGGAGGGCGGGGCCTGGCCCATGGCCTGGCGGATGTGGCCCTGATCAGCGGCACCTTCGGCAAAGCCTTCGGCAGTGGCGGCGCGTTCCTGGCCGCGGATGAACCGCTCGGCGAATGGCTCCTACAGAGCAGCGGCGCCTTCCGCTACTCCACCGCCCTGGCTCCGTCCCTGGCCTCCGGCGCCCGGGCCGCCCTGGCCCATCTGGGCAGCAGCCCAGCCGACCAGGCCCGCGGGGCCCTCCTGGCCCGGGCGGACCGCTGGCGGGATGCCCTCGCCGCAGCGGGCTGGACCCGCCCCCCGGGGGAGGGGCCGATCCTGCCCCTGCTTGTGGGCGACAACCAGCGGGCCCTGGCCCTGCAAACCAGGCTGGAGAAGGCCGGCTTGCTCACCGTGGCCATCCGCCCCCCCACAGTGCCCCCGGGCACCGCCAGGCTGCGGCTGGTGCTGCGTCAGGATCTGCCTGGCGGCACCCTGCCTCGCCTGCTGGATGCCCTGGGGCCTTGCCCCTAGCCCAGCCCCCCACCACCTTGATGACCCCAGCAGACCTGCCCCCGTCATCCCCGGCCGATCCCGCCCTGCAGGCGATCGCCATGCACGGCTGGGCGGGCGACGGCAGCCATTGGCAACCGTGGCAAGAGGCTTTCGGTGCCCAGGGATGGCAGTGGCAGAGCGGCGAGCGGGGCTATGGCGAGCGAGCTCCGGCCCAGCCCGATTGGGAAGGAAGAGGCAAGCGGGTGGTGATCGCCCACTCCATGGGAGCCCACCTCCTCAACGCCCTCCACCCGCAGGTGCTGGCCGACGCCGAGGCGGTGGTGCTGTTGGCCAGCTTCGGCCGCTTCGTGCCCCCCGGCAGCGAGGGCCGGGCCGTGCGGGCGGCCCTGGAGGGCATGGGCGCCGCCCTTCTGGAACCCACCGGCGCCCGGGCCATGCTGCGCCGGTTTCTGAGCGAGGCCGCTGCCCCCGATCCGGTGGAGGCCATGGCGCCCGGTCCCGCCCATGGGCCCCTCAGCCCGGATGGCCTGGAGCGGCTCCGGGCCGACCTCAAGCTGCTGGGGCAAACCCATGGCTTGCCGGAAGCCTTTCCCATCCACGTACCCGTGCTGATCGTGGAGGCGGGAGCCGACAGGATCGTGGCCCCGTCGGTGCGGGCCCTGCTGCGTGAGGCCCTTCCCCAGGCCGAGGTGTTGGAGATGGTCGGCGCGGGCCACGCCCTGTTGCGGGCATCGATCCTGGAGCCCGTGCTGGCCTGGCTGACCCGGCAGGAGAACCCATGGCCCTGAGCCCGACCCACGCCCCAGTGCCCTTCAGCCAGCAGGTGCAAGAGGCCTTCGGGCGGCATGTGACCGCCTACGAACCCCAAGCTCGCCTGCAGCGGGGTATGGCCTGGCGCCTGGCGGGCCATGCCCGCCACCACGGCTGGGGCCAGAAACTGCCCCAGGGGCCCTGCGCCGATCTGGGTTCTGGCACGGGCCTGGTGGGGCGGGCCCTCAAGTCCTGGCAGGTCCACCTGCCAGGACCCCTGCTGCAGCTGGATCTCTGCCGCGAGGCCCTTGCCCGCAATGAGTCCAGCCCCTCCCTCCCCTGGGACCTCAACCAGGGCTTGCCGCCCCCGCTGAATGGGGCGGCCCTGCTCATCTCCAGCTTTGCCCTGCAATGGCTGGACGCCCCCGCCGAAGCCCTGACCCTCTGGGGGGAGCACCTGGCGTCGGGGGGCTGGATGCTGCTCGCAGTTCCTACGGCCGGCAGCTTCCCCCAATGGCGCCAGGCCGCAAGGGAGGCTGGCGTGCCCTGCAGCGCCCTGGCGCTCCCCCCGGCTCCGGCGCTGCTCCACGCCGCGGCCCAAGGGGGGCTTGTGCCCGTGCGAAGCCAAATCCTCACCTTTTCACCCCAGCGCCCTGCCGGCTCCCCCCCTTCTCCCCTGGCCGCCCTGCGGGCGCTGCAGGCCATCGGGGCGGGCACCAGCCGGGAGCCGGCGCCCCTCTCCCCCGGGGCCTGGCGACGCCTGCTGGGGGCCTGGCCCCCGGGGGGGCAGCTGAGCTGGGAAGTTCTCCTGCTGCTCGCCCGCAAAGGAGGTCCGCCATGCAGCTGGTGATCGCCGGCACCGACACGGATGTGGGCAAAACGGTGGTGAGTGCCCTGGTGGTGCAGGGCTTGGGGGCCCGCTACTGGAAGCCCGTGCAGAGCGGCCTTACGGAGGGCAGCGACACCGCCTGGGTGCAAGGGCTACTGGGGCTGCCAGGGGAACGGATCCTGCCGGAGGCCTACCGCTTCCAGGCCCCCGTGTCCCCCCACTGGGCCGCCCGGATGGAGGGAGTGCGGATCGCGCCGGAGGCCCTGGCCCTGCCCCGGGTGGAGGGTCCCCTGGTGGTGGAGTGTGCGGGAGGGCTGATGGTGCCCCTGCACCTGGGTGGGGAAGGCACCCTGCTGCAGATCGATCAGCTGGGGGCCTGGGGGCTGCCCGTGCTGTTGGTGGCCCGCAGCGGCCTGGGCACCCTCAACCACACCCTCCTCTCCCTGGAGGCCCTGCGCCACCGCGCCATCCCAGTACTGGGGCTGGTTCTCAATGGCCCCGTCCACCCCGACAATCCCCCAACCCTGGAGGCCATGGGCGGGGTGCCCGTGCTCGCCCAGCTGCCGCCGCTGCAGCCCCTGAGCGCTGCGGGTCTATATGAGCACTGGCTCGCCAGTGAGCTGCCGACTAAGCTCCTGCCATGAAAATGCGCAGGCGTGACTGGTTGGTGAGCGCCGCTGTGGCAGGTCTGTGCATGACCATCCTCACCCTGTTCACCGACTTTGAGGAATCGCTCCGCGATTGGGCGAAATGCCCCGCGGCCCTGGTGCCCGGCGAACGCCCTCCGGAGTGCCGCTGATCACCCCTCCCCGAGGCGGGAGCGCACCGGGCAATGGCGCGTGAGGGAGGCCACGTTCTGTTTAGCCACCAACAGGGGCCAGCCCTGCCGCAGTTGATCGTGCACCCGCTCGATCTGGCTGGCATACCACCCCTCCCGCTCCAGACCCACCCGGATCGACTGCCACTGCCCCTCCGCAAACATCTCCTTGGGCCCCCAGGGGTTGCGGAGTCGGGGCAGCGGGGATTCCGGCTGCGTTAGGAAGCGGTTGGAAGGTGGGCGAGACCTGGCCATGGCTTCAGGCTGGACGGTCTTCTCCATCATGGCAAGTCTCAAGGCAATTGTTCATGGACACCGGCTGGCACCCCAACCTCTGGCATCCCACAACACAAGTGGCCACGGCCGATCCACCGCTGCGGGTGCGCAGTGGACGGGGGGCCCTGCTGGAGCTGGAGGACGGCCGCACCATCATCGATGCCATCAGCAGCTGGTGGGTCACGCTCCATGGCCATGGGGAACCGACGATCGCCTCGGCCATCGCCCACCAGGCCACCCAGCTAGAGCAGGTGATCTTCGCCAACTTCCGCCACCGTCCCGCCGAGCGCCTGGCCGAGCGCCTCAGCGCCCAGACGGGACTCCAGCGGGTGTTCTTCTCCGATGACGGCTCCACGGCGGTGGAAGTGGCCCTAAAGGTCGCATGGCAGTGGTGGCGCAACCAGGGCCAGCCCCGCACCCAGCTGATTGCCTTCGAGGGGGCCTACCACGGCGACACCGTCGGAGCCATGGCCCTGGGCGAGCGCTCCCTCTTCTCGGCCCCCTTCGAGCCCCTGCTCTTTTCCGTGGCGCGGGCCCCCTGGCCCGCCACCTGGTGGGGCGACGACACGGTGGAAGCGCGGGAGGCCAGCGCCCTGGCCCATCTGGAGGCCCTGCTGGAGACCCCCACCGCCGCCGTGATCCTGGAGCCCCTGGTGCAGGGGGCAAGCGGCATGCGGCAGGTGCGGTCCTCCTTCCTCCGGGAGGTGGAGCGGCGGGTGCGGCAGGCGGGTGCCCTCCTCATCGCCGATGAGGTACTCACAGGCTTCGGTCGCACCGGCGCGCTCTTCGCCTGCGCCCAGGCGGGCCTCCGTCCCGATCTGATGGCCCTCTCCAAGGGGCTCACAGGGGGCTTTCTGCCGATGGGGGTCACCTTGGTGAGCGAGCGGCTGTTCCTGGGGTTTGTGGGCACCGACCCCGCCCTCACCCTCTTCCACGGCCACAGCTTCACCGCCAACCCCCTCGGCTGCGCGGCGGCCCTGGCCAGCCTCGACCTGCTGGAGCAGCGGCCGGAGCTCTACCAGGGCATGGAAGCCCGCCATCGCCCCCTGCTGGATGCACTGGCTCGGGATCCAAGGGTGCGCAAACCGCGGCTGCTGGGCACGATTGCGGCCTTTGATCTTGTCTCCCCCAACGTGGAGGGCCCGGAGGGCTATCTCCACCCGATCGGCCGGCAACTCCAGCGGCGGGTACTGGCGGAAGGGGTGTTTCTGCGCCCCCTGGGCCAGGTGGTCTACCTGTTGCCTCCGCTCTGCATCAGCAACAACGAGCTCCAACGCTGCTATACCGCCTTAGAAACTGCTCTGGACACCCTTTGACGTTCCCCTGGAAGCCCAAGGTGGGCTGGTGGGCTCACGGCCCGGCCAGGATCGCCGCTTCCGCATCGGCCCGGGAGAGGCCATAGGAGAACAAGCGCACGCTGGCACTCCCCTCCTGATGCCAGGACACCTTCAGATCCTCCCCCTCCAGATCGATGCGGGCGCTCCATTGGAGAAGGTGAAGATCCCAGCTGGGGGAATGGGGGGCCTGCTGGCGGGCGCCCAGAAGCCGCAACCACTCCTCCAGGGCCGGCAAGGGATGGTTGTAGAGGGGGGTGTCCTCAGGAGGGAGGGGCGGCATGGGCGATAGCGGCGATCTCCGGCCGTTCATGTCCCGGAGCCACTCCATCCTGGGCGATGGCCGTCGGGTGGAGGTCGGTCCACCAGCTGGGCCAGCGAACCATTTCCGCCCCCCGGGCCCAGGCCACCCCAAGGCCCAGCACAAGGCTCAACACCAGCGCCACTCCCAGGAGCAACAGGGCAAACCACTCCCCACCGGAGAGCGCCCGGCGCAGCGACACGGGAGCACTGCGAGACCGCAGCACTGCGGCAGCGGGGGTTGGACGCCCTGCAGCAGGAAGGGGGAGGCGGCTCAGCCGCAGCCGCTCGTCGTAGAGCTGGCGGGCCTGGGGATCACTGAGCACGGCATAGGCCCGCTGGAGCTCCTGAAAGGCCCGCGCCGCCACAGGGGCCGGCAAGGTTGTGGTGTCCGGGTGATAGCACTTGCTCATTTGCCGGAACGCTTGGCGGAGCTGCTGCAGGGATGCGGTGGGCTCGGTCTGCAGGAGCTCGTAGTAGGTGCGTCCGTCCATCGTTCCATCCGGAGCCATGCCGTTACCTGAACGGCCCTCGGGAGTTGCCGGGTCGGGGGCTGGGGAAGACGACGACATGGCCCGATCGGCGTGGAATCCCCCGTTCGTCGGGCATCCTAGGAAGAACCCTGCCACCTGTCGTGGCCCGCTGGAGATGCGGATGGTCGAGTCGATGGCCCACCTGTGGGAGCCCCTGGGTTGGCAGCCTAAGCCGCGCCAGCTGGCGCAGTTTGCCGCCCTGCAGGAGCAGCTGCTGCAGTGGAACAACCGCCTCAACCTCACCCGCCTGGTGCAGGGAGACGACTACTGGATCGGCCAGGTGTTTGACAGCCTCTGGCCCTGGGTGCCCCTGCTGAACGGCCCGCAGCACTCCTCCTCCCTAGCGCTCATCGATGTGGGCACCGGCGGTGGATTTCCCGGACTGGCCCTGGCCATCGCTCTCCCCGAAGCCCAGCTCACCTTGGTGGATTCTGTGGGGCGCAAGCTGGAGGCCGTTGAGGCCATGGCCCAGGCCCTGGGCCTTGGGGAGCGGGTGAGGGTTCGGCGGGAACGGGTGGAGCGCACGGGCCACGACCCGGCCTGCCGGGGCCGCTTCGATGGGGCAATGGCACGGGCGGTGGCCAGTGCGCCGGTGGTGGCGGAATACCTGGTGCCCCTGCTCAAGCCCGAGGGGCAGGCCGTGCTCTACCGCGGCCAGTGGTCTTCGGCGGATCAGGAGGATCTTGAGCGGGCGCTGCAGATCCTCCGGGCCCGGTTGGAGGGGGTGGAACGGCGCGAGCTGCCCGACGGCCGGGGCCTGCGCCATGCGGTGGTGGTGCGACCAGCGGCCACCTGCCCGAAGACCTACCCCAGGCCCGTGGGGCTGCCGGCCAAGGCGCCCCTGGGCCAGCTCAGCTGACCTGCAGCCGCCGCCGCGCTTCCCCCGCCAGACGGCGCCGCAGATCCCGCAGCAGATCGGGGATGGCTTCCGCCCAGGGATAGTGCTCCAGCACCGCCAGGAGCTCTGCTTCGCTCACCTCCCGATCGAGGGCATCGGCGTTCTCCCCGGGGAACCAGTGACCCCCGTGGCCGAGCAGGCCGTAGCGGTCGCGGCAGTAGCCCTCCATGTCCCAGGCCGCCAGGAGGTTGTGGAGCCAGAGCAGCACGGGCAGGTTGATGTGGCCAGGCGTCTGCTGCCAGGGGGGCAGGCCCTGGTTCCAGGTGGCCAGCCAGGGAGCCCCGAGGGCGTCCACGCGGGCCCGCTCCAGCCGCTCCAGGATCGGTGGCAGCACCGTGGAGGCCTGCTCCAGGAGGGCAACGGCCTGCACGTGGAGCTCCAGATCCCTGGCGCAGGAGGCCCCCACGCTGAGGGTGTGCACCGCCGGGTGGCTGAGGCAGAAGAGATCATTCACCACGATCGGATGATGCGGCACGCAGAGCTCGACCAGCCGCGTAGAGGGGGTGTGGAGATGGCCGCCCTTGTCGGTGGGGCTGATCAGAAACACCCCCATGTCATGGGCGCGGGCGGCCTCCAAGGCCGGGCTGTTGTCCTGCCGGATGTAGTACCAGTGAAGATTGATGTAGGCAAAGGCGTCGCTGGCGATCGCCTCCAGAATCACCGGCAAGGGGGCATGGGTGGAACAACCCACATGGCCGATGCGTCCCTCGGACTGCCAGTGCCGCAGCACCTCCAGAGGCCCCCCGGGCCGGAGAGAGATCTCAAGCAGCTCGGCCGTGTTGATCCCATGGAGGGAGAGCAGATCCACACGCTCCACCGCCAGCCGCTGGAAGCTCAGGGCCAGCTGGGCCTCGAATCGTGCCGGGTCGGGATCGGGACTCACCTTGGTCTGAAGGATCCTTGCCCCATCGGGCACCCGGGGCAGGAGGGCGCCGAGCTGGCGCTCGGACGTGCCATACCCCCGGGCCGTTTCGATGTGATGGAACCCTGCCGCCACCGCAGCCCGCAGCAGCTCCTCCAGTCGGGTCTGGCTGTCGTGCGTGATCTCCCCTGCGGACAGATCACTCCAGCTCTGCTGGAAGCGCATCCCCCCGAGGGAGAGCACCGGCATGGCCAGCCCCGTGCGACCGAAGCGACGGGTGGGCAGCATCAAGGGGCGGGAGGCTGATGGCCCCCTGGAGCCCGGGGGAGGGTGCGCTTGATGCGGGCTGGGGAGGGCAGGCCCAGAGGCAGGAGATCCTGGGCCTCCCGCTGCTCCTGCAGGGCGGGGAGGCGCTCGTAGGGCACCCAGTGGATGCAATCCACCGGACAGGTGTCGATGGCTTCCTGAATCCGCTCCGTGCTGTCGCCGTCCTGGCGCATCACCCGGGAGCGCCCCCAATCCTGCTCGACCACAAAGGTGTTGGAGGCCACGTGGGCGCAGTAGCGGCAGCCGATGCACACGGCCTCATCCACCCACACCGCCTGTTGACGCAATTCGCCACCGAGGAGGGGCTCCATCCCGCTGGGCGGTGGAGCGTGATCCACGTCAACGGAAAAAGCGAGGGCCGGATCTACCGATCCCCCTGGTCCTATGGCTACCAAGCCGTTCACTCCCAGCGGGTGACCACCAGCTCGATCGATCCATCCAGGTGGCTGGTCTGCTCCTGCACCTGGAACCCCTCCTGGCTGCTGGCGGAGAGGATCGTGTGGAGGGCGTAGCGCTGATTGAGCTGGGCCAGGAACCGCTCCACGGGGACGGGCTGCCTCCAGAGGTCGAGATCCGATACCAGCTCATAGCAGCCGGTGTCGGGGTTGCGCAGAAAACCGATGTCACCGCCATCCTCCTGGGCAATGGCCAGGTCGCAGGTCACGGTCTGGCCCCGATAGCCCCGCACGGGTTGGGATCCCTCGCTGGGAGCGTGGCCCAGGTCGGAGAGGGCTTGCAGAAGGGAACCGCGATCCCGCAGTTCGGTTTTCACCGTGCTGAAGTGCGACATGGTTGGACGGGGGGAGGGAGGACTGGCGGTGGATTCAGGCGGAGGGGTGATCCGTGAGTGATTGCTGAGCGGTCGAGGCGTTGGACTGAAAGGCATCGGATGTGCTGCGGCGCTGTTGCACCGAACCGATCTGAGCTTCGATGCGCTCGGTGAGCGCGAGGCAGCCTTCACCGGCCACACCCTCCACCACCTCATCCACACGGCCATCGGGGCGAATGCGGAATCGGATGGTTTGCTGACCCATCCCCGAAATCCCTGAAGTGTTTGCGGATGTTAGCTGCGTTTTTCCCCGAGTGGGCCGCCGCTGGCACCGCAAGGGGCCTCAACTGATCAGCCCCTCCTCCACCAGGGTCTGCAACCGCTCCAACACCTCCGGCCGCTCAAGCTGCTCCAGGGCCATGCGGGCCTCATCCCGCACGGTGGAATCCTCATCCAGCAGGAGACAGTGGAGCAAGGCCTCCACCACCTCCTGCTGGCGGGGCTCCACCAGATCGGGATAGAGCCGCCCCAGCGACCAGGCGCTGTTGCTACGAACGGCGGCTTCGCTGTCGATCCGCAGGGTCTGCAGCAGCTTGGCGGCTGCCGGATCGGCCTTGGCGGGGGCGGAGGCACTGGCATCGGCCAGGGAACTGGCCGCCCAGAGGCGCACGGCCGCCACATCCACCTGCAGGGCCCTGATCAGGGGATTGAGGACGGGTGCCTCGGCGTAGTTGCTGAGGCTCCAGGCCACGGCCTTGCGCACGTAGCCGTTGTCGTCCGTGGCGAGCAATCTCAGGAGGGGTTCAACCGCCAAGGGGTGGGGGTTGCGACCCAGGGCGTACACCGCACTCATCCGCAAGATTGGGCATCCAAGCTCCAGCAGAGGCAGGAGCAAGGGCACCGCCCGGGGGTCCCGGTGTTCGCAGAAGATCCGCAGACCCTGCATCACCTGCTCCCGTTCGCCCCGCAGCCATGCCAGGCCCTGGTCACATTCCTGGGCCACATCCGCCGCCGTGAGTTCGCTGGGGTCGATCTCGTCGAGGGGATCGCCCAGGAGTTCCGCCGCAAGTTCCCGCGCCAATACATCCGGATCCAATGCCAGCTCTTGCTGGGTCTCCGGGAAGCGTTGGGGGAAGGGCTGGGGATCCTCCGGCATCGGGCCTGCTCTACGAAGCGATCCTAGGGGCGACCCCACAACCCCCCATTCGTTCAGGAGAGGGGAGCCGGCGCCGCCATGTCGCCCGGCAACCAGATCCTTGCACTCACGGCCACCAGAGCCAGGGCGAAGAGCAACACGATGGCCGCCGGGAGCAGTTTCGAGCGGAGAAACGACACACCAAGCTGGGCGAGGGATTTCATTCTTGCGGCAAAGGGCCCCCACCGTTGACGCTCAAGGCGGTGCAGCGCAGGATGACGGACCAACGGACCTGTGCGTCATGCCCCCAAGCCCCCCCCCGGCTCCCTGGCGGCGATTGCTAGCGGTGGGGGCTCAGGGGGCGGCCAGCGGCACCCCCTACATGGTGGGCACGAAGCTGCTGCAGGGGTGGCTCACGGCCAGCGGGGTGCCCCTGGGGCTGATCGGCCTGCTGGCCTACGCGGAGCTGCCCTACACCTTGAAGATGTTCTGGGCACCGGCCCTGGATCGGTGGCCCCTTCCCTGGCCCGATCGGCGCCGGGGCTGGTTGCTACTGGTGCAGGTGACGTTGACGGCTGTGATCGGCGCCATGGCCTTCCTCCAGCCGAGCCGCTCCGCCGCCAGCCTGGCGGCGGTGGGCGCCATGGCTCTCCTACTGGCGGTGGTGAGCGCCACTCAGGACATCCTGGTGGACGCCTACCGCACCGACCTACTGCCCCAGGAGGAACGGGGGGCTGGCGCGGCGGTGGCCAACCTGGGCTACCGAGCCGCGATGCTGGCCATCGGAGCCGGGGGGTTCATCCTGGCGGGCCGCCAGGGGTGGTCCCAGGCCTTTATCGCCTCGGCCCTGCTCATGGCCCTGGTGCTGCCCTTCACCTTCACCGCCCCAAAGCTTCCTGCCCTCACCCAGCAGGTGACCAGCCTGCGCCAGGCGGTGATCGGTCCGGCCCGGGAATTCCTGGCCCGTACCGGTGGCCCCCGGGCCGCCATGCTCCTGGCCCTGATCCTGCTCTACCGCTGGCCGGATGGGCTCCTCAACGTGATGGCGGTGCCCTTCCTGATCAAGCAGGGCTTCTCTCCGGAGGTGGTGGGATCCGTGCTGGCGGGCTGGGGCATCGCCGCCACGATCGTTGGCACGATCCTGGGCGGTGTGCTCTTCGGGCGGCTCGGCCTTAACCGCTCCCTGTGGGTGTTTGCAATCGTGGGGGCCCTGGGCAACCTCTCCTACTGGGCTCTGGCCACCTTCCAGGGGGGCATGCCCTCCCTGCTGGCGGCCGTGGCTCTGGAAAACCTGGGTGGGGGGATGGTGGGCGCGGCCTTCGTGGCTCTGCTGATGAGCCTCTGCAACCCCCGCTTTTCCGCCACCCAGTACGCCCTGCTATCGGGGGTCTATGCCCTGAGCCGCTCCATCCTCTCGGGCCAGGCGGGCTTCGTGGCGGAGGGGGTGGGATGGAGTCCCTTTTTCCTGCTCACGGCGGCCTCCTCCCTCCCGGCCTTTCTGCTGATGACCCGCCTCACCCCCTGGAATGGGGAGGGAGTGCGGGGGGCCTACGCCCCTGAGAAGGACGGCTGACCATGGCACGTCCCTCCCCAGAGGCCAGAGACAACCATCCCCTAGTCGAAATCGCCTCCACCTTTGCTGGGGCCCACGCGGTGCAGGGGGTGAGCCCGCTAGGCAACGGCAACATCAACAGCACCTATCTGGTAGCACGGGAGAAGGCGGAGCCCTTTGTGCTGCAGCGGCTCAACACGGCGGTGTTTCCCCAACCCCAGCGGGTGATGCACAACCTGCTCACAGTGAGCCAACACGTGGAAGCGCGCCTCGAGGGCGAAGGGAAGGACGCTGGAGACCGCTGGGTGCTCCCCAGGGTGCTCCGCAGCCGCAGCGGTGAAGCCTGGTTGGAGGAGGGCGAGCAGTTCTGGCGGGCGATCAGCTTCGTGCCCGCCACCACCTCCCTCGATGCCTTGGCCACACCTGGCCAGGCCAGGGAAGTGGGCTACGGGCTGGGGAGGTTCCACGAGCTGATGCACGATCTGCCCTGCGAGCAGTTGGCCGACACCCTGGAGGGCTTTCACATCACGCCGGGCTACCTGGCGCAGTATGAAGCCATTTGCGCGGAGCCATCCTGCAAGAAACGTCTCCAAAACGCCGAGAAACCAGAGCAACAACATCAGTCAGAGCAGCGAGAGAAAGAAGGCTGGGCCCACCTGTTTGTTGCCCAGCGGGCCCCCTGGGCCGGCGTGCTGGAGTGGGCCAAGGCCTGCGGAGAGCTGCCCCTGCGGCCGATCCATGGCGACCCGAAGGTGAACAATGTGCTGCTGGATGCCAGCAGCGGCCGAGCGGTGGCCTTGGTGGATCTGGATACGGTGAAACCGGGTCTGCTGCACTACGACATCGGCGATTGTCTGCGCTCGGGCTGCAACCCACTCGGAGAGGAAACCCCTGCCCTCGACGCGGTGACCTTCGACCTGACCCTCTGCGAGGCCCTGCTGGAGGGCTATGGCACTGTGGCGCCCAGGTTTCTAGGGCCGGCCGATCACCGATATCTCTACGACGCCATCCGGCTGCTGAGCTTTGAGCTGGGATTGCGCTTCTTCACCGACCATCTGGCCGGCAACGTCTACTTCCACACCCAACGGCCCGGCCACAATCTGGACCGGGCGCTGGTGCAGTTTCGCCTCACGGAAAGCATCGAAGCGCAGGAGCGAGACATCCGGGGCCTACTGGAACGGCTTAAAGAGAAACGATGAGGGCCTCCCACGCACCAGAGGACTCCCAAGCGTTCACACTCCTACCCTTTGGTTCCGATCCAGCTCCGTTCGCGCTCCAACTGGTGGGCCATCTGGAGCGGCGGGGGAATCAGCTCGCGATCACCTACCAACTCAGGGGACCCCTGATCTCGGTAGTGCTCCCAGCCCCCAGCACGACTGGAGCCTCCCGCCGCCAGGATGGCCTCTGGGAGCACACCTGCTTCGAGCTCTTTCTGGCGGCCGAGGGCATGGAGCCCTATTGGGAACTCAACCTGGCCCCCAACGGCCACTGGAACCTCTACCGGCTGGACGACTACCGGCAAGGGCTGGCCCCTGTGAGCGATCGGGACGCGCTGCCCTTCGCAGTGAGGGCCTCAGAGCAAGGCTTGGAGCTGGAGCTTTCGTTGCAGCTTCCCGAGGAGCTGGCTTTGGCCTGCCGGCAACGGGTCCTCCAGCTGGGGGTCACCGCAGTGATGGAACATCCGGAGGGGGATTTGACCTATTGGGCCCTGGCCCATGGGGGCGCTGAAGCGGATTTTCACCGCCGGGAGGATTTCCTCCTGCGCTTGGAGCCCCCTAGGCCAAGGGAACAGTGAGCCAAGCCTGATTGAACGTGGTGATTCCAGGCAGACGCACATTGATCTCCGAGGTTGCATCACCATTGAGATCCACCTGGAGCAGGTTGTTGGCAAAACGGGCCTGGCCCAGCTGGCGGGAGAAGGCCGCGCTGCCGATGTAACTCAGGGTGGTGTTGGGGCCGATGGTGTTCTTGAGGGCATGGTCAAAGGAGAAAAAGTCCTTGCCGGCCTCAAAGTCGGTGATCACATCGGTGCCGCCAGGATCTGGGGTGACGTAGTAGAAGCCGTCGCGCCCAGCGCCCCCCACCAGCACATCGCTGCCAAACTCTCCGGCCAGCAGATCATCTCCCTTCCCGCCACTAATCACATCATCGCCTTGTCCGCCCACCAACATGTCGTTGCCCCGATCGCCCTTGAGGTAGTCATTCCCCTCCCGGCCATTGAGATAGGAGTTGTTGGGGGTGGCTACCATCCGGTCGGCGCTGGCGGTCCCCCAGGCGGCGTGGGGAAAGATGGACAGGAGCAGAGGTGACAGCTCTGGAGGACCACCATCGGCTGGACGGGTGGAAGTTGACACCTGGGTAGCAGGTGGGCTGACGGGGGCAGGCGTTGAGGCTCCGCCAGGTCCGGTCATAATGATATCGAGGTGGTGAGCCGACTGATATGGGAACGGGGTGTAATTGCGATCGGCAGGAATGGGGGAGCCAGGCACATAACCCTCCCCCTCGAGATGGGGATCAAAGTTGAACATCATCATTGAATCCTCGTGCTGCGTCGTATGACAGTGAAACGCAAACGGCCCGAGGAATGTGCGGAATTTCATATAGATCACCGCCGTCGTATTTGGCCCCAGAATGGTGGTATCGCTTTTGAATTGCTTCTCCGGGAAGTAATCAGGCCCTGGTTTGCGGCCCTCCAACAACTGCAACTGATGGGACTCCAGGTGGACATGAATTGGGTGCCACCAGCCGCCACTACCGTTCACCAAAGTCCATTCCTCCGCCACGCCCACAGGCATGGGTATGAATGACTTTTGAGAGTCAAATTCTGTCTGATTGATCAACCACATGCCCATAGAACGGCCAAACTCAAGTGTGCGACGTTTGCTGATCTCCGAGGGGAGGATGGGATGGTTCACCCGCAGAAAAGACGCGGTGGACGCCGTGCTGGTGGGGGTGGTGGGCAATCTCTCACCCACCACAATTTTCATAATGCGCTCCGAGAAGTCTGAGATGGCCGTTGTTCCTATCCTCTGCAAATCGCCCTTAGGGCCGGTGCCGCTGATTTGGTCCGCTGTGTTCACCAGGTAGAGCACGGTGCCCGGGGCATAGCGGGAGAAATCCATCACCACATCCGCCCGGTTGGCTGGCGCAATTGTGAATTCGCTCATTTCAATCGGGTTGGGCAGGAGCCAGGTGTCGTTGCCCACCCGCAGGTGGGACTGCTTGACCCCACTCTCATCCTGAATGCTGAGATGCCAGAAACGGCCAGCAGAAGCTCCAAGCATGCGCAGCCTGTATTGGGTGGGCTCCACATACAGATAGGGATAGGACTTTCCATTGACCACCATGACGTCGCCCAAGTAGCCATCGGTGTTACTACCAATCGGAAAACCGTCGTAGAAGAAGGAGCCATCAGCATTGAAGCGGCGATCGCTGATGGCCAGGGGAATGTCGTAGGGCGAATTATTGCTCATGAACTCCTGTTCATTCCACTCGGCGGTGGATTTCCACCAACCCGGCAGCACTTTGTTTTTGATCAGGTTGAGCTCGGTGTCGTCGAACGTGAGCCAGAAGCCCGCCAGCCCCTTAATCACATTGAGATCGGTCAGATCTTCGCCGTGGTCGTGATACCACATGGTAGACGGCGACTCACTGAAGTCGGGAAGGCCGTTATTGTTCATGGGAACAGTATTGGGATAGTAATAATCCCGATACATGCCTGGATTGATCACAAAGGATGGATAGCCATCCGTGTGGGCTGGGTTGTGCCCACCGTGCAAATGGACCGATTCCCGCTGGGGAATGGCCGGCATGCCTGGATACCTGGGGAGGTCGTTCCAGTGGCGCACCACCACCGGCTCACCCACTCTTGTTTTAAAGGTTGAGCCCGGCATCGTGCTGTCATATCCATAGATCTCCGTGGACACCACCTGATTGGCTCCATCCAGCACCACCTGTTGCCTGGCACCCTCCCGCTGGGAATACCAGGACACTGCCTGGCCTGTGCTGTAGTAAGGATTATTTGTGCCGGCCACATTGCGGTTAAAGAATTCTGGTGCAATCCCCCCATAGAGCGCCTGGCTGGGATCCACATCCTGATAAAGGGCTGGTAGGCCACCCGGAGATGGCTGGGGAGCAAATTTTTCACCCCAGTTCGTGGGGAGAACCCCCACGGAATCCGGCCGTTTGAGGGTGGGAACAGGAACGGGAGAGGCCCACTTTCGGACAGCAAAGGGCGTGTATTCAGGCTGAAAAATCTCAGTAGACACAGGGATGGCTTTCGAGGTGTCCCTAAGCGTCACCTGGGCCGTGTTGCCCACCTGCACTCCACCGGGCTTATCGGTGAATAGGCGAATCTCCACCACCTCATCCCCTTCGGTCTTGAGGTCTTTGCTGAAGGAGTGGGTGAAGGTGGCCCGTCCACCGATCACCACACATTGGCCAATAATCGTTCCGACACTCAGATCAAAGGGATCAACATTAACACCACCAATCTGATAGAAAAGAATGGTGCCATTCACCACATTTGTTGTATTGAGCGTCGTGGTGATGGAGACCCCCTCATCGATCGCCGCAGCGGAAGGGCTCAGTGTGTAAGTGGGAATACCCGGCGCCTGCGAGGAGTCATTGATCGTGACCACCGCTGTTGTGCCCACCTGCCGGGTGCGCCCCGGATCGCTGAACACCTTGATGTTGAGGGCTTCGGGTCCTTCCGTGGTGAGATCGTTGGCCAGGGTCTGGCCGATCTGGAACCGGCCCGTAGCATTCACCACACCGGTGCCAATCATCGTGCCCCGGATGAAATCCGCGTTCGTGATCCCAGCGCCTGAAACCTCCCAGAAGAACATGGTTCCTTGGGCAACGTTGGTGGTCTGAACTGTCGTGATCAGGTTCACCCCTTCATTGACGGGAACTGGTGCTGGGGTGATCGTGTAGGTGGGCACGGGGGTCGCCGATGGCAATGACCCTGCTGGGGTGGAGGTGTCATTGATGGTGACGGATGCCGTTGGGGCCACCATGATGGTGCGCGCCGCATCGCTGAACAGGTTGATGCCGACCGTTTCCCGGCCTTCGGTTTTCAGATCATTGGCGATGGTATGGCTGAGGTGGAGCATTCCCATCCCGTTGACATCGGTGATGATCCGGGAGGAACCCGTCAGGGCACCAGCGCTGAAATCGGCCGCATCAATGTTTGTGCCCCCCAATGACCAGTACAGGGTTGTGCCATTGGCCACACCCGTGGCATGAACCATGGTGGTCAACGCCTGCCCTTCATCGATCAGGCTCGCCATCGGCATGATCATGTAGGTCGGTGCCAGCGCAGGCGTCCGCGAGGTGTCGTTGACCAACCTCGACACGGTGGTTCCCACCTGCCTTGTGCGGGCCGCATCGCTGTAGAGCTTGAAGGTCAGCGTTTCAGTGCCTTCGGTTTTGAGATCGTTGGCGATGCCATGGGAAATGGTGAACTGCCCAGCTCCGTTGGCAGCCGTGACAACCGTGCCTTGACCCGTGAGGGTGCCGCTGCTGAAGTCGGCGGCATCCACGTTGGTGCCGCTGATGGCCCAATACAGGGCCGTTCCATTGGCCACATCCGTGGTCTTCACCGTGGTCGTCAGACCTTCTCCCTCATCGAGTTTGGTCGGAGACTGGGTGATCGCATAGGTGGGCGACCTCGACGTATCCAGAACCTCCACCATCGCCGTCGTCCCCACCTGCACCGTTCGCGCTGCATCGCGAAACAACCTGATCTGCAGGCTCTCCACTCCCTCTGTCGTCAGGTCATTCGCCAGGGTCTGGGCAAAGCTGAACCCCCCCGTGGCTCCCACCGTCCCACTTCCACTGAGCACTCCTCCCACCACATCCCCTGCCGTGATCCCCGTCCCCGACAACGACCAATACAACACCGTGCCCGTCGCCACATTCGTGGTGGCCACCGTCGTTGTCAGCAACGCACCCTCATTCACCGATAGGGCCGATGCCGTAACCGTGTAGGTGGCCACGGGCAATGGCGCCACGGACGTGTCCGCCACGCTCACCGTCGCCGTCGTCCCCACCTGCACCGTTCGCGCTGCATCGCGAAACAACCTGATCTGCAGGCTCTCCACTCCCTCTGTCGTCAGGTCATTCGCCAGGG
>JBBASA010000018.1:0-22912 GCA_040399515.1 Cyanobium sp. | reverse complement strand
GTGTCCGCCACGCTCACCGTCGCCGTCGTCCCTACCTGCACCGTTCGCGCTGCATTGCTAAACAGCCTGATCTGGAGCGATTCGAGGCCTTCTGTTTTGAGATCGTTGGCTAAAACATGGGTGAACGTGAACATCCCCATGCCAGAGGCATCAACCAAGACAGTGTTTTGACCACTGAGTGCGCCGTTACTGAAATCGGAGGCATCAATATTCGCTCCACTGATCGACCAATACAACACCGTGCCGTTGGCCACACCCATGGTGTGCACCATGGTGGTGAGCGCAAGCCCTTCGCTGATGGACGAAGCGGACGGAACAATCAGGTAGGTCATTGATGGAGTGAGGGGCGCCGGTGGCTCGTCGAGCGACTGATAAGAAGGGGGCAGCGGAAGGCTTAGGGATGCAGTGGCATCAAGTGAGCTTCAGAATTCGATCGCCCAACCCTCAAGGGATTGACAGGCGTGTTAAAAAGCTTACAATCGAAGGTTAGCGGGAACTTTCGGGACCTGCGCAAAACTTCTTCGAATTGCAGTCCCGCGCCGCAGCACCTCCAAGAGCCCCCTAGTCATCCATACCTATCTCAAGGGCAGGTGGCCCATGGAAAAGACTTCGTTTATCAGGGATCCCAACTAAAACAACTCATCAGTGACCGGATTAGTAAGGGTGCCGATCCCCTCAATTTCCACGCAGACCACATCGCCAGGCCGCAGCCACCGGGGGGGATTGGCCGCCATCCCCACCCCCTCGGGTGTACCGGTGAAGATCACGGTGCCGGGCAACAGGGTGGTGCTCCCGCTCAAGAACGTGATCAGGGAAGGCACGTCGAAAATCATGTCGCCCGTCTCACCCTGCTGCACAATCTCCCCGTTCAAGGTGGTACGCAAATGGAGGTGGAGGGGATCCTCCAGCTCATGGGGCGGCACCAGCACCGGGCCTAGGGGTGCAAAGGTGTCAAACGTCTTGCCCCGACACCACTGCCCTCCGCCCCACTGCTTCTGCCAGTCGCGGGCGCTCACATCATTCCCGCAGGTGAAGCCCAGGACCGCCCCCAGCGCCTCATCCCGGCTCACGTTGCGGCAACGCCGCCCGATCACCACCGCCAACTCCCCCTCGTAATCCACCTGGCCGCTTGCCAACGCCCTGGGCAAGGCAATCGGCGCCTCTGGATCCTGCACCGCCCCTGGAGACTTCATGAACAGCACCGGCCACTCCGGCAGGGCGGCGCCGGTTTCGGCAGCATGGCGACGGTAGTTCAGCCCGATGCAGAAGATCGCCGCCGGCTGCACCGGCGCCAGAAGCCGCCCCACACGGGCCTCTTCCCCACTGGGTTCCCACTGGCCAAATGGATCGCCACGGAGACGCTCCCAACGGCCCGAGCCATCGCCTCGGGCGACGTGCACCCCACCCTCGGGATCCTGGTAGCGGATCAGGGGCATGGCCTAGCCCTGGGCTCCTGCCTTCACCTTCCTGCCCAGGGCCGCAGTGAGGTTGCGCAGGGCATCGGACGCGTCCAGCCGGTCGAGGGCCGCGCTGATCAAGGTGGGACCATCCGTGACCTGCAGAAAGGCCTGCAGGGCCTCCCAGAGTTCCTCCTCCTTCTTCACCCGCCGGGCCGCCTGGAACCCCATGGCCAGAGCCAGACCCACATGGTCCACGGGGGCCACATCGTTGAAGGGGCCATCCAGCATGGGTCGCTCCGTGCCGTAGCCGGCGTTGTCCATCACCACCACCAGGGCGGGAATGCGGTAACGGGCCAGGGTGGCCAACTCGATGGCGCTCATCAGCAGGGCCCCATCCCCCACCAGCACCAGGGGCCGCTGATCCGGGCGCGCGCCCCAGGCGCCCACCGCCGCCGGCAGGGCGAATCCCAGGGATGCCCAGTTACCGCTGTTGATGTAGTCGTTGGCCTCCTTCAGATGGAGGGCGAGGGAGGCAAAGGTGGCATCGCCGGTGTCGGCCAGCACCACCGTGGTATCGGCCAGCACCGCATCTACCGCCAGTAGCAGGCGGCGCACCGTGAGGGGTTGATCCACCACGGGCGCAAAGGGCTGGGGCGGCAGGGGACTCACCGGGGGCCGGTAGGCCGTGGGCTGGGCTGGGGGGCCCGCTTCCCGCCACACCTGGAGCAGGGTCACGGGATCAAGGGTGTCCTGGTCGCCCTGGATCCAGCGCAGCCCCTGATCCATCTCCACCCGCAGGCAGGCTTCGGGGTTGAGCTGCATGGTGTACACCCCCGTATCCAGATCGCTGAAGGGCATGCCCAGGATCAGCAGGCCATCGCTGCCCTCCACTACCTCCCGCACCGCCTCGGCTCCCATGGCCCCCTCATAGACCCCCAGATAAAGGGGATGTTGCTCGCTGAGAAGGGATTTGCCGCTGAGGCTGGTGGCAAAGGGCCAGCCCTCCCGCTCCAGCACCTCCTGCAAGGGCTGCTGGAGGCCGAAGCGATGCACCTCCACCCCTGCCAGCACGACAGGCCGCTGGCGGCTGCGCATCCATTCCAGGATCTCCAGGCCCGTGCGGCGATGGAGGTCGGCCACCTGAGGCACCGCCGGCAGGGTGAGGGGGGGCAACGGGCCGGGCACCGGGCGGGTGAGGGAATCGCGGGGCAACTCCAGATAGCCCGGGCGCGATTCCCTGCACATGGCCTCCAGCACCCGGAGCATCTTGTCCACCGCCGTTCGGCCTGAGTCCAGGCATGCCGTCTGCACGCAAACCTCCTTGAAGAAGCGCTCCTGAGTGTCGCTGGCCCGGATGCGGTGATGGAGCAGGGCGTGCTCATCCGATTCCCGCAGACCCGGGGCACCGCTGATCACCAGCAGGGGGGAGCGCTCCGCATAGGCCCCCGCTACCGGATTGAGCAGCTTGAGGGCTCCCACGCCGTAGGTCACCACCGCCACCCCCAGGCCCATCAAACGGGCGTGGGCATCCGCCGCGAAGCCGGCCCCCTCCTCCCCCGCCATGCAGATGACATCGATCGGGGAGCGCTCCAGCCGGTCGAACAGCCCCAGCACGTAATCACCCGGCACCCCATAGACCCGCTTCACGCCCCGTTGAAGAAGGGCGTCAATGAGCTGAGACGTGATGTCCATGGGCAGAACTCACCGCCAGCCAGTCCTGTCATGAGCGTACCCCTGCCTCAAGGGGTGGGGGCCAGGCTGCGGCGCAACTGCCCGCAAGCCGCATCCTGATCCAGCCCCCGGCTGGCGCGCACGCTCACGGCAATGTGCTGCTCCAGCAGGCGTTGGCGAAACCGCTCCACCCGCTGCTCGGAGGGCCGTTCGAAGGTGTCCTCGCTGATGGGGTTGTAGGGAATCAGGTTCACATGGCTCTGGAATCCCCGCAGCTGGTGGGCCAGGGCATCGGCTTGCTGGGCGGCGTCATTCACCCCAGCCAGAAGGATGTATTCAAAACTCACCCGTCTAGAAGTCTGGCTGGCGTAGTGACGGCAGTCGGCCAGGAGCTGGTCGATGGGATAGGCCCGGGCCGTGGGGATGAGCTCCTCCCGCAGGCGCTGATCCGGCGCATGCAGGCTCACCGCAAGGGTGAACTGGGCCCGGCCCAGCACCTGATGGGCCTTGTCTGCAAGGAGGGGTAGGGTGCCCGGCACGCCCACCGTGCTCACCGTGATCTGCCGCTGAGCCATGCCCAGATCGCGGCACAGCACCCCCATCGCTTGAAGCACCGCGTCGGTGTTGAGCAGGGGCTCGCCCATCCCCATAAACACCACGTGTGTGGGGCGCCGATCCATGGCCTCCCGCACACTGAGCACCTGATCCACGATCTCGTGGAGGGCCAGAGATCGGGCCAATCCATCCTGTCCCGTGGCGCAGAACCGGCAGGCCATGGGGCAGCCCACCTGAGAACTCACACAGACCGTAAGCCGATCGTCACTGGGGATGCCGACGCTCTCCAGCCGCAGCCCATCGGTGGTTTCCAAAATCAGTTTGGTGGTGCCATCGGCGGCCACCCGGCGGTGCTGTTCCACCAAGCGGCCCACCAACGGCTCGCCCTGCGCCATCTCCCGCTGCTGCAAGGTGTGGCGCCACGCCTTGGGAAGCACGGTGATGGACGCCAGATCATGGGCCCCTCTTCGGTAGAGCCAGTCGTGGATCTGACGCCCGCGAAAGGGGGGCTGGCCTTCCGCCACGGCCCAGGCCTCGAGCTCCTCCACACTCCGGCCCAGCAAGGGAGGGCTCACTGTGTGTTGAGGGCTCAACGGGCGGAGACGATGCCGTGGCCCAGCTTCCATTCCAGGAGCACCAGGGCAATGAATCCCATCATGGCGAGGCGGCCATGGAGGAGCTCATTGTGGGGATGGAAACCCCAGCGCGGAAGCCGCCGCCTGGGCACAGGCGTCCCGAGTTCGGTGGTCTCAGTCATCGCTAAGCAGGCCCTCCTCCTGGAGATTCTCGAGGGCATCGGGATCGGGAAGGATATCTTCCTCCAACCCCTCCTCCGGGGTGGGACGGAGGAAGGCCGCGAAGCTGCTGGCGGAGGCCTCGATGCCATGGCGGCTGCGGGTGGCCTCCAGATCCTCATCGGAAGGGTCGTCCAGCACGGCCTGGTTCACCGGTGGTGCGGGCAGCTCCACGGTGTAATCCGGCCGGAGGTTCTGCATGCGTCGGTAGCCGGCCGCCTCCTCCTCCAGGATGTCGGGATGGGGGCCCGCCTCAGCCCGGAGCTCTTCCTCGAACCCACTGAATCCCGTGCCTGCAGGAATCAGGCGGCCGATGATCACGTTCTCCTTGAGGCCCCGCAGCCAGTCGCTCTTGCCCTCGATGGCTGCTTCCGTGAGCACCCGGGTGGTTTCCTGGAAACTGGCGGCCGAGATGAAGCTGTCGGTGTTGAGGGAAGCCTTCGTGATACCCAGCAACACGGGGGTAAATTCGGCTGGAGCCCCACCCGTGATGGCCATGGCGGAATTCACCTGCTCCACCTGGCGGAGCTCGATGAGCTCACCAGGCAGGAGGGTGGTGTCACCCGCATCCTCGATCCTCACCTTGTTCGTCATCTGGCGGACAATCACCTCGATGTGCTTGTCGTCAATCGAAACCCCCTGGGATTTGTAGACATTCTGCACTTCCAGCACCATGCGGAATTGCAGCTTAGAAATAGCCTCCTGAGCGGCCTCCATGGTGGGTTTCTTGGTGCGCAGATCTTCAAAGAAGCACTCCAGCAATTCGTGGGGATTGATGGGGCCATCGGTGAGAAGTTCACCGGCATTCACCTGCTGGCTATCACTCACCATGACGGTGCGACCCAGGAGAATGGGGTAGTCGGTGAGGGCATCATCGGTTTCGATCACCGACACCGTGATCGAGTCATCGTCTTCGCCTTGCTTGATCTGAACCGTACCGCCCTTGCGGCAGAGGATGGCGGACTCTCTGGGGCGACGGGCCTCCAACAGCTCCTCGATCCGGGGAAGACCCTGCACGATGTCACCGGTTTTCTGCCGTTCGAACACCAGCAGCGCCAGTCCGTCTCCGCGCTGCACCAATTCCCCGTCTCGCACATGGAGCACGGAGTCGGGGGACACCATGTAGGGGCGGCCCAGGCGAATGGTGATCTCGCCATCGCTAATGGCCTCCACCTGGCCACAGCAGGGTGCCTTCAGATCGTCGCCCAGGAAATCTCCTTCCACCACACGGTCGCCGACAGCCACAGCTGGCTTGATTCCCTGGATGGGAATCGACCGAGTGTCACCGGCCCGCTCCACAATCAATCTCCGGATGGGCTCATCCGAGGTGGCTTCCGGAAGCTGCACCAAGCCATCCTCCTTGCAGAGGATCTGGGTGGTGGCCACCACATCGCCCCGCTTGACCAGATCGCCATCATCCACCTGCAGCTCAGTGTGGGTGGAGCCATGGCTAGCGTCGGAGAGGGTGTCGCGGCGCACCAGGAGTGTTTCCAGGATCACCAGTTGGAGGCGATCGATTGTTTTGGCCCGCTTGTCGGCGATCGCCTCCACATCCACCGTCATCTGGGGGGTGGTGTCGAAGGTTTCCAGGATCAGTTGGGTGCGCAGGAGCTCCACCCCCTCCACAGACTTCACCAGCTCACCATCCTTGAAAGTGAGACGCTGAGTAGCCTTCAGACCCAGGTGAGGACCTCCGGACTGTTTGACGGTGAGTGATTCCGGCAGGTAGGCCTCATCGGGGATCGAATACTCCTCCACAGGCCGCAGCAGGAGGGCTCCCCCTTCGGTTGTATCCACAGATTCAACAAACACCATCGCCTCTGTCTTCAGTCCAGGGGCAATCTCATCGCCAGGATTCACCATCAAGCCGTCCTGATAGCGACTCAACACCTTGCTGTCGGCAATGAGGTGCAGGCTGCCCGAACGCACAATGATTTCACGAAGAATGTCATTCTTCTGCGTCACGGTGACGATGCCAGCCGTCTGGCTAAAGATGTCTTTAACAACTTCCGTGCCGGCCTCAATCCATTGCCCATCTTCAATCATCAACAGGGAAATATCCTTGTTGATTTCATGGGTTTCCTGGGGAACCCAAAGCAGGGTGCCACCCTTGCTCACTTCAAAGCCATGCTTGGCAGATCGGGCTTTTTTGATCGAGAGACCGGGGGAAAATTTCACCATCCCACCCGTTTTGGTTCGGAAACGATCATCGGCCAACTCGGCAATCACTTCACCGGAGCCGATCTTGCTGCCAGGGGCGGTGCGAAGGAGATACTTCGCTCCTTCCTTGTCATCCAGGTGCCAGATCTCGCCCGAGTGGGTGGATTCGTGCACCAGCTTGCAATCCTTCAAGGTCAAACTGGTGGTGACAATCTGCACCTCGCGCGAGTCTCCTGCGGATTCCCGCAGGCGGACAGCTCCTCCGTATTCACTCACCAACCGGCTTTCCGCTAAGACATCACCCGTTTGGGCCGGCTTGGCACCCTGCACCACGGGTTGGGCGTTGGGGGGCAGGTTGTAGACGTCGCCACTGAACACCCAAAGACGACCGAGCCGTTGAGCCTTATGGGTGATGTTCCCCTGCCGATCGGTCACCTCGCGGGGCTGGATCACCTCTTCAAAGCGCACCTGGCCCGCCAGGTCGCAGATCACGTCTTTGGTGGCCTTTTCAACACTTTTCTTCACCTGCGCACCCGATGAAATCTGGGCGAGAATGGTGTCCGACAGAACGGTTTGGCCATCATTCACAAACAGAATGGAGCCGGCTGTGATGTCTAGCTTTTGACCTTTTCCCTTATCGGTGGGCTTGAGATTCAGGGTGAAGTCTGTTTCCGCCAGATGGGCCTCCACGCCATGGGGTGTGCGATGGGGGCGGACCCGGGCCTTAGCCCCGAACTCCACCACACCGGCAGCGAGGGAGCGCACCACACCCGTTTCGGCCGTGGAAACGCCACCCGTATGGAAGGTGCGCATGGTGAGCTGAGTGCCGGGCTCACCGATGGACTGGGCCGCAATGATGCCCACCGCCTCTCCCAGATCGACCAGCTGGTTGTGAGCCAGGGCCCAGCCATAGCACTTGCGGCAGACCGACCGGGAGGCTTCGCAGGTGAGGGGTGATCGCACGACCACCGCACGGATACCCGCCGCCTCAATGGCCCGGCTCAGGGGAGCGTCGATCTCCCCATCCCGGGCGGCCAGCTCCTGGCCGTTCTGATCCACGATCGGCTCGGCCGCCAGGCGACCCACAAGTTTGCTGAAAAAGCGGCCCTTCTCATCGGCCTCGATCAACAGACCACGGGTGGTGCCACAGTCTTCTTCTCGCACGATCACATCCTGGGCAACGTCCACCAGTCGGCGGGTGAGATAGCCCGAGTCGGCCGTGCGCAGGGCTGTATCCACCAGACCCTTGCGGGCGCCGTAGGAGGAGATGACGTACTCCGTGACCGTGAGCCCTTCGCGGAAGTTGGTGCGAATGGGTAAATCGATGATCTCCCCTTGGGGGTTGGCCATCAGACCCCGCATGCCCACGAGCTGGCGTACCTGGGACATGTTGCCCCGGGCCCCGGAGTTGGCCATCATCCAGACGGAATTGAGGGGGTCGTTCTCGTTGAAGTTGCGCTTCACTTCTTCAACGAGTCGCTCATTTGTTTCCGTCCAGGTATCAATCACCTTGGTGTGGCGCTCAACCTCGGTAATTTCCCCAAGGCGATAGCGCTCCTCGGTGTTGGTAATCTCTTCCTCGGCTTCCTGCAGCAAGCGGGCTTTTTCCGAGGGGATCCGCAGGTCGTCCACAGAGATGGACACTGCAGCCTGGGTGGCGTAGTGAAAACCGAGGTTCTTGAGCTCATCCGCCATGGAAGAGGTGGCCGCCGTGCCGTGGTGCTTGTAGGCCCAGGCCACCAGATTGCGCAGCACCTTCTTATCGATTACCCGATTCCGAAAGGGAGGGGCGACGGTGCCAAATGGTGACTCCAACTTGGAGGGTTCAGGAGCGGGGGCGGCTTTGGCTGCTTTCTTCTTGGAGGAGGTGCTCATGGCCGGTGCAGATCAGAAATAAGGAAAGGAATCAGGAGGGGAGAGGGTTATTTAGCGGCCACGGCATCAATGATGGTTTGGTTGATTACAACCCGACCGACAGTGGTGAGGAGGTAGCGGCTGATTAGGGCGCCGTCTTCATCAAAACGATCTCGCCGGAAACGCCATTGCTCCACTCGGGTGCCGTCGGTGAGGGTGTCGGAGGAGAGGGGCGCATCGGCCTCCTCATCGGCTTCCACTTCCCCGGGGAAACGCACCCAAACCCAGTCGTGGAGATGGAGGTGTTTCTCATCAAAGGCCGCAATCACATCCTCCAGCCCGGCGAAGGTCCGGGAGCGATCCCCGAATTCGGGCTTTTTCTTGGCCCGATTCACGGCGGTGAGGTAGTAAGCGCCGAGCACCATGTCTTGGGATGGAGTGATGATCGGCTCACCGGTGGCCGGCGAAAGGATGTTGTTGCTGGCGAGCATCAACATGCGGGCCTCGGTCTGGGCTTCAATCGCCAGGGGAACGTGCACGGCCATCTGGTCACCATCAAAGTCAGCGTTGAAGGCCGGGCAAACCAGGGGGTGAAGTTGGATGGCACGACCATCCACCAGCTTTGGTTCAAATGCCTGAATCCCGAGACGGTGCAGCGTGGGAGCACGATTCAACAAGATGGGGTGACCCTCGATCACCTCCTGCAGCACCTGCATCACCTCGTCGTCGGCCTTCTGGATGAGCTTCTTGGCCGCCTTGATGTTGTTCACGATGTTCTGACGGATCAGACGGTGAATCACAAAGGGCTGGAAGAGCTCAATCGCCATCTCCTTGGGCAGGCCGCATTGATGCATCTTCAATTTGGGACCCACCACAATCACGGAGCGGCCGGAATAGTCGACCCGCTTACCCAAGAGGTTTTGGCGGAAGCGTCCCTGCTTGCCCTCGATGATGTCGCTGAGGGATTTCAGGGCCCGGTTATTAGCACCCACCACCGTGCGACCCCGGCGGCCGTTGTCGATCAAGGCATCCACGGCCTCCTGCAACATCCGCTTTTCGTTGCGAACGATGATTTCTGGAGCCAGGATTTCCTGGAGACGGGCCAGACGGTTGTTGCGGTTGATCACCCGCCTGTAGAGATCGTTGAGGTCACTGGTGGCAAAGCGGCCCCCATCCAGCTGGACCATGGGCCGAAGGTCGGGAGGAATCACCGGAATCACATCCAGCACCATCCACTCCGGTCTGGCGTTGGTGGCAATGAAATTATCAATCACCCGCAGGCGCTTGATGAGCTTCGCCCGCTTCTGCCCCTTGCTGGCGCTGATCTCTTCGCGGAGCTGCTCAGCAATTTCGTTGAGCTCTAGATCGGAGAGCAGTTGTTTCAGAGCCTCGGCTCCGATCCCAACAATGGGCTCGTTTTCGATCTCCGAATCCTCCGCAAAGATCTGATCCTCGATCTCCAGCCATTCGTCCTCAGTGAGCAACTGCTTGTAGGCCAGGTCTTTGTGATCACCTGGGTCGAGAACGACGTAGCAGTTGAAGTAGACAATCTGCTCCACATCCCTCAAAGGCATGTCGAGAAGGATGGCCACATAGCTGGGAATGCCCTTCAGATACCAGACGTGGGAGACAGGAGCTGCGAGCTTGATGAACCCCATGCGGTGGCGCCGCACCCGGCTCTCGGTGACTTCCACCCCACAGCGCTCACAGACAATGCCCCGGTGGCGCACCCGCTTGTACTTGCCGCAGTGGCACTCCCAATCCTTGGAGGGGCCGAAAATCTTTTCACAGAACAGCCCATCCATCTCTGGCTTGAGCGTGCGGTAGTTGATCGTTTCCGGCTTGGTGACTTCTCCAACCACCTGGCCATTGGGCAGGGTGCGCTGCCCCCATTGCATGATCCGCTCGGGGGAAGCGAGGGTGATCTTGACGTAGTCGAAGTAGTTTTCGCTTCGAGGAGTGCTGTTAGACATGGCAGGAAGGGGGTGCGGGGAAGCAGGGAAGGGGAGAGGGATCAGTCTTCGTCGTAGTCAGCGGCACCCAGGGACTCGTAGGTAGGGCGACTCGGTGTGCTTCGACGAGGATTCACGTCCTGCATGAGATCCACTTCTTCACCGGCATCGGTGTAAACCGCGATATCCAGTCCGAGAGACTGCAGCTCACGCATCAACACCTTGAAGGACTCGGGCGTGCCCGGCCTGGGAATGGGCTTGCCCTTGACAATGGCGTTGAGCGCTTCGTTGCGGCCCTGCATGTCGTCGGATTTCACCGTGAGCAGCTCCTGCAGGGTGTAGGCCGCGCCATAGGCCTCCAGCGCCCAGACCTCCATCTCCCCGAGCCTTTGGCCGCCCTGCTGGGCCTTGCCACCCAGGGGTTGCTGGGTGACCAAGGAGTAAGGGCCGGTGGAGCGGGCATGGATCTTGTCGTCCACCAGGTGGACCAGCTTGAGGATGTGGGCATATCCCACGGTCACGGGCTGGTCGAAGGCCTCACCGGTGCGGCCATCAATCAACTGGATCTTGCCCGGGTTTTCGGGGTCGTAGACCCAATCCTTTCCGGGTTGCTTCGCCGCTTCCTCCAGGTAAGCCTGCACGGTTTGCTTGGACTTTTCTGCACCGTGCATCTCGTCGAAGGGAATGACCTTGACGCGGCACCCCAGATGGGAGGAGGCCCAGCCCATCAAGCACTCGAACACCTGGCCCACATTCATGCGGCTGGGCACACCCAGGGGGTTCAGAACGATGTCAATCGGAGTGCCATCCGGGAGATAGGGCATGTCTTCCCTGGGAAGGATCCGGCTGATGATTCCCTTGTTGCCATGGCGGCCGGCCATCTTGTCGCCCACCTGAATTTTGCGGCGCTGGGCCACATACACCCTCACCACCATGTTGGCGCCAGGCGGCAGCTCGTCACCCTGCTCCCGGGTGTAGATCCGCACGTCCACCACCCGGCCCCGTTCCGTACTGGGTACCCGAAGAGAATTGTCTCTCACGTCTCTTGCTTTCTCGCCAAAGATGGCACGAAGTAACTTCTCTTCAGGGGGCTGGTCCGATTCCCCCTTGGGAGTCACTTTTCCCACGAGAATGTCACCACTCTCGACATAAGCACCAGTGCGAATGATGCCCATTTCATCAAGATTTCTCAGACTCTCTTCCGCAACATTGGGAATTTCTCGGGTGATCTCTTCAGGACCAAGCTTAGTCTGACGAGCCTCGATTTCATACTTTTCAATATGAACTGAGGTATAGAGATCATCATGGACGAGACGCTCACTGACGAGGATCGCGTCCTCATAGTTGTACCCTTCCCAGGGCATGTAAGCGATCATCACATTTTGACCAAGAGCAATCTCACCCCCCTCACAGGCGGATCCATTGGCCAACACCTGCCCCGCAATCACCTGGTCGCCCTGTTTGACAATGGGACGCTGATTGAGGCAGGTATCTTGATTGGATCGCTGATATTTCTGGAGATAATGAGTATATTCGATTCCTTCATCGTCACGGATCACGATCGCAGTGGCGTCAACGAAGGTGACGGTGCCATTCACCCTGGTGATCGGAACCATTCCCGAATCTCGGGCCACCTGGGTCTCCAGTCCCGTGCCCACCAGCGGGCGCTCGGGCCGCAGCAGGGGAACGGCCTGTCGCTGCATGTTGGATCCCATCAGGGCCCGGTTGGCGTCATCGTGCTCCAGGAAGGGAATCAGGGAGGTGGCCACAGAAATCACCTGGACCGGTGAGAGCTGCACGTAATCCACCTGCTGGGGAGGAACCTTTTCAAAATCCTGGCGATACCGCACCGGCACCAGATCAGAGGTGATCAGGCCATCCGCATCCGTGGAAATATCCCCTGGGGCGATCCGGCATTCATCCTCCAGATCGGCGGAGAGATAGATCGGCTCGCCGCTCTTCACCACCACCCCGTTCTCCACCTTCCAGAAAGGGGTTTCGATGAAGCCGTACTCATTGACCCGGGCGTGGGTGGCCAGGGAACCAATCAGACCGGCGTTGGGCCCTTCCGGCGTTTCGATCGGACAGATACGACCGTAGTGGGAGGGGTGAATGTCGCGAACGGCGAAGCCGGCCCGCTCCCGGGTGAGGCCCCCGGGGCCGAGGGCGCTGATGCGACGCTTGTGGGTGAGCTCCGCCAGGGGATTGGTCTGATCCATGAACTGGCTCAGCTGGCTGGAACCGAAAAATTCCTTGATCGCCGCCACCAGGGGCTTGGGATTCACCAGCTGGGCGGGGGTGAGGGAGTCGGTTTCGCCGACAGTCATCCGTTCCTTAATGATCCGCTCCAGCCGGTTCAGGCCCACCCTCACCTGGTTCTGCAGCAATTCACCGACGGAACGCACACGGCGATTGCCCAGATGGTCGATGTCATCGAGACATGCCCCACCCACATCCAGTTCCAGGTTGATCAGGTAATCAATCGTGGAGAGCACATCCTCAGGGGTGAGGGTGCGCACAGCATCGGGAATGGTGAGCCGGAGCTTTTTGTTGATCTTGTAGCGGCCCACTCGACCCAGGTCGTAGCGCTTGGGATCGAAGAAGCGGCTGTGGAGCAATTGCTGGCCGCCGCTAACGGAAGGGGGCTCACCTGGACGGAGCTTTTTGTAAAGCTCCAGCAGAGCCTGATCCTCGGAGGAAATGCCCTCATCATTAGCAGCAGCAATTGACTTTTGATAATACTCAGGGTGCCTTAACTTATCCAAAACATCGTTATCCGAAAGACCAATTGCCCTCATCAAAACGTGGGCATTGATCTTGCGAGTTTTATCTACCCTGACGTGGAGCAGGTCATTTTTATCCGTTTCAAATTTCAGCCAGGCGCCCCGATTGGGAATCAAGCTGGCATTGAAGGTTTTACGACCATTCTTATCTTGCTCATCCTTGAAATAAACCCCTGGCGAGCGCACAATCTGATTCACGATCACACGCTCCGCCCCGTTGATGATGAACGTTCCCCGCTCGGTCATCAGAGGGAGTTCACCGATGAAAACCTCCTGTTCTTTGATCTCGCCGGTCTCCTTGTTCACCAAACGGCAGGTGACATACATCTGGGAGGCAAACGTCGCATCCCGCCGCTTGGCTTCTTCCACGTCATGACGGGGACGCTTGAGCCGATATTCATCCCCGATGAAATGGAGCTCCAGCTTGCCGGTGTAGTCGGTGATCGGGGAGAAGCTGTCAAGCTCTTCAATCAGGCCTTTTTCCAGGAACCACTTGAAACTTGCCCGCTGAACCTCCACCAGATCGGGGAGGTAAGTGACGGTCTTGGCGACCTGGATCGCGCTGCTCATGCGGAAACCTGCAGACTGGAGGACGGGTGGAACGGGGGAAGGGCGTCCTGAACGACGGATGACAAAGGCTCCCACCTCCCCAGAGGGATGGAAGTCTGGCGCTCAAGCGAGCTAGGGAGAGGATCCCCACAGACACAGGGCCTCGCTAAGAAGCGCCTCGCCGATTGTTGAAACCATCGCCGTGGGAGGGATCACCAAGGAAGCCGACACCGAGGAGAAGGGGCGCTGCCGCCACTGGGCCAATTAGAAATCATACAGTGTGAAGGTCCAACCCAAAAAGGCGTGAAGCATTCGCAGTACTGGTAAAGGCCACCTCTTCCAACGTTTCACCCCGAAGCTCGGCCACCTTCGCCGCAACGACAGCCACATTGGCCGGTTCATTGCGCTTGCCCCGGCGGGGCGCTGGCGAGAGAAAAGGGCAGTCGGTTTCCACCATGTAGCGATCTGCCGGCACCAACTGGGCACAGTCCTGAATGGCCTCCGCCTTGTTAAAGGTGACCGTGCCGCTGAAGCTGATGTGAAAGCCAAGCTCCAGAAAGGCTTCCATTTCTTCTGGGGTGCCGCCCCAACAATGCATCACCCCGGGGGGACAGATCCCCAGACCGTGCCGGCGGCGGAACACCTCCAGCATCGGAGCCGCTGCGTCCCGGCAGTGGACAATCACCGGCAGCCCCAGATCCCAGGCCAGATCGAGCTGGGGCTGCAACACGGCCAGCTGCTCCTCGAGATTGCTCTCTCTGTAGAGGTCCAAACCCAATTCCCCCACGGCCACGACCCGGCAATCGGCCATGGCCGATTGCCGGAGCAAGGCAGCGGTGGTGGGCTCCCATTTGCCCACATCGAGGGGGTGCACCCCCACGGCATAGCGGAGCTCAGGGAGCTGGTCAGCCAGCTGACGGATGGCGGGGATTTCCGAAGGCTCCACGCAGGCGTGAACCAGGGCGGTCACGCCTGCCTCACGCCAGCGGGACACCACCTCCTGAAGGTCGCTGTCAAATTGCCGAAACACAAGATGGCAGTGGCTGTCCACCAGGATCGACGCCGCGTCGGGGGGGGTCATCGAAGGGCTCCAGAAACCCTCAACTGCTTGCCAAGGCCCCTGAAGCGGCAGGCTCAAGGGCTTTTTTCACGGCAGCACTGAGCCGGGATTTCTTGTTGGCCCCGCAGTTCCGGTGCAGCACCCCCACCTTCACGGCCTTGTCGATCTTGCTGAAGGCCGCATTCAGGCTGGTTTCCACGGCTTCCCGGGAGGCAGGCCCCGGCTCCTGGCCGTAGCTGCTGCAAGCCGTGAAGCAACGCTTCATCAGCGTGCGCAAGGCGGATTTGTAGCTGCGGTTGCGCAGGCGATTGCGCTCAGCGACTTGGATGCGTTTCTTTGAGGATCTGTTATTGGCCACGAACCCGGGCAACGTCCGAACAATCTAAAATCCTACCCCACGTCCTTCTCCAACTGGTGACTACCCCGAACAAAGCCCTAGCCTGAGGACTCAGCATTTCTCTCCCCGTGGTCGCCTCCCATCCCGCCCCTGGGGCCTCTTCCGGGACAACCATTCTTCCCTGCCTCCGAGACCTCCAGGCTGCCGCCGCCAGGCTCCAACAGATCGCTGCCCGCACGGAGGGGAGCCATATGGGTCAGGAGGAAGAGAAGGTGGCCCACCTGCTCGAGCAGGTGCGGTTGGAGGGGGACGCCGCCGTCCTGCGCCTCAGCGAAGCCTTTGATGGCGTCCGGCCGGACCCCCTCAGGGTGCCGGAAACCCGTTTGCAGGAAGCCTGGGAGGGGCTTCCCCCCCCCCTGCAGGAGGCCCTCACCCTGGCCCATGGGCGCATCCTCGCGTTCCACCAGCAGCAGCGGCCTGCGGATCTGGCCATCCGAGGAGCCCATGGCGAACGTCTCGGACGCCGCTGGCGGCCCGTGGAACGGGCGGGCCTTTACGTGCCAGGGGGGCGGGCCGCTTACCCCAGCACCGTGTTGATGAATGCCGTCCCCGCCCAGGTGGCTGGGGTAGAGCGCATCGTGATGGTGACCCCCCCGGGCCGGGATGGGGAACCCAATGCCACCGTGCTGGCGGCCGCCCACCTGGCCGGCTTACAGGAGGTGTATCGGGTAGGGGGTGCCCAGGCGATCGGCGCCCTCGCCTGGGGCACGGAGTCGATCCCCCGGGTGGATGTGATCAGTGGTCCAGGCAACCTCTGGGTCACCCTGGCGAAAAAGGCCGTGTACGGCCGGGTAGGGATCGACTCCCTCGCCGGCCCCAGCGAAGTGCTGGTGATCGCCGACCACAGCGCCCGAGCCGACCAGGTGGCGGCGGACCTGATGGCTCAGGCGGAACATGACCCCCTCGCAGCGGCGATCCTCATCACCACCAGCGAAGAGCTGGCCGCCGCCGTGCCCGGCGCCGTGGCGGCCCAGCTGACGGATCACCCCAGAGCCGACATCGTGCGCCAGGCTCTAAGCGACTGGGGACTGATCGTGGTGTGCAACGACCTGAGTGCGGCAGCTCAGCTCAGCGACGCGTTTGCCCCAGAACATCTGGAGCTCCTGGTGGAAAACCCGGAATCCCTCGCCGACCAGATTCGCCATGCAGGGGCCATCTTCCTGGGAGCCTTCAGTCCAGAGGCTGTGGGCGATTACCTGGCAGGCCCCAACCACACCCTGCCCACCAGCGGCACGGCCCGGTTCTCAGGGGCCCTGAGTGTGGAAACATTTCTGCGGCACACCAGCCTGATTGGCTTCAACCGGGAAGCCCTCGACGCCACGGGGAAAGCGGTGATGGAACTGGCCCGCAGCGAGGGCCTCCACAGCCATGCCGAATCGGTGCGCCTGCGGCTGGGCTGAACCCACTTCGGCTGGGCGAACGCCTGCTGCTCAGGGTTTGACAAGTTCGCGCACGGAGGCCAAGCCATCCACAATCTCGCCGACCAAAACCTGGTCGGTGAGATTGACAAACAGCCCGTTCTCCAGCACTCCGGGGAGATTGTTGATCTCCTTCTCTAGATGGGCCGGATCACTGATGCCACCGGCAAACGTCACATCCAGCACCAGATTTCCCTGATCGGTGACCACCGGTCCGGCCTTGCGCACCGCCATGCGTAGTTCCGCCTCGCCGCCCATCTCCTTGAGCTGGCCTTTCACTTGGCGCCAGGCCCCCGGGAGCACCTCCACCGGCAGGAGAAAGCCCAGGTTGAGGGTGTTCACCAGCTTGGTGGCATCCACCACCACCACAAAACGATCGGCCCGACGGGCCACCAGCTTCTCCTGCACATGGCAGGCCCCGCCCCCCTTGATCAATTGGAGGGCGGGATCCACCTCATCCGCCCCATCGATGGCCAGATCGATGCGCTGGATGGCATTCAGGCTCTGCAGGGGGATGCCCAGCTCAGCAGCCAGGACCTCCCCCTGAAAGGAGGTGGTGACACCGGTGATGTCCCGAAGCTCACCGCGCTTCAACCTGGCCCCCAGCTCCTGAATCATCAGGGCCGCCGTGGATCCGGATCCCAGCCCCAGCACCATCCCATCCCGGATCTGGGCCACGGCTGCGGTGGCCACGGCCTGTTTCATCTGGGTCTGCAGATCCGACATGACAAGACAAAAAGCATGGGGAGGGGCGAGAACGTAGCAAAGCGATGGGCTCAGCTCGTGGGGGCCGGCAGCTGGGCGGGCTTGATCGAGAGCTGGAGCTCCCGTTGCCCGCGCAGCACTTTGAGGGAGAGGGGCTGGCCCACCACAGACTTCTCCACCTGCTGGAGGAGGGCCGAAGGGTTGTGCACATCCTGGCCCGCGATCTCCACCACCAGGTCACCCCGCTTAAGTCCCGCCTGCTCGGCAGGACTGTCAGGGAGCACCTTCTGCACCAGGGCTCCGTCCCGTTCGGGCAGTTTCACCAGGGCGTCGGGATCCCGATTGTTGTCACGGGCAACTCGAGCGGTGAGGGGCACAAGCTGCAGGCCGAGATAGGGATGGACCACGGTTCCGCCCGAAGCGAGCTGATCGGCCACCCGGTGGGCCAGATTGATGGGGATTGCAAAACCCAGTCCGGCCCCTGGTCCGGAACGCACCAGGGTGTTGATGCCGATCACTTCCCCGTTGGCATTGATCAGAGCTCCCCCGGAGTTACCCGGGTTGATCGCCGCGTCGGTCTGGATCAGATCCAGCCTTTTATCAGCAAAGCCCAGACTGTTGATGTCGCGGTGGAGGCTGCTCACGATGCCCAGGGTCACCGTGCGCTCAAGGCCGTAGGGACTCCCCAGGGCAATAGCCCAGTCACCCACCTCCAGGGCTTCGGAATCCCCCAGCTTGGCCGCCGTGAGCTTGCCCTTGCTGGGGATCCGCACCAGGGCCAGATCGGTGACCCGATCCGTGCCCACCACGGTGCCATCCAGTTGGCGGCCGTCGGCCAGGGTCACCTCCACGGAGTCGACGTTGTCCACCACGTGGGCATTGGTGAGCACCAGGCCCTTGGCCGAATCAATGACCACCCCTGAGCCCTGACCCCGCTCGCGCATGCTGCCGGAGGGATCCCCAAACAGATCACGCAGCAGGGGATCGAGCAGGGCAGGATCAAAGGCCTGGCGATCCACGTTGCGTTCCGTGTCGATGCGCACCACCGCCGGCCCGGCCTGTCGGACCGCATCGGCCACAAAACTGTGGGGACTGGCCGTGGCGGCCAGAGCAGCCAGGGCCGCTCCCCGCTCGGGGGGTGGAGTAGTGAGGGGGGTTGGGGCCCCAACCTGCGGAGCGGTGGCCGCACTGGAACCCGGAGCCTGGATCGGAAGCGCCTCGGCGGGAAGGGTCGCCCAAGGGGCGAGCAAGAACATGGGCACCAGCAGCAGAGGCGTCAGCAGGATGCCAAGCCAGCGATAAAGCCGTTTGAGGGGAGGGTTCAGGGGAGGAAGGTCTCCAGACGCAATGAAACGAAACTAGATGGCTTCAGGCAGGGGCCAACACGCCATCCGTGCCGGATTTCCCCCTCCGGTCCCGCCGTTTTGCAAACGCCGTTTGAAGGATCTTCATCAGATCTGAAGATCTTTTCCTTCCCATGGACGTTCCAACTTAAGTTTCTGCGAGTGTTTCGCAAGCCATGACTTCAATCCCCCCTGGAATGCGGCGGCGCTGCAACCTCTGCACCGTTGAAATCCAGAGCATGGCGGGGGGAGCGGATCTGGTGTACTTCAGCCAGGGTGCGCCCGGCACCCGCGCCAAGCTCTGGGCACGGGTGTGCCAATACCTGCGCACCCCCGAGCAGTGCGCCCAGTGCATCAACCAAGACCTCAGCCTGCGGGGCGAGGTCACCAACAGCGACTACTACGCCGAGGCGCCCAGCTTCGACTTCTCCCCCCAGCCTGGAGGAGCCAGCGGGCCGGCCGGCGCCCTCTAGAACAGGAAGGCTCCGAGGGGAGAGGGAAAGGGCATCCTTTAAGGTGGAATTTGTGTCCGCCGGACACGGTCTCCCTGTCAAGGATGCACCTGTGGCATCCCTGGCACACAGGGGAGGTTTCCTCCATGGGTCTGGCGGCTCCCGCCGCAGCTCCGCCTTGGCCCATCCGCTCATCCCACCCATCACCGAGCTGGCCCGCCAGGTGGCCGAACCGGCTGGCCTCGCCGTGAAGGATGTCCATCTCCTCTCCCATCACATCCCGATGACGGTGCAGGTGGTCGTAGAACGGACCGATGGCAGCGATGTAACCCTGGAGTCCTGCGCAGCCCTCAGTGGCCCCCTCGGGGAAGCCCTTGAAGGGGCCGAGCTCCTGGAATCGGCCTACGTACTCGAGGTAAGCAGCCCCGGTCTGAGCGACCTTCTGGAAACCGACCGGGACTTCACAAGCTTCCGAGGGTTCCCCGTGGACGTGACCCTCGGTCCCGAGGGGGCTGGCGCCACCAGGAAGAGCGGGCTACTGCTGGGGCGCAGCGAGGATTCCATCTCCATCAATGTGCGCGGTCGCACCCTAAAGCTTCCCCGTGACGCCGTGGTGGAAGTTCGCCTTAGCGCCATCGAGGACGGCTGAACCGCCTCCAAGACCGCCGTTTCTTTCAACCTTCCCCATCCATACCATGGCCCTTGTTTTACTCCCAGGACTCAACAATCTGATCGAAGACATCAGCGAGGAGAAAAAACTGCCACCGCAGGTGGTTGAGGCCGCCCTGCGCGAGGCTCTGCTCAAGGGTTACGAGCGCTATCGACGCACGCTCTATCTGGGAATAAGTGAAGATCCCTTTGATGAGGAATACTTTTCCAACTTTGATGTAGCCCTCGATCTTGAGGAGGAGGGCTACCGGGTTTTAGCAAGCAAAATCATTGTTGATGAGGTGGAAAGCGAAGACCACCAGATCGCCATTGAGGAAGTCTTACAGGTAGCTGAAGACGCCCAGATCGGCGACACGGTGGTGTTGGATGTCACCCCAGAAAAGGATGATTTTGGCCGCATGGCTGCCGCCACCACCAAGCAGGTACTAGCCCAAAAACTAAGGGATCAGCAGCGGCGCATGATCCAGGAGGAGTTTGCCGATCTGGAAGATCCCGTGCTGACCGCTCGGGTGATCCGTTTCGAGCGTCAGAGCGTGATCATGGCCGTGAGTAGCGGCCTGGGACGGCCAGAGGTGGAAGCGGAGCTGCCTCGCCGGGATCAGTTGCCCAACGACAACTACAGAGCCAATGCCACGTTCAAGGTGTTTCTCAAGGAAGTGAGCGAAATACCCCGCCGTGGTCCCCAGCTGTTTGTAAGTCGGGCCAACGCTGGGCTGGTGGTGTACCTCTTTGAAAATGAGGTGCCGGAGATTCAGGAAGGATCCGTTCGCATTGTGGCCGTGGCACGGGAGGCCAACCCACCAAGCCGCTCGGTGGGGCCCCGCACCAAGGTGGCCGTCGACAGCGTGGAACGAGAGGTGGACCCGGTGGGGGCCTGCATCGGAGCCAGGGGCTCCCGCATTCAGCAGGTGGTGAATGAATTGCGCGGCGAAAAAATTGACGTCATCCGCTGGTCGTCCGACCCCGGCCAATACATTGCCAACTCTCTTAGTCCGGCCCGGGTGGAGATGGTCCGCTTGGTGGATCCCGAAGGTCACCACGCCCATGTGCTCGTCCCGCCGGACCAGCTCAGCCTGGCCATCGGCAGGGAGGGGCAGAACGTGCGCCTGGCGGCACGGCTGACCGGCTGGAAGATCGACATCAAAAACTCCCAGGAATACGACCAGTCCAAGGAAGACCAAACCGTGGCCGTGCAGATTGCCCAGCGTCAGGAGGACGAAGCCCAGCAGGCGGAGGCCGAAGCCCGCCTGGCGGCGGAGCAGGCGGCTCGGGCAGAGGAGGATGCCCGCCTGCGTGAGTTGTATCCCCTGCCGGAAGACGAGGAGGAGGACCCCTACGAAGCTGACCACTCTGCCGACTTCAGCCCAGTAGAACCGGAGCTGGCTGCCTCGGAGGAGCGGTGATGACCCGCCAGGGAAAGCCCGTTCTGAGACGCTGCGTGGCCTGCCGCCAGCTCCGGAACCGGCTAGAACTGTGGCGGGTGGTAAGACTCCCTGCCGGGGGTGGGCTTGCCCTGGATCGGGGGATGGGCCGCTCGGCCTATCTCTGCCCCGAACCCATCTGCCTGGAAGAGGCACGTCGTCGACGCCGGTTGCAGCGCTCTCTGCGCTGTGCGGTGGATGACTCGATTCTGCACACCCTGGAGAAGCGCCTTCCGGCGCTGCACTCACTAAGGCAAGATGACCAATGGCCCCAGCCTGGCTGCGGCTCGGTGGCAACTGTTGCCCCGCCCGATCGGAGACCTGAATGACCAGCAGCGGCAAGATGAGAATTTATGAGCTGTCACGGGACCTGGGCCTGGACAACAAGGACGTGCTCGACGCTGCCGAGAAGCTCGCGATCCCCGCACGCAGCCACAGCAGCTCCATCAGTGATGAGGAGGCCACCCGGATTCGCGCCCTGATCCGTGGCCAAGGGCAGCCCGGCGGTGCTCCGGCTGCTCAGGCGGGCCCTGGTAAAACCATTCTTTCGGTCAAGAAAGCCCCAGGTCAGCCCCCCGCTCCGGCCAGTCCCCAGCCCGCGAAAATGCCTGCCGCTCCAGCGGCCAGTGGTCCTCCCAGCCCACCGTCCCCCCCAGTCACACCGGCACGGCCCGTTGTCGCTCCGCCCCCCCGGACATCACAGCCCACGCCTCCGAGCCCAGTGGGCGAGGACAAACCCGCCGTCCTCCCCAGCCCGAGGCCCCAGCCGCGGCCAGCGGCAGTCACCCCGCCTCCGGCCCGCCCAGCAGCACCAGCCAATCCCCCTTCGGAAAGCCCCAGATCCCAGGCAGCCCCACCCCCTAGGCCAACGGCCCCACCCCAGCGGCCCAGTGCCCCTCCAGTGGTGCGCCCCACCCCGGATAGCGGCTCCGCCCCAACCCAGGGCAACCTGCCCCCAAGCCCGCCGCCCCCCGCCAGGCCCCTTGCCGGGGCCCCTGAGCGGCCCGCGGCCCCACCCTCCAGGCCAGGGGCTGCTCCTGTGAATCGTTCGCCCCAGTCCCCTCCGCAACAGCGCCAGGCCCCAGGCGGTCGCCCTCCCCTCCCATCCACCAGTCCACGACCGATCAAACCCGGCAGCCCTCCCAGCGGTTCCGGCAGGCCCCAACTGGTTGGCCGACCCCAGCCCGGGGGGCAACCCCCCCAGGGCAGCGGATCCCGACCTGCTCCCCCCTCTCCCCGGCCCCAGCGTCCGGGCGCCCCTGCGCCCATCCGCCAGGGCACCCGGCCCCCTGGGGCTCCGGGCCGCGGCCCTGCCAGCCCCTCCCGGGGCAGCACCCCGTTGGAACTGTTTGGCAAGCCGATCCGGCGGGATGGATCCGATGGCACCCCAACCCCGGGTGAACCCCCTAGGGCCGGGGCTCCCACCCGGCCCGGACGGCCCACAGGCATGCGCAAGCCCATGGCTCCTGGGGAGCTCATGCAGCTGCAGAAACCGAGTGGCCGTCCCACCGCAGCCCCGCCAAGACGACCGGACCGCAGCGGTGAAGGTGGCAAAGCAGAGGGCGATCAGCCCCTGGCCCCCCCCACCGCCACCCCGCCCGCTCCCCCACGCCGGCCCGGCTTCAAACCCCCCCAACCAGCTGGTCCCGCCCGCGCCCGCCGTCCTGACTGGGATGACAGCGCCAAGCTGGAGGCCCTGCGCAGCCGCACACCCCAGAAGCAGCGCCAG
>JBBASA010000017.1:0-48571 GCA_040399515.1 Cyanobium sp. | reverse complement strand
GATGTCAAACCATCCCCGAGCTGCTGGCGCGCGTCCTACAGCGATCGTCATGGGAGCTGCTTTACGAAGCGTTACGTTTCGAATGGTAAGGGGTGATGCCGGCTGGTGCGCCAACGGGGGGTCAATCCAGGGGCAATTGAGCAAAATTGCTTAGCAGACAGCGAAAGAGCAGTCCCCGGCCTCCGATCCAAGGGGAAAGCGCTCTGGCTCATCCATTCTCATTTTTGGGAGGCCCTTCGGCGAGAGTGGGATGGCGCCTGTTTCTGCCATGTACGTCGTCGAGCTTTCCCTCCGCCTCACCCCCATGCCCATCTCGGTGCAGCGCAAGGAGCTGGAGCCGGCCCAGGCCCTCTATGAAGAGATCGGCCGGGTGCTCGAGAGCGGAACACCCAAACTGCTGGAGCTCACCTGCGAAAAAGATCCCCAGAAGCGCATCCGCCTTCTGACCTCGGAAGTGGTGGCCGTCCAGATCTTTGAAAAATCAACCGTTGGCGGCAGCGGCAAGCGACCAGGCTTCAGTTTTGATGGGTGAGGCTAGGACGACGACCATGCCGGCCTCCCCTGGCCACGATGGGCTCCCCTTGGTGGTGGAGGGCCTGGATTTTGCGTGGGCCCCTGATCGGCCAACCCTTCACAACTGTTGCCTGCAGATCCCAAGGCCCGGCCTGTGGATGCTGGTGGGAAGCAATGGCAGTGGAAAAAGCACACTCCTGCGACTGATCGCCGGATTGCTGCAGCCCAAGCGGGGAACGATCCTGACGCCCCTGCATCCAGCCATGGTGTTTCAAAATCCTGATCACCAGCTGCTGATGCCCACCTGCGGCAGTGACCTGCAGCTCGGACTTCCAGAAACGCTGCCCCCTCCGCAAGTGGAGCGGCGGGTGGAGGACCTCCTAACTCTGGTGGGCCTCCAGGGAATGGCCACCCGCCCGATCCACACGCTTAGTGGAGGCCAGAAGCAGCGCCTTGCCATCGCCGGGGCCCTCGCGGCCGAAGCCAACCTGCTCCTGCTCGATGAACCAACCGCCCTCCTGGATCCCGACAGTCAGAGGGACGTGGTCGCCCTGATCCGGGACCTCTGCCGCCAGCCCAAAGGCCCCCTGACCGCCCTTTGGATCACCCACCGGCTGGAGGAACTCAGCCATTGCGACGGGGCGGCCCGCATGGAGAGAGGCAGGGTCGGGCCGTGGCAATCAGGGGCCAAGCTGGTGGCGAGCCTCTTGCCCACGGGAGGGGGGGGCGGGTAAGGTCAGTTCTCCCCTTCGGGGGCGTCAATCCTCGGTAGCTCAGTGGTAGAGCGGTCGGCTGTTAACCGATTGGTCGCAGGTTCGAATCCCGCCCGGGGAGTTTTGTTTTCAAACCAAAACAAGCTCCACTGTGGTTCAACGGATCATTAGCTGGAGCTGTAAGCGGGGTTCGCACCGAAATCTTTCGGATCTCCCCCAAATTCCGACAATCACCGCAAAATAAGCATTCAGGCTGGCCCTCGCTCCATCCTTATTCCTCCGCAAGCTCCGATTTTCCATGAAACCCTGCATTCTTCTTGTTGAGGATGACAGCGACATGCGTGACCTGGTGGCCGGCCATCTGGAGCATGGGGGCTTCAACGTGCAGCGAGCGGAGGATGGGATCAAAGGCCAGGCTTTAGCGCTGCAATACAGCCCGGATGTGATCCTCCTCGACCTCATGCTCCCGAAGGTCGATGGTCTCACCCTCTGCCAACGGCTGAGGCGCGATGAACGCACGGCCCGAATCCCCATCCTCATGATCACTGCCCTGGGGGGAACGAAAGATAAGGTCAGCGGCTTCAATTCAGGGGCAGATGACTATCTCACCAAGCCCTTCGACCTGGAGGAACTCATGGTGCGGGTCAAGGCACTCCTACGGCGCAGTGAAAGGGCTCCTCTCTCGACCAAACACAACGAAATTCTCAGTTTTTCCTGCCTCACCCTGGTCCCGGAACGGTTTGAGGCCATCTGGTTTGACCTCCCAGTGCGGCTCACCCATCTGGAATTCGAATTGCTCCATTGCCTCCTACAACGGCATGGCCAGACCGTGGCGCCTTCATTGATTCTCAAGGAGGTCTGGGGCTATGAACCGGACGATGACATCGAAACCATTCGTGTTCATGTGCGTCACCTGCGCACCAAGCTGGAACCTGATCCACGCAAGCCCCGATTCATCAAAACCGTGTACGGGGCGGGCTATTGCCTGGAGCTGCCCACGGAGGAGCAACTGCCCGAGCTCGTGCCCCTGATGGCGGAATCCCGCCAGGCCTCCTGAACCCTTTCCTCCAGAGACACCATCGCCATCAGGCGCTGTTGGTCATTCGCCCCAACTCCAGCAGGGTCACCTCCCAGGCCAGACGGGGTTGTACATGGCCGAGGAGATGCTTTCGCAGCACCTCCAGTCGAGCCATCTGGCGCTGATTGCGGTGCTGGTGCCACAGCCAGGTTTGCCACCAGTTGAGGAGCCAGAGCTGCTGATCACCCTCCAGCCCCTCACTGACCTCCCGGGCCAGGTCCAGCGCCCCCAAAGGGTTGGTGGGCATCTCCTGAAGCCGGGCGGCCAATCCCTCTGGCAAACGATCCCACTCCCGGCGGTGGGCCAGCAGCGCGCCCGGCGACCCCCCGGCCAGAGTCAGCAGAGCCTGGGAATCCTGCGGAGGGGAACTCTCCAGGGGGGAGGGTTGCCTGGCGAATACCTCAGCGATCTGGGTGGGGGAGAGGGGATGGAAGGGGATGGATTGGCAGCGGGAGCGAATCGTGACCAGGAGCCGCTCAGGAGCGGCGCTGATCAGGATCAGCAGGCCATCCCCGGGTTCCTCCAGGGTTTTCAGCAGGGCGTTGGCCGCAGCCTCGGGCATGGCTTCAGCGGTTTCGATCACCACAAGAGGCCTGGGGGATTCGATTGGTCGGCGGGCCAGAAAACGCCCCGCCTCCCTCACCTGATCGAGGCGAATCTGAGGAGGAGTGCGGCGACTTACCCCCAGGGCCTCCGCCTGGGACACCGGCACCAGCTGCCCCTGGTGAAGGTAGGTGGGCTCGATCCAGAGAAGGTCGGCCAGATTGCCCTGGGCCAGACGCCGGCGGAGTCCCCCATCCCTGCTGCCGCCGGTCAGCACCCCCTCCAGAAACCGGAAGGCGGCCAGGCGCCGGCCCACCCCATCGGGCCCCGCAAACAGATAGGCGGGTGCAAGCCGGCCCCGCTGGAGGGCCGCCTGCAGTAGGTGAACGGCGAGGGTCTGACCCACCAGCTCATCAAACAGATGGACGTCAGACATGGGGTCGCGATGGGCCGCAGAGGGGACAGCGTTCCAGCAGGGCCTGGCGGCACCTCTCCGTGACCATCTCAGGGTCGCCTGTGGCCTCCACACGACACCAGCGAGGCCTTTGGGCCAGGAGAGCGAATCCCTCCTGCACCCTCTGGAGGAACGCCTCCCCCTCCGCTTCGATGCGATCTTTTCCACGATGCTGGCGCCGCTTCAGGGCCTCTGGGAGGGGAACGTCCAGCCAGAGGGTGAGATCAGGCTGCAGGCCGGCGGTGGCGAACGTCTCCAACTGGCCGATCGCCTCCAGGGACAGGCCCCGGCCATGGCCCTGGTAGGCCTCGGTGGAGCCGCTGTAGCGATCGGAGAGCACCCAGTGGCCCGCTTCCAGGGCTGGCAGGATCCGCCCCACCACATGCTGGGCCCGATCGGCGGCGTAGAGGAGCAATTCTGCCCTCTCCCCTGGCACCTGGTGGGAGGGGGGGTGAAGAAGGAGATCGCGGAGAGCCATGCCAAAGTCCGTGCCCCCGGGCTCTCGGGTTACTACCACGGTGGCATCAGCAGGCAGCAGACCACTGCGGGGCAACCATTCGCTCAGGGCTTGAATCTGGGTGGTTTTTCCACATCCATCGATGCCTTCCAGCACCACGAAACATCCCCTAGTGACCATGGCGTGATGCAACGGATGCAGATCCTCCCGGCTCTTGAAGCAGGAGAGCATTGACCACCACCGTGATGGAACTCAAGGCCATCAGCAAGGCGGCCAGGGGCGGGGTGAGCTGGAGCCCGAAGCCTGGAAGCAGGGCTCCAGCGGCAATGGGCAACACAATCAGGTTGTAGCCGAAGGCCAAAGCCAAATTTTGTTTAACCTTGCCCATTGTGCTCCGCGCCAACTGAAGCGCTTTCACCACGTCGGAAAGCCGCTCTCCCATCACCACCACATCTGCCGAATCCTGGGCAATCTGGGTCCCCGTGCCCACGGCGATCCCCAGATCCGCAGCGGCCAGGGCGGGGGCATCGTTGATGCCATCGCCCACCATGGCCACAGGGCCCAGGGACCGCCAGCGGGAGAGAGCCTCCACCTTCTCTTCAGGTCGCAGGCTCCAGGCCAGCTCCTCCTCCTTCAGGCCCACCTGGGCCGCCAGGTGACGCACACTCGCCTCCCTGTCACCACTCAGCAAACCCAACACGAGGTGCTGTGAACGCAGGGCTTCCAGGCTCTCGCGGGCATCGGGGCGGGGCTGATCCTCAACGGCGATCAACCCCAAAACCCGGTCACCCTCTCCAACCCCGACGAGGGTGGCTTGGGAAAGCGGGCTCGCGGCCAGCAGGGCAGGAGCGGAATCCGGCAGGGCAAGCCCCTGCTCCTGCAACCAGGGAATCCGACCCACCCGGACAGGCTGGGCCAATCCCTCCAACTTCCCCTCCATGCCCTGGCCGGGATGGGTTCTGCTCTCCACCACAGGCAAGAGCTCAAGGGTTCGGTGTTGGGCCTCCTGGAGAAGGGCATGGGCCAGGGGGTGACGGCTTTGTTGTTCCAGGCTTGCCGCCAGCTGGAGCATCCAGAGGGCCCCCAGCCCTGGGCAGCCCTGATCGTTCTGGGCCGGGGAAAAGGGCTCAAGGGAGGTCACCATGGGCCGCCCCACGGTGAGGGTCCCGGTTTTATCAAACACCACGGCGCCCAGCTGGGCCGCCGTTTCGATGGCATCCCCCCCGCGGAAGAGCACACCTCGGCGGGCCGCCCGTGCGCTGCCCACACTGATGGCCGTGGGGGTGGCCAGACCCAGGGCACAAGGGCAGGCCACAACCAGCACGGAGATAGCAAGCTCAATGGCCAGGCCGAAGGGGGTGGTTCCCACCACCCCTGGACCATGGCCCGGGTGGCCGGCATGGCCCATCAAGCCAGCTGGGGAAGGCTGCAGCACCCAGGGCCAGAGCCTGGATCCCCAGAGCCACCAAAAGAGGAAGGTAGCGGCGGCCAGCGCGAGAACAAACTGGGTGAAACGGCCCGCCACCCGATCGGCCAGCCCCTGGATAGGAGCCTTGCGAGCCTGGGCCCGTTCCACCAAGTGCACGATCCGAGCGATGGCCGTCTCACGGCCGCAGCGGCTGGCTTCCAGCACCAGTGGAGCCTCCAGATTCAAGGTGCCCGCATCCAGCTCCGTGCCTGCCGCGGCCTGCAGAGGAAGGGGTTCGCCTGTGAGAGCCGAGCGATCCACTGCGGAAGAGCCACTCTGCACAACCCCATCCACAGGCAGTCGATCCCCGGGGAGAACAAGGATGCGATCACCCGGCCGCAACCCCCCAGAGCGCACAGGGCGAGGGGGGCCCCCATCCATCAGCAGCAAGGCTTCATCAGGCTGCAGGGAAGCCAGGTCTTCGATGGCACGGCAGCTGCGAAAACGGGCACGCTCCTCAAGGAATCGCCCGGCCAACACAAACCCCAGCAACATAACGGGCTCATTGAAAAAGCAGGGAAGTTGGCTCTCTGGCCAAAGCCATCCCACAGCACTGGCCAGGTAGGCACTTCCCATGCCCAGGCCCACCAGGCTGTCCATTCCGGGATGGCCAGAAAGGGCGGATCGGAACCCTGTCCGCAAGATGGGAAACCCCGGGCCTGCCAAGGCCAGCGTGGCAATGAGGCCATGGAACCAGGGGGCCTGAAACAGGGTCAGGGCAGGGGGCCAGGCCTGGGGCACCACCATGGCCCAGTGGCCGAGACCGGACACCACCACCAGGAGCAGCGCCACAAGAAGCTGGCGCCAGCGTTCCCACCAGCTTTGCTGGCGCAACCGTTCCCTGCGGCTGGACACCCCATCGTCACCGTCCTGCCTCAGCTTCCCCTCGAATCCCAGGCTCCGTAAGCTGCTGAGGAGGGGCTCCAGACGGTCTTCCCCCCCTTCCAGCTCCACCCAGGCGGTGCGGGTGAGGAGATTCACACTGGCCTGGCTGACCCCAGGCTGCTGCTGGAGACGTTGTTCCACAGACCTGACACAGCTCCCGCACTTCATCCCCTCCACCTCGAGCAACAAGCCAACTGTCTCCGAAGCGGCGACATCGGAAGGAACGGGGGTGCTACTGAGCGAGGAGGGCAAAAGATCCCTATGAAAACTTGATCACCCTAGGCAACTTTACAAGTTTCAACAGGGGGCAGGCCGAACAGGCAGGATGGGCTGAGAACGACTTTGGCGCCGTGCCCCGCTCCCAGCGCAACGACAACTTCATCGATAAAAGCTTCACCGTGATGGCCGACCTTATCCTCAAGGTGCTGCCGACCAATCGCAGGGCTAAGGAAGCCTTTGCCTACTACCGGGACGGGATGAGCGCCCAGGGCGATGGGGAATACGCAGAGGCTCTCGATAACTACGAAGAAGCCCTGAAGCTTGAAGACGACCCCAATGATCGCGCCTTCATTTTTTACAACATGGCGCTGGTCTATACCAGCAACGGGGATCACGACAGAGCTCTTGATTTTTACACCCAGGCCCTGGATCTCAACAGCAAAATGCCTCAGGCTCTAAACAACATGGCCGTGATACATCATCATCTTGGCTCGCTCGCTCAAGAAAAGGGGGACGCGGACGAAGCGGACCGCTGCTTTGACCTGGCTGCGGATTGTTGGGCCAAGGCCATTCGGCTGGCTCCCAACAATTACATTGAAGCACAGAATTGGCTAAAAACCACGGGCAGAGGGAATGTCGACATTTACTTCTAATTTCCAATCCCAAACTTCCAGCTCTCAGCAGCAACCTCTTTCAACATAGAGATAAACCCTGCCGGCCACTCAAAGCTTGGTTATTCCTCCGCTGGGTTCACCCCCAAGGCCCCCACGATCGCTTCGGCGAGGCTGGACGACTCCAGCAGCTGCAACCCCAAGGCAGCTTCCGCCATACCTAAACCTGTCCCCCTGGGCACAATGGCCCGGGTGAAGCCCAGTCGGCTGGCCTCCTGTAGGCGCTGCTCCAACTGCCCAACCGGCCGCAGCTGCCCCCCCAATCCCAACTCTCCGATCAGCACCGTACCCGGCGGCAGGATGAGATCCCTGTAGCTAGCCACTACAGCTGCCGCCACCCCCAGATCCCCTGCAGGCTCATCCACCTGAAGGCCCCCAGCGACCGCGAGATAGCAATCAAACCGAGACAGGGGAAGGCCGAGGTGCTTTTCGATCACCGCCAGGATCTGGTGCAAGCGGTTGGTGCCGATGCCCGTGGCCGTGCGCCTGGGGCTGGCGTAGCTGGTGGTGCTCACCAGCGCCTGGAGCTCCACCACCAGGGGCCGGGTGCCTTCGAAAGCCACGATGGTGGCCGTGCCGGAGCTGGGTTCTCCACCCCCCAGGAACAGTTCGCTGGGGTTGGTGACCTGCGCCAGGCCCCCATCGCGCATCTCAAACACCCCAAGTTCGTAGGTCGCCCCAAAGCGGTTCTTCGCGGCCCGCAGGAGGCGGTGGCTAGCAAAGCGGTCTCCCTCGAAGGTCAACACCGCGTCCACGAGGTGTTCCAGCACCTTGGGCCCCGCCAGGACCCCTTCCTTGGTGACATGGCCCACCAGCACGAGGGCTACCCCATGGTGCTTGGCCAGCCGTTGCAGTGCAGCCGCACACTCCCGCACCTGGGCCACCGTGCCTGGCGCGCTGCTGAGGTTGGGATCGTGGAGCGCCTGGATGCTGTCGACCACGGCCACCGCCGGCCGGAGAGCCTCCAGCTCCTCAAGGACCCGATCCAGATCGGTTTCAGCCAGCAGCTGGAGCCCTACTCCGGACGAGGGAGGCTCCTTGGGAAGCCGGTTGGCCGACGCAGACGTTTTGTCCTGGAGGGACGGAGTGACCAGCCGGCGCCAGCGCAACCTCACCTGCTGGGCGGACTCCTCCGCGCTGACATACAGGACGCTGCAGTGGCCGGCCATTGCCTGGGCCACCTGGAGGAGCAGGGTGGATTTTCCGATTCCCGGATCGCCTCCCAACAGCACCAGGGCCCCTGGCACCAGGCCGCCCCCCAGCACCCGATCCAGCTCGCTGAACCCCGTGTCCAGGCGGGCCAGAGGTGGGGTGCCCTGGTCCTGAATGGGTGTGGAGCGCTTCGGTCCTGGGGGGGCACCACCGCTCTCTATGGGTTGGCGAAAGCGATCGGTGCGTCCGTCCCGGCCAGCCGGTTGGGCTTGCTCAACGAGGGAATTCCAGCTGCCACAGGCCGCACAGCGGCCGAAAAACTGGCGGCTCTGGGCCCCGCAGCTCTGGCAGATGTAGGTGGAAACGGAACGGGCCAAGGGCTCTTTGTGAAGAAAGGTGGCTTTCGGTGAACAGAGTGGCCCTCAGGCCTTTTCAGTAGTTCGGATCCGTTGTAACTGCAGCGCCCTTGCAATGACGGCGACACCCCCGGCCAAAGAGACCATCCTTGTCGTGGACGACGAGGCCAGCATTCGCAGGATTCTGGAGACCCGTCTCTCGATGATTGGCTACCAGGTGCTGACAGCCTGCGACGGCGAAGAAGCGCTGGAAGCATTTCACCGCGCCAGTCCCGACCTTGTGGTTCTCGATGTGATGATGCCCAAGCTGGATGGCTATGGGGTCTGCCAGGAGCTGCGGAAGGAATCGGATGTGCCGATCGTGATGCTCACGGCCCTGGGCGATGTGGCCGACCGCATCACGGGCCTTGAGCTCGGTGCTGACGACTATGTGGTTAAACCCTTCAGCCCCAAGGAGCTCGAAGCCCGTATTCGCTGCGTGCTGCGGCGGGTGGACAAGGAGCAGTTGGCGGGGATCCCCAACTCGGGGGTGATCCAGGTGGGCGACCTGCGGATCGACACCAACAAGCGGCAGGTTTACAGGGGAGACGAGCGCATCCGCCTGACCGGCATGGAATTCAGCCTGTTGGAGCTGCTGGTGAGCCGCTCTGGCGAGCCCTTTAGCCGGGGAGAAATCCTCAAGGATGTTTGGGGGTATACACCTGAGCGACATGTGGACACCCGTGTGGTGGATGTTCACATCTCCCGGCTGCGTTCCAAACTGGAGGATGATCCCGCCAACCCCGAGCTGATCCTCACAGCCCGGGGCACTGGCTACCTCTTCCAGCGCATCGTTGACTCCGTTGCCTCAGAAGGACTCTGACCACCTCCGTTCCCCCGGGCGCCCGGCCCTGAACCGGCGTCAACGGCCTAACAGGACGATCCGGCGGCTTGTGATCTGGTACAAGCGCAACGCCGCGGTGACCAGCCTGGTGGACACCGCCAGCGCCGCCAGCTCCGTGGCTGGGGTTGCGGCGGGCACCGTCCTCCAGCCCCTGGTTCTAGACCCCCTGCGCCGTCTGCAGCAGGGCACGGAAGGCCCGGAGGACTGGCCTCTGATCCACGACCGGGACCGCCTCTGGGTGGCCGTCGATGGGATGGGTGGCGATCACGCACCCGGCCCCATCCTCGAGGGATGTTTGCGGGCCCTCCGGGTGCTGCCGCTTCGCATCCGTTTTGTGGTCGAGCAGGAGCCCCTGGAGAGGGCCGTGGCCTCCCTGGGTCTGCGGGAAGAGCTGGAGGATGTTCAAGCCCGTGGCCTCCTGCAACTCGTCCCCAGCGGTCGCTCGGTGGGGATGAATGAAGAGGCCACGGTGGTGCGACGCAAGCGGGATGCCAGCATCAACATGGCCATGGATCTGGTGAAATCCGGTCAGGCCATGGCCGTCTATTCCGCTGGCAACTCCGGCGCCGTCATGGCCTCAGCCATCTTCCGCCTGGGACGCCTGCGGGGAATCGAGCGGCCGGCCATCGGAGCCCTCTTCCCCACCAAGGACCCTGCCCGGCAGGTGCTGGTGCTGGACGTAGGTGCCAACACCGACTGCAAACCCGCCTGGCTCCATCAGTTCGCCCTGCTGGGCTCGATCTACAGCCGGGATGTGATGCAGGTGGCCAGACCCCGAGTTGGGTTGCTGAACATCGGCGAGGAGGAATGCAAGGGCAACGACCTGGCCCTGAAAACCCACCCCCTGCTGGTGGCCGATTCTCGGCTGCGTTTTGCCGGCAACTGCGAGGGACGGGATGTGCTCTCCGGCGCGTTCGATGTGGTGGTCTGTGACGGATTCACGGGCAACGTGCTGTTGAAGTTTCTCGAATCCGTGGGCAGCGTGCTGCTGGACGTTTTGCGAGCTGAGCTGCCGCGAGGCCGACGGGGGAAGGTGGGCTCGGCCTTCCTGAGAAGCAACCTGGTGCGCATCAAGAAGCGCCTCGACCATGCCGAGCACGGGGGGGCCCTTCTCCTGGGGGTTGACGGGGTCTGCGTGATTGGCCATGGCAGCAGCAAAGCCCTCTCGGTGGTCAGTGCCCTCCGCCTGGCCCATTCCGCCGCGAGCCATCACGTCATGGATGACCTCCATGCCCTTGGTGCGGAGGCGGCTGCAGCCACCTGTGATTGACTGATCCGAACCGAGCCCCACCGGTGACGGAGCCCACTGCCAGCCATCGCAGCTCCTCAGACCTTAAGGGGATGGCCATCGTCGGCTCTGGACGGGCCCTCCCCTGTCAGACGGTGAGCAACGAGGCGTTGCAAGCCCTGGTGGACACCTCCGACGAATGGATTCGCAGCCGCACGGGAATCGGCGCGCGCCGGCTTGCAGGGCCAGGAGAAACCGTCACCACAATGGCCACGGAAGCCGCCCAGGGCGCCATGCAACATGCCGGCTGGAAACCCGAAGAGATTGATCTGATCCTGCTGGCCACCTCCAGCCCGGACGACCTGTTTGGCACCGCCCCCCGGGTGCAGGCCGCGCTTGGGGCCCACCAGGCCGTGGCCTTTGACCTCACCGCTGCCTGCAGTGGATTTCTGTTCGCCCTGGTCACGGCAGCCCAGTACATCCGCACGGGGGGGGTCCGCCGTGCCCTGGTCATCGGGGCCGACCAACTCAGTCGCTGGGTGGATTGGAGCGATCGGCGCACCTGCGTGCTTTTCGGCGATGGGGCGGGGGCCATCGCCCTTGAAGGCTGTGCCAAGGAGCATGACGACCTGCTGGCCTATCGGCTGCGCTCCGATGGCACGCGCAACGCATGCCTCACCCTGGCTCAGAACGAACAATTCCGGGACTTACTGGGCGGAATCTCTACCCAGGTGGGGGGATTCCAGCCCCTGTTCATGAACGGGCAGGAGGTCTACAAATTCGCCGTGCGCGAGGTGCCCCTGGTGCTGGGGGAAGTGCTGGAGGCGGCTGGCCTGGGGGCCCAGCAGATGGACTGGCTCCTGCTCCACCAGGCCAATCAGCGGATTCTCGACGCCGTGGCCGAACGCTTTTCCGTACCTGCAGAACGGGTCCTCAGCAACCTGGAGTCCTACGGCAACACCTCAGCTGCCACGATCCCCCTGATGCTGGATGAAGCGGTTCGGGAGGGACAGGTCCAGCCGGGTCATCTACTGGCCACCAGCGGGTTCGGGGCCGGCCTGAGCTGGGGAGCGGCGGTGGTGCGCTGGAGCGGGCCAGCGGTCCCCACGTAATCTCCAAGCCCATCAGCGCATCTCATTCATGGCAGTGGCCTGGGTGTTTCCGGGGCAAGGATCGCAGAAGTCCGGCATGGCCGACGCCGTGTTCTCCCTCCCCGGGGCTTCGGAGCGGTTCGCCCTCGCCTCCGAGAGGCTCGGGCGCGATCTCCTGGCCATCTGCTCGGCCAGCGAGGCGGGGGAAGGCCTGCTTAACCTTCATGACACCCGCAACACCCAGCCCGCCCTCTTTGTGGTGGAGAGCCTTCTGGTCGATGCTCTGCAGGCCCAGGGTCGCCGACCAGACCTGGTGGCCGGCCACAGCCTGGGGGAACTGGTGGCCCTCTATGCGGCAGGAGTGTTTGACGCGGACACGGGCCTGGCCCTGATGCAGTGCCGCAGCGAGCTGATGGCGGCGGCCGGGGGCGGGGCGATGACCGCCCTCATCGGCTTCGACCCCCAGCAGCTGCAGGAACTAGTGGCAGCCACGGAAGGTGTGGTGGTGGCCAACGACAACAGTGAGGCCCAGGTGGTGCTCTCGGGCACACCGGAGGCCGTGGCCACCGTGAGCGGGGCCCTCCGCTGTAAGCGCGCCATTCCCCTGGCGGTCTCCGGGGCCTTCCACTCCCCGTTCATGGCCGAGGCGGCAGCCCGCTTCGCCGAAGAGCTCGAGCGGGTGCCCTTCCGCCAGGCCATGGTGCCCGTGCTGAGCAACAGCGACCCCACTCCCGAGCGCGACCCGGACGTGCTCAAGAGCCGGCTGAAGCGGCAGATGACCTGTGGGGTGCGATGGCGGGAAACCATGGGGCGTCTGGAGCAGGAAAGCATCCTCACCGCCGTGGAGATTGGGCCAGGGAACGTGCTCAGCGGTCTGATCAAACGCAACTGCCCGAGGGTGCAGACCGCCCAGGTGGGGAGCGCCGCCGATCTGGAGCTGTGAAACAACCCCTGCTGCATGCCGCTGAACCCACCCTCCCCTACCACCTGATGCGGTGGCTGCTGGTGTGGCCATTCTTCCGGCTGCTGCTGCGGGGTCGGACCGAGGGCAGGGCCAGCGTGCCCTCCCAGGGGGGGCTGGTGGTCGTCGCCAACCATGGCTCCCATCTCGATCCCCCACTTCTCAGTTCTGCCGTGGGACGACCGGTGGCGTTCATGGCGAAGGAGGAATTGTTCCGCGTACCCCTGCTTGGGCCCCTCATCCGGGCCTGCGGGGCCTACCCCGTTGCCCGCGGAGGTGGGGATCGTGAGGCCCTTCGCACCGCCTGCCGCAGGCTTGAGGAGGGATGGGCCACGGGGGTGTTTCTGGATGGCACCCGCCAAGTCGATGGGAGAGTCTCCAGGCCCCTGCCCGGGGCGGCTCTCCTAGCAGCCCGCACGGGACTTCCCCTGCTGCCTGTAGCGATCATCAACAGCCATCGAGCCCTGGGTCCGGGGGGCCGATTCAAGCTGGTGCCCGTTCATGTGCGAATCGGCACACCCATCCCCCCTCCGGCCTCCACCCGCCGGGCCGATCTGGATGCCGTCACGGAAGCCTGCCAAGGGCAGATCAACCGGATGCTGGATCAGGGGCTGATCACCACTCCCCTAATCGCCGCAACAAACCCGCCAGCTCTGTTCTCCCCCAGATCCTCAGATCCCGGCCGCTGATCACCCAGACAGCGGCCCGGAGACCATCCCCCCAAATTTTTTTCTGCGTTTCCTCCACGCAGGCCCTGCCGCAGGGCACCGCCACGGGTGTCAGGTGAATGCCCCGGCTGCCCGCCACGATCCTGCCCACCAGCAGAGCCCGGTCCATGTGGTCACTGCTGGTCACCAGGAGGGCATGGCGAATGTGGGCCTGGCGCAGGTCATCTACCAGGGAGGTGAAATTGGTGAGGGTGTCTCGGGCGCGGTAGTCGAGGGTCACCTGGTCCGCGGGCAGGCCCTCCCGCTCGCGAAACAACCAGGTGGCGTATTCCGGGTTCGTGCCACCACTCACCACCACAGGAAGGCCGTCAGTCCGAGCCAGTTGGGCGGCCACCTGTTCCCTGGCGGGATCTCCCCCCAGGACGAGGATCATCTGGGGCGGCGGTGGCATGGGCCACCACCATCCGCGGGAGAGCCAAACCAGCGACAGCCCAGCCAAACCCAGACCCATCAGGGGCATGCGCGGGGATCGGCGCCGGCTCCTGCTCCGAGGGGCTGGCCTCACGGGAGCTCCACCGGGCTGGTGGGGTAGAGGGGGACCACCGAAGCCCAGGGAGCGGCCCTGCCCAGCCGTGCCACCTCCTGGCTGATGGCCAGCAATTCCCCTGCATCGGCGGGAATGCTGGGCTGGGCGGGATAACGAGCGTGGCTCCCAAGCGCCTGTACCAAATCCCCCTCCTGGCGATATAGACGGGGAGGATCCAGCTCGGAAACCCCCCCAGGACTGCTGGCATCCAAGCGGTACAGACCCGCCACCAGCCCATGGCGGGGGAGGTTCTGCCACAGGATCACTGGTTCGCGGGAGGGGTTCCCGGCCAGCACGCGCCGGGCCATGAGGTGAAAACTGCTAATGCCATCCAGGGGCAAAGCCAACTGCTGGCAGAGGGTGCGCGCCATCGCCACGGTGAGGCGGGTTCCTGTGAACCCCCCCGGCCCAGTGGCCACCGCCAGACGAGCCAGGTGGGGCCACTCCCGGGCGGGGAGCAAGGTCTCCACACAGGGCAGGAGCTCGTTGGCCAATCCCCTCCCCAGGGGAAAAGCTTCCATCACAGGGCTCACCTCCTGGTGTCCCAGGGGCTGCAAGGCCACGCCAAGACTCTCGCTTGAGCTGTGGAGAGCCAGCAACCAGCCCCCAGGGCCGGGGTCCACCGATTCCCTCATACCGGGATGGCCTCATCGGGCCGCAGACGCTTCCAGTGGCCAGGATCGGCAGAAAAACTCTCACACGCCCGCACATCCCACTCCATGCCCATAGCGCCGCCAGGCAGCTCACGAATCTGAATGTGCACGTCGGGCCGCAATGGACGAAAGGATGGCTGGGGATTGAGATGGGGAACGCCATGCTGGCGCTCCACCGCGTGGTAGGCCTGGCAGCGATCCACCCAGTGGCAATCCACGCAGATACACATGCCGCCTGATCCAACGGGCTCCTCCATTTTGGCGTGTGACTCCATGCCCCACCAGGCGCTGTGGGCGGTTCTGGCTCCAATCACATGGCCGTTGCCGTTCCACCTCCTCCCCCCCGGCAGCGCTTTGGTCGGGGGGGCCGTGCGGGATGGACTGATCGGGCGTCTGGGAGAACGGCCGGATCTGGATCTGGTGGTTCCGGGCGATGGGCTGGCCCTGGCCCATCACTTCGCCCGGGAGCTGGGGGGGACGGCCGTGGATCTGGATCGGGAACGGTCCATCTGCCGGCTGGTGCTGAAGGGCTGGACCCTGGACTTTGCCAAACAGGAGGGAGACTCCCTCGATGCGGACCTGAACCGGCGGGATTACACCGTCAATGCCATCGCCCTGCGTCTTCCCATCGGCCAGGAGACGTTGGCCCTGATCGACCCCCTTCAGGGACTGGAGGATCTCAGGAAGCGCCGGATGCGGGCCGTATCCGAGGGGAATCTGCTGAACGATCCCCTCCGGCTCCTCAGGGGCCTGCGGCTGGCCACCGAGCTGAACTTTGCGATCACCGACCAGACCTGGGAGTGGATCCTGCGCCACCGGCTCCACCTGGCCTCGGTGGCCGGGGAGCGGGTGCTGGCCGAGCTGCAACGCCTGGTGGGCTGTTTGGAAGGGATGAGGGGGATCGACCTTCTCCTGCAAAGCGGCCTGCTCGAGGCTTGGAGACCCCGATCAGATGGCCCCCATCCTTCCCTGTCGCTCGCCCATCTCTCTCCTGCGCAGGCCAGGGTGCGGAGATTCACGGAGGAAGAGACCGCCCTGGCCCTGCCGTTGGCCAGGCTGGCGGCCCTGCTGGATGAGGCCAGCCTGGAGGCCTTGCATGCGAGTCAGAAGCTGCGGCGACGCTGCCGGCACCTGCGCCGCTGGCGCCAGCGTCTGGCGGCCCTGGACCTTCTTGGACAAGGGGGCTCCGGAGGCCTTCCGGAGGCCGAACAACTGGAGTTGCACCGGCAGATGGGGGCAGACCTGCCCGCCCTTCTCCTGGAGCTGGTGCCTCCCGTGGCCGAAGCCGCGCTCCAGCGGTGGCGGGATCCAGCGGATCCACTGTTCCACCCCCGGTCGCCCCTCGACGGGCGCAAACTGCAGGCCGAGCTGAACTTGTCAGCGGGTCCGCGCCTGGGACAGCTTCTCGACCACCTCACCGCCGAGCGGGCTTTCGGCCGACTCCCCAGAGAAGACTCCGATCAGCAGACCCTAACGGTGGCCCGAACTTGGCTGAAAGCCCAAGGTGACCCACGCCATGATTAACTTCATCATGCAACGGCGTCCACCATCGCCTGGCCCAGTCTTTTCTCTTCTGCCACACCTTCCATGAGCGTTCGTCTTTATGTCGGCAATCTGCCGAGCGTTTTTGATGTCAAGGAGCTTGAGGCTCTGCTCAGTGGTGTTGGAGAAGGCATCCGGTTCAAGGCCGTCAACGACCGTGATACAGGAGCCTGCAGGGGCTTTGGCTTCGCCAATGTGGATGACCAAAACCTGGCGGAAGCCCTCATTGCCCAACTCAATGGGCGCGACTTCGGAGGTCAGGCGCTCCGCATCGAGGTGTCCGAGCGCCGCGACAGCCGCAGCACCTCCCTGCCCAGGGAGGACCGTCGGGCAGGCAGCGGCGCCAGCCCCGTCCGCAAAGCCGCTGACAAGGTGGTGCACGCTGACCAGGTGGAGACCAATGCTCCCGATCCCCGCTGGGCCGGAGAACTGGCCAAGCTGAAGAGCCTGCTGGCCAACCAGACGGTTGGGGTCTAGGCAGAATCCGATGGCCCCCTCCAGCACCCTCCTCTGGGATTGGAGGGGCCATCGCATCGGCTGGGTTCGGGAGGGCACTCCAGGCTCTCCGTGCGCCGTGGTTCTGATCCACGGGTTCGGCGCCAACGTCCGCCACTGGCGGCACAACATTCCCGTGCTGGCGGAATCCGCGGAGGTTTTTGCCATCGACCTGCTCGGGTTCGGCTCCAGTGCCAAACCCCCCTCCCAATTGCGGGGGGAGATTGAACGTCCAGGGTCTGTGCGGTATGGCTTCACGCTCTGGGCAGAGCTCGTCGCGGATTTTGTGGAGCAGCACGTCCGCAGGGGGTACCCCGAGAGGAAGGTGCTCCTAGTTGGCAATTCCATTGGCGGGGTGGTCGCCCTGGCCAGCGCCAAGCTGTTGAGCGAAAAGGGGATCCCTCCCCAGCAGGTGATCCTGATCGACTGCGCCCAAAGGACGCTCGATGAGAAACGGGTCCACGAGCTTCCCTTCCTGCAGCGCCTCACCCGACCTCTCCTGAAACGGATGGTTCAGCAGCGCTGGCTGACCACCTCCCTGTTTCGTTTTTTGGCTCGCCCCCCCTACATTCGCCGGGTCCTGGCGGTGGCCTATCCCACGGGAACCAATGTGGATGACGAGCTAGTTGATCTGCTCTATCAACCGTCCACCGATCAAGGAGCGCCCGAGAGCTTTCGAGGCTTTGTGAATCTGTTCTCTGATGTGCTAGCCCCCGATCTCCTGGCTGACATGCAGGTGCCCGTGCGGATGATCTGGGGTAGCCAGGATCCCTGGGAATCAACGGAAGAGGCTGAGCGGTGGGCGCGGAAGTTCAGCAGCATTCGCGAGCTGCGGGTGGTGGAGGGCCTAGGGCACTGCCCCCACGATGAGGGCCCGGAAAAGGTGAATCCCATTCTTTTGGAGTGGCTGGGGGCGAGCTAGTGCACCTGAGCCAGAACGTAGGAGAGGGGAAGATCAAGTAGTTTCCCGGCCGTGGGCACAAAGGCCCTACGGTTGAAGACATCAAAATCCTGCCGCTCAATGACATCCAGGATGCCCCGGTAGAGCCGCAGGGAGGCCCACACCGGCCAGCGTGCATCCGCTGACAACCAGCGCACGCCGTCCTCCGATCGGGCAAACCACTCCCGGGCACGGGCCAATTGGAAGGTCATGAGCGCTCGCCAGTTGTCGTTCAACCGACCAGCCAGAAGGTCGGATTCGGCATAGTCGAATCGTTTCATCTCATCTTCCGGGAGGTAGATCCGTCCCCGGGCCCGATCTTCTCCCACATCGCGAAGGATGTTGGTGAGCTGATTGGCAATTCCAAGGGCGATGGCCGCTTGGGTGGGATCCGGTCGCTCACTCCAGGGAGCCGAGGTGTAGGCAGGGTCAAGACCCATCACCGCCTGACTCATCAAACCGACCGTCCCCGCAACCCGATAGCAATAGAGCTCCAGCTCGGCAAAGCTGGCATAACGGTGTTTTCTGACATCCATCCTCTGACCTTCGATCATGTCGAGGTAGGCCTGTTTTGGCTGGGGGAACCTCTCCATGGTGTCCACCATCACCCGGTCCAGATCATCCACGGTGTGGCCGTCAAAAAGGGCCCGGGTCCGCTCTTCCCAGGCATCGAGACGGGCAAGCAGGGTTTCAGCAGGCAAGGCCTGGGCCTGGGGACTGTCCATCAGCTCGTCAGTGCGCCGGCACCACACATAAATGGCCCAGATCGCCCGACGCTTGGCCGTTGGCATCAACAGGGTGCCGAGGTAGAAGGTTTTAGCCCACTGGGCGGTTTCCTGGCGGCAACGCTCATAGGCCTCCTCCAGGTTGGTCTGGGGGCGCAGGGAGGTGATGGTACCCACCACTATCACGTTCCCGCGGCGGCGCCAGCCAATTCCGGAGACAGGGCACCAGGGGCGGCTCCTTCCGAAATCGCCTGGGCACAAAGCTTGCCGCTGAGCACTGCACCTTCCATCGAAGCCAGATACCGTTGCATGGTGTAGTCCCCAGAAAGAAAGAAATTGGAGATGGGAGATTTCTGATCCGGCCTAAGCTCCTGGCAGCCAGGCACGGTTTTATACACAGACAATGGCGTTTTCACAACGATCGACTTGCGAAGTTGGGCGGGCTGATCGGAGGCAAAGTGCTGGGGAAACAGCCTTTTTAGCTCCTCCATTGTGGCCGCAACAATGTCCGCATCCGATTTGCCGATCCAATCCTTGGCTGGAGCAAAAACAAGCTCCAACATTGATCGATCGGGATCGGCATATTCCTTACAAGTATTACTCATGTCCGCATAGACACTCAGCAGGTCGCTCCGGCTGAACAGCAAATGGTCAATCTCGGTGAGCTTGCGATCAAACCAAAGGTGAATGTTGATCACCGGGACACCGTTGAGGCCAGACAGCTTGGAGAAATAGGGCATCTGCTTCCAAGCCTCAGGCAACAGCAGCTTCAGTGGATCCACGGGCAGGGCACTCACGTAGGCATCGGCCTGAACCTGCTGGGCCCCATCACCACGGCCACCCATTCGGAAGGCTGCCACGGAGCCATCCTGATGGAGCTCGATGCCACGCAGGGCCCGTTCCATCACCACTTCGCCCCCCCGGGCGCGGATGTAGTCCACGAGGGGTTCACAAAGGCGTTGGGGGGGGTTTCCATCCAGAAACGCCATGCGGGAGCCATCTCGCTCCTGAAGGAAGCGATTCAAGGCCGTGAGCACAACCGTGCTGGAAATCTCATCGGGGCCAATGAAATTCAACGCCTTGCTCATGGCCAGAAAGACTTCATCATTGACCCGTTCAGGAATGTTGTGAATCCTCAGCCACTCGCTCCAGGAATAGCGGTCGCAATCTTCCACATAGGACTGGCCGCGAAGCATGGCGGGCACCAGGCCCAGACCGAAAGCAATCTTCTCTGGCCAGGTGAGCATGTCGTTGTTCGAAAGGATCGCGGCCATCCCATTGATGGGAGCCGGAAGATCGGGGAAGTCGAAGCGGCTGTAGGTGCCCGGCACATCCCGTTGATTGAAGATCATGCTGTGGCTCTTCCACTGCAAGCGATCCTCGATGTCCAACTCCGCGAACAGCTGACGCATGTTGCGGTAGGCGCCAAAAAAGATATGCAAACCCGTTTCGTACCAATCTCCGTCGCTGTCTTGCCAGGCCGCCACCTTGCCACCAAGCACATCCCGTGCCTCGTAGATCACCGGGGTGTGACCGGCATCGCAGAGATATTTGGCGCAGGACAAACCAGCCAACCCGGCCCCTGCAATGGCAACGCGCATGGCGTACCCGAACACTGGGGGCAACCTTATCGGTCTGCAGCACCTAAGCGCCGACGGTATCCCTCAGAGGCCAGCCTTCTCCCTAGAGTCTCTCGAGTTCTTGCACATCCCGTTCATCCCAGACCATGGACACGCTTCTGAAGTCCACCACCCGGCATGTGCGGCTCTTCACGGCTCGAGTCGAAGGGGGTGACCTGGTGCCCGATGCCAGCCAACTGACCCTTGACCTGGACCCAGACGAAGAATTTATCTGGGATGAGAGTGTGGTGCGCAAGGTTCAGGATCGTTTCCGCGAGCTGGTAGCCGCCCATGCCGGGGAAGATCTCAACGACTACACCTTGCGTCGCATCGGGTCTGAGCTGGAGGGATGTCTCCGGCAGCTGCTCCAGGCGGGTGAGCTCCGCTACAACCCTGATTGCCGAGTGTTGAACTATTCGATGGGTCTGCCTCGCAGCCCTGAGGCCCTGTGACCCGATCCCGACCGGACAACCGGGGGGATTTCTCTGAGGACCGGCGCCCGTGGCGCACGGCCCGGGAGAACACCAGCAACTGGAATGGGCGCAGCCAGGCTTATGGCCGATCCGAGAAGGAGCCCCGCTATCGCAACGACCCAGGACTGGACGACCGCGGCGGAGGTCGGGGCCCGGGGATGGGCGGGGGAGGAAGCCCAGGCGGGGGTGGGTTCAATGTGGCCACGGCAGCCCTGCTGGCGGGAGTCCTCGTCGTAGGCATTGGCATCGGTAGTGCGGTGACTAGCACCACCCAGGGCAATCAGGGAAATATCGCCAGCAGCCAGCAGTTGGACATGGCCGTGCCCGACCCGGAATTCTGCAAGCAGTGGGGAGCGAGCGCCTTTGTAATGGACATCGAGCTCTACACAACGATGAATCCCAGCAGCAGTTTTGTAACCCAGCCCACCCTGCAGCCCGGTTGCGTGATTCGCAGAGAAAACTGGACTGTGCTCCAGAAGCAGGGCGCCGTGACTGCCGAGCAAATGCGGGAATGCAAGCAACGCATGAACACGTTTGCCTACATCGGCTCCATCCGCGACAAACCGATCGTGCGTTGTGTCTACCAAACCGACATCACTGGCAACAAGTTTCAGATGCCTGGGGTGGCCGGAGCGGCTGATGACTCCGTCGGCGTGACTCCTGAAGGAGACCAGTTCTGAGCTCCCAGCTCAGGTGGGACCCACCGGGGTGGGAACCTCCGTGGCTTTGGCCTGAGAGGGTTGGCGCAAGGGACTTTCAGGGCTGGCGAAGACCGGCAGCACCTCCTTGCGGAAGGCTTCCGCGGCCCTGGAGCAATACCGGGCGGGATGGCTGATCAACTTGAGCTGCCTGCGCACCTGCAGATCGGCCACCTGGGGCCTGTGCAAGCTGCCGGAAGCCAGTTCCCTCTCAATGGAAACCACGGGCAGAAAAGCTGCGCCAAGGCCGGATTGGACCGCATTCTTGATGGCTTCAAAGGAGTTCAACTCCATCTCGATCTTCATACGTCCCACATCCAGTTTGGAGCGTGAGAGAAGTTGGTCAACCATTTTGCGGGTGGTGGACTGGGCATCCAGGCAAACAAACCCCAGCCGGTAAAGGTCCTCCTTCGTGAGTTCGGGCAAGCGGGCTAGGGGATGTTTCGGGGGCAGCACCAGGGCGAGTTCATCGTTGGCATAGGGCACCACCTGAAGCAGATCGTTCAGATCCGGGGGCAACTCCCCCCCAATGATGGCCAGATCCACCTGGCCATTGGCCACACCCCAGGCCGTGCGCCGGGTGCTGTGCACCTGGAGCTGCACAGACACCTCGGGATACTTCTGGCGGAAGAGACCAATCATCCTCGGCATCAAATAGGTGCCGGTGGTTTGGCTGGCGCCCACAATGAGGGATCCTCCTTTGAGATTGTGGAGATCGTCCAGGGCCCGGCAGGCTTCCTGGCACTGGCTGAGGATGCGGTCGCAATAGCTGAGAAGCAGATGGCCCGCCTCCGTGAGCTGGGCTTTGCGGCCGCCCCGGTCAAACAGGGCTACATCCAGCTGCTTCTCGAGGTTCTGAATCTGCAGGCTGACGGCCGGCTGGGTCACATAGAGGCTGTCGGCAGCTTTCTTGAAGCTGCCCTCACTGGCAATCGCCCGAAGGATACGAAGCTGATCAAGGGTGAAAGGCAGATCTGCCATGGGCTCTGGTGGTCCTCGGTGTGGTCCGCGGAAGGGTCCTCGGGTTGGCCGATGGCTGAACCGGCAAGTCGGAGCTAACTGTAAAGGGGTTGCCGGTTGGCAGACTGATCTCACAAGACTTGCATTACGCGGCGAACGGTGATGGCCAGCTCCCCCTACCACAGCAGTTGGGTGATGGCCCTACTCCTCATTGGTTTCGCCCTGCTGCACAGCGGGGGGGCGGCCCTGCGGCCCTGGGGGGCGGCGCGGATCGGCGAGCGTGCCTGGCGCCTTCTGTTTGCGGCAATCAGCATTCCGGCCGCCGTCCTCGTCATCGCTTATTTCCTCGGCCACCGCTACGACGGCATCCGCCTCTGGAACCTGCAGGATCAAACCTGGATGGTGCCGGTGGTGTGGGCCGGAACAGCCCTGAGCTTCTTTTTCCTCTATCCCGCCACCTACAACCTGCTTGAGATTCCCGCCGTACTGAAGCCCCAGGTGCGGCTCTATTCCGAGGGGATCATGCGCATCAGCCGCCATCCCCAGGCCGTCGGACAGGTGCTCTGGTGCGCCACCCATCTGCTCTGGATCGGCACCAGCTTCATGGTGGTCACCTGTCTTGCCCTGATTGCTCACCATGTCTTTGCGGTATGGCACGGCGATCACAGACTCCGCAAGCGCTTTGGTCCAGCCTTTGAGGAATGGCGGGCCAGCACCTCCGTTCTTCCCTTCCAGGCGATCTGGGATGGACGGCAGCAGCTGCAGCTGGGGGAATTCCTCAAGCCCTCACAGGTGGGCATCGCCGTGGCGGTAGGGGTGCTGTGGTGGGCCCACCACTGGATCGGGTCTGCCGGCACGGCGTTTTCCCGCACGGCCTTGGCCCACTGGCTGGGCTGAGGTGACAGGGATGGCTGAATCCCGGGGACAGCCTGACTACACTCAACTGACGCTTGATTGATGGGGATGCCTGCTGCTGACCTGGCCTGGTTGATACCCCTGTTGCCCCTGCTGGGTGCCTGCATCACGGGCCTCGGCCTGTTGAGTTTCAACCGCACCGTTAACCGCCTCCGCAAGCCGGTGGCCTGGTTTCTCATCACCTGTGTCGGGGCGGCCGCCGTGCTCAGTTTCGCCGTACTGGCCGAGCAACTCGCCGGAGCGGCCCCAAGGGAAGTGCTCTTTGATTGGGCGAGTGCGGGCACCTTCAACCTGCAGATGGGCTACAGGGTCGACCCCCTCGGAGCCGTGATGCTCTGCCTGGTCACAACCATTGCGCTGCTGGTGATGGTGTATTCCGATGGATACATGGCCCATGACAAGGGCTATGTGCGTTTTTTCACCTACCTGGCCCTGTTCAGCAGTTCGATGCTGGGTCTGGTGATCAGTCCGAATCTGCTCGAGATCTATGTGTTCTGGGAGCTGGTTGGGATGTGCTCCTATCTGCTGGTGGGCTTCTGGTACGACCGGGATGGTGCAGCCAATGCGGCCCAGAAGGCTTTTGTGGTCAACCGTGTTGGCGACTTTGGATTACTTCTGGGAATCCTGGGTCTCTTCTGGGCAACAGGCAGTTTCGGGTTTGAAACCATCGGCTTTCGTCTCAAGGAGGCAGTGGCAGACGGGCATATCACAACTGCCGTCGCTGTTCTCCTCTGCCTGTTGGTGTTCATGGGGCCCATGGCCAAATCCGCCCAGTTTCCGCTCCATGTATGGCTCCCGGATGCGATGGAGGGTCCCACACCTATCTCCGCCCTGATTCATGCGGCCACCATGGTGGCCGCAGGGGTGTTTCTGGTGGCCCGCCTCCAGCCGGTCTATGCCCCCTACCCCATGGTGCAGCTGGTGATTGCCGTCATCGGCACCATCACGCTCTTTCTGGGCGCCTCCATTGCCCTCACCCAGCAGGATCTCAAGAAGGGGTTGGCCTACAGCACCGTGTCCCAGCTGGGTTACATGATGCTGGCCATGGGCTGCGGCGCCCCTGTGGCAGGGATGTTCCACCTGGTAACCCATGCCTTCTTCAAGGCCATGCTGTTTCTCGGCTCCGGCTCCGTGATCCACGCCATGGAGGAGGTGGTGGGCCACGACCCCGTGCTGGCCCAGGACATGCGCCTGATGGGGGGGTTAAGGAAAACCATGCCCATCACGGCCATCACCTTTCTGATCGGCTGCATCGCCATTGCCGGAATTCCGCCCCTGGCGGGCTTCTGGAGCAAGGATGAAATCCTGGGCCAGGCCTTCCACACCTATCCCATCCTTTGGGCAGCAGGCTTTCTCACGGCGGGCATGACGGCCTTCTACATGTTCCGCCTCTACTTCCTCACCTTTGAAGGAAGCTTCCGCGGTAACGACAAGGCGGTGCAGGCCCAGCTTCTGGCCGTCGCTGGCCGCGGGACCGAGGGGGAGGATGCCCACCACGGCCATGGCCATGGCTCCAGCCTTCCCCACGAATCGGTCTGGCAGATGACCACTCCCCTTGTGGTGCTGGCCGTGCCGTCCATCTTGATCGGCCTGCTGGGCACCCCTTGGAACAGCCGTTTCGCCCGGGCGCTTAACCCGGAAGAGGCCGCGGAAATGGCCCACCACTTTTCCTGGAGCGAGTTTCTGCCCCTGGCCGGCTCCTCGGTGGCGATCTCCATTGCAGGCATCAGCCTGGCCGTTCTGGCCTACTTCCTCCACCGCTTCGACCTGGGCCAGGCCGTGGCCGGCCGCTTTCCGGCGATCAACAACTTCTTCGCCAACAAGTGGTATCTGGATGCGATCAACGACAAGCTCTTTGTTCAAGGGAGCCGCGCCCTGGCCAAACGGGTGCTGGATGTGGATTCCAAGGTGGTCGATGGGGTGGTGAACCTCACAGGCCTGCTCACCCTGGGGAGCGGGGAAGGCCTCAAATATTTCGAAACCGGACGCGTTCAGTTTTACGCCTTGATCGTTTTTGGCGGGGTCATCGCCATGGTGGTGTTGTTCAGTGCCTTCGGCTGATGTGTGACATCCCCCATCGGAGTGCGGCCTGACGGGAAGATATTTCTACACTTACCATAGCGATTTTTGAGGCCGTGCCCTTCCCCTGGCTCAGTGCCGCAATTCTTTTTCCGATCGCCTCCTCTCTGTTGATCCCGTTCATTCCAGATGAGGGGGATGGCCGCAAGGTTCGCTGGTATGCCCTGGGAGTGGCCCTCACCACCTTTCTGCTGACCGTAGGAGGGTATCTCAATGGGTACGACCCCTCCATCGAGGGGCTTCAACTGGTGGAGCGGGTCTCCTGGCTCCCGGATCTGGGGTTGGCCTGGTCGGTGGGGGCCGATGGCCTCTCGATGCCCTTGATCCTGCTCACCAGCTTCATCACCGCCTTGGCCTGTCTGGCGGCATGGCCGGTGACCTTCAAGCCGAAGCTGTTCTACTTCCTCCTCCTCGCCATGGACGGCGGCCAGATCGCGGTCTTTGCGGTCCAGGACCTGCTGCTGTTTTTCCTGGCCTGGGAGCTGGAACTGATCCCGGTCTATCTGTTGCTGGCCATCTGGGGGGGCAAGAAACGCCAGTACGCAGCGACAAAGTTCATTCTTTACACCGCTGGAAGTTCCCTCTTCATCCTGCTCGCAGGGCTAGCCATGGCCTTCTATGGCGGAGGAACTCCAACCTTTGAATATACGGCCCTTGCCTCCAAAGGATTCAGCACTAGCTTCCAGGTCATCTGTTATGCGGCCTTCCTGATTGCCTTTGGGGTCAAGCTCCCCATCGTTCCCCTGCACACCTGGCTCCCGGATGCCCACGGAGAAGCCACCGCACCGGTGCACATGTTGCTGGCGGGAATTCTGCTCAAAATGGGGGGCTATGCTCTGCTGCGTTTCAATGTGCAGATCCTCCCAGACGCCCATGTGAAATTCGCGCCTTTTCTGGTGGTTTTGGGGGTCGTTAATATCATTTATGCCGCACTCACTTCTTTTGCCCAACGCAATCTCAAACGCAAGATTGCCTACAGCTCCATCAGCCATATGGGATTTGTGCTGATCGGGATTGGCAGTCTCAGCGCCCTTGGCACGAGCGGTGCCATGTTGCAGATGGTGAGCCACGGACTGATTGGTGCCAGCCTTTTCTTCCTCGTGGGCGCAACCTACGACCGCACCCACACTCTTCAGCTCGATGAGATGGGCGGGGTGGGCCAGAAAATGAGAAAGATGTTCGCCCTCTGGACCGTTTGCTCCCTCGCTTCCCTTGCCCTTCCAGGCATGAGTGGGTTCGTTTCGGAGTTGATGGTGTTCGTTGGCTTTGCCACCAGTGAGGCGTACACCCTCGGCTTCCGGATTTTGATGTCGATCCTGGCCGCCATTGGGGTGATCCTCACTCCCGTCTACCTGCTCTCGATGTTGAGGGAGATTTTCTTCGGCAAAGAGAATGCCGAACTTGCTGCGCACACCAATCTTGTCGATGCGGAACCTCGGGAGATCTACGTTATTTCCTGTCTGTTGATTCCGATCATTGGCATTGGCCTCTATCCCAGGATCATGACCGATACCTATCGGGCCTCGATCGAATCCCTTGTACAAAGGGAAAGCCTGGCTTTCGCCAAGATGGCTCCCCTTCCCCTCAAAAACATCTTCCGCCCAACCTCATCCCTGGCTGGGCTGCCAGCGGTAGCCCTGCAGGCGCCGCCATTGACAACCTTCCATCCCAACCCCTAAGCCGGTATCAGCTCGCTGTCTCTCCGTGCGTCAGCTCAACTTCTTGCTGATCTTCAGCTTTGGCCTGGCCATGGTCATGTTCACGCTGGAGAACACCACGCCCACCACGGTGCGCCTCCTTCCCGGACTGAGCTTCACCTTTCCCCTGGCTGCCCTGCTTCTTCTTGTGGGTGGTCTCGGGGCGACGGCAGCTTGGATCTATGCCGTATGGAGTGGTGTGGTGCGCAAGGTAGAGACACTTCAAAACGACGGAGAGCAAGAGGCCCAGCGCGTCCGAATTCAAGAGCTGGAAAACGATTTACAGCGCTATCGCGCCACCGTGGATGCCCAGTTGGGCCTATTGCCTGCGGCCGGAGAAAGTACGGCTCCCTCCGACAATGACTGAGATCGGTCCAGGTTGAAAAAAGGGTCTGGATTGTGCTGGCAAGGGAAGGTACCTTGAGCCGATCGTCAGAATCGGGGGGTCTGTGGCAGAAGCGGGCGCCCGCATGGCGATCCGAATGTTGCAAGACGCTGCAGAGCGGGGGGAGATTGATCCCTGGGATGTGGATGTGATTGCTGTCATTGATGGCTTTCTGGACAAACTCCACCAACGCATCTCCGCGCCGAGCCTGGCCCTTGCCCAAGGCACAAGGTTTGAGCAGGATCTGGCGGAAAGCAGCGAGGCCTTTCTGGCGGCTTCCATGCTGGTGGGATTGAAGGCAGAACTGCTGGAACGAACCAATTTCCCCCCACCCGAAGCGGACGACTCCTTTTTTGCTGAGCAGGGCGAGCTGGAATCCGACCAGGATCTGCAGATCCTTCTGCCACTTCGTCCAGAGCGCCAGCTCTTGCGTCGCCCAGTCGCTCCTCCCCCCCTCCAACGCCCCGTGAGTCTTGGCGAATTGATCCGCCAGCTGGAGGAGATTGCCGAGCGGCTGGAGCAAGACGAGCGCCGACCGCGTCAGCGGGGAAATCGCCGCTTCAGCGACCGGATGGCCATTGCCCAGGTGGCCGCCTTGGCCCACCGGGAAAAATTGCCGGAAACCACAGCGGCCTTGAACACCTTCATCCAGACCGCCTGGCCGGGGGATGGCCATGGCTGGCTGGACTTTGATGCCCTGGTGGGCGAATGGGTGACCTGGACGGCCCATGCTCCACAGGACGATCTGGATCGGGATCGGGTGGGGGTCTTCTGGGCCCTGTTGTTTCTGAGTTCCCAGGGGAAGGTGGAACTGCAGCAGCAAGGAGGCCTGTTTGGACCCCTGAGTCTGCGACGCCTCTGGGCCGTGGTTGGGGCCACGGAAGGCGAGGCCCCTGGAGAGGGGTCAGCTTCCCTGCCGGCTCCGGGAGTAATAGCGGCCTGAGGAAGGCCGTAAAGTAAGGAGATTCAATTGATAAACGCCTACAAATGAAGGCGATGATTCTCGCGGCTGGAAAGGGAACCCGGGTACGCCCGATCACCCACACCACGCCGAAGCCCATGATCCCCATCCTGCAGAAGCCAGTGATGGAGTTTCTTTTAGAACTTTTAAAGGAACATGGTTTTGACCAGATCATGGTCAATGTATCGCATTTGGCAGAAGAGATTGAGAATTACTTCCGCGACGGGCAGAGATTTGGCGTGCATATTGCCTATAGCTTTGAAGGCCGAATTGAGGATGGCGAGCTCATCGGTGATGCCATGGGCTCTGCAGGTGGCATCAAAAGAATTCAGGATTTTCAGCCCTTCTTTGACGAAACTTTCATCGTTCTCTGCGGTGATGCCCTGATCGACCTTGACCTCACGGAAGCGGTCAAACGGCACAAGGCGAAAGGAGCCATGGCCAGCCTGATCACGAAGCGTGTTCCCATGGATCAGGTGAGCAGTTATGGCGTTGTGGTCACCGATGACGACGGCAAGGTGCTCTCTTTCCAGGAAAAGCCATCGGTGGATGAGGCTGCTAGTGACATGATCAATACAGGTATTTATATTTTTGAGCCTCAAGTCCTCGATTTCATCCCCTCTGGAGAAGCCTTTGATATTGGTGCAGATCTCTTTCCAAGGCTTGTCGGGGCCGGTGCAGCATTCTACGCCTTACCCATGGAATTCGAATGGGTGGATATTGGCAAAGTCCCCGATTACTGGCAAGCCATTCGCAGTGTGCTTCAGGGGGATGTTCGCCAGGTCCAGGTGCCCGGCATCGAGGTGAAACCTGGCATCTATGCGGGTCTCAATGTTGCCGCCAACTGGGACAAGGTCAACGTTCAAGGTCCCATCTATGTGGGAGGCATGACCAAGATTGAAGATGGAGCCACCATCATTGGACCAGCCATGATTGGGCCAAGCTGTCACATCTGTGAGGGCGCAACCATTGATAACTCCATCATTTTTGATTACTCCCGAATCGGCCCAGGGGTCAATCTGGTTGAAAAGCTGGTCTACGGCCGCTACTGCGTGGATCGCAATGGCGATCACTTTGATCTTCAGGAAGCGGCCCTGGATTGGCTGATCACCGACTCACGGCGGCAAGACAAAATCTCCCCATCCCCTCAGCAAAAAGCACTGGCTGAACTGCTGGGAACCAACTTCGCCCTCAAAGCGAGCTGAATTCCCAGCCCAGGACGACCAAATCAAATCCTGGCCACACCGGCTAATTTGAGGATCTGGGGGATCCGTTCCTCCGCTTTGACTGCCATCAGATGAACGCCCTGGGCAATAGCGGCATAGCTGCGGATCTGTTCAGCAGCGATGACCATTCCTTCGGCTGCAGGATCTACGGCTGCCGCCAGGCGATCAATGAGATGCTCAGGAATGGCCGCGCCCGGCACAACCCTGTTGATGAACTGAGCATTGCGGGCGGATTTGAGCAGAAACACCCCCGCCAGAACTGGGATTCCCAAGGGGCCCGTGATCTCCTCCACAAACCGCTTCAGGGCATCGGGGTGCATCACCATCTGGGTTTGCATGAAGCGCGCCCCGGCCTCCGCCTTCCTGCGGACACGACTGGCCAGCCCACTCCAACTGGGTGAGTGGGGATCCGCTGCGGCGCCACAAAACAGCTGGATTCCCCCATCCGGCAAGAGTCCCTTCACCGGATCAGACCCCGCATTCAAGCTGGAGACAAGCCTCAACAAGCGGACGGCCTCCAACTCGTTCACGGGCCTTGCCTCAGGCTGATCCCCAGCGCGCACAGGATCGCCTGTAAGACACAGGACATTGGGAATCCCCAAGGCGTGGGCCCCAAGGAGTTCAGCTTGGAGGGCGATGCGATTGCGATCCCGGCAGGTGAGCTGCAACACGGGCTCAATGCCTTGGTCCAACAGCAGCCGGCACACAGCCAAACTGCTCATCCGCATCACAGCCCTGCTGCCATCCGTCACATTCACGGCATGGACCAGGCCCTTCAATCCAGCGGCAGCCTCCAGAGTGCGTGTCACATCCCCTCCGCGGGGAGGAGTCACCTCAGCCGTGATGGTGAACTGGCCGGACTCCAGAGCTTGAGCAAGCTTCACAGAAAACAGCTTCAATCGGCAACATCATGGACCAGGATCCTCCCTAGGATGGCCAAACTGGAATGGTCTCCATGCCCGAGAGCAACCTCCGCGACCAGCCAACGCCCCAGGGCGAGGAGGGCATCCGGGCAGATCTCTCGGAACGGGAGCTGGAAATCATTGAATTAGTGGCCACCGGCCTCACCAACCAGGAAATTGCAAGCCAACTGACCATCAGCAAACGAACGGTCGATAATCACGTCAGTAATATCTTTGCCAAAACGGGGGCGAAGAATCGTGTGGCCTTGATTAACTGGGCCATGGATAACGGAAAGATATGCAGAGATGGCTTTAATTGCTGCACTCTCCCCGCCAGTCCCGCACAACGTTAATCGGATTGGAGGGACATCCGTTTGGAAGCGTCCCAGCTTTGCCAGGGGTGGCGAGCTAGAGATGCATTGCTGAGCTGATGCAACCCTGTGATCTCGTTACCACACCAGGCGGGGATCTCAACCTCCTGATCGGCGTGGAGGAGCTCCACTTCCGCGATCACAAGGGGAGCATTGGCTCCAAGGAAAACATCAAGAACCCACTCCCCGCCAGGGAGTAGCAATCCATGGCGTTGTTTTTCCAGACGCCAGGACGACAAAGCCAGCAAGGCCTCCGCGTCAGCAACGGGAATCGCATACTCAAATTCCAGACGCGTGGCCACGGAGGCACCATCGGGGACGGCCTTGATCGTGAGCCAGGCCTGCTCCCCCCCACTCCCTGCCTGCTGCAGGCGAATCCGTGTGGTGAGGCCGTCCTCCCTGCTCTGAAGATAGCCCTGACGAAACTCAGCCACCCAGCTCACATGGGCTTGCCATGCATCCCCTGTCACAAGAAAGCGACGCTCGATTTCCAAGGCCATCTGAAATGCTGGGATAGGGCTAATTCGGGGAAGGAAGGGCACTGGTGAGGCTCCCTGCCCAGTGCAGTTTTTGCGTGAGGGTGCTGTAGTACGAGGGGTTTTGGTTGAGGACCACCATCAGGGCCACACAGTCACTGCGCTGCACCACGCAGCGATCGCCGGGTTCGAGCACGGTGGCTTGAACTCCATCTTTCCACAACCGCACCCGACGGGAGCTTTCACCCAAAGGCCAGATGGTGAGCCTGGATCGGGGAGGCACCACAATGGCTCGGCTGGACAGACTCATTGGGCAGATGGGGTTAATCACCATGGCCTCGATACCGGGATGCAGGATGGGCCCGCCCGCTGCCATGGAGTAACCGGTAGAACCTGTGGGAGTGGCGATGATCAGGCCATCACCCCTGTATTGATCAACCACCTCACCGTCAATATCCAACTCAAGCTGACAGGTGGGCGAGAGTTCATCGAGGCAGGGCCTCAGATAGAAATCATTGAGGGCCGTATGGGGTCCTTGCAGAACCCCATCGCCCGAATCAATGGAAGCGGCCAGCATCATGCGACGCTCAAGCGCGAAATGATCCTCCCTAAGGCGCGTCCACAGGGTTTCTCGGAGTAGGCGACGGTCGTGGGTGAGGAAGCCCAGATTGCCGCCGACGTTGAAACACAGGATGGGCACATCAAGGGGGGCCAGGTGCCTTGCCGCCCCGAGGACGGTGCCATCCCCCCCCAGGACAAGGGCCAGGTCTGGCCGTTCCGTTTCGGTGGCCAGCAATCCGGGAAAGGGGTTAGTGGATAAACCGCTTTCCGCCACGGTCACCTTGACGCCGATCTCCTGGAGTTCCTGAAGACAAAGATGGGCCTCCCTCCGGGCCACCTGGCTGTCTTGCCGGATGATCAGCCAGACCCGTTCAAGGCGCATCGGCGAGGGGTTACCAGCGGAGCAGGTTGAAGCGTTCCATATCCACCGTCTCCCTGTTGCGGTAGAGAGAAAGGAGGATGGCCAGGCCCACCGCTGCTTCAGCAGCCGCAACCGTGATCACAAAAATGGCAAACACCTGACCCCTCACCAGCTGGCCATCCACGTAATTGGAAAAGGCCATGAGGTTAATGTTCACAGCATTCAGCATCAACTCGATGCTCATCAACACTCTTACCGCATTGCGGCTGTTAATTAGCCCCCAAACCCCAATACAGAAAAGGAGGGCCGCAAGGGTGAGAAACGCTTGCAACGGGATGGGGGTGGTGAGTGGCATGGCGAGGAGGATGGTGCTGGGGATTTGGGGCGGGTCCGTCAAGGCTTCGAAGATGACTTGCTCCTATCCACAAGAAGAGGTGTGCGGGCTTTCTCAATCAGCCCTTGGTCTGCAGGCTCACCCGTGATCACATCACTGGCAAAGACATCTCTCCGGGCCAGGACGATGGCGCCAATCATGGACATCAATAGGAGAACGGAAGCGAGCTCGAAGGGAAGCAAGTAATCCGTAAAGAAGTGCTCTCCTATTCGGAAGGTGGCTTCCTCCCCGATGGAGGCTGGGCCAGGAAGGGGCCAGGCTGTGGTGAAGGCCACACGGAGTAAAAGGATGAAAAGACCGATGCAAACCCCGCCTGAGAGAAGGCGGCGGGAGAGAAGGCCGGGGATTGCTGTGAGAGTTTCCTTTTTGTTCACCAGCATGATGGCAAAAAGGATGAGCACATTCACCGCACCGACATAAACGAGGACCTGGGCTGCAGCCACAAAACTTGCATTCAGGAGCAAATAAAGGCCCGCAACAGAGAGGAAAACACCCCCCAGCAAAAAAGCTGAGTAGACAATGTTGTCCAACAGCACAACACCCAGTGAGCCCATCACCAAAACGGCTGCGAGGACAAGGAAGCAAAATTGTTCCGTTGTTGATGCAATGGTCATGGAGTCTGCTCCTTGGAGCTGGGTTGGCTTGCCGAGGTGGGAGTTTCAGCCAGGATCTCAGCGGGTAGCTTGCCAGCGCGGGGGGATGTGGCAGGCACGCCGTGGGGCTCGATCACACCCTTGGGAAGGTATGCGAGCTCCCGCAAGGGGAACACGGAGGGGTCTGTCGTCACACTGGTGGGGAGCCTGCCGAGGGCAATGTTGTCGTAGTTGAGGCTATGGCGGTCGTAGGCGGCGAGCTCATACTCCTCGGTCATCGACAGGCAATTGGTAGGGCAATATTCCACACAATTTCCACAAAAAATACAGACTCCGAAATCAATCGAATAGTTTCGAAGCTCTTTCTTTTTCGTGCTCTTGTTCATCACCCAATCCACAACGGGGAGGTTGATTGGGCAAACCCTGACGCAAACCTCACAGGCAATGCATTTGTCAAACTCATAATGAATCCGGCCTCGATACCGTTCCGAAGGGATCAGTTTCTCGTAGGGATACTGGATCGTGATCGGCCTGCGGCGGAGGTGGTCAAAGGTGACCCCCAGACCCTGGCTAATATATTTGGCAGCACTCACGGCATCTTTGGTGTAATCACCAACCTTTTGGAGAAAGCCAAACATGGGAGTAAAGGGGTAAAAACTTCAAGTGGAACAATGATGCCTGACTTCGTGGGCAACTGTCGATGCCAGGGCGATTGCTGGGGTCAACCTCCGAAAGCAACTGGAAACGCCAACTTCAGAGCCGCTGTCACCAGCAGATTGACGAGGGCGATGGGCAGGAGGAACTTCCAGCCTAGATCCAGCAACTGGTCGATCCGAACCCGGGGGACGGTCCAACGCAGAAGGATGGCAAAAAACACCAGCAGGTATGCCTTGAGCACGGTCATCACAATCCCCACACTGGCCGTGATCACCTGGATCAGGGGGCTGTCGATGGGCTGTCCAAACCACTGGGCAAGCCACTCAACGGGAACGGGGAACCCCCAACCGCCGAGATAGAGCACGGAGACCAGCAGGGCAGAGAGCACAAGATTGATGTAACTCCCCAGATAAAAGAGAGCGAATTTCATCCCGGCATATTCCGTTTGATAGCCCGCCACAAGCTCTTCCTCCGCTTCAGGAAGGTCAAAAGGCAAGCGCTCACATTCCGCCAGGGCACAGATCCAGAAGATGATGAAACCAACTGGCTGACGCCAGATGTTCCAACTCAGGATACCTGCCCCAGTCTGCTGATTGACGATATCCACCGTACTAAGAGAATTGCTCATCATGACAATCGCTAGTACGGAGAGAGCCAGAGGAATTTCATAACTAATGGATTGGGCCGCAGCCCGAAGCCCCCCAAGCAGGGAATATTTGTTATTGCTTGCATAGCCACTCATCAGCAAGCCAATGGGCTGGATGCTGCTGAGGGAAATCCAAAGGAAAATTCCCACCCCTACATTGCTGATGAGAAGGTTCTGGCCAAAAGGAACAACTAACCAGGAGAGGATCACGGGAACCAGGACCAACACAGGGCCCAAGGTGAATAGCAACCCGTCCGCCCTGGCCGGAATCACGTCCTCTTTCACCAACAGCTTCAAACCATCGGCCAGGGGCTGGAGGATGCCCAAGGCTCCCGCATACTCCGGACCGATGCGCTGCTGCACCGCTGCTGAAATCTTTCGCTCGAGCCACACATTCACTAACACGCCCACCACGGCCGCTACGAGAACCAGAAGCATGGGCAAGGGCAGCCAGATCACTCTGGCCAGCCCAGGGCTCACCCCCAGGCCTTCCAGCAGGGAACTGAAGCTGGCTTGAAGGTCCAATCCAGGGGTGACGAAGCCAGGAGTGACCGGCGGTGTCAACGGCATGAAGACGAGCTCCAATTGGCAGGCAACTTAATCGGAGAGCCACGCTGTTGGCGGAACTCCCTTCCATCGGACGCCTTAGATGGACATGGGTCGCTGCTCCAGGGGGTGCCAGAGACGCTCAGGTGAGCCTGTGTAGATCTGTGTGGGCCGGTAAATGCGGTTGGCACCCAGCTGCTCCCGCCAGTGGGCCAGCCAACCGGCCGTGCGGGCAATGGCAAAGATCGGCGTGAAGAGATCCCGGGGAATCCCGAGCTTGCGGTACACCAGGCCCGAGTAGAAATCCACATTGGGATAAATGCCCTTGGGGCCCAGGCGATCTGCGGCCGCAGCCTCCAGAGCCCGAGCAAGGTCGTACATGGGGTCGGAGCCAAAACGGGTGAAGAGCTCCTCGGCCAGTCCCTGCAGGATCACGGCCCGCGGATCCTTCACCCGGTATTCCCGGTGGCCGAACCCCATGATCTTCTGCTTGTTGGCGATGGCCCGATCGAGCCAGGGCTCCACCTGATCCACCGTGCCGATCTCCTCCAGCATTTCCAGCACATCCTCATTGGCCCCCCCATGCAGGGGGCCGGCCAGGGTGCCCACGGCTGAGGCCACCACCGCATAGGGGTCGGTGAGGGTGCTGGCCGTGACCCGGGCGCTGAAGGTGCTGGCATTGAGGCTGTGCTCAGCGTGGAGGATCAGGCAGGCATCGAAGATGCGCGCCGCCGTGAGATCGGGCTCCCGCTCGGTGAGCATGTAGAGAAAGTTGGCGGCGTAGGGGAGATCGTCCCGGGGCTGGATGGGATCCTGGCCTTTGCGGATCAGCTGGAAGGCCGCCACCATGGTCGGGATCTTGGCGATCAGGCGCACCACCGCCGCCACCACGTAATGGGGGTCGTTGAGGGCCCTTCGGGAATAGAACAGACCCAAGGAGGCCGCACTGGCCTGCAGGGCATCCATCGGATGGCCGGACGCCGGGAAGCACTTCATCATGTCCCGGATACGAAAACTCACCCGGCGGTGCATCTGCACCTCCTGCTCGAATTCCCGCAGCTGGAAGATCGTGGGCAGCTCCCCCCATATCAGGAGATAGGCCGTTTCCAGAAAGCTGCTCTGGCGCGCCAGCTGATCCAGAGGGTAACCCCGATAGGTGAGCACGCCCCGAAGTCCGTCAATGTCACAGATCGCGGATTGGGTGGCTGGTACACCCTCCAATCCCGGCCGGAAGGGGATGGTCACGGGAGTCGTGGGGGGCGCGGCATCCCCTTGGGAGGGGGCGGCTTCAGCCGCGCTGATCGGAGATGGGGATGGGGTCGCCGCAAAGGTGTTACCGGAGGGCTTGGCCGCCATGCCTGCTCTTGCGAATGATTCGAACCTACGTGTCAGGGGAAGGCCCGGGAGGTAGCCCTGGCTGCCACTTCGGCCAATGGTGCTAAAAAGCCGTGAGGATTTTGGGGGCCAGCAGGAGCACCAACTGTGCCTGACCTGAGGGGATGGGGGCCGAGGACGAAAGGATCTGGTCCCAGCGGAGCATGGCCAGCCCCGCCTTCTTGAGGGCCACCGCACCGGGAGGGGCGGCCAGAAGACGGCAGGCCAGGACTCCCAGATCCGGTTCGTGACCCACGAACATCCACCGAAGGGGGGTCTCCCCCCGCCCCTGGCCGCACAACTGCTGCAGAAGGTGCAACGGATCTGCCCCAGGAGAGAGGCCGTCGTGGCAGGTGAAGGAGGGGGCGAGCCCCGCCTCCACCGCCAGTTCAGCGGTCTGGGAGGCACGCAATAGGGGACTGCTCACCAGCACGGGGGCCTTCAGGCCCAGGGCGCGGGCCCGCTGGCAGATCAAGCGGGTGCGTTGGCGTCCTTCGGCGGTGAGGGCCCTGGCCCCATCCTCCTGGCCACTCCCTCGCGGTTCGGCGATGCCATGGCGCAACAGCAGGAGCTCCACCTCAGCCATGGGGGGGCGCCGCAAAGGCGATCCGGGCCGACCAGCGCACGGTGCTTTCAGCAGGCTCCAGGGCCAGGGCTAGGCTTTCCAGCCCCTTGGCCAAGGGTCCGCCGGCGACGGTGGTCAGGCGCTTCCAGGGGCTCCATTGCTGGAGGAGCGGGGTGGCCGCCTCTTCCCCCAGCGCCCAGCGCAGGGGGGCCTCAGCCCGGCCCAGATCCTCCAGCTGCTGCTGGCGCGCGAGCACGCTGCGACCCGCCGACTTTTGGTGCAGGAGGGTGAGGTTGCCTCCCCACCAGGCCACCCCATCCCGAGGGCGCCACCACCCGGAGACGGCGGCCTGCAGCTGATCCCCTGCCCCCTGTCGGGTCCCAAGGCGAGTCCACACCGTCACGGTCTCCCCGTCCACCTCCAGGGGAGCATCAATCAGCCCCTCAGCCGCCAGAGGGGCTTCCAGAGCCTCGGGGCGGGGGGTCTGCTCGCTGGTGCCCAGCAACCATCCCTCCGGGGCCTGGGAGACCAGCAGCACCCCTGGATCTACCCCCGCTAACCGGGAGGGCAGGGGACCGCTCCCGGGGGGGCTGGTGATCGCCTGCACAAGGGGCTTCAGCCAGGGCTGGGCCAGCAGGGCGGCCGGGTTGCGCAGGAGGGCCAGGCTCTGGGATTCCCCGCCAAGCCCCTTGAGAAGAAGGGTTTCCGTGGCCAGCGCATCCCTGACCGGAGACCCGGTCTCCAAGGAAGACGACGTCGGGGGCTCGTCAACATGCAAGACACCCTGAAGCTCCAGCAGGCGGCCGTTGGGATGGAGCGTTCCCACCAAGAGCGGATCGCCGCTGGCGTCAGGGCTCTGGACGTTGGGGAGACCCAGCCAGGGAGAAAAGGCCTCGGAACGGGCCACCAGCAGGGCCATCCCCTCACCGAGTTGCTCCACCCCCTCCTTCAGGGGCGCGAGGCCAGCCTCGTTGAGCGCATCGATCTGGGACACATCCAGGGCCCGCTCCAGGGTGGTGCGCCCTGAGGCGATCAGCACGAGGTCGTCCTGAACAAGGGCCGTCGCCAGGGGCACCGGATCCCGTCCCACCAGGGCGCCCCTGCCGCTGATCAATCCCATGCCGCGGTATTGGCTGATCTGCAGGCCACTGCCGGCCAGGCTGCGGGATTGCCAGAAGCGCTGGAGAAACCGGCGGGCCCCCTCCTCGTCCTTGCTGGAGAGCACGAGAAGCCAGCTACCACCTGGCTCATAGCCAGGGGCATCGAAGAGGCTCAGGCCGATCTCGGGGGCCAACCAGCCGGCCAGCTCATCGTGATAGTTAAGTCCCGCGGCCGCAAAGGCCCCATCGCGGAGCCGCTCCACCGCCTTCGTGGCCGCCTCCCGTTGGCGGAGAGGGGCCACGGCCCTGGCGTAATCGACGGGTTGTTCCCCATCACTGAAGATGTAGATGCTGAGGGGAGCCTGCCTTGGCACAAAACGGGCCGCCCGGGGAATGGTGAGAGTGTGGTGTTGTAGCTGGAGGGGACCCCGTTTCCACAGGAGCCACCAGCCGCCCCAACCCAAGCCGAGGGCCAACAGGGCCACCATCAGGAGAACGGCAAGGAAGGGCCGACCCTTCATTCGGCTTCAGCAGGATGCCACCATCCTGCCCTCCCGCTTCGGATCTGCCATGTCGCTACCACCGTCTATTCCGGCGCCCCGGTCCCTCACCCCTGAAGAGCTCGCCGATCGGCTTCAGGCTGGGGAATCCCTCCAACTGGTGGACGTGAGGGAAGCCCAGGAGCTGGCCCTGGCCCAACTGCCCTATCCCGTGCAGCACCTTCCCTTGAGCCGCTCTGCGGACTGGATGGGGGAGGTGGAAACCCTCTTGAGGCGAGACCAACCCGTCGTGGTGCTGTGCCATGCGGGTGTGCGCAGCTGGCAATTCGCCTGCTGGCTAATGGAAGCCCAGAGCTACAGAGAGGTTTGGAACCTGCAGGGAGGGATCGATGCCTGGAGCGTGAGCGTGGATCCCTCCATTCCCCGCTACTAGGTGCCCGAACCCAGACAACGGAACTCTGCTTATCATCCATTTCTACTTTGACGGCCTGGTGCACTCCCTATCCCGCCGACAACAAGAGGTGCTCCAGGCCACCGTGCGCCACTACGTCGACACGGTCGAGCCCGTCGGCAGCAACACCCTTGTGCGCCGTTTCGGATTTCCTGCCAGCCCCGCCACCGTGCGCACGGCTATGGGGGCCCTGGAACAGCGCGGCCTCCTCACCCAACCGCATACGTCCGCCGGCCGAATCCCGAGCCAACTGGGCTATCGGCTCTATGTGGATGAGCTGCTGCCCGCTCCGGGAGCAGCGGCCACCCAACTCGAGCGGGAGCTGGCCGGCCTGAGCCTCCAATGGGCCGCCCTGGATGATCTCCTCGTCTACATGGCTCGGCGCCTTTCGGATCTGACGGGGCTGCTGAGCCTGATCACCCGCCCCCGCAGCCGGGCCCCCAAGCTTCAGGAAATCCACCTGATGCCCAGTGGCGAGAGCCTGCTGGTGATCCTGGTTCAGGGGAGTGGGCTCAGCACCAGCCTGCACCTGCGCTTGCCCCATGGCATCCAGACGGAATTGCCGATCCTGGAACGGTGGACCAACCGCCAGTTACAGGAGCCCGGGGACGGGGCCATCTCCTGGGATCTGTTACCTGCAGAGTTGGCCTCGAGCGGAAGACTGTTGCGCCAGGCTCTGGACAGCCACACCCTGCTCACGGGGGGCGGGATGGGAACAGTGGTGGCCGCCGGACTGGGTGGATTGCTGGCCCAGCCTGAATTCACCCGCACCTCCTCCCTCTTACCCCTGGTCAACCTGGTGGAAACCCATCCCGACCAGGTTCTGGGCCCCCAGGGGGCCACGGATCTGGAGAGCCTGGTGTGGATCGGAAGCGAGCATCCCCACAAGGCGCTTGGGCAATGCGCCGTTGTGCAGTGCCCCTACCGAACAGGGGATGGGGGCCGAGGGGTGGTTGCACTCGTGGGCCCTACACGCATGGCTTACGCTACTGCGAGGGCAGGGGTGAGATCTGTTGCGCATTTGCTGCAAAGACGTCTCAGCTGAGGAAAATCCTTTCGTGACGTTATGACCTATTGCCTAGCTTTTCTGCTGGATGCGGGCCTGGTTTTTGCATCTGATTCAAGAACAAATGCCGGAGTTGATTATATATCGTCCTACAGCAAAATGCATGTTTTCAAGCCCGCATTCGATCGCATCTTTGTGATCATGGCGGCTGGCAATCTTGGCACAACACAAGCCGTTCTCAATCGCATTCGTCGCGATATTGATGATCATCAAGCGGGTGCCGCCGACCGGGAGGCTGGATTGCCAGCCAGGCCCGCCATAACAGAAAAGAATGATCCCCCTGATCTTTTTGAGGCCCGCTATTTATTCGAGGCCGCCGATTACATTGGCAACCTCAGTGTTTCCGTGCAACGCCGTTATCACCATTCCCTCCGCGAGGCTGGTGCAACCGGCGAAGCCAGCTTCATTCTGGGCGGACAGATCGCTGGCCAGCCCCATGGGCTCTATCTCATTTACCCCCAGGGGAATGCGATCATGGCCTCGCAAGAAACTCCCTTTCTTCAGATTGGCGAAAGCAAATATGGCAAACCCCCGCTGGATTACATCGGACACCACGGGATGAGCCTGGAAGATGCGGCCCGTCTTTGTCTGGTGTCCCAGGTGGTGACCCGCCGATCCAATCTCACCGTGGGGCCTCCATTCGAGGTGGCCATGGTTCCCAGGGATGGCTTGGAAGTGAGTCGACGCCTGAAGCTGCAAAAGGATTCGGTATTGATCACCCGCTCCATGGAAACCTGGGCCCGCAGCATGCAGGACACCCTGTCCAGGCTGCCCCGCTTCAGCTGGGAAGAGGATCCGCTTTAGCGGGTCAGTTCATCCAAACGCTCGGCCACCGTGTTCACATCCTTATCGCCGCGGCCTGAGAGATTCACCACAACTTCCGTGCCGGGGGCCAGGGTGGGGCAGAGCTTCTCCAGCCAGGCGAAGGCATGGGCCGTCTCGAGGGCGGGGATGATGCCCTCCAGGCGGCAGAGCAGCTGCAGAGCATCGAGGGCTTCGGCATCGGTGACAGCGGCATACTCGGCCCGCCCGATGCCCTTGAGGTAGCTGTGCTCCGGGCCCACCCCTGGGTAATCCAGACCAGCGCTGATCGAATGGGCCTCCTGCACCTGCCCCTCTTCATCTTGCAGCAGCAGGCTCATCGCTCCATGGAGCACGCCCACGCGTCCCTCGGTGATGGTGGCGGCGTGGCGGCCGGAGGCCACCCCTTCCCCGGCGGCCTCCACACCGATGAGGCGCACCGTGGCATCCTCCACGAAGGGATGGAAGAGCCCCATGGCATTGGAGCCTCCGCCCACACAGGCCACCAACACATCGGGAAGGCGGCCGAAGGCCTCCTGACATTGCTGTTTGGCCTCCCGGCCGATGCAGGCATGGAAATCGCGCACCAGCATGGGATAGGGGTGGGGACCGGCCACCGAACCGAGGATGTAGTGGGTGGTCTCCACGTTGGTCACCCAGTCGCGGATCGCTTCGCTGGTGGCATCCTTGAGGGTGGCCGTGCCGGCGGTGACGGGCTGCACCGTGGCGCCGAGCAGACGCATACGAAACACATTGAGGGCCTGGCGGCGCATGTCTTCAGCGCCCATGTAAATCACGCACTCCAGACCAAAACGGGCGCACACCGTGGCGGTGGCCACGCCGTGCTGGCCGGCACCGGTTTCGGCAATGACCCGCGGTTTGCCCATCCGCAGGGCGAGAAGGGCCTGGCCGAGGGCGTTGTTGATCTTGTGGGCGCCGGTGTGGTTGAGGTCTTCCCGTTTCAACCAGATGCGGGGGCCTCCCTCCGGACGGCGGTAGTGCTCACTGAGTCGCTCCGCTTCATAGAGAGGCGAAGGGCGCCCCACGTAGGTGCGGAGGAGGTGGTTGAGGCGTTCGGTGAACGCAGGATCGGCCCAGGCCTTGGCTGCCGCGGCCTCTAGTTCCGCCAAGGCCGGCATGAGGGTTTCCGGCACATACTGCCCGCCGAAGGGACCGAATCGGCCGAGGGCGTCCGGTCGGGCGGTGGGAGCCAGAAGGGCAGGGTCGGGCTGACCGGCGGCGTTAGGGGAGGAAAGCGTGCTGGTCACGTCGCGGCCAGAAAACAGGTGACCTCACCCTAAGCAGCTGGGAAGGGGAAGGGCCCTCAGAGCGCCAGGCTGTCGCGGTGCAACACGGCGATCACATCGAGAATCTGAGCCGATCGCTGCGCGGGAAGGGTCATCAGGGAGGCCATGTCCCTCAACAGTCCGTTTTCCTCGGCAGATAACGACTGATCCCCGTGGACAAGGTGGGCGGCCATCGCCAGGGCCGTTTCCTGCTGAGCCATCGACAGGAGCGGTATGGCCTTGGAGATCAGGGCCCGCCAACCCTCGGAATGGAGCTGGTCGAGGAGCGCCTCAAAGAGCAGCCCCATGCTTTCCTCACTCCGTTCGCTATAGGGCTGGCGTCCGTCCAATTGGGCTCTCAGGAGACGCGCCTCCAAGGGATCCACCACCCCGTCGCAAGCAACGGCCACCAGAGCGATGGCGGCAAAGGCCTCGGCGGAATTCATCGCGGGGGAAGAACATCCAAGATTCCATTTGAGCAGAGCCTTGCCACCGGTGGGGAAACCGGTCAGGCTGCTGCTGGGCACGCTGCCCTTCCTGGACGAAGTGGAAGGAGAAGAGATCGTTGCAAACCCGACTTCTCTGCCGGATCGTGGCCCATCTGATGGTGCTGATGGGCCCGATGCACGGCCTTGGGGCGGAGACCATGGCCGCATCACCCCCCCGCTGCGCTGAGGCCGTTGCAGCAGCAGAGCAGCAGCAGCGCCAGCTCCTGGAGGCCTCCCAACGTCTGGAAAGCGTTTTGCTCGGCGAGATCCACACCAGTGCCGCCGACCACGTCTGGCAGCTCCGTAGCCTTGTGACCCTGGCCCAGGGCGCCCGGCCCCTGGTGCTGGCCCTGGAAATGGTGCCGGCCCCCCGGCAGCCGATCCTCACCCGCTTCGCCACTGGCCAACTGGAGGAGAAGGCCTTTCTGGCCGAGGTGGATTGGGCGGGCGTCTGGGGTCACGACCCCGCGTTGTATCTCCCCCTGCTGCGCTGGGCCCGGCAGAAGGGGGTCCCCCTCCTGGCCCTCAACCTGGAACCGGAGGTGGTGCGACGGGTGCGGCGCGAGGGGTTGGCGGCGATCCCTTCCGCCGAGCGGGAAGGGATCGGCTTCCCCGCACCGGCCAAGGAGGCCTACCGCCTGCGATTGCACAGGGCCTGGCAGGCCCATCGGGCTATGGGGCACGAACCGGGCGGGGGACTTCCCAAGGCCGAAGCGGAAGGCCTGGAGCGTTTCATCGGCAGCCAGCTGCTGCGCGATCGGGCCATGGCAGAGCGGATCGCGGCAGCCCATCGCCGCGATCCGGGCCGGCTGGTGGTAGCCCTCATCGGCCTAGGACACCTGGAGGGGGGGGAAGGCGTCCCTGCCCAGCTGCGGCAACTGGGCCTGAATCGGCTTCTCACCCTGCAACGGCCTGAGCTGCCGGAGGGATGCGGGGCTCCCCCACCCGGAGCCCGGCTCGGTGCCTATTTGGAGAGTGTCGATGGGGCCGTGTGGGTGCGCCAGGTGGCACCGGGATCTGCGGCCGAAGCCGCGGGCCTCCAGCCTGGCGATCGGGTGCGGGCCGTGAACGACGAGCCCGTGGAGCGGGCCGGCCAGGTGATCCGACGGGTGAGGGAACAGCCCACGGGGGAACCCCTACGACTCTTGATCGAGCGGGGACGCCGCCGCGTGCTACTGGAACTACGACTCATGACACCGCCTTCCAGGCCACCAGGGAGAATGGGGCCCATCCCTCCCCTGGCCGGTCTCCCCCTCCCATGACAGCCACCAATCCTGTGGCCACAAATATCGTGTGGCATCACTCCACGGTGACGCGGGCGGCCCGGGCCCATCAGCGCGGCCACCGCAGTGCCATTCTCTGGTTCACCGGATTGAGCGGTGCCGGCAAGAGCACCCTGGCCAATGCGGTGAACTCCGCCCTGTTTGAGCAGGGGCTCGCCTGTTACGTGCTCGATGGCGACAACGTGCGCCATGGGCTCTGCAGCGACCTGGGCTTCTCCGATGGGGATCGGGAGGAAAACATCCGCCGCATCGGCGAAGTGGCCAAACTGTTTCTGGATGCGGGGGTGGTGGTACTCACGGCCTTCGTGTCTCCCTTCCGGGCGGATCGCCACAGGGCTCGGGCCCTCGTGGAGGAGGGAGATTTCGTCGAGATTCATTGCGCCGCAGATCTACACGTTTGCGAGGAGCGGGACACCAAAGGCCTCTACGCCAAGGCGCGCAGCGGAGAGATCAAGGAGTTCACGGGCATCTCCAGCCCCTATGAGGAGCCAGAGCAACCGGAACTGCGCATCGACACGGGTCACCAGAGCCTTGACGACTGTGTGTCGCAGGTGTTGGCCCACCTTCAGCAGGTGGGGGTGATCCCTGCCCCGATTGAAGGCTGATGGCCAAAAAAGGCGCTTGGCAGGAGTTTGATGGGCCACCTAGCCTTGCTCGTCCTGCCGCTCCGGCATCCAGCACCCCCAAGGCGCAGCAGCGGGTCAGGGTGCAGCGCACCAAGGCGGGCAAAGGGGGGAAGACCGTGACCGTGATCACCGGCCTCGAAATCGCGGAAAGCGAGGCCCTTGCCCTGTTGAAGGCCCTTAAGGCCAGAGTGGGCACAGGGGGGGCTTTGAAGGAGGGCCTCATTGAGCTCCAGGGCGACCAAGTGGCCGCTGCTCTGGCGGAGCTGGAGAAAGCAGGATTTCGACCGAAGCAGGCGGGAGGATAACGATCAGGGACGCCCGACAAAAAGGCGCTTTAACTTGCGCCCAACTTTGTAGGCATTTTCCCTGAGGGGCTGAATCCATGGCATCCGGAAAAAGACATGGTAATAAATGTCATCAAGAGAGGTAATCTCCTCGCCAAATTCTCGATGGTGAAGAATGGCGGTTTGGCGGTTTATTTTCGTTCCGCTGAAGTGAATATCACGCAGGAGATCTGCATAAGGAGTCATGCCAAGACGGTGGGCCATGATGCCTGCAGCTGGCTGGTCACACCGATGTCCCCCCACGCGGGGATCGGAAGAGATTCGTCCATTTTTGTTCCAGAAGATCGCCATGTAATCCTCCCAATTGTCCACGGGCACACGGGTCCCCCTGGCGGTGACCCCATCGGACATGATCTGATGCCAGCCTTCAAGAAACTGATTCGCCAGAGGTGAGCGCAGATCCAGTCCAAGAACAGAACAGGGCGTTTCAGGAATCAACATGGCCTCGTCCCGGGTGAGACCATTAGCAGCAAGGGCCTCATCGCTACACCATTGACCCATCATCTGACCGTAGTTGTTATTGAACATCACGTATCCATTGGTCTGAAGCAGATCAAAAACCGGTGCCAGCGAGCGAAGGGCAACGCAGACTGGATCCATCCAAAGAATCTCCTCGTAGCCAAGATCCCTGGCCACAAAGAAACAATAAACCTTAAAGGCAAATGGAGCCTCAAATTGTGGCGGAGCCCCATCAGGAAAGCGCTCATTCCAGAAGAGGAGATCACCATCAAATCGGACCCTTATCAAGCTCTCTTGCAACCTCTCCAAGCTATCTTTATAGATCTTCTTTCCAACACCCAGACTGATCACACACCGATTGGGACGGGCGCTGCGTCCTGCACGGATGGGGATGACGGTCACGGCTGTGGATTTCACGGCAGTGTTGATCCCGCTCATGTGACCATCCAATGCAACGTGACTCTACGTTTGTGGGCGTGAGCGGCGCAAAGACTGGCAACAGCGAGCGCCGTCAAACCGGCTTCCTCCCGACCGTCAACAGCGCCGGGATCGGCAGGTGGATCCGGTCGCCGCGCCGGAACGCAAGAGCCCCCTCAACGATCGCCTCCTCGATGCGGCGTCGTTCCGCCTCGCTCTGCTGCGCCAGGAGCAAGGAGACCCTGGGCGAGGTGGCAGCCAGCTCTAAGACGGTGTGGGGGGAGTCGAGGTGAAAAGCGAGCGGCAGCTCGCCGACCTGCGGCCGCTCGAAGCCCGCCGCCAGCAGCAGTTCAGTGCAGGGCTCCGCCTCGCCAAAGCGCAGCCGGGGCGCCGGCACGGGGATGGGGATGTCGCCCTGCCCATGGGCAGCGATCGCATCCCGCACCAGGGCGTGGAATGCCGAAGGGCCGGGAGGGCGCCACATTGTGAAGGCGAAACGACCGCCGGGGCGAAGGATCCGAAAGGCCTCTGCGATCGCCCGCTCCTGATCGGGGACATGGTTGATGGCGAACAGACTGCAGGCGGCGTCGAAGACGCCGTCCTCCTCCTCCAGCGCCTCGGCGTCGCCGACCCGGAACGTGCCGGCGGGACACCGCTGCTGGGCCAGGGCGACCATGGCCGGCGCTAGGTCGATGCCGCAGGCGGCCACCCCACGCTCCAGGGCAGCGGCGACGGTCTGGCCGGTGCCGCTGCCGATGTCGAGAAGCCGCTGGCCGCGGCCCAGCTCCAGGGCATCCAGCGTCGGCGCGATCGCCGCGCCCGTGACCGAGCCAAACAGGCGGTCATAGGCCTCGGCGCCCCGCTGCCAGGTGGCGAACTCCAGGCTTTTAAAGGAGGAGGGCAACGACAAGGGGCGGGATGGAGAGGCAGCCTGCCTCAGCGGCGGTAGGGCACGCCGGCCGCAGGGCGGCCAGTAGGAAAGTGAAGCACTTACCCCCACACCCGCGGCTCCGCGCGCCGCCAGTAGCGCGAAAACCGGCCCAGCTCCGGAGCTCCGGGGCCCTGCCAGGGGAGCTCCACGAACGGTTCGGGATCCAGAATCCGCAGGGGCAGGACCTCCGCCACCCGGGCCGCAATCGGCGCGAAACGCGGGTCCACCGCCCGGCTGGTGACGATGCCGTCAGCGCCGGCGGCAGTGGCGGCTGCCAGGAGCTCCGCCGCCACGTCCCCCTCGCGCACGCTGACGGGCAGCTCTGAGAGGCACTCGCGCAGGAAGCACAGCCGGCCAGGGGCCAGCGGCACAGGGGCGACGTCTTGGCCGCCGGTTGTGGCGGTACGGCCCTCGATCAGCTCCGTATCAAACACGAACACGGCGGGGCTGCCGGGATGGGCGCGCAGAGCCGGGTTGGCGGGGCCCAGGGCTTCGCCGTGCACCCACAGAAGCGGCTTCTGCAGCGGCAAAGCGGTATCGGGCATTGGTGACGTGGAGCATTGGCGCGGGTGGGCCACCGGGGAGGCCTTTGCACGAGGATCAACGGGCCCGAACAGCCGCGCCTGCAGCCCCTCATAACTCGCCTCAAAGGGACAACCCCCCGGCTGCCCGGCCCCGCCCCGGCCCGCCGCCGGGCAGCCAGCGCAATAGCGGCCACTGCTGAACCGCTCCAGATTCGCCCGGTTGAAGAGGTAGGGCTTGTGGCTGAAGGCGCTGGCCACCCACTGCCAGCTGAGGTTGTTACTGGCTGGATCCCCATCCAGCAGGTGTTGCAGAAACCAGCGGGCTCCCGCCTGCCAGCGGACCCGCCGCCAATGCACCACGTAGGACGCCAGCCACATGCGGGCATGGTTGTGCAACCAGCCGGTGCCCATCAGCTCCTCCGCAAAGGCATCCATGCAGGCCAGACCCGTGGCGGCCGAAGCCAGATCCGTGGGCAGCTCTGGCGCGTAGGAGGTGGGGGGATGGCCCGTCTTGAGCGGTTCCCGGTCCTGCCAGATGCCATCTCCCCACTGGTGCCAAAGCCTCTGCCAGTAGTCCCGCCAGCCCAGCTCGGCGATCAGTTTCTCGCCCGCCCGGCGCTGGGTCGGGCTCCACCCCCCCTTGCCTCCCGCGTGGGGCGTGGAAGCCCCGTCCAGTCCCCCAAACAGCTCACCCTGCTGAACCGTGGGCGCCGGCGCGCTCCCGGTCTCCCGCTCCCGAAGCATGGCAAACACGGCCTCCCGCACCTCCGCCAAGGTGAGCACCCCATGGCGGATGTAGGGCGACAGGCGGGTGACAGCACCATCGAGGTGGTTGCGGCTAGCGCCATAGCCGGCCGGATCCATCAGGGCAAGGCGGGCTTCCGCCGCGCGGCGGCCCCCTGGAAAGGTGGGCGGGCGTTCCATCAGCCGGGGGCTCCATCGAGCACCGCTGGCTCCACGTGCTGGCGCCCTTGTGCCACCAGCACCCGCACCCGCTCGGGATCAGCGGCGGGCCGCTCGCCGGCCACCACGGCCCGGTAGAGATCGGCCACGCTCCAGGCTGCGCTGGCGGGATCGGAGGTGAAGCGGGGAATCAGGTGCAGGTGCAGATGGGGCGCCCCCTCCCCGAAGGCGATCGCATACACCCGCTCGCAGCCGGTGAGTTGCTGCAACAGCTGGCTGGCGTGGCGCACCGCCGAGCCCCAGCTGGCGGCCTCCAGATCGTTGAAGGCAAGAGGCCCGCCCAGATGGCGGCGGGCATCCAGGAAAAGCCAGCCGGCCAGAGGCGACGGATCCGGATGGTGGCGCAACAACCACAGGGCGCCCCGGCCAAGCTCATAGGCCTCCTGGTGGGTGCGATCGCCATGGATCTGGCAGATGGCGCAGGAGGCAGTCATGCCAGAACGGGGAGCGCTAATGAGGACCCCCCATCTTGATGGGGGATGGGCCCAGGCCGAGCAGACGCTGCGGGAGAATCCCCCGATTCCTATCCCCTTTCCTGCCCCCATGCTCCTCGACCTGCGCGGCAAGAAGGCCCTCGTCACCGGCATCGCCA
>JBBASA010000016.1:0-52906 GCA_040399515.1 Cyanobium sp. | reverse complement strand
CATCTTCCACACCCACCACCACCTGGCCGATGGCCGCGCCGAGGTGCTCACCGCCCTGGCGGCCCTCGAGGGCCTCACGGGTGCCGCCCTGGATGCGCTCCACCGGGCTCCCACCGTGGAGGCGGGGTTCCTGCAGCTCGACATCACGGATCCGGAGTTGGCCGCCCGCCTGCGTACCCGCCTGGCTCTCACGATTGAGCAGCGGGTGGCCCAGTATCTGGACCGTCATGGGGCCGGCGGCGTTGCGGCGGGCGTGGCCCTGTTTGACCGCAGCCGGCGGCTCTGCGCTATCGGCCCACAGGGCGCCACTCTTGTCCAGGGGTGGTCAGGGTCCTCTCAGGGGGCAACCTAGGGTTGGCTCTGGCGGCCTGATCCGGCCCCAGAGCCTGGTCTGGCGCACACCCCGTTTCCATGTCGTCCTCCCCCTCCACAGTCACCCCCACCCAGACCCCTGAGGCGACGCCTTTTGGTCCGCTGGCGGAGGCACTCCAAGGCAGCCGTAAGCCCGGGATCGTGATCCTGGATTTCGGCTCCCAGTATTCCGAGCTGATCGCTCGGCGGGTGCGGGAAACCGAGGTCTATTCCCTGGTGCTCCCCTACACCACCACGGCTGCGGAGTTGGCCCTGCTGGCCCCCCGGGGAATCATCCTCAGCGGGGGGCCCAGTTCCGTGTATGAGGAGGGCGCGCCCCTCTGTGATCCCGCGGTCTGGGAGATGGGTGTGCCCTTGCTCGGGGTCTGCTACGGCATGCAGCTGATGGTGCAGCAGCTAGGCGGCAAGGTGGTGGCCGCCGGACGGGCCGAGTACGGCAAGGCCCCTTTCCATGTGGATGATCCCAGAGACCTGCTCACCAATGTGGAGAACGGCTCCACCATGTGGATGAGCCATGGCGATTCGGTGGAGTCGCTCCCTGAGGGCTTTGTGCGGCTGGGCCATACCGAAAACACGCCCGATGCTGCCGTTGCCCACCACGGCCGCCGGCTCTATGGGGTGCAATTCCATCCGGAGGTGGTGCACTCCAGCGATGGCATGGCGTTGATCCGCAATTTTGTGTACCACATCTGTGGATCTTCCCCCGACTGGACCACGGACGCTTTCATCGATGAGGCGATCGCCGATGTGCGGGCCCAGGTGGGCGACAAGCGGGTGCTGCTGGCTCTTTCGGGGGGAGTGGATTCCTCAACCCTCGCCTTCCTGTTGCATCGGGCGATCGGCGATCAACTCACCTGCATGTTCATTGATCAGGGATTCATGCGGAAGGGTGAGCCAGAGTTTCTAGTGGACTTCTTTGATCGACGTTTTCATATACAAGTGGAGTACATCAACGCTCGCCAGCGCTTTATCTCTCGCCTGAATGGCATTACGGATCCGGAGGAAAAACGCAAAATCATTGGTGCGGAATTCATCCGCGTTTTCGAAGAGGAAAGCAGGCGGCTGGGGCCTTTTGATTATTTGGCCCAGGGCACCCTTTATCCCGACGTCATTGAATCGGCGGGAACCAACATTGATCCCAAGACAGGTGAACGGGTTGCCGTGAAAATCAAGAGCCACCACAACGTGGGTGGCTTGCCCAAGGATCTGCAATTCAAGTTGGTGGAGCCCCTGCGCAAGCTCTTCAAGGACGAGGTGCGCAAGGTGGGCCGCAATCTGGGCCTGCCCCAGGAGATCGTGGGTCGCCATCCCTTCCCCGGCCCGGGGCTAGCCATCCGGATTCTGGGTGAGGTGACGGCGGAGAAGCTCAACATCCTCCGGGATGCGGATCTGATCGTGCGGGAGGAGGTGCGCCGGGCGGGTTTGTATGACACCATCTGGCAAGCTTTTGCGGTGCTGTTGCCCGTGCGCAGTGTGGGAGTGATGGGAGACAAGCGCACCTATGCCTTTCCGGTAGTGCTGCGCTTTGTGACGTCGGAGGATGGCATGACTGCCGATTGGTCCCGTCTGCCCTACGACCTGCTTGAGCTCATGTCCAATCGGATCGTCAATGAGGTGAAGGGGGTGAATCGGGTGGTGCTGGACATCACCAGCAAGCCCCCCGGCACGATCGAGTGGGAGTGAAGCTTGGCTCCCGTGGCTCTCGTCAAGCCAGACCCCCCGCCGCTCCGTCTGGGCTATCGACCGGAAATTGACGGGTTGAGGGCACTGGCGGTGATCGCCGTGATCCTGAATCACACCCGTACGGAGTGGTTGCCCAGTGGCTATCTGGGTGTGGACATTTTTTTTGTGATCTCCGGATTTGTGATCACGTCCTCCTTGCTCACGCGGGGACCGGAGGGGGCGTCGCAGTTTTTCCTTGGCTTCTACGTCAGGCGTTTCAAGCGCATTCTGCCTGCCCTGGTTTTCTTTGTGCTCCTGGCCGGTGCCGCGATTGCCTATTTCTCCCCAGGTGGGCCCTCTATCAGAACAGGCGTAGCCGCTCTGTTTGGTCTGGCCAATATGTATCTATTTCGCGAGTCCGTTGATTACTTTGGACGTGCTTCTGAGATGAATATCTTCACCCATATGTGGTCCCTGGGGGTGGAGGAGCAGTTTTATTTTCTTTATCCCCTTTTGTTTTGGCTGGTAGGGATTCCCCGACGCCTCGCTTCAGCGAGAATCAAGTTGTTTGGCCTGATTCTGTTTGCCAGCATTGCTTCCTTCCTGCTCTGGCTTTTCCTTAGCCAAACCAATCAGGTGGCCGCCTATTTCCTGATGCCGGCCCGCCTGTGGGAGATGGGGATGGGATGTCTGGTGTGCCTGGCGATCGGTCGATGTCAGTCCTGGCCCATCACCCGTATCCAAGGGGTTGGCCTTGCAGTGGTCGGGGCCATGGTGGCCGTACTTTTTCTGCCGCAATCCGCAAATATCTTGACCACGCCACTGATGATTCTGCTGACATCCTTGTTCTTGATCGTGGTTCGCCCTGGCTCCAGGGCTTACGCCGCGTTCACCCAGCCTCAAGTTGTGTTTATTGGTCTGATTTCGTACTCGCTTTATCTGTGGCATTGGGGGGTTCTTTGCCTCAGTCGTTGGACCCTCGACATGAAGTTGTGGATGGTTCCCTTTCAGTATGCCTTGATTTTTTTGCTTGCACTCGCGTCCTATCGATGGATTGAAACGCCCTTGCGAAAGGCATCCTGGTCTCCCAGGTTTGGTGGAACCCTCGCCATTGGCCTGACGGCAACAGGTGTTTCAGCTGCTCTCTTGCTGGGGGTGTCGAGTGTTTTGCGCCGTATTTCCCCGATCCAGCCAAACCCCGAGTTGGCCTACGAAACCCATTTTGTTGGTTGGCAGGCCTGTGATCCCAACAAGGCCGGCTCGATTGCCCAGGGGGGATGTCTCCAGCTTGACCATCCCCCATATCCGACAAGAGTCGTTGTCCTCGGGGACAGTCATGCCGGGCAGTTGGCCAGTGGTCTGCGCAGCATTATTCCGGGTCTTCCTGCATCAATGCGCTTGTATTTCGGCGGACTTTGCTTTCCCACGATCGATGCAGAAGCCGTGCTTGATGCAGACTGTTCGATCGTTGGCGATGGGTTTGACTGGGCGAAGAGCACGTCATCTGTAGATGTGGTTTTGCTAAGTGGTTATCACAATCTTGTTCTTCATAAAAATCGTTATCACTGGAAGGATATCGATATTGCCCGCATGGCTCCCGGGGCGTTGGGTTCCCTTGAACAGAGCCTGGGTCGCTCGATTCAGACGTTGAACGATGCTGGAAAGTGGGTCGTGATGGTAGTGGATAGTCACGAATTAATGGCTTTGCCTGAGGAGAGCATCAATCCCCGCACAGGCATGCTGCGCGAAACGGATTCCCTTAGTGTGCCCCGTGATCAGGTGCTCAAGCGTAATAAAGCCTATTACGACATGCTGAAAAGACTGAGGAAGCGCTATCCGGCCTTTCGGATTTTTTATACCGGCAATCATTTCTGCACGCCGACCACCTGCCGTTCCGATTGGTGGGGGCGTCCTTTCTTTCAGACCCGGGATCACCTCACCCCCTATGGAAGCCGCGTGATGGCGGCGGAGTTGAAGCCCCTCTTGCTCCGGTTGCTGCAAGACTCCGAGGCGTCTCGCAAACAGCTGTGAAGCTGGTCCCCGGTCTGGGCTGGCCCGGCCGGTCTGTCGCCGATACGATCGGGGACCCGAATCCGGCCCCTTGGCAGCCGTCGTAACGTCCACCGTCAGTACTGATCCGGATCTCCAGCTGCAGCGCCGCCTCCAGCAGGACAGCATCTTGGTTGGCGGAAAGACGGTTTACCTCAATCCCTTCCTCTATTGGCGTCGCTTCGACGCCAATACCGATCGCTGGCTGCGGGAGCCTGGCCAGCTCCCGGAGGAGCAGACCCAGGCCAATCGCCTCCGCTTCTATCCCGAGCTCGACTGGGACCTGCTGGACGAGCAGGAGCGAACGATCAAGGACGGCGCTGTGGAGATGTTTCTCAAGACCCTGGAGCTGATCAGCACCTTCAACCCTGAGCTCACCGCCGGTCAGCTGCTTGAGGTGGAGCGCAAGATGGCCGTCACCAAAAAGAAAGCTTTTGAGCGCTGGGTGGAACGGGCCTATCGACGGCGGGAGAAGTTGGTCTTGCGGGATCGCCGCCGTTTTGATCGGGAGCGTTGGCTCAGGAACTGGATGGAGTGGCTGGCGTTGCCCTCCACCCGCTCCGCTTTGGTTCCCCTCAGTGGTCTGTTTGTGTTGGCTATGGCTGCGGGTTGGTGGTTGGGAAGTCACCACTTCTGCAAATCAACGGCGGCCCAACCACCTGTCGAGCTGCCTGCCCGCTGATATCCCACTCCCTGGTTCTGGCCAGGCCAGACTGGTAGAAACCACCTGCCGTGTGTTGCACCGATGGCTGCCGATCCCTTTGATGCCCTCCGTCTGACCCTGATGCAGGATGTGCTGCCCGTCGGCTTGGCGGTGGCGGATCGGGTGCGAAAGGGTGGGCCGAAGGAAGTGTTGGCGGCGTTTGATGGCAGCAACCCTGACCCACTCGGTCGTCTGCGGGAAGAGGGGGAGCCTGCGGCCCGCTCAGTGCGTGACAACTTGGACCGTGTTCAGCCGGGCTTGGGGAACCCCGTTGTGAAAGTGGAGGTGAGGGATGTGCCCACGGAAAGCTCCATCTCTGCCCCTGCCATGACCGTTGACGTCCCTTGGGAGGATGCCCCTCAGGAGTTGCGGGAGGCACTTAGGAGAATCTCCTCCCGTTTGAGCCTGCTCGAGCGTTGCCTGGAGGCGCCCTAGGAAGTTCCCATGCGCCTTGTTGCCCTGCCGGGAGCCACGCGCCGTACGGGTTTGGCCCACCAGGCCTTCTGGCTCATGCTTCTGATGCTTCTACTGGGTGGGGCCATCGTGGCCCGCCTGGCTTGGCTTCAGTTGCTCCACGGTCCCGAATTCAAGGTGATGGCCGATGAAAATCGGATTCGCCTGATCCCCCGCCATCCCATTCGCGGGCGGTTGCTGGATCGGCAGGGCCGTGTGTTGGCCACCAACAGGCTCACCTACACCCTGGCGGTCCAACCACGATTCGTTAAAAAGGGCCAATGGCCAGAGCTCAGGGATCGCCTGGCATCCCTGCTCGGGCTCCCACCTGAGACCCTGGAGGCCCGCTACAAGAAGGGCCTTGAGGCGGAAGATTTTCAGATCGACCTGGCTGGCCCCTTAACCCCAGCCCAGGTGCTCCGTTTCCGAGAGCAGGCTGGGGTGCTTTATGGGGCCGAGGTGGCGGTCAATGTGCTTCGCCGTTACCCCCATGGCTCCCTGGCGGCCCATGTGATGGGCATCACCACCAGCATCACTGAGGAGGAATACGAGCGCCTCCAGCCCCAGGGATACCGGATCAACGATCGGATCGGACGCAGTGGCATGGAACGGGCCTACGAAACCACCCTCCGTGGCGAATGGGGGGGGCAGCAGCTGGAGATCAATGCCGCTGGTCAGGTGCAGAGGGTGCTGGGCGACAAGCCCGCGCGGCCAGGCAAGGACATCAAGCTCACCCTGGATCTTGATCTGCAGAAGACCGCCGAACGCGCCCTCGGCACGGTGGCCAAGGGGGCGATTGTGGCGATGGACCCCCGCACCGGCGCGATCCGGGCGCTGGCCAGCCGACCCACCTTTGATCCCAATGTATTTGCAGATGGCCCCACCCTCAGCCAGTGGAGTGACCTGAATCGTCCTGAGGCGCCCATGCTCAACCGGGCATTTCAGGGCTTCCCCCCCGCCAGCACGTTCAAGATCGTCACCACGATCGCCGCCTTGGAATCGGGCAAATACACCGAACAGTCCACTGTCCCCACCATGGGCACATTCTGTTACTACGGCCAGTGTTATGCCGACCATGGCTCATTTGGCAGCATCGGCTTCACCAAGGCCCTGGCGGTCAGCAGCAATAGCTTCTACTACCAGGTGGGCCTGAAGGTGGGCCCGGAGGAACTCTTCAAAGCGGCTCGCCGCATGGGCTACGGCAACCTCACGGGGATCGAGATCCGCGATGAGGAAACCCCTGGCCTCCTTGGGGATCGTGCATGGAAACAGAAGGTGCTGGATGAGCCCTGGACGCCTGTGGACACCATCACCTCCGCCATTGGCCAGGGAGCGGTGACCGTAACCCCGCTCCAGATGGCCCGCCTCTACGCAGCGGTGGCCAATGGGGGTTGGTTGGTCACGCCCCATCTCGTGGAACAACCCACCCCTCGGACGTGGATCGGCCTGCGGCCCGAAACCCTTCGTTCCCTAAGGAAGGGCCTGCGGGATGTGGTGACCGAGGGAACGGCAACGATCCTCAATGATCCCAGCCTCCCCCCCGTTGCTGGGAAGACGGGCACGGCCGAGGATCCGCCCCGGCCGGACCATGCCTGGTTCGGGGGCTATGCCCCAGCCGATCAGCCCGATCTGGTGATCATCGCCTTCGGTGAAAACAGCGGTGGGTATGGCGGCACGGTGGCCGCTCCCATGGTGAAGGCCTTGCTGAGCACCTGGTTTCAGGGGCAACGCCCGGCGGCGGCCCAGCCCCGCACCCCATCGGGCGGGGCTCCCTGATCCCCCTCAGGCCAGCAGGGCTACCTTGTTGGGATGCACGACACGGGCGTAGTACTCCCTGAGCTGGTCTGTTGCGCTGCCCCAGCCCCAGCGCTCGGCTTCTTCCCGGGCGGCCTGCCGCAGGGTCAGGCGGGTGTCCGGGTCACCCAGCAGGATTTCCACGGCGTTCACCAGTGACGCCGGTTGGTCTGGGTCGTAAAGACAGCCGTTCTCCCCATGGCTCACGATGTCAGGAATCCCGCCCCGGTTGGCTCCCACCACAGGACAGCCGGCCGCCATGGCCTCCAGGAGGACCAGCCCGAGGGTTTCCGTGGAGGAGGGGAAGAGGAAGGCATCCCCGCTGGCGTAGGCGGAGGCAAGATTCTCGCCCGCCAGGTAGCCCACAAAGGTGGTGGCTGTACCCTCGAAGAGTCGCTCCAACTGGGGGCGGTAGGGACCGTCGCCCACTAGGGCCAGGCGGGTCTGGGGGAGGGCATCGAGCACGGGACGGATCCGCTCGATCTGCTTTTCCGCGGAAAGGCGCCCGATGTAGAGGAGGAGATTGCCCGTATCGGTGTGCTGTCCGTGCAGCCGGGCCCGCATGGCTTCCGAACGAGAAGATGGCTTGAAGAGTTCCGTGTCCACACCCCGTTGCCAGAGCGCGGTGTGCTGGATTCCCTTGGAGGCCAGTTCCGTCACCATGGCCGTGGACGTGCACAGGTTGAGCTGGGCCTGGTTGTGGGCCGTCTTGAGCAGTTCCCAGAGCAGGGGTTCCAGCATGCCCATGCCGTAATGCTCCAGGTATTTGGGCAGGTGGGTGTGGTAGCTGGCCACCAGGGGCAGGCCCCGGGATCGGGCCAGCCAGATGCCACCCAGCCCGAGCACGGCCGGATTAACTACATGCACCAGATCCGGGGCAAACCTGTCGAGTGCATCGGAGACAGCAGGCCTGGGTAGGGCCAGCTTGAGCTCGGGGTAGAGGGGGAGCGGCATGGCCGGCACTCCCACCACCTTGGCCCCCATGAACTCCTCTGGAGCACCTTCGGGGCAGAAAATCATTACCTCATCTCCACACGCCACCAGGTGCTGCACCGTTTTGGTGAGCCGGGTGACGATCCCATCAACCTTGGGGAGGAAGGTCTCCGTGAAAAAGACGATCTTCACAGAAGGGCCATTCAGGCTGGAGATCCGATGGCTGCAGCCTGACGGCGCGTCCATGCGGAGAGGCAGGGGATGCGGGAGCGATCGCATCGATCGGCCCAACGGCGCGCCACATCCACCACTTCTGTGAGCAGGCCGTCATCGAGAGTGGTGGGATTGAGGCCCAGTTCAATGAAGCAGCGGTTGTCCACGATCAGGTCGTTCTCGATGGCCTCATTGCGTGGATTAGAGAGATAACTCACCTCCGCTCCGGTGAGGGCAGCCACCTTCTCGGCCAGGTCGGCCACGCGATGGCTTTCGGTCATCTGATTGAAAATCTTCACCCGCTCGCCGTGGGTTGGCGGGTGCTCCATGGCCAGCTGCACACAGCGAACGGAGTCGCGGATGTGAATGAAGGCCCTGGTCTGCCCGCCTGTTCCGTGGACAGTCAAGGGATAGCCAATGGCGGCCTGCATGAGGAAACGGTTCAATACCGTGCCGTAGTCCCCATCGTAATCAAATCGGTTGGTGAGCCGGGGATCCTTTTCGGTCAGGGCGGTGTTGGTGCCCCAGACAATGCCCTGGTGGAGATCCGTGATGCGGATGTTGTCATTCTTGTTGTAATAAAAGAACAGCAATTGATCGAGCGTCTTTGTCATGTGATAGACGCTGCCCGGATTGGCTGGGTGCAGGATCTTTTCAGTGAAGCGGCTTCCATCCGGCTGGGGTACCTCCACCGTGAGGTAGCCCTCAGGAATCGTGGCTCCGCGATGGGATCCGTAGCCGTAAACCCCCATCGTTCCCAGGTGCACGATGTGGATGTCCTGTCCGCTCTCCACGATGGCCGCCAGCAGATTGTGCGTGCCATTCACGTTGTTATCCACGGTGTAGCGCTTCGTGGCGCTGGATTTCATGGAGTAGGGCGCGGCCCGCTGCTCGGCGAAGTGCACAACGGCTTCGGGCCGCTCCTGGCGCAGCAGCTCCAGCAGCTGCTCATAGTTCTTTGCGATATCGAGATGGGCAAACCGAATCGGCCTCCCTCCCACCTGTTCCCAGGCCGTCAGCCTGTCCCGGATGCCGGCGATCGGAGTCAACGACTCAACGCCGAGATCAATGTCAATTTTGCGACGGCTGAGGTTGTCCACGATGACCACGTCGTGACCGACATCGGCCAGATTCACCGCGCAGGGCCAGCCGCAGAAACCGTCGCCGCCGAGAACAAGGACCTTCACCTCGAGACTCCTGAATGCGCGGTTGCTTAACGCAGCAAGCTACTACAGGCCTTCGGCGGATCCAACGACCTTCAGCTGATGCGGCTGGCCACCGCCATCAGCACCAGCACCAGCACACCGCCTCCGATGAGCAGGAGGCGATTGGAGCGAGGGGCTTCCCCTGGCTCCATGACCACCATGCGCGGCTCATTGGCAAAGGCGTTGAGCTTGCCGCCATCTTCCTGGGTGACTTGCATGGGGGAATGGTGAAATTTGAGGAACCCTATGGGGGGTCGTCTGTGCCGTCCGCAGCCCTGCACGGTTCGTCACAGTGGAAGCGTGCAGGGGTGCCTCCTAGGTGCCCACCCGGCCCTGGGCTGGCGAACTTGGGCTCGCCTCCGGGCGCATGGGCAACCGTCCGGCCAGGTGGGCCATGCGCCCTGCGCTTGTGGCCAGGGCCATGGCGTGGGCCATGGACGCCGGATCCCCCGCCAGGGCGATGGCACTGTTGACGAGGATCGCGTCCGCGCCCATCTCCATGGCTTCTGCGGCCTCGCTAGGGACGCCGATTCCGGCATCCACCACCACGGGAACGCCGGCGTTCTCGATGATCAGGGCGATGTTGGCTGCATTGCGAATGCCCTGGGCCGAGCCAATCGGGGATCCCAAGGGCATCACGGTGGCGCATCCCACCTCCTCCAGCCGTTTGGCCAGCAGGGGATCGGCATTGATGTAGGGGAGAACGGTGAAGCCTTCTCGCACCAGTTGCTCAGCCGCTTCCAGGGTGCCGAAGGGATCGGGTAGCAGGTGGCGTGGATCGGGGATCACCTCCAGCTTCACGAAGGTGTTGTCTTCCTGGCCAGCCAGCTTCGCCAGCTCCCGGCCCAGACGGGCCACCCGGATGGCCTCCTCGGCGGTGGCACAGCCGGCGGTGTTCGGCAGCATCCAGATGCGCCCCCAATCAATCGCCTCCATGAGGCCCTGATGACCCTCGGCCTGGGTTTGCACACGGCGAACGGCCACCGTGACGATGGCGCACCCGCTGGCCTCCAGGCTGGTCTGCATGACCTCCAGGGAGGGGTACTTCCCGGTTCCCGTCATCAACCGGCTTCCAAAGCGACGGCCACCGATCACCAGCTCGTCCCCGGCGGCGGAGGCAGGATCTGCGGGTAAGGGGCACATGGGCGTTCTTTTCCCTGTCTCATCCCTCTAGTGTGCGCTGGCAGCTGCTCAACCGCGATGCCCCTGCCGGCGGCCCTGGCTCCACTCCTTCTGGCGGCCAGCCTTCCCCCTGCGGACGGGGCTTTCTCCCCCTTCGCGTCTCCCGTTCTTTTTTCGGCACCCGCTGCCGAGACGGCCGCCACTGGGGTTGAGTCCTACGACCCGGTAGGCCGGGCCCAGCTGATTGCCGAACGGATTCCCCGTCACTGGAAAGGCACCTATCGCCCGTTCACGAGCCCCCAGGCTGTTCCGGCGATGTTGGTGCTTGAGCGGGTGACCCCCCTCGGCCAGATGGTGGATCTCCGCGGGCAGTTGACCCTTGCGGGGCTCAGCACCCCGGTGCAGGGATCCATCAATGCCAAATCCAACCAGCTGGATCTGCTCGTCCTGGGCAACAGCATGGGGGCGGTGCTTGAGCCTGGCGGTGAATTTCAGGGACAGCAGGGTCTATCGCTCAGTGGCTGGCTTCCAGACCGGGCCACGGGCATGGGAGGACGGTTGCAGCTCAACCCAGGACCATCCCCCACATCAGCTGGAGGAGTTGTACGCGGTCTCTGGTGATCAGGCTGCTTTGTCGGAAGGAATCCCAGCGCGACGATCAAGAGATTTGAGCCGCTTTTGGGCTGTTTTATTTCCTGGATCCTGGGCCAGCACCTGTTCGTAGGTCTGCCGAGATTCCTCCACCTTGCCATGTTTTTCAAGGGCAAAGGCCAAATTGTTGAGGGCTACGGGATAGTCCGGTTTGGCCTTGATGGCAGAGCGGTAGTGGCGGATTGCTGCTGGATATTTGTTTTGGGCTGCCAGGGCGAAACCCATGGCGTTTTCCATCAGGGCTAGAGCTTCCGAAGGGGCCTGTTCCGCTTCGGATTGCTTGAGTGCGGCCTTGAGAGTGTCGGTAGCCTGGTCATACAGCCGCTTGCGCAGTTGAACGGAAGCCAGTTCATACAGGCTGGCCGCGTCCAGGGACGTGCTATCGCCCTTTTTGGTGCCGCCGAGTCGGGAGAGGGTGAGCTCATCAGCCCGAACGCGAAGGATCTGCCGAGCCACCACCACGGCAGCGATGGTCAACAGTCCGATCAGGCCGAGTAAGTAGGCATCCGGCAGGATGTCAAGCATCGCTGAAGGTCCGCCGTCAGCGGATGGCGGTGGTCACCACGGTGGTGAAGGCGGAGGGGTCGGCAATGGCTAGCTGGGCCAACATCTTCCTGTTGAGACGGATGTCTGCCTTCTTCAACCCACCGATCAACCTGCTGTAGGTGGTTTGGTTTTGGCGAGCCGCCGCGTTGATGCGGGCAATCCAGAGGCGACGGAAGTCGCGCTTGCGCCGCCGCCGGTCGCGATAGGAGTTGCAGAGAGCTTTCATGACCCGCTGGTTGGCGGTTCGGAACAGACTGCCGTTACTGCCGCGGAAGCCGCGGGCCAGGCGAAGGATCTTGTTGCGGCGCTTTCGGGCGACGTTGCCTCTCTTGACGCGGGTCATGGATCAGGGGGGAAGGAAAGGAAGAAAGGGGGTTGCCGTTCAGGCGTAGGGCAGCATCAGGGCCACATTGTCGCTGTCCCGTTCATCCACCACGGCCATGGTGCCCAGATAGCGCTTGCGCTTGGGGCTCTTGTGATCGAGGAGATGGTTGCGGAAGGCACGCCGGCGTACAAACTTGCCGCTGCCTGTGGCCCGAAACCGCTTGGCGGCCGCTTTGCGGGTTTTCAGCTTTGGCATCTGAGAGCACACGCACAGCTATTCAGAGTACGACGCGACTTCACCCTCAACCAAGTTTTTCTTCCAATGTCCCGCCCAGCCCCTTCTCGTCACGGTGCTTCCCCTCTCTCGGCCCAGCGGCTGTGGTGGCAGCCCGTTTTGCTGGGCTCTCTCCTTCTGGTGAGCAGCGGTTGCCAAGCCTCTGATCAGTTGCCTCTGCACTGGCCCGTCGCCCCCCCCCCCTCGCTGCGGTCGGAGGACCCCGTCCTCTGGGTGGCTTTGGCGGCGAGGCTCGGCCCCGCGGCGCCTGGGGCCGGGGGGGCTGCCCCTCTCGTGTTGCGGCCGGCCAGTGGCCAGCTCACCCTTGAGGATGGGGCAGGCCAGAGCTTGACCGCACCCGAGCTGACCCTCCACTGGGGTTGGACGCCCTTGCCCCAACCCTTCAAGGTGCGCCGCCGGGTTCTGGGCCCTTTCGCCAGCTACGAAAGTGCCGAGGCGGCCGCCCGGCCCTGGGCCGCCTCTGGTCACCAGCCGGTGATCGCCCGACCCGCCGACTGGGAGGTGTGGGCTCCTGCTGATGCCCCCGATCCCCCGGGCCGTGCCGCGAAGCTGGTGGAGCACACCTCGGGTCGGCGTCTGCATCTGGAGCTCCGCCGTTCCCAGGGCACCCTGGTGGTGCAGGCACCCGTTCGCCTCCAGGCTCCCGGTGGATTGCGTTGGGGGAACGGCACCTATCGAGGCCCCTTCCGCCTGCTCCCTGATGCCCACGGCGGCTGGAGTCTCCTGGAGGAAGTGCCCCTGGAGCGCTATCTCGAGGGGGTGGTGCCCCATGAGATCGGGGCCGGGTCCCCCCCGGCTGCTCTGGGGGCCCAGGCCGTGCTGGCCCGCACCTGGGCCGTTCGCAACCGGGGCCGATATCAGGCGGATGGCTATCACCTCTGTGCTGACACCCAGTGCCAGGTGTACAGCGATCCGGGGCTGGCCAGCTCTGCAGTGCGCCAAGCCATTGCCGGCAGCCGCGGGCAGGTGTTGGCCCAGAGAGACGAACCCATCCATGCGGTGTATCACGCCAGCAACGGTGGCGTGGCTGCGGGCCTGGAGGAGGCCTGGAGCGTGGATCCGGTCCCCTATCTCCGCCCCTTTGCCGATGGCATTCCCGCTTTTCAGGAGAGGACTCCACTGCCGATCAGCTCCAAAACGCTGCCAGCCTTGGTCCGCAATGGACAGGGGGCCTATGGCGCTGATCACCCGCTCTTCCGCTGGCAGCGCACCCTCACCTCCGCGGGCATCAACGCTGCTTTAGGGGCAAGGGGTCTTAACGTGGGTACACCGCGCAGCATCAAGGTGCTGGAGCGGGGGCCTAGTGGCCGCGTGGTGGCGCTGGAGATCATTGGCTCCAAAACCACTGTTGTGCTGCGCAGGGATGCCATTCGTCGCACCCTGCGTCAGCTCCCCAGCACGTTGTTCACCCTCTCCCATCCCCGACCTGAAACCTGGTTGCTGCAGGGAGGTGGATTTGGCCATGGTGCGGGCCTGTCCCAGGCTGGCGCCATTGATCTAGCCCGTCGGGGATGGGCCATGGACACGATCCTCAAGCACTACTACCCCGGGGCCAGCCTCCAACCCCTGGAAGCCTTGCCACTGGCCGCCAGTGGTGGGGGTTGATACCCCCAGCCTTCAGGCGGAGGCGGTTTCCCGTGCCTAGAGCCCGTTGGAGCCCCTTAGGATCCCACCAGTGTTTGGCAAGGGGATGGGCGGCGGGAGCGCAGACAATCGCCGCCGCAAGGCTGCCCTGTTGCTCCTGGGCTGTGTCGCCGTAGGAGCTCTCCCCCATGGATTAGCCCCCTGGGCCCGGCTGGTGCCGGGCCTGGGCATGGCCCTTGTTTTGGGGGGCTCGGTGGCTCGGACGCTTTTCCTCAAACCTCCCCCCCCCGACCCCTCCCTCCCCAATGGTCAGGTCGCCGGGAGCCCCCCCCCACCCTTCCCACTAGTGGATGTGGTGGTGGCGGCTCGCGACGAGGAAGCGGTCATCGGATCCCTGGTGGAGCGGGTGCTTCGGCTGCGTTGGCCCGCGGATGGGCTGCGGCTTTGGGTGGTGGACGACGGTAGTGAAGACCGCACCCCCCAACGTCTGGCTGAGCTTCAGGCACGGCACCCCCAGCTGCGAACCCTGCGCCGCAGCCGTGATTCCGGAGGGGGAAAGTCGGGCGCTCTGAACGCAGTGCTGGGCAACCTGGAGGGACGCTGGATGTTGGTGCTGGATGCGGATGCCGACCTGCCTCCGGATTGGCTGGAGCGGGTGATTCCCTCTGCGGAACGGGAAGGTTGGGCGGCCGTCCAGCTCCGGAAAGCGGAGGCCAACACCGCCCACAACTGGCTCACCCGTGCCCAGGCCATGGAGATGGCCTTTGATGCCTTCATTCAGGAGGCCAGGCTTGGTCGTGGCGGCGTGGGAGAGCTTCGCGGAAATGGACAGCTGTTACGTCGGGATGCGGTCCAGAAAGCTGGGGGGTTCAATGAAGCCACCATCACGGATGATCTTGATCTGAGCTTCCGTTTCCTCCTGGCCGGTTTGCCGGTCGGGGTGATGTGGGATCCCCCCGTCAGTGAGGAGGCTGTGTCAAGCCTGCAGGCCCTCTGGCGCCAAAGGCAGCGCTGGGCGGAAGGTGGACTGCAACGTTTTCTCGATTACGACCAGAAACTTCTTTCCGATCGGCTAACGGGGGCTCAGAAATGGGATCTGGCCACCTTTTTTGTTCTGCAATATGTGCTGCCCGTGATGGTTGTTTCCGACCTGCTGGCAGCTTTGGTCACGAGGACGCTCCCTGGAATGTGGCCCTTCCCCTTTGTGGTCTTAGCCATATCAGGTTTTTCGATCGCCGCTGGTTGCAATCGCGGGGGAGAAGGCCCGCCGATTCCACCAGCCACGCCCGGCAACGTCCTGCTGGCGATGGTCTACATGATGCACTGGTTTGTTGTGATTCCCTGGGTCATGCTCAAAATGGCGCTTTTGCCGAAAACGTTGGTGTGGCAGAAAACGGTTCACAAAGGAGCGACCCCGGTTGCCGTGCCCGCCAGCTCCTATTCCGATTTCACCCCTTCCCAGGCTTTGGATCTTGAGGACGATGTGGTTCCTTCTCCTGAAGGATGAGGCTGTCAGCATCCTGGATTACTTGTCCGTTGAAAAAGTCGGCTAGCAAGCCTGTGGATTCCTCCAGCAATCGTTCGTCTGTTGTTTGCCGTTGAGTTTTTGGCTTCACCTCCTGGCTCTGCGCCGGTGGTGTCGACGTTTCTGCTGAGGCCGTCACTGGAGGCTCTGTAGCAAGAGGTTCTGTTGGGTGCTCTTCTACGGGATCCAGGGCCTGGGGCATTTCGGTTTCCGCGCCAGCGGGCTCCTCGGGCTGCACCGGAGATGGCTCGGGGGGGCGCACGTGGGCTGGGGGTGGGGCAGGGGCCGGAGAAGGGGAGGGACGCTCCTGGTCACTGGGCTCGAGGGTGATCGTCCGGGCGCTGCCAAGGGTTGCCTCCATGGCCTTCTCCAGCAGGGGGAGCCTGCTTTGCACCATGGTGATCCAGTTGCTGGCCACCTGCACCACGGCCCGATGCCCATCAAGTCGCTTGAGATGGGCCTGTTGGGACAACAGCATGCGGGTGGAGGGGAGCTGGAGTCCCGCCAGGATCTGTTGCCACAGCTCATCCAGATTTTGGCTTCCCACTGAGGTCTGGATCGGCGGATTTGCCTGGGGGGGAGCCTCTTCTTGAGGGGCTGGCGCGGGGGCTTGCGCTTTGGGGGAGGGCGATGACGGATTCCCGGTCGCTGGGCGATCAGGCTTGTCCGGCGTGCTGGTGGTCCCGGTGCTTCGCGGAGGGGTTACCGCGGGTTCAGCCAGCAGCCCCAAAAGGATCACCTCAAGCCAGAGCCGGGGTTGCACGCTGTGGCGCAACTGCTGCTCACTGCCCTTCAATCCGGCGTGCCATTGCAGCAAGCGATGTTTGCCGATGGTCCTCGCCAGGGGCGGAAGGGCGCTTCTCAAGTGGGGAGACACGCTCGTCAGCTCCAGCCGCCCTGGTGCTTCCCCCGCCAGAAGCAGATCCCGAAGCAGACCCACCACGCCCTGCAACACGGCGGTGGGTTCTCGCCCCCGCTCCAGCAGTTGGCGGCTGGATTCCACCACCGCCAGGGGGTCTCCCCCGGCCATGGCTTCGGCAAGGGTGAGCAATTCCTCTTCCGGAACAGCTCCCAGCAAATCCCAGACGGCCGCGGCCTCGATGGGAGCTGGCAACAGGCTGAGCTGGTCCAGCAGGCTCTCCGCATCCCGCAGCCCCCCTTGGGCCCTTTGGGCTACCAAATGAAGGGCGTCTGGGGTGATGGCGATCTTTTCCTGTTCCGCGATCCACCCCAGGTGGGTCTCCAGGGCTGCCAGGGGGATGCGCCGAAAATCAAAGCGCTGGCAGCGGGAGAGGATGGTGGGGAGCACCCGCTGGGGATCGGTGGTGGCCAGCACGAACACCACCTGCGGTGGGGGTTCTTCCAGGGTCTTCAACAGGGCGTTGAAGGCTGCTGTGGAGAGCATGTGGCACTCGTCCACCACATACACCTTCCAGCGGGCCTGCACGGGAGCAAAGCGAGAGCGTTCAATCAGCTCGCGGATGTTGTCGACTCCGGTGTTGGAAGCCGCATCGATCTCAATGACGTCGAGGGCTGTGCTGGAGGCAATGGATCGGCAGAGCTCGCAGCGTCCGCAGGGTTCGGGGGTGGGGCCTTCACTGGCCAGGCAGTTGAGGGAACGGGCCAGGATGCGCGCACTGGAGGTCTTTCCCGTGCCCCGAGGGCCACTGAAGAGGTAGGCAGGCGCAATCCGACCACTGCGCAGGGCGTTGCCCAGGGTGGCAACGATGGCTTCTTGCCCCACCAATTCATCGAGTCGCTTGGGGCGGTACTTGTGGTGGAGGGGTTGATAGGCCTCGGTCATCGGAGCATTGTCGCGTAGACCGATGGATCCCATGGGTCGGGATCAGCTGCTGTATGTCTCAATCAGAGGATGATTTGTTTTTGGCTCAAGAAAGAGCGTCTTTGCTCCGTATGAAGCATCAGGTTTTTTGACTGATCCTCCGTCCGATGGTTGAATGGTCAAATGGAGTTAATCACATCATGAAGCCGGGCACGATAACTGTAGTTATTCCGTGTTATAATTGCCAATCAACGGTAACTGAAACCCTCGCATCCATTGCTGCTCAGACACTACCTCCTCAAGAGGTAATCCTTATCGATGATGGCTCATCCGATCAGACTTGGGAGGTCTTGCATTCGCTGAAGGCCAGTGATTATCCCAACATAATTATTTTATCCCATCCCCACCGACTCAACTACGGGTCCAGCATGGCCCGTTGTCTTGGCTTGCACCATGCTTCAGGCGAATTCATTGCCTTCCTTGATGCGGATGATCTCTTTGACCCCCTGAAGTTGGAACAACAGTTGGCAGCGTTTAGGCGATATCCCGAGATCGTGATGTGTCACACCGCAGTGAAAGTGATCGGGGATCCTGGTCAGGCTGATTATTTTGAGTCTGCATTTTCTGGGAGTCCAGAGGTTCCCTATTGGTTTCGGAGTCAAAGGGATTATCTGATCAGAAACAGAGTCTGTATCTCGTCCTCATTGGTGCGTGCTGATGTGCTTCAACGGGTTCCCTTTTCCTTCGTGGGCAAGCAAGGAGTAGAAGATTGGCTGTGTTGGTCTTTGCTTGCCAGTCAAGGCCCTTTCCTGTTTCTGCCTCAGCAGCTGACCCTTTATCGCGTCCATCCCACCTCCATTACCTCCCGTCTCACGGGATCTTCCTCCAAGGTCAAGACAGTCGCTTCCATGTGGCAGTCAAGGCTGCGAGGGATCTACGCGGGCCTTGAATTCAAGCTGGCGTTATTGGCACGCTCTGACTCCTTTCCGCATAGCCTGAGAGTGACAGGATCTATCCTGGAAGATCTGCGCCAAATTCTTATTGCCTATCATTGGTATCCTGGCAGTCAGCCAAACAGCGAAGTCGCCATTAAGGCCAACCTTTTTGGTCGGCTTTTTATCGGAGGTTCACGCTTCATTAGAGCTTTTCTGTCCCGGCTTGGTTATGTGGAGAATCGCTGATCTTTAGGCTTTCTTTCCTGGCGAGCATCCCCTCGATTCGCGCTTCCATTTCCTCAACTTCGCTCAGCTGATCCGCCAGTTTCTGAGCAGCCAGCCGGAGTCGCACGAACTGATCGCTGGGTTGCTCGCTGGTGCCCCAGCGCAGCTCGGCCTTCGCCAGTTCCTCTTCCAGACGGGTTTGCAGACCCTGGCGCAGCCCATCCAGCTGCTCCAAGCTTTTTAGGGCCAGTTCCCGTCCTTTCTCCAGATGGCCCGGTTCCAACGTGATGCCGTGCCGGAGCAGCATCCTGGCTCCCGTGAGCACGGCCGCTGGAATGAACTGACCGAAGGCCAGGGCCCCGAGGCTGCCCGTGTGGAGCCAGTCCTCCACTTGGTTGCTGCGATGGCGTCCGGTTTTGCACCAGTGGGCAAAATGCTCGCAGTTGTTAAAGAGCAGATTGTAATTTTGTTCGCCCAATCTTCCTCGGGCTCGCTGCAGCGTCTCTTCGGTCGGTGAACAACTCTCAGCTGGATAGTCCACCGTAGTGATCGTCAGACCCCGGCTGAATTCGGACTGGGAACTGCGCAGAATTTCCCGTCCCTCCAGGTAGTGCGCCACTGTGCCATCTCCCAGGTCGATGCCGTGGTGATTGAACAGGCCATGTTGACGGGGCACCTGCAGATGGTCAGCTGCGGCCAAGGGGATCCGATGGGGGCTCGATCAGCATCGCCCCCCTTCCTGACGAGCAGAAGGGAGGGTGAGGTGGGGATTTCCGTTCAGGCGCTCGCCTGGTTGCTGTGATCTGTGCGCCCGTTCGCACTGGGGATGGGCAACACGTTGGCCCGGCTGCGTTGCTCCACCAGATCCCGGGTCACGGTGAAGGTCTTGATGTCCCTTTGCGAAGGGAGGTCGTACATCACCTCAAGCATCAACTCTTCCACGATGCCCCTCAGGGCACGGGCTCCGGTCTTGCGTCGATGGGCTTCGGCGGCAATCGCTTCCACTGCCCCCGGCTCGAAATCCAAACGCACATTGTCCATGCTCAGCAGCGTCTGGAACTGCTTCACCAGGGCATCGCGGGGTTCGGTGAGGATGGCTTCCAGAGCCGAGGTGTCGAGGGGCTCGAGCAATGCCGTCACCGGCAAGCGGCCGATGAATTCCGGGATCAGGCCATAACGCACCAGGTCGTCGGGCTCAAGGTGCCGCAGCACCTCAGCTGCATGGCGATCTTTGCTGGATTTGGGCCGACTTTGGCCATCGGCAGGCAGGAAACCAATGGCATTGCGACCCATTCGCTTCTGCACCACGTCTTCCAGTCCCACAAAGGCACCCCCACAGATGAACAGGATCTGGCTGGTGTCGATCTGAATGCAATCCTGATAAGGATGTTTCCGCCCACCTTGGGGGGGCACGTTGGCCACGGTGCCCTCCAGCATTTTCAGGAGAGCCTGCTGCACTCCTTCGCCCGATACGTCGCGGGTGATGGAAGGATTTTCACTCTTGCGGGCAATCTTGTCGATTTCGTCGATATAGATGATGCCCCGTTGCGCCAGATCCACGTCTAGCTCGGCCTTCTGGAGGAGGCGGAGCAAGATGTTTTCCACATCCTCTCCCACGTATCCCGCTTCTGTGAGGGTGGTGGCATCCGCCACGGCGAAGGGCACATCCAAAAGTTCCGCCAGCGACTGGGCCAGCAGGGTCTTTCCACATCCCGTCGGACCAATCAGAAGGATGTTGGATTTGTGCAAGCGGGTGGCGCTGCGGTCCGTCTCCCCTTGCCCATCTCCTTGCCAAGCCAAACGCTTGTAATGGTTGTACACCGCAACGGCCAGTACTTTTTTTGCTTCCTCCTGGCCCACCACCTGCTCATCGAGAAAGGTCTTGATCTGCTGGGGTTTCGGGATGGAGGCCAGGGTGGGAGCGGGCTTGGGTGCCTTTTTCTGGGGGGTTTTCCGACTGGCTTCGGCGGAGGGCCGACTGCTGTGCCCCTGGCCCTCCACCAGCTCCTCATCCAGGATCTCGTTGCAGAGATCGATGCATTCATCGCAGATGTAAACCCCAGGCCCGGCAATCAGTTTGCGCACCTGATCCTGCGACTTGCCGCAGAAGGAGCATTTGAGGTGGGCGTCGAACTTTGCCATGTCCTTGGTCGGGGGGGAGCGTACGGGGCGGCCCCGCTTTTAGGATGCCCTCAAGCGCCGGCAGGTCTGCGGTCCTTAAGGATCAAACCGGGCTGGGGGAGGGAATCCCCTCCACGACCCTATCTATCAATCCGTATTCAACCGCTTCTGGCGGGGAAAGGAAATAGTCTCGATCAGTATCTTCTGCGATTTTTTCCACTGGTTGTCCCGTGTGCTCTGCGAGGAGGCTGTTGAGCGTTTCCTTGAGATACAGGATTTCCTTGGCCTGGATTTCGATGTCCACTGCCTGGCCTTGGGCGCCACCCAGGGGCTGGTGAATCATGATGCGTGCGTTGGGCAGGGCGAGGCGTTTGCCCTTTGCTCCTCCTGAAAGCAAAAATGCGCCCATGCTGGCGGCTAGGCCATAGCAAATTGTGACCACATCAGGGCTGACTTGTTGAATAGTGTCGTAGATCGCCAGCCCAGCTGTCACGGAGCCACCCGGGGAGTTGATGTAGATCTGGATGTCTTTTTCCGGATCTTCGGCTTCCAAAAACAGGAGCTGGGCCACAAGGGAATCAGCCACTTGGTCATCGATCCCAGTCCCCAGGAAGATGATTCGTTCGCGCAAGAGGCGGGAATAGATATCAAAGGCCCGGTCCCCCCGACCCGACTGCTCCACAACGGTGGGCAGCACACCGGGTGAAGCTTCCGGGCCCATCCTGGCTGCCCAGGGTCGTGGCCCTTGCCAAAGACTGTGCACGGGGTGAGGAAAAACCTGGTTCACACGCAGGGAGAGGGGGTGTAAGGGACGTTCCTTTCAATCTATGGGCAGCGTGCCCTCCACCGCCTAGGGGGTGGCCGTCTTGTCCGCTGCCTGATTGCCTTCAGCCTTTTTGGCTTTCTTCGCCTTCTCTGGTTTCTCAACCACCGCCTCTCCTTCGTTGGCCGGCGCGCTCTCGCTGACGGTGGCATGGGCCTCCAGCCAGTCGAGGAGTTTCTCCTGGAGGAGGTCGTCGGCCACGGCCAGGCGCAGCCGCTCCTCGTCCAGGTTCGGCTGGTTGCTCAGTTCGCGCCGCACCTCCGTCACCCGGGTGGCCACCTCAGCGGCGGGTACTTCGATCTTTTCCGCGACGGCCAGGGCCCGCAACGCCAGGCTGCGGCGCAGGCGTTTTTCTGCCTCCGGCCTGGAGGTGTCCATCAGGGAGCGCACCACATCGGCGGTGAAGACTTTCTTTACATCCATTCCCTGCTGGGCGATTTGGCTGGCGGTCTGCTCCACCAGGTTGCGCATTTCCTGCTGGATCAGAGTTTCCGGCAGTTCCACCTCCAATTGCTCCACCAGCGCTTCCAGGAGCGCGTCCTGGCGATTGGCCCGGTGCCGCCTCTCTGCTTCCTGCTTCAGGCGTTCCTCCAGATCGGCCTTGAGCTCCTCGAGGGAGGCTTTGTCGCTGGCTTGCTGGGCGAAGGCATCGTCGAGTTCGGGCAACTCCCTGGTCTTTAGGTCGATCAGGGTGATGTTGAAGGTTGCCGGCCGTCCTGCAGCGTCCTCCTGGGGATAGGACTCCGGGAACGTGCAGCTGACATCGCGGGCGGCCCCAGCATCCAGTCCCACGATGCCCTCCACGAAGCCGGGAATCATCCGGCCCTCCTCCATCTCCACATCCATTCCGTCGCTGCTACCGCCCTCAATGGCTTCGCCGCTGTCGGCAAACACCCCCGTGAAACGGATCCTGGCCACATCCCCCATGGCCGCCGGCCGTCCTTCCACGGGCACCAGGGTTGCCAACTGACGGCGTGACTGCTCCAGAAGTTCGTCCACCCTGGCGGGATCGAAGACGACCGAGGCGGCTTCCGCCTTCAGCCCCTTTGTGGTTTTGAGGGTGGGAGTGGGTTCCACATCCATCTCCAGGGTGAGCACCAACTCGGACCCAGGAGAAAAGCGATCCAGCACCGCTTCAAATCCCTCCTGCAGGTCCGGACGGCTGAGCGCCTCAATCCGCTCTTGCTCCAGGGCATCCCTCCACACGCTCTCCACTAGGTCTTCCAGGGCGGTGGCCCTGACTCTCAAGGGCCCCAGCTGCTGGAGCAGAACAGAGCGGGGCACCTTCCCTTTGCGAAACCCTGGCAGCTTCACGCTGCGACTGAGTTTGTCCAGGGCAGCGTCATAGCTTGCCTGGCTCCGTCCGCCAGGAATGGCAACCTCCACGGCCAAGCGACTTCCTGGGCGTGGCTGGGTGCTCACTTTCAGGCTGGGGGCCTGGCCGGTGGAGGGGCTGGCGGCTGGGGTCATGAACAGGTCCGGACGGCTGGCAATCCCTCATCCTAGAAAGTGGCCTTGGGCTGCCTCGCCCGCGTATTGTTTGGAAGACGGTTAAATCGACTCGATATACCCCCTCGAAATCCATTTTTTTGATGTCGTCTGGCTCCTCCAACCGGAGCCACTCCCTGCCTTAGCCGCTCCTGATTTCCACCACGCCCCCAGGCCTACCCCCCGTCCGCCCCTCGGTGACCACCCTCTCCAGTTCCGGTTTCCAACCTCAATCTGCCGGCTCCCCGATGGGAGGTTTGCCGTCCCGACCTTTGCGGATTGGCATTCTTGGAGCGACCGGTGCGGTGGGCGAAGAGATCCTGAATCTTTTGAGGGAGCGCCAATGGCCCTTGGAGGAGCTCCGTTTGTTGGCCTCCCCTCGTTCCGCTGGTCAGCAGTTGGTGTGGGGCGAGGAACGCCTCACGGTCAAGGCGGTTGAGCCTGACAGTTTTCAAGGGTTGGATTTGTTGCTGGCCTCCGCGGGGGGGGCCGTTTCCAAAGAATGGGCTCCCCAGGCCGTGGCCAGCGGGGCCGTGGTGATCGATAACTCCAGTGCCTTCCGGATGGACCCCTCAGTGCCCCTGGTGGTGCCCGAGGTGAATCCAGGCGCGGCCTTCTCTCACCGGGGGATCATTGCAAACCCCAACTGCACCACCATCCTCTTGTGCCTGGTGCTGGCCCCGCTGGAGGCCCGGCGTCGCATCCGTCGCGTTGTGGTGAGCACCTATCAGTCGGCTAGCGGAGCCGGAGCGCGGGCCATGGAGGAGTTGCTGCAGCTGACGCGCACCATGCTGGAGGGAGGGGTTCCCGAAAGCGAGGTGCTCCCCTTTCCCCTCGCCTTCAACCTCTTTCTCCACAATTCGCCCCTCCAGGCCAATGGCTACTGCGAGGAAGAGCTCAAGATGCTGAACGAAACGCGCAAGATCATGGGGCGTCCCGATCTGCAGTTGAGTGCCACTTGCGTGCGCGTGCCCGTTCTTCGCGCCCACTCGGAGGCGGTGAACATTGAATTTGAGTCTCCACTGTCCGTGGAGGAGGCCCGGGGCTTGCTTGGGGAGGCTCCGGGTGTTGTCCTCATCGAGGACCATGCTGCCAATCGCTTTCCCATGCCCATGGATGTAACGGGCCAGGACCCGGTGGCCGTGGGCCGGATTCGCCAGGACCTGAGCCATCCCCAGGCTATCGAGCTCTGGCTTTGCGGGGATCAGATCCGCAAGGGTGCAGCCCTCAATGCGATTCAAATCGCTGAGCTTCTGATGAGAGCAGACGGAGGTGAGCCTTGAGCGCCCACCCCATCGCGTGCTCTCCCCGCTTCGGTCGGGTGCTTACGGCCATGGTCACGCCCTTCACGCCAGATGGTGACCTGGATCTTTCCCTGGCCGAGCGTCTCGCGGATCACCTGGTTTCCCACGGCTCCGATGGCCTGGTGGTATGTGGCACCACGGGCGAATCTCCCACCCTTAGCTGGGAGGAGCAACACGCCCTGTTTTCAGCAGTGAAAGGGGCTGTGGGCGCTCGCTCGGTGGTGTTGGCGGGCAGTGGTAGCAACTGCACGGCTGAGGCTGTGGAGGCCACCGCCAAAGCGGCTGCCCTGGGGGCTGACGGCGCCCTGGTGGTGGTGCCTTATTACAACAAACCTCCCCAGGAGGGGCTGGAAGCCCATTTCCGGGCGGTGGCCAAGGCGGCTCCTGAGCTCCCGCTGATGCTTTACAACATTCCTGCCCGCACCGGTTGCCATCTCGCCCCTGAAACCGTGGAGCGGCTGTTGGATTGCCCGAATGTTGTGGCGTTCAAGGCCGCCAGCGGCACCACAGAAGAGGTGCAGCAGCTTCGAGGGCTCTGCGGTGACCAGCTGGCGATTTACAGCGGCGATGACTCCCTCACCCTGCCCATGCTGTCCGTGGGCGCCGCCGGAGTGGTGAGCGTGGCCAGCCATCTGGCTGGGCAAACCATTCAAGCCATGGTCCAGGCCTTTTTGGCGGGCCGTAACGGAGAAGCCCTGGCCCTTCACGAGAAGCTTTTGCCCCTGTTCAAGGGCCTGTTCTGCACCACCAATCCCATTCCCGTCAAAGCGGCCCTTGAGCTTTCCGGTTGGGCCGTTGGTGCCCCGCGCCTGCCCCTGTTGCCAGCCGATAGCCACGTTCGCGAACGACTTTCTTCCATCCTTGCTGCCCTGCGTCCTACCTGACGCCAAGGCTTCGTCCAGACCAAGACCGCGTTTTTTATTCCTTTGTTTCATGACAAGTTCTCACGGACATCCGACTAAATCCATGTCATCTACCGGTGCTAAGCAGCCTGCTCTCCGCGTGATTCCCCTGGGGGGATTGCATGAGATTGGCAAAAATACCTGTGTCTTCGAATACGGTGACGACCTGATGCTGGTGGACGCTGGTTTGGCGTTCCCCAGTGATGGGATGCATGGTGTCAATGTTGTCCTGCCCGATACCAGCTATCTGCGCGAAAATCACAAGCGTATTCGCGGCATGATTGTTACCCATGGCCATGAAGATCACATTGGAGGTATTCCCTACCACCTGAAGAATTTCAATATTCCCGTCATCTACGGTCCCAGGCTTGCGCTCTCCATGTTGACGGGAAAGATGGAGGAGGCCGGTGTGACTGATCGCACCACACTGCAGACCGTAAGCCCTCGCGATGTGGTTCACGTGGGACAGCACTTCAAGGTGGAATTCATCCGCAACACCCACTCCATTGCCGACAGTTTCACCCTGGCGATCACCACCCCTGTAGGCGTGGTCGTGTTCACGGGTGATTTCAAGTTTGACCACACACCTGTGGATGGAGAAGTGTTTGATGTGCAGCGTCTTGCCCATTACGGGGAACAGGGTGTTCTGTGCCTCTTCAGCGATTCCACCAACGCCGAATTACCAGGATTCACGCCTCCCGAGCGGGCCGTCTTCCCCAACCTTGATCGCCATTTTGCCAAGGCCGAAGGGCGGGTGATCGTCACCACCTTCGCCAGCTCTGTCCACCGGGTTTCCATGGTTCTTGAACTGGCCATGAAGCACGGTCGCAAGGTGGGTTTGCTGGGCCGCTCCATGCTCAATGTGATCGCCAAGGCCCGGGAACTGGGTTATATGCGCTGTCCCGATGAGTTGTTTGTGCCCATCAAGCAGATCCGCGACCTGCCCGATCGGGAAGTTGTGTTGCTGATGACCGGGAGCCAGGGGGAGCCTTTAGCTGCATTGAGCCGCATTTCCCGCGGCGAACATCCCCAGGTTCAGGTGAAATCCAGCGACACCATCATTTTCTCGGCCAGCCCCATTCCTGGGAACACCATCTCGGTGGTTAACACTATTGATCGTCTGATGATGTTGGGCGCCAAGGTTGTGTATGGCAAAGGAGAAGGGATTCATGTGTCCGGTCATGGGAGCCAGGAAGATCAGAAATTGATGTTGGCGCTCACGCGTCCCAAATTCTTTGTCCCCGTCCATGGGGAACATCGCATGTTGGTTTGCCATTCCAAAACAGCCCAGTCGATGGGAGTTCCTGGAGACAACATGCTCATCATTGACAATGGCGATGTGGTGGAACTCACCCCCGACTCCATCCGGCGGGGCGAGGCGGTCAAGGCAGGCATCGAGTTGCTCGACGCCTCCCGCAACGGCATCGTCGATGCCCGGGTGCTCAAAGAGCGTCAGCAGTTGGCGGAGGATGGGGTGATCACCCTGTTGGCGATCATCAGCGCCGATGGCGTCATGGCCGCTCCGCCCCGGGTCAATCTTCGCGGTGTGGTCACCACCGCTGATCCCCGCAAGCTATCCATCTGGGCCGAACGGGAGATCCGCTGGGTGCTGGAGAACCGTTGGAACCAGCTTTCGCGCAACACGGGGGGCAAGGCACCCGACGTGGACTGGGTGGGTGTGCAACGGGAAGTGGAGGTGGGCCTCCAGCGCCGGCTGCGCCGGGAGCTCCAGGTGGATCCCCTGATCATCTGCCTGGTGCAACCTGCTCCAGCAGGGAGCCCTGCCTATAAGGGCCAGTCCGAAGCGGAGCCTGACAACCGTCCTGTTCCAAGAGGGCGACAAGGCGGTCGCGACCGGGATCGGGATCGGAGTCGGGATGGGGGCTCTGAGGCCCGTCCCCGTCCAGAGCCCGTGGCCGCGGTCAGCAAACCCAATCCCCAGCCCGAAGAGCCTGAACTGGAAGCCGGCCGCACCCGCCGCCGCCGCTCCGCTGCCCTGGCCGGCTGAGGCCTAGCCCACCACCACCAGCAGCAGGCCCGTTCGCAAGTCTCCATCCTCCTCGAGCTCCCCATCCTCGGAGCTCGGGGGGCCTGGGGCGACCTCCTCCTTGATCAGCAGATCCACCTCCTCGGCCAGGGAGGGGGTGGCTTGGTGGATCTCGATCAGCTCGGGTTCCTCCACCACCTCGGCGGTCCAGGTTTCGCTGATCTTCTGATCCACCCAGGGCAACTCCCCCACCGGACTCCCGTCACGCTCCTGTCTTTGGCCCGCTGATGGCTCCGTAAGCCAGGGCATCACGGGGAGCCCCTGGTCTTGCAGCGGCAAGGGACCCTCCCCGCTGGCACCAAAGGGATCCGCCGCCACCCCCAGATCGCTCTCCGGTTCAGGGGAGGTGACCGGGCGCGACTCGGCCTCTGGGTTGGCCTCCGATCGGACGGGAGGAAGAGGCCGGAGTGGCATCTGGAAGGCCGGGGAACTGCCCCTGGAGGGCTCGGCGCGGGCTGCGCTGTCCTTTTCGTCTTCCAGATCGGTTCGCTCCGTGTCAGGAAGGAAAAGGACGGGAGGTGAAGGGTCCCCGCTGGCGTCCTCCCCGTCCTCCTCGATGGCCAGGGTTGAGGGGAGGGGCTGATGACAGAGATCCAGTCCGTCTTCTGCCATCTGGCGGAGGGTGGGCTCCGCATCACTGCTGCGCACCACCTCATAGAGGTCCTCGGCTGCATCCCGATCGCCATAGCCATGGAGCAAGGTGTGAGCCATCAGGAGCTGCATGCGATGGCGCAGCGCCTCGGCCTCCGGATCCCCACCTGCGCCCAGGAGCTCTCGCAGCAGGACCGTGCCGTTCTCCATCACCGCGGCCCATCGGCTCTGGCAATAGGCGTTCTCGATCACCCCGTAGCGCTTTTGCCAATCGCTGGTGTCATCCAGGTCTGCCATGGTCCGTAGGTGGGAAGAGAAGCAGGCTGCAGCCCTCCCAGCGAAGGTGCCAACCCTGCGCCAGATCATGCCGTCCCGGGCCCTGATCCAGCGCTAGCCGAGCCAGCAGCCGCTCCAGGCTCCGGGCTTCCAGGGGGTTGCCCCAGTGGAGGCGTAGCCACTGCTGCACCAAGAGCCGTTGGTTCGCTGGCTGCAGAGCGGCCAGGGAGCGACGGTTCAACGCCGTGATGGCTCCCTGCTGATCCGGCGCCATCGCCAGAGATCCCAGGGCGACCGCGAGCACTTCCTCTGACTGCTCTTCCTCCTGCGCCAACCGTTCGGCTAGGGCCGCCATGCGGGTTGTGGCTCCTGGGTGGAGACCCTCCAGTACGGGCAACACATCGGCCCGCACCCGATTGCGGCTGAACCGGGTCTCGGCGTTGCTGGGATCGATCCAGAGGGGCAAGTCCATCTCTTGGCAGATCCGGGCCGTGTCCTCCCGGGTGAAGGGCAGGAGCGGACGCACCAGTTGGATGCCGTTGGCCAGGGGGCGACTGGCCCGCAGAGCCCCCAAGCCCCGCCGATGGCTCCCGCGGGCCAGATTCAGGAGGAGGGTTTCGGCTCGATCCGTGGCGGTGTGGGCCGTCAGCACATGGCTGCAACCGAGGGCCTCCGCCTGGTTCTGCAGGCACTTGTAGCGCCACTCCCGGGCTTCCGCTTCGGTGGCTGGAGAAGGGTCCGCCCGTTGGCCATGCAGGGGGAGCTGCTTGCGTTCTGCCCAGGCCTTGAGGGCCTGGGCCTGGGCCGCGGCTTCGGAATGCCAGCCATGGTTGCCGTGCCAGAGGTTGAGATGCCAGCCATGGAGCGATTGCAGGTCCCTCAGCAGCCCAAGGAGTGCCATGGAGTCCTGCCCCCCGGAGAGGGCCATGAGCAGGCGGCCCCCCTTGGGCAGGAGAGCGGGCTGGCGCAGCAGGTGCCGGTGCAGCCGGTCCTGGTCCGGCCCCCAGCGCCGCCCTGGTGGCGAGGCATCGGATGGGAGAATCACCGTCACAACCTTGCGTGCCTGCAGATGTCGCGTCACTCCAGCCTGCCGGTCTCCCTGCATGAGGCCCTTGGACAGCGTCGGCTGCTCAAAGTGATCGCTGGTCTGACCAATCGCGATTCATCCTCCGTGGAGAGGATCGCCAGGGCCGCCGCTGCAGGCGGGGCCGACCTTCTCGATCTGGCCTGTGATCCGGCCCTGGTTCAACACATCCAAGGGCTTGTCCCCGGGCTGCCGCTCTGTGTGTCCGCCGTCGACCCTGAACTATTCCCCCCCGCGGTGGCTGCTGGGGCCACGATGGTGGAAATCGGCAATTTTGATGCCTTCTACGCCCAGGGCCTGCGCTTTGAGGCGGAGGAGGTTCTGCGTCTCACCGAGCGCACCCGGGCTCTGCTTCCGGAGGTGGTGCTCTCGGTCACCGTTCCCCACGGGCTTCCCCTCGACCAACAGGAGCAGTTGGCCATTGCCTTGGCCCACGCGGGGGCGGACTGGATCCAGACCGAGGGGGGCACCAGCGCCCGCCCCGTGAGTGCGGGCGTTCTGGGCCTGATCGAGAAATCAGCACCGACCCTGGCCGCCACCTTCGCCATCAGCCGTGCTCTGACGTCGGCCCAGGTGCCCTTACCCGTTCTATGTGCATCGGGCTTGTCGGCCGTCACGGTGCCCATGGCTCTGGCTGCTGGTGCCTCCGGGGTGGGGGTGGGCTCCGCCGTGAATCGGCTCAGCGATGAGCTGGCCATGGTGGCGGTGGTGCGGGCCCTGCGGGAAGCCGCGTCCGGTCTCGTTGCTCCCCTTGAGCGCCATGCCTATGGTGTCGAAAGTTCCGTTTAAGTGGCATTCATGGTCGGTTCCCTCCTCTGGTTGCTCCAGTGGCCGATTCGAGCCGCCATCCTTCTCCTGATTTCAAGGTTGCCCCTGGGTGTGGAAATGGCCAACTTCCAGGTCGCCCTGCTCTCCGCAGGTGTGATCGGCCTGTTGGGCACTCTTTTGATGTGGCCCTTGCAGTTCGTCCTGTCTCCCCTCCGGCTCATCGCAACCCTGGGGGGTCTCATCCCCCTCGGGTTCCTGTTCGACTGGCTGATTTCCATCGTTCTCTTTGGTCTGACGGCCTGGTTGATTCAGGGCTTCCGCCTGCGCAATGGCTTCACCAGTGCCGTTCTCGGGGCCCTGGTGTACAGCTTGATCAGCTTCTTTTTGCTTCGCGCCCTCGGGCTTGAAGTGCCCCTCACCCGGGCCATGGCCCTGCTGTTCACCAACGCACCTCTGGCCTAAGACCCCCATCTCCCCTCGGGAAGCCCCCAAAATGGGGGCATGGCGTTCCAGCTCCAGGCTCCCTACACCCCCCAAGGGGATCAACCCACCGCTATCCACGCCCTCGTGAGGGGCGTGGATAGCGGCAAGCGTTACCAGACCCTCCTGGGGGCCACGGGAACGGGCAAGACCTTCACCATCGCCAATGTGATCGCCCAAACAGGACGACCTGCCTTGGTGTTGGCCCACAACAAGACCCTCGCGGCCCAGCTGTGCAACGAGTTGCGGGAATTCTTTCCACGCAATGCCGTCGAATACTTCATCTCTTATTACGACTATTATCAGCCGGAGGCATACGTTCCGGTGTCGGACACCTATATCGCCAAGACAGCCTCGATTAACGAAGAAATTGATATGTTGCGCCACTCGGCCACCCGCTCGCTTTTTGAGCGGCGCGATGTGATTGTGGTGGCGTCCATCAGTTGCATTTATGGCCTTGGCATTCCTTCGGAATATCTGAAGGCTGCCGTGAAATTTGAGGTGGGTGCCACCTTGAACCTGCGTGGCTCACTCCGTGAGCTGGTAAATAATCAATACTCTCGCAATGATCTGGAGATCAGCCGGGGCCGTTTTCGAGTTCGAGGAGATGTGCTGGAGATCGGCCCGGCCTACGAAGATCGTCTCGTGCGGGTGGAGATGTTCGGCGATGAGGTGGAGGCGATCCGTTATGTAGATCCCACAACGGGTGAAATTCTCCAGAGCCTCGAGACCATCAACATCTATCCCGCCAAGCATTTCGTGACCCCAAAGGAGCGGCTGCAGGCGGCGATCCAGGCGATTCGTTTTGAGCTGGCTGAGCGGCTGGCCGTTCTCCACAGTCAGGGTCGACTCCTGGAAGCCCAGCGCCTGGAACAGCGCACGACCTATGACCTGGAGATGTTGGAACAGGTGGGTTACTGCAATGGTGTGGAAAATTACGCCCGTCATCTGGCGGGGCGACCTGCTGGAACACCTCCCGAGTGCCTGATCGATTATTTCCCTAAGGATTGGCTGCTCGTGGTAGATGAGAGCCATGTCACCTGCAGCCAACTGCAGGCCATGTACAACGGGGACCAAAGCCGCAAGCAGGTGCTGATCGAACACGGCTTCCGGTTGCCCAGCGCCGCGGATAACCGGCCCTTGAAGGGGGATGAGTTCTGGGAGAAGGCCCACCAGACCATTTTTGTCAGTGCGACCCCCGGCAACTGGGAACTCGGCCAGAGCGGCAGCGAGGTGGTGGAGCAGGTGATTCGCCCCACTGGCGTGCTCGATCCGATCGTGGAGGTGCGGCCAACGGAGGGCCAGGTGGATGATCTGCTCGCGGAGATCCGGGATCGGGCGGCCAAGCAGGAGCGGGTGCTGGTGACCACCCTGACCAAACGGATGGCCGAGGATCTCACCGACTACCTCGCCGAGCATGGTGTGCGGGTGCGCTATCTCCACTCCGAGATCCACTCTATTGAGCGGATTGAGATCCTCCAGGACCTCCGCAATGGCGAGTATGACGTCCTTGTGGGGGTGAACCTGCTGCGGGAAGGCCTCGACCTGCCTGAGGTGTCACTCGTGGCAATCCTGGATGCGGACAAGGAGGGATTCCTGCGGGCCGAGCGCTCCCTGATCCAGACCATCGGCCGTGCGGCCCGCCACGTAGAAGGCATGGCCCTCCTCTATGGCGACAACCTCACCGACAGCATGGAGAAGGCCATTTCGGAAACGGCTCGCCGGCGCACCATTCAGGAGGCCTACAACGCCAAGCACGGCATCACGCCCAGGCCCGCCGGCAAGCGGGCCGGCAATTCGATCCTGGCGTTTCTTGAAGTGTCCCGTCGGCTCAACGATGAGCAGCTGGAGGAGGCCACCGAGCAGGCCGAGCACAATGCCGTCCCCCTGGATTCCCTGCCTGAGCTGATCCAGCAGCTGGAAGACAAGATGAAGGCCGCTGCGAAGAACCTGGAGTTCGAGGAGGCGGCCAACCTGCGTGACCGCATCAAGAACTTGCGCCAGAAGCTGGTCGGGAAGGGTTGAGCCCTCAGATCGGCGCCTCGCTGCCCTTCACCTCGATCGTGGTTGTTCCCCCCAGCTCAAAGGCGGCATGCACCGCCTGTAGGGCTCGCACCCCATCGGCCTCGGCCACCACGCAGCTGGTGCGAATTTCACTGGTGGCGATCATTTCAATGTTGATCTCCGCATCGGAGAGAGCCCGGAACATGCGTGCGGCGGTTCCGGCGGTGGTAGCCATGCCTGCGCCCACGGCGCTGACCCGGGCAATGGCGGATCCCTCCTCAAAGCTGGCCCCTGGCCATTGCTTGAGCAGGGCGGTCAGGGCGACCTCTGCGCCAGGACGGTCGCCCCGGCGCAGGATGAAGCTCATGTCCCGACTGCTGGTGGCCTCCCCTGCCGCGGCGGGCCGCTGCCGTTCGGATTGCACGATGGCATCCAGGCTGATGCCCGAATCCGCCAGGGAACGACAAATCGCGGCCGCCATTCCGGGTCGATCGGGCACGCCTTTGACGGTGACCTGGACCTGATTCAGGTCCAGGGCCACCCCCCGCACTGCGGGAGCTGTGGGATCGGCAGGCAGGGGTCCCTGCCGCAGCTGCATCTCCCCAAGCTCGAAGGCTTCCGCTGCGGCGCGAAGGGCCTTGCTGCCCTGGCTCCCCTCCACCACGCAACTCACTTTCACCTCGCTCGTGGCGATCAGGCGCAGGTTGATGCCTAAACGGGCGAGGGTGTCAAACAGCCGTGCCGCCACGCCGGGTCGCCCCATGATGCCCGCCCCGGAGATGCTGATCTTCGCCATCCCCCTCTCCGCGCTGAGCCTGGCCCCCTGGGCGCCCAAGGCGTCCAGGAGCTGTTGGCAGACGACCCTGGCCCGTTCCAGTTCGCTGTCCGCCACGGTGAAGGCGATGTCATTGCTGGCCCCTTCATGGCTGGATTGCACGATCAGATCCACGTTCAGACCTGCCTCCCCAAGGGCCTCAAATAGCTGGGCCGCCACCCCTGGTTGGTCGGGAAGGCCGGAGAGGGCCAGCACGGCCTGGTCCCGTTCCAGGTCTGCGCCGTCGACGGGTTTGCCGAGTTCCAGCCCATCGCTGCCCACCGGTCGGCTCATCCCACTGGTGAGGGTGGTGCCGGGATCCTCGCTCCAGCTGGAGCGGACCACCAGGGAAACACCGTAATTGCGAGCGATCTCCACCGCCCGGGGATGGAGCACGGCCGCCCCCAGGCTGGCCAGCTCAAGCATCTCGTCGCAGCTCACCCGCGCCATCAACTGGGCATCGGGAACCTTCCGGGGATCGGTGGTCAGCACCCCAGGCACGTCGGTGTAGATCTCACAGGCCATGGCTCCCAGGGCCGCCGCCAGGGCCACGGCCGAGGTGTCTGAGCCCCCGCGCCCCAGTGTGGTGATCTCCGGGATCCCGGAAGGGCCGCTGCTGGTTCCCTGGAACCCGGCCACCACCACCACATGGCCTTCCTCGAGGTGTCTCCAGAGCCGTTCCGTCCGGATCTCCAGGATGCGAGCCCTCCCGTGGGCCGATTCGGTGATGATTCCCGCCTGCAGTCCGGTCATCGAGACCGCCGGCACCCCAAGCCGCTGGAGGGCCATCGCCAGCAAGGCAATGGACACCTGTTCCCCGGTGGACAGGAGCATGTCCATCTCCCGCGGTGGTGGCGCTGTGTTGATGGCCCTGGCCAGGGTCGTGAGCTCGTCCGTGGTGTGTCCCATAGCCGACACCACCACCACGAGTTCGTGGCCGGCTTCCCGGCTCGCGGCGATGCGGCGGGCCACAGCCTGGATCCGTTCCACGTCGGCGACGGAGGTGCCTCCGAATTTCTGGACGAGGAGGGCCATCCGTGGGCGGCTGCGGCTGAAAGCCAACTTATCGAGACGCCCTATCGCGAAGGGTCCAGGGGCAGCAGCCAGGCGTCACGGAACGTTTCCGCGGGGTCGCCACCCCGCTTGAGGGCGGCCTCCGCCTCCAGGAGCTGGCGCAGCAGGCGCAACAGATGTTCGGTGCTGCGGCCGCGCAGTTGCTTGCGCAGCACGTAGATCCGCTTGGGGTTGCCGATGCCGGCGGCCTTGGCGATGGTCGCCACGTCCTGCTCCCCCTGGGCATCCAGCAGCGCCACCCATAGCCAACCCCGGATCTGGCTGGACAGGGAGGCGATGATCCGCAGCGCCGGCTCATTGGCGGCTAGCAGGGCATCCACCAGGGCGATCGCCTCGGCGGGCTTGCCAGCCAGGAGGGCCTCCCCGACCGCCAGGGAGGTGCTGCTGCGGCCCTCCACCAGCTGGGCCACGGAGGCCGCTGAGATGTGTTCACCGCCATAGAGCCGGAGTTTTTCCAGCTCGCTGGCCAGCCGGGCGCTGTCGCTGCCGATGGCCGTGGCCAGCTGTTCGGCGGCCTCCGGCTCGAGCGTGAGCCCCAGCTCCCTTGCGGTGCGGTGCACCAGCTCGAGCTGGCCGGCCCCATCCCAGCTGGCGGGCAGCTGGAAGCTTTTCTCCTCGGCCACGGCCCGCAGGGCCTTGGTGGTGCGCAACCGGGCATCGGGTTTGCCACTACTCACCAGCACCAGGTGGGTCTGCTCCGGGATGGCCTGCAGGCTGGCTTCCAGGGCCTCGGCCAGGGCGGGAGGGCAGGTGCTGCAGAAGGGGCTGCGTTGCAGCACGATCACCCGTCCACCGGCGCCCAGGGGCGGCGTGCGGGCCTCTTCCAGGGCCCGGCGGGCCTGCTCCCCATCCTGCCCATCCAGCCGGCTGATATTCATCGTCGCCCAGGTGGGATCGAGAGTGCTCTCCAGCAGCTCATCCACAGCTCGGCTGCGGGCGGCCTCGTCGTCGCCCCAGTAGAGGTGGATGGGCATCAGCGCCAGCCTTGAACGATCTCGACCACCCGATCTTCTCCGAAAGCCTGCGTCGCATCCGCCATTGGCTGGGGGACACGGGCCTCAGGGGCTATGAGCGGGATGTGCTGGAACGGCTGGTGCACAGCAGTGGGGATCCCAGCCTGGCTCCCGATCTGCGCTTCAGCCCCGGAGCCTGTGAGCTAGGGGCCCTTGCCCTGGCTGCGGGAGCCCCGATCCTCACGGATACGGCCATGGCCGCGGCGGCGGTAAGCCCCATGGCCCGGCGCACCTTTGCCAATCCCGTCCACTCCGTGCTGGCCTGGGCCCCTGAGGTGGCACCGGTGGACGGGACCAGGGCTGCCGAGGGCATGGCCCATGCCCTGGCCCTTTACCCCGGTGCGGTGGTGCTCATCGGGAGTGCCCCGACGGCGTTGGAGCGCCTGCTGGCGCTCACGGACTCGGGGGTGGTGCCCGCACCGGCCCTGGTGATCGGCATGCCGGTGGGATTCGTGGGTGTGGCGGAGAGCAAGCGCCGGCTGGCGGCCAGCGGGCTGCCCCAGATCCGCCTGGAGGGGACCCGGGGGGGGGCTGCCCTCGTGGCCGCGGCTGCGAACGCCCTGTTGCGTCGGGCCTGGAATCAACGGGAGTCCTGAGGTTGGCCCAGGGCCACATGGCTGTTGGCCTCGATGCGCCCCAGCACCTCCCGCGCTCGCCGCACCACCGTGGGTGGCACCCCCGCGAGCCGAGCCGCCTCGATGCCGTAACTGCGGCTGGCACCTCCGGGCACCACCTGGTGCAGGAACACGAGATCGTCGCCGGTTTCCTCCACGAGCACCTGGGCGTTCGCCACATTCGGCAGGAGCGCGGCGAGCTCGTTGAGCTCGTGGTAGTGGGTCGCGAACACCGTGCGGGCCCCCAGGTGCTCGGCCAGGGCCTCGGCCACGGCCCAGGCGATGGCCAGGCCGTCGAAGGTGGCCGTGCCCCGCCCGATCTCATCGAGCAGCACCAGGGAATGGGGGCTGGAATGGTGAAGGATGTTGGCCGTTTCGGCCATCTCCACCATGAAGGTGGATTGCCCTTTGGCCAGGTCATCCACGGCGCCGACCCGGGTGAAGATCCGTTCCGCAAGGCTGAACCGGGCCGATCGGGCCGGCACCCAGCTGCCGATCTGGGCCATCAGCTGGAGCAGGCCCGTCTGCCGGAGATAGCAGCTCTTGCCGCTGGCGTTGGGTCCGGTGAGCACCAGCAGGTCGGGAGCTTGCTCCTGACCTCCCCCCAGGGCGATGGGATTGGGGGTGAATGGGGTGTCCACCAGGAGTTGCTCCACCACTGGGTGCCGCCCGGCTTCGATCGTGAGCTCCCGTCCAGCCACGATTTCGGGACGGCAGTAGCCCTCGGTGGCGGCCACTTCCGCCAGGGAAGCTAGGCCATCAAGCTCGGCCACAAGCCGAGCCGCGGCGCGGATGGGCTCGGCCTGGTGGCCCACCTGTTGGCGCAGGGCTGTGAAAAGTTCGTATTCCCTCTGAGCGGCCCGGGTGCGCAGTTGCAGGATGCGACCCTCCCGCTCTTTGAGGGCTGGGGTTACGAAGCGCTCCTCATTGGCGAGGGTCTGCCGGCGGATCCAGTGGCTGGGCACGGACGCGGCCTTGGCCCGACTCACTGCCAGGAAATAACCAAAGGTGCGGTGATACTGCAGCCGCAGGTTGGCATGGCCGCTCACTTGGCGCTCCTGTCGTTCCTGATCGGCCAGCCAGCGCTCCTGATCATCCAGTTGGTTTCGCAGACCGTCCAGGCGAGGATCCACCCCGTCGTGGATCAGTCCGCCTTCGCTCAGGCTTAGCGGGGGGGAGTCCAGCAGGGTGTGGCGCAGGGCGGCGGCCAGAGCTCCCAGGTGGGGCTGGGGCTCGGCCAGGGCTTGAAGGGGAGCGCTTTCCGCACCCCCGAGGAGCTCTGCCAGGCGGGGAAGCCGCTCAAGCGCATCGGCCAGGGCGACCAGATCGCGGGCGGAGGCGCTCCCTGCCCCGGCCCGGCCCGCCAGCCGCTCCAGGTCGGCCATGGGCCGAAGCAGGCGGCGCACCGCCAACCGCAGGCTCCGCTGGTGCACAAGCTCGCTCACGCCCTCTTGCCGTTCGAGGATGGGAGCGATTTGCACCAGGGGGGCCTCCACCCAGCGCCTCAGGCAGCGGGCGCCCATGGCTGTGACCGTGCGATCCAGGGCCCAGAGGAGGGAGCCCTCAAACCGCCCCCCCATCTGGGTGCGGGTCAGTTCCAGGTTGCGGCGGGTTTGCACATCCAGCACCAGCTGATCGCCTGCGTGCCAGAGCCTTGGCCGCTCTAAGGGAATGGGTTCCCTGCTGTCCCCTTCCCCTTCCACGTCGGGTTGGGTGCTGTCCAGGTAGGCCAGCAGGCCCCCGGCCGCCCGCAGGGCCAGGGGGGCCTCTGCCAATCCCAACCCCTCCAGGCCGGCCAGGCGATACCGCTTCAGCAGCCGTTGTCGGGCCTGGGGCGTCTCAAAGGGGGTTCGGGGTTGGGGGGTGTGCCGAAGCTCTTTGGGACACCAGGAGGGAGAGCCTCTTTCCGCCCCTTCCTCCCCCGCCGGTTGGGGCCAGACCACCTCCGCCGCCTCCAGCTGCAGCAGTTCCTGGTGCAGGGCAGCCAGACCCTCCTGCTCACTGACGCGAAATTCCCCCGTGCTCACATCCGCCACGGCCAGCCCCCAGCGGGCACCCTGGGGGAATACGGCACACAGCCAGTTGTTGCGCCGGGCCGCCAGCATCCCCTCCTCCAGCACGGTGCCAGGGGTGAGCACCCGGGTGATCTCCCGTCGCAGCAGGGTGCCTTTGGAGGGGGTGGTTTCCACCTGATCGCAGAGGGCGACGCATCGCCCCCGTTGCACCAGCTCGGAGCAGTACCGTTCCGCGGCGTGGTGGGGGATGCCCGCCATCGGCACACGGCCGATGGATTTGCCACCCTCCTTGCCCGTGAGGGAGAGTTCAAGCAGGCGCGACACCGTGATCGCGTCCTCAAAAAAGCATTCGAAGAAATCCCCCAGGCGATAGAGCAACAGCCTGTCCGGATGGGCCGATTTCAGGGCGACGTAGTGCCGCAGCATCGGAGTCAGGGCCTGAGGATCCACCAGGCTGTGGTGATGCCAGCGGGGTTGATCCTCCAGAGGGAGGGGTTCCGGCGAGCTGGACTGGCCCTCGCTTCCCCTTCCGTCAGCGCTGGGTGCTGCGGCCATGGCGATCGCCCGCCGTTGTCGGGGGCGGGCCGTCCCGTCGGCCTGGAGGACCCCATCCTCCAGGGACTCGGGCCGGGGATCGGCCGCGAACTCGCCAGGGGCCTCCCTCTGGAGATCAGCCGCAGACACCAGGAGGAGTTGCTGCGTGCTAGCTCCGCCCATGACACTGAGGGTAGTGGAATCTAATGTTAACGGACCCCAGCGGTAGTGGATCCAGGGGTGGCTCGCCATCGTGACCAGCTGCCGGGAGGGCTGCCCTCCGACAACTTGTGAAGGAAGGGAGCTTCGGGTTCCCTTTTCGCGGGGCCTACATGTGAGAATCCGGCCAGTGCCTGAATCGGCCGGCGCGCCTTTCACCCCATGCAGATCATCAACACGCTCTCCGTTTTTGCCCTTGTGGTGCTCTCTTTTGCGTTGATCGTGGCTGTGCCGGTGCTCTACGCCAGCAGTGAAGACGTGGGCCGCTCCAACAGATTGATCCTCATCGGGGGGCTGGCCTGGGTCGGGCTGGTGCTGTTGAACTGGGGCATGAGCTATTTCGTGGTCTGAGCATTGACCATCTACGAGGGAACGTTCACCACCGTCTCTGGCCTGCGCATCGCCCTGGTGGTCGCTCGCTTCAATGACCTGATCACGGGCAAGCTCCTCAGCGGCTGCCTGGATTGCCTGGCCCGACATGGCATCGATACCTCCCCCCAAAGCGCTCAGCTGGATGTGGCCTGGGTTCCTGGCAGTTTTGAAATTCCTCTGATAGCCCAGAAAATGGCGGCCAGCGGGAGCTATCAGGTGGTGATCACCCTGGGGGCCGTCATCCGGGGAGACACCCCCCACTTTGATGTTGTTGTTGCCGAAGTCAGCAAGGGGGTGGCCGCCGCCTCCAGGACCACGGGTATCCCGATCATTTTTGGCGTCCTCACGACCGATACTCTCCAACAGGCCCTGGAGCGGGCTGGCATCAAGAGCAATCTGGGGTGGAGTTATGCCCTGCAGGCGCTGGAAATGGGAAGTCTGATGGCCACCCTGCCCGGATAGGGCCATGTGGTGGCGAGCCCCCTGGATGCGTCAGCGCCGAGTGCTGGCCTTTCTCGCGGGGTGGGATGCCATCCTTTTGATCGGCTTTTACAACCTGATTTTCTTTCTGCGTCTGGGCTATTGGCCGGGCGTCACCAAATCCCCCTTGGCCTTGCTGACCCTGTGGGTTGGCATTTCCTATCTCTTTGGCCGCTATTCCAAGCAGGATTTCCCGCAATTCAGGATCTGGCGGCTGCTGCGAGCTCCTGCAGTTGGCCTGATTGTTCTGGCCGTGGTTGTGGTGCTTTTGAACTGGGGGTTTCAGGTGGGAGATCCTCGAACCTTCCGCGGTTTTCTGCTACCCGTTCTGGGAGGGACAACCCTTCTTTCGGCTTTGGCTCAGTGGATGGCCACCCGATCCCCCGCACGAAAAAATCGCTGGTTGATTGTGGGGAGTGCGAAAGAGATCAAGTTGTTGCGCAAGGAAATCAAGCGGCTTGGCCTGCTGGATCTGCTGGATCTTCACTATTGCTCAAGCAGGATTTTAGCCCAGCACCATCTCTTTCACATGGAAAACTTCGATGGACTTGCTGTGAGTGAAACGGCTGAAATTGATGATGCCCTCCTACAAGGTTTGTTGGCCAGCCGGGGGCGGGGGGCCTCCGCCTGCACCCTTGTGGCCTGGGCGGAGCGCCATCTCCAGTGTGTTCCTCCCGAGTTGTTTTCAAGTCGCACCCTTCTCCATACAGAGGGTTTTGAAATGCAGCCGGGCCGTTGGGGATGGCGCGTGAAACGGCTCGGGGATGTGGTGGTTGCCAGTTCCTTGCTTGTGCTTACGTTGCCACTGGTGCTCCTTGCTTGTCTCCTGATTCGTCTGGAAGAGAAAGGGCCGGTTCTCTACACCCAGATTCGTACGGGTCTTTACGGCCAACCCATCAAGATCTGCAAACTTCGAAGCATGCGCCTCGGGGCTGAGAATCAAGGAGCCCAATGGGCATCCCGTAACGATCCTCGGGTGACCATGGTCGGCAAATGGTTGCGTCGCTTACGGATTGATGAGCTGCCCCAGTTGATCAATGTGCTCAAAGGTGAGATGAGCCTGATCGGTCCCCGTCCCGAAAGACCAGAGCTGGAAGCCTCTTTACAAGAAGCTATTGTCCATTACTCTGTTCGGCACTGGGTAAAGCCCGGCCTCAGTGGATGGGCTCAGGTTTGCTATCCTTACGGGGCCTCACTCGAGGACAGTAGAATCAAGCTCAGCTACGACCTCTATTATATAAGAAATGCGGGTCCTTTGCTGGATTTTTTGGTGCTCATCAAAACCCTCCGTCTTTTGGCTGGAGCCAAAGGTTCCGAGCCCCACCAGCAGCTCTTGGGCTGATCTGCCGCCCTTTTCGGAACTCTGGTGATTGACGGAGTCCCGGGCGATGGGGCATGCTAGGAAAGCGATCGATCTGTTGGTCGAACGCCGTCTACGCGGATGTAGCTCAGTGGTAGAGCATCTCCTTGCCAAGGAGAGGGTCGAGAGTTCGAATCTCTTCATCCGCTTTTTTTCTTGATCATCAGCACCTGAGACTGATTGATCTGAAATCCCATTTTTTTATAGAATCCCGAACTGTTGGTGGTCATCAGGTAGATCCGTTCGCAGGGGGCCAGGGCCGAGCTTTCCATTAGCCTTTCCACCACCGATCGGCCCACCCCTCGACCCGCCACCTCTGAATCCACGACAAGATCCCAGATGGTTGCACGGAAGATGCCATCACTGGTCGCACGACCAAAGCCCACCAAGGTCCTGCCTCGCCATGCGGTTACGCAGACTGCGCTGTTCTTGACCATGCGTCGTAAGTGATGCAGGGGGCGATCCTGAGCCCAGAAGGCATTGCCATTCATCAGATGTTGCAGCTGTTGAATGGCTTGCACAGGCCTGAGGTCTGGACCCAAGCCAAGTCGCAAGGCCATGGCTCCAGGGCCATGGACCAAGAGGCGCACCGAGGCTTGGCCACTGTTTAGGTTTCCCATTGATTCTTCATCCCTGCCCACTGCAGGCCTGGCCTGACCTCGGGGAACCATTTGCCATGTTGCTTCCCTCGATGTCTCCTTGCCAAAGTGTAGCTAGGAGTGGCTTGATTCAGGCCTTGATGACTGTCGCTTCAATGCTCTCTTGAACTGTCTCTCGAAGTGGTAAGGTGGATTTAAGATAAGTCTGATGTGATCCATGCTCAAGCTGCTGCTGGGTGATCCAAATTCTCGCAAGTTAAAGCGCTATCAGCCACTCGTTTCCGATATCAATCTCCTGGAGGAAGAAATTTCACCTCTCAGTGATGACGAGTTGCGAGGACTGACCGCAGAATTTCGGCAAAAACTGGATAAGGTTGATCAACCTTCCCGCAAGAAGCAACTTTTAGACGAACTTCTTCCCCAGGCCTTCGCCGTGGTTCGGGAGGCTGGAAAAAGGGTGCTGGGTATGCGGCATTTTGATGTCCAACTCATTGGTGGAATGGTGCTGCACGATGGACAAATTGCGGAGATGAAAACGGGTGAAGGAAAGACCCTTGTCGCTACGTTGCCTTCTTACTTAAACGCCCTCACCGGCAAGGGTGTGCATGTGGTCACAGTGAATGACTACCTAGCTCGACGGGATGCTGAATGGATGGGCCAGGTCCATCGTTTTCTCGGCTTGAGTGTGGGTTTGATTCAGCAGGAGATGATGCCATCTGAGCGAAAGAGAAACTATGCATGTGATATCACCTATGCCACGAATTCAGAGCTTGGTTTCGATTATCTTCGTGACAATATGGCTACAGACTTGACTGATATCGTCCAGCGAGATTTCCAGTATTGCGTCATCGACGAAGTTGACTCTATTCTGATTGATGAGGCGCGAACCCCCCTGATCATCTCAGGCCAGGTGGAGCGCCCCCAGGAGAAGTATCGGCTGGCTTCGGATGTAGCAGCTCGCCTGATTCCATCTCCTGAAATGGGTAAAGATGGTATAGACCCCGAAGGAGATTATGAGGTTGATGAGAAGCGCCGTAATGTCACCCTTACGGACCAGGGTTATGCCCATGCGGCGAATCTTCTTGGGATTCAAGATCTCTATGATTCGGCTGATCCCTGGGCTCATTTTGTGAATAATGCCTTGAAGGCAAAGGAACTCTTCTCAAAAGACGTTAATTATATTGTTCGCAACCAGGAAGTGGTCATTGTCGATGAGTTCACTGGTCGTGTGATGCCTGGCCGGAGGTGGAGTGATGGCCTCCATCAGGCAATTGAATCCAAGGAAATGCTGCCAATCCAGCCAGAAACGCAAACATTAGCGAGTATCACTTACCAAAACTTCTTTCTGCTCTACCCCCGATTGGCGGGCATGACGGGAACGGCAAAAACTGAGGAGCTGGAATTTGAAAAAACCTATAAGTTAGAAGTCACTACTGTGCCCACCAATCGCACCAGTTCCCGGGGGGATTGGACTGATCAGGTCTACAAAACCGAACCGGCCAAGTGGCGTGCAGTGGCCAATGAAACAGCTGAGATCCACGGTCGTGGACGACCTGTTCTTGTGGGGACCACAAGCGTCGAGAAATCGGAGGTGCTCTCCTCTTTGCTGGCTGAGCTGGCCATTCCCCACAACCTACTGAATGCAAAGCCGGAAAATGTGGAACGGGAAGCTGAAATCATCGCCCAGGCAGGGAGGGCAGGAGCTGTCACCATCGCCACCAACATGGCCGGCCGGGGTACGGACATCATTCTTGGGGGCAACAGCGATTACATGGCCCGTTTGAAATGTAGGGAAGTGCTTCTTCCCGTTTTGGTGCGTCCAGAGGATGGCCACGGAGCACCGGTTCCCTATCTACGCTCCACGGAGGCGGGCGGGGGATTTGGGGCGGAGGAGTCCCCCTCTGCCCCGCCGCGGGCTGGCCGAGCCTTGGGAACGCTGTACCCCTGTGCTCTTTCGGACGACACGGAGAGGGATCTCTCCGCTCTGGCGAAAGAGCTGGTTCAGCAATGGGGGGATCGGTCCCTAACCCTGCTGGACTTGGAAGATCGCATTGCCCTGGCGGCTGAGAAGGCTCCCACCACGGATCCCCTGATTGAGAAGATGCGCGACCTTCTTCGGCGTATCAAGGCTGAGTATGACCTTGTCGTGAAGCAGGAGGAGACCCAGGTGCGTGAGGCGGGTGGCCTCCATGTGATCGGCACGGAACGCCATGAATCCCGACGGATTGACAACCAGCTGCGTGGCCGGTCGGGTCGCCAGGGTGATCCTGGAACAACGCGCTTTTTCCTCTCGCTAGAGGACAACCTGCTGCGGATCTTCGGCGGCGATCGGGTGGCGGGTCTGATGAATGCGTTTCGAGTTGAGGAAGATATGCCCATCGAATCAGGCATGCTCACCCGCTCTCTTGAAGGGGCCCAGAAGAAAGTGGAAACCTATTACTACGATCAGCGCAAAGATGTTTTTGAATACGATGAAGTGATGAACAATCAGCGTAAGGCTGTTTATGCGGAACGGCGCAGGGTGTTGGAGGGAAGGGAGCTGAAACTTCAGGTCTTGGGTTATGGGGAGCGAACGATCGATGACATTGTTGAGGCCTATGTGAACCCCGATCTTCCACCTGAGGAATGGGACCTAAAACGTTTGCTTGAGAAAGTAAAGGAATTCATCTATCTCTTGGAGGACCTGACCCCCGAGCAACTGCAAGGTCTTGGCATGGATGAACTCAAAGCCTTTCTTCAGGAGCAGATGCGCAACGCCTACGACATCAAGGAAGATCAGGTCAACCAAGTACGCCCTGGCCTCATGCGTGAAGCTGAGCGCTTCTTCATCCTCCAGCAGATTGACACCCTTTGGAGAGAACATCTGCAATCCATGGAGGCTCTGCGTGAAACGATTTATCTTCGGGGCTATGGTCAACAACAACCGATCATTGAATATAAAAATGAGGCCTACGATATGTTCCTGGAAATGATGACGCAAATGCGTCGAAATGTGATCTATTCAATGTTCATGTTCCAGCCCCAGGTTCCTGAACAGGTGACCGCCTGACAATTCACACTGGCGTGGGTGAATGGGGTCCATCCTTCTCCTCTTCACCGCCTCCTTTCGTCATCGATTCACCTAGAAACTCGAGAATCTCCCGATCGCGGATGTTCTGTGCTTTACCGCTGCAGGGCTCCTTCAACGGCCTTCCCGCCGCCACTTCCCGCAGGCAGTCCTGAAGGCGGTTGACCTCCGTTTCCAATTGGTCGATCCGTTCCATCAGATTGCGGATCACGCGAGCTTCCGCGTCCGGCAGGGCAGAGTGGGCGAGGGGGTCGATGCGAACCCCGGACTGGTGCACTACTCTCCCTGGAATCCCCACCACGGTGCTGTCCGCGTCCACATCCCGGAGCACCACGGAACCCGCCCCAATCCGCGTGTTGGATCCCACCGTGATCGCCCCCAGCACTTTGGCCCCCGCCCCTACGACCACGTTGTTTTCCAGCGTGGGGTGACGTTTGCCATGTTGCTTACCCGTTCCTCCCAGGGTGACGCCCTGGTAGAGCAGGCAGTTGTCGCCGATGACGCTGGTTTCACCGATTACCACACCCATGCCATGGTCGATGAAGACGCCGTGGCCAATCACCGCGCCGGGGTGGATCTCCACTCCGGTCAGCAGACGGGCCACCTGGCTCAGCAGTCGTGGCACCAGGGGGACCTGGAGCCGCCAGAGGCGATGGCTGATGCGGTGCATCACCAGGGCATGGAAGCCCGGGTAGCAAAGGAGGATCTCCAGGGTGCTTCTTGCGGCCGGATCCCTTTCCCGGATCAGGGCCACATCGGCCCGCATGGCCTGGACGAGGGCGTTCGCGAACCGCATCAGACGGCCAGAAGGCCGATTTCCTTGCGCAATTGATCAATCGTGGCACTTCCTAGATAGCTCTGGGCGCAGTGCACCACGGGCAGGCGCATCAGTTGGGAGCGATTTTGGCGCAGGGTTTGCTCCACCAGAGGCAGGCTCGGCTTGTCGCAGAGCACATGGCTGGCGGCCCTCAGGAGCGCCAGCAAGCGGCTTCCTGTATCGGGGTTGGCCGTCATCACCAGCAGCTCATTGCCGCGCATGGAGTGCAGGATCACTTCGGCTGCCCGCAGGATGCCCGGGCTGATGCTCACCAAGCCCACACAGCTGCCACCCCGCAGCTCCTTGAGCAGGTCCAGCTCATGGCGGAAGTCGTTCAGGTCCACTGGCACGGCACGGACCCCATGGCGCTGGGCTATTTCCTCCACGGGCTGAAGGAAATAGCGACTGGTGACCACGGTGCCTTTGCTGGAGTTCTCCAGCACCGCTTCGAGCTCCTCCATCGGAACCACCTCCACTGGCACTTCCAGATTTGGCGTCAGTTCCTCAGCAATCAACATCGACGCCCCAATGTCCTCCCGGGGGGTGCTCACCAATACGCGAGCCCCGCAGCGGAGTCGCCAGTCGACCTCCCGGGTGAGCAGGTCGCGGGCCTGTTGCAGGGTGCAGCCCGCATTGAGCAGGCCGTCGATGCTCTGGCGCACCACCCGGTCGATGTCGGGCAGGGTTTTGGTGCGAATCCCCGGGGGTGGTTTGATTTCCCTCGGTTTTTGCTGGTCGCGCACATAGATGCCAGAACCGGCCATGGCTTCCACCACGCCGTCCGTCTCCAGTTGCCGATACACCTTGCTGATGGTGTTGCGGTGCAGACCCGTCTGCATGGCCAGTTGTCGGGTGCTCGGTAAACGGTGGCCAGGGGGGTAGTGTCGCGCCGCGATGGCAAAGCAGATCTGGTTGTAAAGCTGGGTCGAGGCGGGAATATCGCTTTCCTGCTGGATGTGGAATCGCACGCGGATCAACGTTCGGATCTTGCGGCCACCCTAAGGAGCTTTTGCCTCCGTGACAATTCCCCCCCTGTCATAGGACCATGTGCCGGTTGCCCTGGGGCCATGGAAAAAACAGATCGACCGGAACCCCTCTCTGCCGGTTGGCTCACCCTGGCTCCAGAGAGGCCTGATGAGGTGCCCCTTCGCAGTTGGTGGGCGCGGCCCAAGTCCGGCCAACTCAAGGGTGCTCTCTTGGTTTTGCCCGAGATTTTCGGCGTGAATTCCTGGGTGTGCACCGTGGCCAAACGCTGGGCCCAACTGGGCTACGGGGCCCTTGCCATTCCCTTGTTTGCGCGAACGGCTCCAGAGCTCAGCCTGGGCTATGGCCCTGCGCAGCTCCAGGAGGGTCGTTCCCACAAGGACCGCACGAGCGCCCGCACCCTCCTAGTGGATGGGGCTCGGGCCGTGCGCTGGCTCCAGAGCCAGGGGACAGAGGACCAACCCCTGGCGGTGGGGTGCGTGGGCTTCTGCTTCGGAGGCCACGTCGCCCTCCTGGCCAGTGCACTGGAGGGCATCGAGGGCAGCTGTGTGTGTTACGGAGCGGGTGTGGTGCAGGGCAGGCCTGGTGGAGGTCCCCCCACCCTGGAGGTGCTTTCCGGGCCTGGGAGCAGGGTGCTGTTCATCTATGGGCGGGAGGATCCCTTGGTACCCACAGACGATCTACAGGCCATCGCCACCGCCGTGGATCAGGCGAATGCCAGGGGGGAGGGGGAGCGTGCCCAGCTACTGACCTTTGCCGCGGGCCATGGTTTTCTCTGCGAGGCCCGAGACGATTTCCGGCCGGTGGCAGCCCAGGCCGCATGGGAAGCGATCACGGCGTTTTTTGCCCAAACTCTTGCTGAAAAAAGCTAGTCCTCAGAAGCTGGCGGGCTGGCCGGCGCGCTGGATGAATTGCCACCAGCTGGGGCGGTTTTCACCGGTTTTGGGGTTTTCACCGGGGCGGTTTTCCCGGCGGACTGCCGTTTAGGAGAAAGAAACATGATCATGTTTCTCCCTTCGCGTTTTGGTGGCTGTTGGAGTTCAGCGTTCTCCTCCAGGTCCTTGGCCATCCGCATGAGGAGCGCTTCGGCCAGGGAGGTGTGTTGGATTTCCCGGCCTCGGAAGATCACGGTGCACTTCACCTTGTCGCCAGCTTTTAGAAAGCGGCTGGCTTGGCCGATACGGACTTGATAATCGTGGGAATCGATTTTGTAGCGCATCTTGACCTCCTTGACTTCGGTCTGGTGCGACTTCTTCTTGGCTTCCTTGGCTTTCTTTTCCTGCTCGAACTTGTATTTGCCGTAATCCATCACCCGGCAAACGGGAGGATCGGCCTTCTCGCTCACCAACACAAGGTCGAGCTCCCGCTCCTTTGCCACCTCCAGGGCGACCTCCCGTGTGATGACTCCGAGCTGACTCCCATCGGCATCAACGACCCGCAGGTTGGGGTAGCTGATGCGCTCGTTGATGTTGGGAAGCTCCCGCACGGGAGCACGGCGGTCTACGCGGGGGCGGGGAGGCATTCAAAATGGCGGATTGCTCTTCACCCTAAACCTTGCTGTGACCCCTTCAAGGCCATGAGGGCCTGTTGCATCAGATCCTCACCTTTGAGCCAGAGGGCCCGGTGTTGGCGGCGAAACCATGTGCGCTGCCGTTTGGCGTATTGACGGGTGCGCTGTTCTGTCAAAGCAATGGCCTGACCTTCCTCCAGTTCTCCCCGCAATAGGCCCCGCGCCTCGGCATACCCCATGGTGTTGAGGAGGGGGCAGCTGTCCCCATGGCGGCTGATCAGGTCGGCGGTTTCTGCCACCAGCCCCGCTGCAAACATGTCCTTTGTGCGCTGGCTGATTCGCTGGGGGAGGTCTGCAGGGTCCAGCCCCAACTCCAGGATGGGCCAGGGGGGAGGGATGCGTCTTTGCTGGGAGGAGATGGTCTGCCCTGTGGCATAGAACACCTCAAGAGCCCTTTGGGTGCGAGAGGTGTCGGCAGGGGCAATGCGGTCGCCGGCTATGGGATCACAGCTTTCAAGCAAGGCGTGGCACAGCGGTTGGCCCATGGCCCTGAACTGGTTCCGGAGCTGGGCCTGGGGAGGCACGGCGGGGGGGGTGAGGCCCTGGAGCAAGCCCTGCAGGTAGAGCCCACTGCCCCCCACCAGCAGGGCGAGACCGCAGCGCTCCAGTTCGGCGCGGATGGCGGCGCGCCCCAGGGGCAGAAACTCCTGCAGCGTGAGGGGTTGGGTGGGGGAACGCAGGTCGAGGAGTTCGTGCCGCACCCGCTGCCGTTGCAGCGTGGTGGGCTTGGCCGTGCCGATGTCCATGCCCATGTAAACCTGGCGGGCGTCCACGCTGATCACCGCCAGGTTCAGCGCTTCGGCCAGGTCGAGGGCCAGAGCCGTTTTGCCGCTGGCGGTCGGGCCCATCAGGGCGACCACGAGGCCTGCCCCGCTGGCGGCATCGGTGGATGGAGCGAACGACGATGTCATCCCTTCACTCTGGTCCTGCCCAGCCGTAATCGGGACCCGCTCACCAAAGAAGGCATTGCATCCCCACCTGGAATGCGCCCTCAGAAGCGGCTGGCTGGCGCGAGGAGAGGCGAATGGTAGATTGGGACCTAAGTCAAAGCCGTTTTCCGCCCAAGCCTTATCTGCGGCGCTTCTGCGGCCCAATCTGGCTGTTGGAATCGTCTGATATTTCAGCCCCTCCATCCCCTCTGAGACCCGCCTTCGCATGAGCGACGCCTCGCGAGTCCAATCCGCCTACGGCGCCGAACAAATCCAAGTGCTGGAAGGCCTGGAGCCGGTTCGTAAGCGGCCTGGAATGTATATCGGCTCCACAGGGCCGCGGGGCCTCCACCACCTCGTCTACGAGGTGGTGGACAACTCCGTCGATGAAGCCCTCGCTGGCCATTGCGACGAGATCTCGGTCGTCCTTTACGAGGATGGTTCGGCGAGTGTCACCGACAACGGGCGTGGGATTCCTACCGACATCCATCCCCGCACCGGGAAAAGCGCTCTGGAAACGGTGCTGACCGTGCTCCATGCGGGCGGCAAGTTTGGCTCGGGAGGATACAAAGTTTCTGGGGGTCTTCATGGGGTCGGGATCTCCGTGGTCAATGCCCTCAGCGAGTGGGTGGAAGTCACCGTTCTCCGTCAGGGCCATGAGCACAATCAAAGGTTTGAACGTGGGACTCCCATCGGATCCCTCGCGGCGAAGCCAGCTGACGATCCTCAGCAAACAGGCACCCGGGTGCGCTTCCTACCCGACCACGAGATTTTCACCGGTGGTATTGAATTCGATTACCAGACCCTGGCCGCCCGCCTCAGGGAACTGGCCTACCTGAATGGAGGGGTGCGCATCGTTTTTCGTGATGAGCGCCCCGGACGGAGCCAAGAAGCGGTTCATGAAGAGATTTATCACTATGAGGGTGGCATCAAGGAATATGTCGCCTACATGAATGCTGAGAAGGATCCTTTGCATCCAGACATCATTTATGTCAATTCTGAGAAGGACAATGTTCAGGTTGAGGCGGCGCTGCAGTGGTGTATCGATGCCTACTCAGATAACATCTTTGGCTTTGCCAACAATATTCGCACAATCGATGGTGGCACCCATATTGAAGGTTTGAAAACCGTTCTGACCCGAACCCTGAACGCCTTCGCCAAGAAACGTGGCAAGCGCAAGGAAAGCGACGGCAATCTTGCTGGGGAAAACATCCGTGAAGGTCTCACGGCTGTCCTCTCCGTCAAGGTGCCAGATCCTGAATTTGAGGGTCAAACGAAAACGAAGTTGGGCAATACTGAGGTGCGGGGGATTGTGGACACCCTGGTTGGGGAAGCTCTGGGTGAATACCTTGAATTCCACCCTTCGGTGATTGATCTCATCCTGGAAAAGGCCATTCAGGCCTTCAACGCAGCGGAAGCGGCCCGGCGTGCCAGGGAGCTGGTGCGACGCAAATCCGTTCTTGAAAGCTCCACCCTTCCAGGCAAGCTGGCGGATTGCAGTTCCCGCGATCCCAGCGATTCAGAGATTTACATCGTTGAGGGAGACTCCGCCGGGGGATCGGCAAAACAGGGAAGGGACAGGCGATTTCAGGCCATTCTTCCCCTGCGGGGCAAAATCCTGAATATTGAAAAAACCGACGATTCAAAAATCTATAAAAACACAGAAATCCAGGCTTTAATCACCGCTTTGGGCTTGGGGATTAAAGGAGAAGAATTTGATGAGAAAAATCTACGGTACCATCGCATTGTCATCATGACGGATGCGGATGTGGATGGGGCTCATATTCGCACCCTACTCCTCACCTTCTTCTATCGCTACCAGCGGGCCCTCGTGGAGGGCGGCTACATTTATATCGCTTGCCCGCCTCTATACAAGGTTGAGCGGGGAAAAAACCATACTTACTGCTACAACGAAGCTGATTTGAAAAAAACTTTGGGGGCTTTTGGCGAGAAGGCTAATTACACTATCCAGCGCTTTAAGGGATTGGGTGAAATGATGCCCAAGCAGCTGTGGGAAACCACCATGGACCCCACCACGCGGATGATGAAGAGAGTGGAAATCGAAGATGCGGCCGAGGCTGATCGGATCTTCACCATTCTCATGGGCGATAAAGTTGCTCCGCGCCGGGAATTCATTGAGGCCCACAGCGCAGAGCTTGATTTTGCTCAACTGGATATCTGAATGCTCCTGACCCGCCCCCGCCCCCCTGCTCTCTCCTGGGCAGCCATTCTGGGCTTTGCGCTGTTTGCACCTGCGGCATTGCCCGCAGGTGGGGCAGAGCGCCGCTTGCCCGAACTCAGGCGCAGGGAGTCTGCCCAGGAGCCACTGCTCAACCTGAGGAGTTGTTCCCTCCTGGCGTCCCCCCGCTGTCAAGCTCCTGTGCTGACCTGTCTGGAGCCCGGCATTCCCATGCGGGTGCTACGAACATGGATGGAGCCCAGTGGGCGCCGTTGGGTGCAAGTGGCGACCGCAGGGCCATCGGGCCGTCAGACTCGGGGCTGGCTTCTGGGTTAGGCGTTGCCATGAGCGAACCCCCCGGCGGCGCTGAAGTCCTCGCTCATCACCTCCAGCTCCTTCTTGAGGCGGGCAACTACGACGGGGCCAAGGTGCTCTTGAAACCCGTGCAGCCCGTGGATGGGGCCGAGGCGATCGGCAACTTGCCCACCACGTTGCAGGCATTGGCCTTTCGCCTGTTGCCGAAGGACGAGGCCATTGAGGTCTATGAATATTTGGAGCCGGCCGTTCAGCAAAGCCTGTTGGAGCGCCTGCGCTCCGGAGAGGTGCTGGAGCTGGTGGAGGAGATGTCGCCGGATGACCGGGTGCGGCTGTTTGATGAGCTGCCGGCCAAGGTGGTACGGCGCCTGCTGGCGGAGCTGAGTCCGGCGGAGCGCCGCATCACGGCCCAGATGCTCGGTTACGAGAGCGGAACCGCTGGTCGTCTGATGACCACGGAATTCATTGATCTCAAGGAGTTTCACAAGGCGACCCAGGCGCTGGAGATCGTGCGGCGCCGTGCCCGCGATACGGAGACCATTTACAGCCTTTACGTGACCGATGCGTCCCGTCACCTCACGGGCATTCTGTCTCTCCGTGACCTGGTGACCGCAGAGCCGGAGGAGCGCCTGGGGGATGTGATGACCCGCGAAGTGGTGAGCGTCTCCACGGACACCGATCAGGAGGAGGTGGCCCGGTTGATCCAGCGGTACGACTTTCTGGCCGTGCCCGTGGTGGATCGGGAGCAACGCCTCGTGGGCATCGTCACGGTGGACGATGTGATTGATGTGATCCAGCAGGAAGCCACTCGGGATATCTACGCCGCAGGCGCTCTGCAGGCCGGTGATGAGGATGATTATTTCCAGAGCAATCTGTTCACCGTTGCCCGGCGGCGGGTGGTCTGGTTGCTGGTGCTCCTGTTGGCCAACACCGCCACTTCAGCCGTGATCGCATCCGAAGACGCGGTTCTCAAGAGGGTGGTTGTGCTGGCGGCGTTTATTCCCCTTCTCATTGGCACCGGCGGCAACGTGGGGGCCCAGAGTTCCACCGTGGTGATCAGGGGCTTGAGCACCCAGCGCATCCAGTCCCTGGGCCCAGCGATGGCCGTGGGGAGAGAGGCCGTGGCCGGTGCCCTGCTTGGCCTGCTGATGATGTTTGTGGTGGTGCCCTGGGCGGGATACGTATCCCATAACTGGGTTGTGGCCTGGGCTGCGGGGATCAGCCTCCTGGCCATCACCACCCTCGCCGCGACGGCGGGCTCGGCTCTCCCCCTTCTGTTCCACCACCTCGGCCTCGATCCGGCCCTGATGTCCGCACCCTTCATTGCCACAGCCACGGATGTAGCGGGGGTGTTCATCTACCTCCAGACAGCGTCCTGGCTGCTGGAGCGCTTTCCCGGATCCTGAGCGGCAGGTTGGCCCGTACGGGGCCAAATGCGCAAGATGAGAGGCATTTACACTTTGTTAGGTTAGGCTTTACACATCTTTAGGTTCCGGCTGATGGGCCCCGTCTCCTCCGTCGATCTGTTGCCCGCTGAGCGCACCGAGCTCCCCACCGTCCCTACGCCGGCCCGCGAACTTCCTTCCATGGATGCGGATCTCGTCCGCTCCTATCTGCGGGACATCGGCCGGGTGCCTCTGCTGACCCATGAGCAGGAGATCACGCTGGGACGTCAGGTGCAGGAGCTGG
>JBBASA010000015.1:0-53135 GCA_040399515.1 Cyanobium sp. | reverse complement strand
TGACCTTGCGGCGCAGCAGGGTGCGCTCCCGGGCCAGCTCCCGCTCCATGCCGTCCGCCGATAAGGCTGGGCCTTCGGCAGGGCAGCAGGGTGAGCCTGGGGAAGGGGCGCTCATTGTGTGCGTGACATCAGAGGCCTGTTCTTGCCAACATTCCCCTGAAAGCGCAAAATTCGGCTGCATCCGGGGTTCCATCGCTGCTGACGCCAACTCCGACGCCGACCTGTGATGTGCTGGTGATCGCCGCCAGCAACGGCCAGAACCTGCTGCTGGCGGATCGCTTCGCGGCGGCCGCCCGCGAGCAAGGCCAGAGCGCCGAGGTGCTCGATCTGACCGCCATCGATCTGCCACTGTTCACACCCCGGGCCCAAGCGGCCGGCACACCAGGGGCGTTGGCGGCGCTGCAGGCCCGGCTGGCCGCCGCCCCGCGCTGGGTGATCTGCACGCCGGAATACAACGGCTCGATCCCGCCGGTTCTCACCAGCGCTATCGCCTGGCTGTCGGTGCAAGGCGATGACTTTCGGGCCCTGTTCAATGGCCGCCCCGTGGCCATCGCCACCCACTCCGGCGGTGGCGGCCACACCGTGCTCACAGCCCTGAGGCTGCAGCTGGCCCACCTCGGCGCCCACGTGGTGGGCCGCCAGCTGGTTAGCAACAAGACCCAGCCCGCCAAGGACGATTCCATCGCCGATCTGATCTCCCGTCTGAACCACCTCCGCATTCCCCAGCCATGACCACCTTGAGGCCAGCCGCCGATGAGTTGATCCGCCACCGGCCCAGTCTCAGCCCCGCCAGGTGGGCAGCCCACCACTGACCAGGGTGCCGCGATGACGCCAGAGCGCCTCGGGCGACACCTGAACGCCATGCTCAGCGGCCAGGCTGGCTGCAGCCTCGGTGGAGGCGCAGGCACACAGGGCCTGGGCAAAGACGGGGTCGCTCTGCAGCAACTCCTTGAGCTGATGCAACGCTGCTGCAGAAGGATGCTCGACCCCGGAGACAGGAAGATCGCAGGTGGCCATGGAAACCCCTTCTTAGAGTGACATCAGCCTAGGAACGTCGAAGCGGATCGAATGGCTTCTTAAGGACATCCAGGTGGTGGAAACGATCAAGGAAGGCACCTCTCAGCAGGTTCGTTGGCGGAGCGGATCGAAGCTCTCCTGGTGCAAGACCGTCATCTCTGGGTCCACCTGAGCCAGGCGCTCCAGCACCAGGCAGAGATCCAGTGCCGTGAGCTCGCCGTCAGAGCCCCATTTGAGGCGGGTACGGCCCAGGCAGTCATTGGCGATGGGTGTCTTGATGGAGTCCGTCATGGCGGCCCTCAGGTGAGAGGTTGGATTCAGTGTCCTCCTTTTGGCTGATCAGCGATACCCCCAAATGGGTATACCCCCTTTTCAAGAGCATTGAGCTTCACAGCTATATCCAGGTCGGTTCTTACGAGGTGTCCTTGAATGGGGTTCATAATGTCTATCTCGATTCTGCCGCTCCCCACATTGCCGAGATAGAAGAGGCAGTTTTGCCCATGGCGCTCACTGAGAGCCTGGGCTAAAGCATGCCACTGCAATGCCTGCTGGCAGCTTTGAAATTGGATGCTCTTGTGCATATGGTGGTCCGCAATCAGGTCCCAGTCCTTGAGCTCCACCAGAAGCAGATAGAGTTCCCATGGATCAACAGCAGTGGGGTGAGGCTTGAAAGGGTCCATCACATCAGATCTCATCACGTTTGCATCGCACCACCGGGGCCCATCATCCTGGTTTGTTGGGCTGGCCTGAAAGGCCTTCAGCTGATCGAGGGACAGGGTTCGAGATCCAGGGTGTTCCCCCAGATCGCGGCGACATGCCGATCGACCCGCGCCAGGCGCTCTAGCACTCGGCGGAGATCCAAAGCCGAGAGTTCGCCGTCGGCTCTCCACTTCAGGCAGGTGAGGCCCAGGCAGTGTCTGTTGCTGATCGATCCGTTGGAGTCCTTCAAGGCGGACCTCCTGGTTGCAGGTGGTTCAAGTCTTCTCCTATCTGGGCACGAAAAAAAAAGCTGCTGTTAAACAACCACACTTCTGCAGCCAATCTGCTGCCCGAGCACACTCTCAACCCCTGGTTGTCCATTATGGATGGGCACTACAGCTGAATTTCAGGGTGATTCTCCCTGTGGTTTCATCGTGATCACACAAATTAAAATCCACATCAGGAGAAGTCCGCGCCATGTCACTCGTCTCTCTTGTTATCACCCTCGTCGTCGTGGGAGTTCTGCTGTGGCTCATCAATAACTACATCCCAATGGATGCCAAGATCAAAGGCATCTTGAATATTGTCGTCGTCGTTGTAGTGGTGCTTTGGCTACTCAACTTATTGGGACTGATGGATTCCCTGCGTGGCATACGAATCGGTAGGTGATTGCTGGGCTGAGCCCAGCACACAGTTCAGGTGGATGGGGCTGCATTGGGTGCATGTCTGGCGGCCGACAGTCGCAGGGCAAACGTCGCGCCCTGTCCCGGTGCCGAGTGGAGGCTGATGACCCCGCCATGGCGTCGGGCGATGGCCTGGGCGATGGCCAACCCCAGACCTGTTCCCCCCTGCTGGCGGCTACGGGCGGGATCGAGGCGATGGAACCGTTCAAAGATCCGCCGTTGCTCCTCCGCTGGGATTCCAGGCCCGTTGTCCTGCACGGACAACTGGATCTCCCGTCCGCACCGCTGCAGCCCCACCAGGACCGTGCCGCCAGCTGGGCTGTGCTGCAGGGCATTGCTGAGCAGGTTGATCAGCAGGCGGCTCAGTTCCGATTCCTCCCCCAGAACGGTGGCGTCGCTGACCTCGATCGCTGAATGCAGGGTCACCGTTGTCGCGGCGGCCGCTTCGCTGAAGTCCTCCAGTACATCCTCGCTGATCTCCGCGAGGTTGCACCGCTGCAGGTGGCGTCCGTCAGCGGGCCGCTCCAGGCTGGCCAACAGCAGCAGATCGGCAATCAGCTGCTGCAACCGCCGGCCCTGGGCCAGCATCCGTTCAAAGGCCGGTGCGGTGATCCCTTCCCCATCAGGGCCTGTGATCGGGCGGCCCACCCCGCTGCGTTCAGCCTCTACCAGCGCCAGCAGATTGGCCAAAGGTGTGCGCAGTTCATGGGCCACATCGGCGCTGAACTGTTCCTGGCGGCGGTAGGCCTCCAGCAGCGGGGCCATTGCCTGGCCTGCCAGCCACCAGCTGGCCGCAGCCATTCCTGCCATCGCCAGGGCGAACACACCATGGCCCAACCACCACAGCCGCCGGGCCTCGGCATCGAGGGGTGCGAGGCTGCGGCTGATCTGCAGGTACCCCCAGTCCTTCTGGCTGCTGCCATGGGCCTGGTGCAGATGAATGGTGTAGCTCAGCAGTCGCTCTCTGCCAGGCAAGCGGCGCTCCTGCCAGGTCGTGCTGGGGCCCGGCCAAGCCGGTCCTGAAGCGGCGGGGGATGCGGCGAGCAGCCGCCCAGCCGGACTGAAGATGCGCAGCTGAAAGCGGGTCGGATCGGAGGCGCTGATGGCGTGGCGTTCGATCAAGGCATCGGGCATGGGGCAGGGTTGATCCGTCAGACACAACCCCGGCAGCACAGCGGACAGTGCCGGCAACGGCGTGGCAGTCGGCGGCGGCAGGCTGGGCTTGAGGCTGTCGTGCAGGGTGCCGGCAACGGTCTGCAGTTCACGGCGCAGGGCGGCTTCCTGCTCATAGAGCAGCAGGCGTGCCATGGCGAACCCAGCTCCATAGAGGATCGTACCCATCACCAGCAGTGAGAGTGAGGCCAGGCGAAGCCGGCTGCGCAACAGCAGCCCCGGGGCCGGGTTGCGGATGGCGCTCATGACTTGCCGGGGAGCCGGGGATGGAAGCGATAGCCGCGGCTGGGCACCGTCTCGATCGGGGAGGCCAGGCCATGGGCGGCCAGTTTCCGGCGCAGCAGCCGCACCTGGGCGGCCACCACATTGCTCACCGGATCCTGGTTCAGATCCCAGAGCTGGTGACGCAGCTGTGAGCCGGGGATGATCCGCTCAGGGTGCTCCATGAAATAGGCCATCAGCTGCTGCTCCTTGCCTGCCAGCGGGATCGTCACCACACCATCAGACGTGCTGACCAGCAGTTGGCCGCACTGGGGATCGAACCGGTAGGGCCCCACCTCCAGCACGGGCTCGCGATAGCTGGGCTGGCGGCGCTGCAGCGCCCGAACACGGGCCAGCAGTTCCTCCATGGCGAAGGGTTTGCTGAGGTAGTCGTCAGCGCCCGCATCGAGCCCCTCCACCCGATCGGCCATCTCAGCCCGGGCGGTGAGCAGCAATAGGGGCAGCTCGAGTCTGGCCGCGCGGGCCCGGCGGCAGAGCTCAGGGCCGCTCAGACCCGGAAGCATCCAATCCACGATCACCAGCTCATAGCGGGCCAGTTCACCGCTCAGGAGCGTCCAGCCCTCCATTCCATCGGCGCAATGGTCGACCACATGGCCTTGGCGCTGCAGCACGTTCTGCACGGCGCCAGCCAGCTCCTGCTCGTCTTCCACCAGCAGGATCCGAAGCGGCATCAGGCGGGGGTTTGAACCGGTGGATGCTAGTGGGTGATGCAGATTTCACCTGTTTTTCATCGCGACTTCGCCATCCTCCACTCAATGTTCATGCCTTCGGCGTTCATGTCCCGGCTTCTGCAGCTCAGTGCCAGCCTCACTCTGGCTTCTGCCGCCCTGCTGGGCACGCTGCCTCCGGTCAGTTCCCACGTGGGCCATGGCGATGAGTTCCAGCAGCAGGGGGATGTGCGTCAGGTGAAGGCCAATGCCGACACCGATGCCCTGCTGGGAGTGATGGCCGAGAAGCCGCAGCAGGGCCCCGAGGGCCTCACGGTGCCGTCGGCGGCCGTGGTGGATGCCGACGGCAAACCGTTGGTGTTTGTAAAGAGCAGCACCACCTATGACCCGGTGTTTGTTGAGACCGGGGCGACCAGCGGCGACCGGGTGACGATCGCCAATGGCGTGGACCCCACAGACGAGGTGGTGGTGCAGGGGGCCCTCTCGCTCTACGCCGAATCCAAGAAGAGCCAGCAGAGCGACATGGCTCAGCCGGTCAATGCCCCTGCCGCTCCCCCACAGGTAAGCACTCCACAAACCCCAGCGGCAGCCTCTCCCGAGCCGCAGCTCAATCCCATTGGAATTGGAGCCGCTTCAGTTGGAGTTCTGGCCCTGGGCGCCGTTGCCGGGACGCGCCTGAGACGTCACTCGAAGTAGGCGAACGCGCCCGTCTCAAGATCCCCCCATGCTCGATCGCGCCCTCAATGCCACGCTGCGCTTCTCGATCGCCAGGCGCTGGCTGATCGTGGCGGCTGCGATTGTGATCAGCCTCTGGGGACTGGTAGCGATCCGGCAGATGCCGCTGGATGTGTTCCCCCCCTTCGCACCGCCCCAGGTGGATGTGCAGACCACGGCAGATGGTCTGTCCCCAGAAGAGGTGGAAGCACGCATCACCCTGCCGATCGAGACCGCGATGAATGGTCTGCCCGGGGTGGACACGGTGCGCTCCTCCTCCAAGGTGGGCCTCTCCATGGTGCAGGTGGTGTTCGATCAGAACGCCGACATTGAGAAGGCCCGCCAGGCCGTAGCCGAACGGCTGCAGCCGATCCGCACTGAGTTTCCAGCTAACGCCAGCGCCCCAGAGATCTCGCCGCTTGTGTCGCCGCTGGGCACTATCCTCCAATATGCCCTTACCCTGGAGGGGTCCGGTCCCACCACTGCACTCGAGCTGCGGCGGCTTGTGCAGTCCAGCTACGAAAACCAGCTCCTCGAGATCCCAGGAGTGGCTCAGGTCACCCTCTACGGCGGTGATGAGCTGCAACAGCAGATTTGGGTCAATCCTGAGGCGTTGCGTCGCCGCAATGTCTCGCTTCAGGCCGTGGCCGATGCGGCCGCCGAAGCCAGTGCCACGGCTCCAGGCGGCTTCCTGATCAGTGGCGGCCAGGAGATCCTTATCCGCGTCGATGGCATCGCGCGTAACGGCGACGATTTGGCTCAAGCGACCGTCATCAACGGCGATCGGCAGCCCCTCACGCTTGCTGAGTTGGCCACCATCCGCCCGGGCGGAGCCCTGCGCCGCGGCGATGCCAGTTTGAATGGCAAGCCGGCCGTGGTGCTGATGATCAACAAGCAGCCCGATGTGGACACCCCATCGGTGACGCGGGCTGTGGAGGAGCGCATCGCGGCCATCAGCCGCACGCTGCCCGCTGATGTGGCCGTGAAGCGCACCTTCCGCCAGGCCAACTTCATCGACACGGCAATTGCCAACGTCAGTTCCTCGTTACTGGAGGGGGTTGTGATCGTCTCGGCGGTCATCGTGCTGTTCCTGATGAACTGGCGCGCTGCCGTGATCAGTCTCAGCGCCATTCCGCTCTCGCTGCTGATCGGCCTGACGATCATGAAGGCCCTAGGCCTGGGCATCAACACCATGACCCTCGGTGGCCTGGTGGTGGCCATCGGCTCGGTGGTCGACGATTCGATCGTTGACATGGAGAACTGCTACCGCGGCCTGCGCCGTAACCAGACGAGCAGCACGCCCAAGTCTCCCCTGCAGGTGGTGTTCGACACCTCGGTGGAGGTTCGCCAGCCGGTAATCCTCTCCACCCTGATCATCCTGGTGATCTTTGCGCCGATCTTTTCGCTCAGTGGTGTGGAGGGGCGGATCTTCCAGCCGATGGGCCTGGCCTACCTGCTCTCGATCGCCGCCTCCACCCTGGTTGCGGTGACGCTCTCACCAGCCCTGTGCGCGATCCTTCTGGCGCAGGTGCGCCTACCGGCTGAAAACACCTGGATCGCGACACAGGCCGAGAGGCTCTATCGCCCGGTGCTCGATGCGGCATTGGCGGCGCCGCGGCGTGTTCTTGCCATGGCGTTGGCGCTGCTGATCGCCACCACGCTGATCCTTCCAACACTGGGACGGGTGTTTCTGCCGGAGTTCCGTGAGCGTTCGCTGGTCAATTCCATGGTGCTCTATCCGGGCGTTGCGCTGGAGATGACAAGCCGGGCCGGCATGGCCCTGAGCCGCTCGCTGGCCGGCAGCCCCTGGATCGACTGGGTGCAGGTCCGGGCGGGCCGGGCCCCCGGGGATGCGGATGGCGCCGGCGTGAATATGGCCCACGTTGATGTGGAGCTCAGTGAGGCCGCCATGGCCGACAGGCCAGCGGCCATTGCCGCTCTGCGTCAGGCCTTCCTGCGCCTGCCGGGTGTGGCCCCCAACATTGGTGGTTTCATTTCCCATCGCATGGATGAGGTGCTCTCAGGTGTGCGCAGCGCCATTGCGATCAAGATCTACGGCCCGGATCTGGGCGAATTGCGCCGCCTCGGTGAGGAGGTGCGCGATGCTATCGAGCCGATCACGGGCGTTGTGGATCTCCAGCTGGAGCCCCAATTACCGATCCGCCAGGTGCAGGTGGTGTTCAACCGCCAGGCGGCAGCGGCGCGGGGGCTATCGATGCAGAAGCTGGCCGATCAGGTGGAGATCGCCCTCAACGGCAAGGTGGTGAGCCAGATCGTCGAAGGCCAGCACCGCACCGATGTCTGGGTCGGGATTGACGACGAGGCTCGCGGCAACCTCGATGCGATCCGGACCCTGCCGATCGCGACACCGGCCGGCGCCATTGTTCCCCTGGGTGTTGTCGCCGAGGTCGACTACGGCAAGGGCGCCAACGTGGTGAACAGGGAAGATGTCTCACGCTTGATCGTGGTGTCGGCCAATGTCAGCGGCCGCGATCTCGGCAGTGTGGTGGGCGACATCAAGCGCACGCTGGAACGAGGGATTAAGCTCCCAAGCGGCTATTCCATCCGCTTCGGCGGCCAGTTTGAGTCTGAGGAGAGGGCCACTGCCAGTCTTGTGCTCTACAGCATGCTCGCTGCTGTTGTGATCAGCCTGTTGATGTGGTTGGCCGTCAACTCCTGGCCTGCCACCGTCGCGATTCTGATCAATCTGCCCCTGGCTCTGGTGGGCGGATTGGCTGCTGTGCTGCTCAGTGGCGGCGTTCTGTCGGTGGCTTCGCTGATCGGCTTCATCACGCTGTTCGGGGTGGCGGTGCGCAATGGACTGCTGCTGGTGGACAACTACAACCGCCGCCACACCACAGGCCAGGAGCCGCAGGAGGTGATCCGTGGAGGCAGCCTTGAGCGGCTCAATGCCATCCTGATGACGGCTCTCACCTCCGCTTTGGGCATGCTGCCCCTGGCTTTGGCCTTCGGGGCCGGCAATGAGATTCTTCAGCCGCTGGCGATCGTGGTGCTGGGCGGTCTGATCACCTCCACCTTGCTGACCCTGGTCGTTCTGCCTGCTCTCTACGCCCGTTTCGGCCGCTGGTTGCTGCCGAGGACCACCAGCCGCCGCATGGCCTAGGGTCTCGACGCCCGCACTGCTTTGGTAAAATTGCGTTATTCAGAGACGCCTGAGGCTTTCTCTTTCTGCAGTGCAGCGATTGGCCCAACCCTCTTCTCTACTGACGCGTTCAGGCAAGTCCAGTCCATCGATCTCGCAGAATCGATATCCCAGTAAATCCGAGCTCATCACGATTCTGCCGGCAGAGTTAACGCAATTTCGGCCTGTCAAAGCATGGGGCAGCCTGGGGATGTCTTTAGGCCTTTCCATCCTGGCCTATGGAATTGGAACCCAGATTCCCCTTCAGCTTTGGGCAATCCCCCTTTGGATTATCTATGGCATTATCACCGGCACTGTGGTGATGGGATTGTGGGTGATTGGCCACGAATGTGGTCACAATGCCTTCCATCCCAATCGGCAACTTGAAAGTTCGATAGGTTTCGTTCTGCATAGCCTGCTGCTCGTTCCTTTTTTCACCTGGGCCCGCAGCCATGCTGTCCACCATGCCCATTGCAATCATCTAGAAGAGGGTGAAACCCATGTGCCACCACGGGCGGAGTCACGCTCGGGCAGGGTCACCGAGGCCCTCAAGCAGCGTTTTGGGACAAGGCTCTATGGTTGCGTGGCACTCTTTAACCATCTGATCATCGGCTGGCCTCTCTATCTTTTCTTTGGGGTTACAGGCGGAGAGGATTATGGCCGGCCAACCTCTCATTTCTGGAACGGTGAATCCTTTGACAAGGGGAAACGTTCGCTCTTCCCCAGGCCTTTCCGTGGTCTGATGATGCGCTCAAATCTCGGACTTTTGTTGGTTCTTGTGCTGTTGGGTTTTCTGTCGTTGCAGTTCTCTCTCGCCAAGGTCCTATGCATTTATGGCCTGCCATACCTGGTGGTCAATTTCTGGTTGGTCACCTACACCTGGTTGCAGCACACCGATGTGGCGATTCCCCATTTCTCCTCGGAGGAGTGGACCTGGGCCAAGGGTGCCCTGCAGACCGTGGATCGCCCCTATGGATCATTGTTGAATCTTTTGCACCATGGAATTGGCTCAACCCATGTGTGCCATCACGTCAATTCTCGAATTCCTCATTACAACGCCTGGCGAGGTAATGCCCTCCTCAGACAGCACTATCCTGATTTAGTGCGTTACGACGCAACGCCCATTCACAAGGCCCTGTGGCGGGTTGCAAGTCGCTGTGCAGCGGTGCAGCAATCCTCAAGAGATGGAGCCTTTTACTACTAAGGCTCGTTTGATGACGTTTTGATCACGGGTCCCTGGACCTTCCCAGGGGGCCCGATGTCACCCTTTGGATGAAAGGATGGAGTAGCTGAGTGCACCTTTGCGCCCATGGGCTTTCGCTACCTCGATCAGATCGCCACCCAGGAGCACATCCAGGATTTTCTCTCCCTCGTGGATCTCGCTGCAGGGGCGGGCCAATCCGCCAGCAACGCCTTCCTCCTCTCCCACCGCCTGCGTGGCTCCGCCCCCATGCGCCTTTGTGAGCGGATTCTTGGCGAGGATCCTGCGGCGATGGCCCTGATTCAAGAACGGCGGCTTTGCGGTCCCTACGATGCCGCCGAGCTGCGCGGCCTGCCCAAAGGCTCCCTGGGTCACACCTTTGTGACCGCGCTGGACACGCTTGGCTACGACATCAACTTTTTCCCCGAGCCCGCATTTTTCAACGATCTGGCCAGTGATGCCGATTACATCAACTATCGGGTTTTCGCCACCCACGACATCCATCACATCCTCAGTGGCTTCAGCCTCGACAGCTATGGGGAGGTGGGTGTGATCAGCATCAGCGTGGGCCAGTTCAACCATCCGGGGCTGGCGTTCATCGATCTGATGAGTCTGCTGCTGAACTGGTTCTACAACGACACCCCCGAAGCCCAGCTGAGCACCCACGCGGAGCGTCTGAAGACCGCGAGCTATACCTTCCGCATGATTCACCACGGCCTGGAACTCGCCGCTGCCTCCAAGCTGCTGTTTGCGGTGAACTGGGAGGAGCGCATGGGGCAAAACCTGGAGGAGCTGCGCCATGAACTCGGCATTCAGCCTGTGACCGAGGGGCCCTGGAGTTGGTACAGCCATCCGGAGATCGCTGCCGCGCTGAGCGCTTAGCTGCGGTCGCCAGCATTGACCGAGGGGCCCGCTCATGCCCTTTGCCAAACCCATTTGTGAGAACCCCGTCACATGCTGTTACAATCAACTTAACAATCCTTCACCCCAGTACCGAGCGCCATGACCACCGATTACTCCGCTGCCATCCTCAGCCTCTTCGGGCTCGTGACCCTGCTCACCGGCATGACCGTGTTCATTCTCACCCGCCCCAGCGACCTGGCGCCCCTCAGCGATCGCTGAGCCCAAGCTTTCCACCCACTGCTTCACATTCACTTTCCCCTCAGGATTCCCATGGCCCAGTCCCCCGCAAACGACCAGTGGAAGGACAACCGCGCTGAGCAGCTGATCCACATGGAGCAGCTCAAGCGCGCTGAATTGTTCAACGGTCGGGCTGCCATGCTCGGCCTTGTGATCGGCATCGTGGTGGAAGGCCTCACCGGCGCCGGCATCGCCCATCAGATTGGTCTGGGTCCTCTCGTCGATGGCTATGCCGCCTGCCGTACTCAGTTTCTCCCTTTCTGCTTCTGAGCTCCTGCCGCCCTTCCCATGACCGGCAATCTCCAGGCCATCGGTTTTTTGATCACCTGGGTGCTGGGTTGGGGAATCGGCGGCTCCTTGATTGATGCGGGTTTGATCAACTCCGGCGTCTACTCGCTGGAGAGTGGTCAGCTTGGCACCACCACCACCTTCCTCCTCTGGAGCCTGCTCTGGGGAGGGGGTGGTTTTTGGCTCTATCGGCGCTGGACCCGTCCGTCCCCGCCATGACGCTTCCCCGTTCAACCCCCCCTTTGGTGTTCCGCCCCGCCGCCGAACGCTTCCACAGCCAACTGGATTGGCTCGACAGCTGGCACACCTTTTCGTTCTCCAACCATTTCGACCCGGCCTGGATGGGCTTCGGCCCCCTGCGGGTGATCAACGATGACCGCATCGCGGCGGGCCGAGGATTTGGCATGCATCCCCACCGCGACATGGAGATCGTGACGGTGATGGTGGAGGGGCAACTGAATCATCGCGATTCCATGGGCCATGCCGAGGTGTTGCGCGCCGGCGAGGTGCAGCGGATGAGCGCTGGTACGGGCGTGGTACACAGCGAGATCAATGAAGGCATCCAGCCCTGCCGGCTCCTGCAGATCTGGATTGAACCCACCAGCGCCGGCATCCCCCCGGCCTATGAGCAAAAACCCTTCGCTATTGCCTCAGGCTGGACGCCACTGTTGGATCCCGCCCAGACCGGCGGCGCCATGGCTATCCACCGCCCCGTGCGGCTCTGGCGCGCCCAGCCGACGGGCGGGGCCACCCTCAGCCTGGCCCTCGGCAGCGGCAGCCAAGGTTGGATCCAGCTGATTGCAGGGGAGGGCGATGTCGATGGCCAGGCCTTGCACCAGGGCGATGGCCTGGGCTTCTCTGCCGGCACTCTGAATGCGTTCACCGCCGGGCCAGTGGGGGCTGATCTGCTCCTGTTCGAGCTGCGCTGAAGGTTTATCGGTCTGTCTCCATTATTCGGTAAGTGTGGCTCTCATCCGAACAGCAGGCATCGGTGTAGGGCTGGCCATCGTCACGGACGATCGTGTGGGTGGTTGGGTTCGCCATTCGTCAGTACAGTGCCTCTTCGGCGTGGGTTTCGATCGTGCAGTTCGAGGTGGGGATGGCAACGCAGGTGAGCACGAAGCCTGCGGTGATCTGATCTTCATCGAGGAACGACTGATCCTCCTGGTTCACGCTGCCGCTGATCAACTTGCCGGCACAGGAGGAACAGGACCCGGCCCGGCAGGAGATCGGCAGATCGATGTTGCTGTCTGCTGCGGCGTCGTAGATCGATTGATCATCGTTGCGTGATCTTGTAGGTGGCCATGGCGTCTCTCTGAACACCCGTCCAGCATGGGGGCTGGCCAGGTCGGAGGTCCAGTCCCCATCTGGGGGGATAGGCCACCCTCCGGAAGGCGGGCGGCCCTCAGATCACTGTGCCATCGCTGAGGGTGGCGTTTTTCTCGATCACCACGATGCCGCTGCGGATGGTGAAGCCCAGCGCACTGCGGTCGGCTTCCTCCACCCGGTCTTTGTTGATCACTTTCACCTGGGTGCCGATGCGCACGTTCTTGTCGAGGATCGCTCGTTGGATCACCGAATGGGCCCCGATGCCCAGGGGAACCCCACCCCGGGCCCGCACCTGCGCCCGTTCCGCCTCCGATTCATAGCTGTCGGCCCCCATGGCCAGGGTGTCCTTCAGTACGGCGCCCTCGTCCACCCGCAACCGCAGCCCAAGAACGGAGTGCTCGATCTGGCAGCGATCCAGCAGGCAACCCTCGCTGAGCACCGAACGGCTTAGGTGCGAGTCCCACACCTGGCTGGGGGGCAAGTAGCGCGGACGGGTGTAGATCGGTGCCGCCTCATCGAAGAAGGAGAAGGAGGGCTCGTCGTCCGCCAGGGCCAGGTTCGCCTCATAGAAGGATTTCACCGTGCCGATGTCTTCCCAGTAGCCCTGGAAGATGTGGCTCTGCAGGTTGTGGCCCGCCGCCAGGGCGGCCGGAATGATCTCCTTGCCGAAGTCGGTGGCCTGGGGGTGGCCGGCAAGCAGATCAAACAACAGATTCCGCTCGAACACGTAGATCCCCATCGAGGCCAGAAATGGCCGGCGAGCGGCCTCTTCCGGGGAGAGCCCCAGGGCGGCTGTGTCCACCCGCATGGCCTCCAGCGCCGCACCGGTGGGTTTCTCACGAAACTCCCGGATGCGCCCATCCCCATCGGCGCGCATCAGGCCAAAGCCACGAGCGGCCTCCTGATCCACCGGAAGGGCCGCCACGGTGATGGCTGCCCCCCGGGCGCGGTGAGCCTCCACAAAGGCTCCGTAATCCATGCGGTAGAGCTGATCGCCTGAGAGGATCAGCACCTGATCCACATCCCAGCTCTCGAACAGCTCCTGGTTCTGCCGCACCGCATCGGCGGTGCCCTCGAACCAGCTCGGGCTGGTGGGCGTCTGCTGGGCGGCGAGCACCTCCACGAAGCCGCCGCCAAAGCCACTGGAGAGGTTGTAGGTGAGGCTGAGGTGGCGGTTGAGCGACTGACTGTTGAACTGGGTCAGTACGTAGATCTTTTCGATCCCCGCGTTGATGCAGTTGCTCACCGGGATGTCGATCAACCGGTATTTCCCACCGAGGGGCACGGCCGGCTTGGCCCGGGTGGTGGTGAGGGGTTGCAGCCGAGTCCCGGCACCGCCCCCGAGGATGATGGCCAGAACACGCTTCACGCGCCGATCTCGCGTCTGATCAGAAAGTACAGGTGCTCAGGATCTTTGTACTGCCGCGGGAGGGAGTGGTGGAGTGCCGACAGCCGATGCCAGCAGACGCTGCGCTTGATCATGTTGATCGTTTTTCCTTCTCGGACCAGGATGCGCAGGGCTTTGCAGTAGAGCGAATAGCTGGCTTCCAGTTCGCCGACCGTGAGTGTGGTCGTGAATGTTGCTGGACCCATGGAGGGTGACTTGGGTGCTGGCGGTATGGTCATGCAGTTTCCCGCCACGGCGCTGCCCCCATTTGGGGACTTTGGCAAAGGCGCTTCGAGGTTGGCGGATCGTCTTCGCCAAGTATGAGCCCGTGAGCTACCAGCTCTGGCTTTGATCCCCCGGCTGTGCCATTCGTTGCTTGCGCCTGTCGCTTTCGGTCGTCCTGGCGCCGTCGGCCTGGATCAGGCTGGTGGCCAGCGATTCCAACCTCTCCATGCTTCGCATCCAGGGCAACCGCGACAGCCTCCTCGCCGCCCTTATCGCCCACTGGGCTGATCAGCAACTGCAGATTTCTGCCAGTCGGCCGGCAGAGCCAACCACACGTCTGCTTACAGGCCAACCGCGCGCTTTCGACACTCCGACCCCATCTCGACCTCTTTGTTTTGCCCACTCTTGCCATCGGCGTTGCTGATGCCGGGGAGTGCCATGGGTCAGGGGTGCTGGCTTAGGCCGCTGTTCCAAGGATTGATCAGTTCCAGGCCGATGGCTTCGAAGTCGGCGGTGTTGCGGGTGGCCAGCTGAGCGCTGTGGGCCAGGGTGGTGGCGGCGATTACGGCATCTGCCGTGGTGATCGGCCGGGCCAAGCGCTCACGCCGGCTCACCAGCTCTCCATACCAGTGGGCTGCTTCGCCGCTGATGGGAAGGGCCTGCCCGCCGAACAGGCTGGCCATCAGCTCCTGCCAGCACTGCTCCAGCGCCTGCCGCCGCTGCCCGGCGGGCAGGCGGGCGATGCCATAGCGAATCTCAGCTTCGTTCATCGCCGTGATCGTGATGGCCTGCGGGTCGAGGCCATTGGCCCAGTCCATCACCTGCGGATTCGGCTGGGGCCGCATCAGCTCCGAGAGCACGTTGGTGTCGAGCACGATCACGGGTTCACCTCTGCCAGGTCAGGAGCTTCCGGTTGATCGGTGCGCTTAGGCAGCTCCAGCTCCATCCCACCCAGGCGGGCGAAATGGGCCTGGATGCGGCTGCCCACTCCCTCCCTGGATGGCTGCGGCGGCGAGCCAGTTACGGCCTGGCGCAGGATGGCGCGCACCTCCTCCTCCATCGAGCGGCCATGGCGGGCGGCCTGGAGGCGCAGCTGCGCCTTGGTGCTGTCCTCGAGGTTGCGAATCGTGAGCGAGGCCATCGGGGTTCACGTGATTGCAATGTGGGCATTGCTCTCAACGCTAGCGCTGCTCATGGTCCCCGGTGATCGGGCGTCTTGCCTCCTCGGGGATCCCGCGGCGCAAGGGCCATAGGGGTGGCCACCGCCTCTCGGTGCGCGACGGCCGCTTCCTTGAGCCACTGGGCCACCACGGGGGTGGAGAGCATGCGGGTGAGCACCCGGGCCTCGAACTCCAGGTTGGCATCATTCCCGCTGGTGAGCACCACCATGGCCTCACCGGATGGGATGTATTCCCGAGAAAGGATCGAGAGCAGGGGCTCGGGCAGCAGGGCACCATGCTGTAGATCCTGGATCACGTGAATGAGCTCATGCCGGAGGATCTCTTCCTGATCCATTCCCTGGGCCTGGATGTTGGAGGCACAGAGAAAAACCACGGCCTGTTCACGGTGCCATCCACCCAACAGGCTTGGGGTCTCGGCACATCGGGGATGCGTATGGCTTACGGCCAGGCCGGCAGCTGCTGCAGCTGCGATCAGGAGATGGATCAATAGAGGCGTGCAATGGTTAAAATCAGGTTAAAACGATGATCCTGCCGTGATGGGTGCCTTAACGTATCGTTAACCATTCGCCTGCAGCGGTCCTCGTAGGTATCCATCGCGAAGGTCGCTTCGATGTCATGCCCCGAGAGCATGCGCCATGGCTTGCTGAAAACTCCCTGCAGACGATTCCTCAGGTGAGGTTCGTGCGCTCGAATGGGGTCGCGAACTGGGTGCCAAAACAGACAAAGAGCACCTGCCAAAGCGAAGGCTGCTGACAGAGCTGCTCTTCCGCTTCTTCCCTGGCCTTCGCCATACCCTCAGGCGGGATCGAAAGGGCAGCCCCCAGTTTGCGAAGAAGATCATCTTCCTCCGTATTGATGAAGGAATGATCGTTTCTTCCTCGCGAGATGCTCGCCACCATCATGGCGGTCTTGAGCGTGAGAGGATGATATTCCGGTGCAATCTTGCCAGCCAGTGCTGCCACATCGCTGGGGTTCTCTAGATCATCCAGCCAGGCGAGGGTCTGGGCCTGAAGCTTGTGCTGCTTCGTGAGGGAATGGAGCAGATTTTCCTCCTCCAATGAGCACTCCCCATCGGCCATAGCCACCAGATTGAGGAGTCTCAGCAGGGCCCCGGAGGATTGCAGATCCATGGCCGAGCTCCTGTTCCGTTGTTCTTAACCGCCATTGAAGCATTGCCCTGCGGCGCAGCCCTGAGCGACCCGATACCCACCCGCCATCTCTTGCGTCAATAGTGGTAGCGGCCCTGCAGAAACTCGACGCGGTCTGCTTTCACGAGGTAAACACAGCGGTGCTCTTGGGTGATTCTGCGCGACCAGATGCCCGTGCCGAGATACTTCAGCGGCTCTGGTTTGCCGATGCCGCTAAACGGATCGTTCAGCACGGCCTTCATCAGCTCCAGCAGGCGGCGGGCTCTGCGGCGGTCGGTTTCGATCCAGTGCTGCAGGTCTTCCAGGAACTCCGGATGGCACACCGCTTCTCGCCGGGTGCTCATGCCTCCAGTTGGGCCTCGAGATCCTCGAGGTGGAGGCCGGGAAGGCTGTCACCCCGGGCGCGCTCCAGGGCTGAGAGGAGGCGGGCGGCGTTGCGGGGCGAGCGCAGGAGGTGGGCCGTTTCCAGCAGGCCTTCCAGCTCGTCGGCGGCCACCAGGGCCACATCACCCCCCTGACGCCGCCGCACCATCACCACCTCGCGATCCTCAACCACCCGATCCATCAAGGCCTTGAGCTGGTCGCGGGCGGCGGTGTAGGTGGTCTCGATGGTCATAGAACTGTACAGGAAGGCTGTCCAGCTTAGCGGCTCCAGGGGGGCTTGCCGTTTATGCCCCAGGGACCTGAAGCGGCTGCACCATCACCAGGGCATCGACGTAGCCGAGACGTTGATGGCGGAACGCCTCTGGCAGGGTGCCGATGATCTGGAAACCGTTGCGCTGCCAGCAGTGGATACCGGCGGTGTTGGTGCTCACCACCAGGTTGAACTGCATGGCCCGAAAGCCCAGCTGTCGGGCCGTCTGCAGTGAGTGCTGGCAGAGGCGGCTGCCGATCCCCTGGCGGCGGCAGTGCCCGGCCACCACATAGCCCGCATTGGCGACGTGGGCTCCGAGGGTCAGGGAGTTGGGCCTGAGGTAGTAGGTGCCCACCAGGCTCCCAGCCCCATCCACGGCCACCAGCACCGCCTGGCTCTGGCCCACCCACAACCTCTGGGCGTCCTCTGCTGTGATCGCCGGGTCGTGGGGGAAGGTTTCACCGGCGCGGAACACCGGCTCCAGCAGCGCCCACACCGCCGGCCAGTCGGCTTCCCGATAGAAACGAATCTGCAGGGTGGAGCTCACCCCCTGTCCCCCGCGTCCAGCCCCTGCCGCACCCGCCGCACGGCCAGGCCCGCTTCGGTGGCCGTGACGCCCGCCAGAAGAAGCAGGCCGATCAGGCCCACCAACTGGTTCTGCGCCTCGGCGGCGGCATCGGCGTCCCGCCCCAGCACCGCCCCTGCGACGAACCAGGCGGTGGCCAGGGCCGAGGTGATCCAATAGGCCTTCCAGCGACGCTGATACAGGTAGCCGGTCCCCAGTCCGGGGAGCACATTCAGTACCACGGCCACCCATCCGGCGGAGCTGGCCAGGATCTGCTCACGGGTTGCTGGCGTCATGTGGTCTGGCTGGAGAAGATCGTCCAAGGCCATTGTGGTGGTCTGGCTATGGCCAGCCCGCTCCTTGCTCGCGCCCCGCATCGGCAGCCACAGCACGCCGGGCCACACTCCTCGCGTTGGCCTGCCCTCTGACCTCTGCGCAAGTTGAACACGTCAGTTCACAATCTCGCTCGCTTCTGTTTCTGGCCCGAACTGAGGCCTTCCAGTACCTTTCGACTGGTTGAGAGCCTGGTTTTCGCGCTCAGGTTTGCAGCCAGCCTGTTCAGCCATCCGTAGTCAGCCCCTCACCATGCGCCCCATCGCCCTGTTCGCCGCCACTCTCCTCGCCGCCTCCAGCGGCAGCATCTGGCTGGATCTTCCCGCCCACGCCCAGAGCAGCGACGAAGACAAGATCGAAGCCCGCATCGGCGCATGGGGCCGCAATTGCAAGAACGCCGTAGCTGTGAAATACAAAGCCAAGATGATGGCGGATGTGGAGATCTCCCTGGGAGCTTCGCTGCGGGCCAGCATCGATGCCGGCGAAATCACCCTGGCCGACATCAAGAGTGGCGGACTGTCGTTCAACTACCGCGTGCACCACGTGGCTGGGAAGGATCCCGAGGGCTATTGCAACACCGATGGCCAGGGCAACGTTGAAGTGATCAAGAACATGCACGACTGAAGGAAGTGATCAAGAACATGCACGACTGAAGCCGCGAGGGGTCAGGACAGGGGGCGGCCTTCTGACGCGCCGAAAGCCCACTAGGCTTTGCCCATCTGCTGCGCCGGCGCACGCCCCCTCCATGACGACTGCACGGGCACCGAAGGTTGTTCGAAAAAGTGATTTCGAACTCAAACCCTTCATGACCAGCTGCAACCGGCGGGCAACCTGGCAGGTGGTGAACACCCTGGTGCCCTACGGCCTTCTCTGGTGGCTGGCGGTGACCTGCCTGAGACAGGGCCTCTGGCCCTTGCTGCTGCCGGTGATCGGCCTGATGGTGCTGTTCATGGCCCGCTGCTTCTCCTTGATGCACGATTGCGGCCACTATTCCCTGTTTCGCCAGCGCACCACCAACCGCTGGGTGGGCTTTCTTCTCGGCATTGTGGCAGGCATCCCCCAGCTTCCCTGGTCGCGGGGGCATGCCTTCCACCATCGCCATAACGGCAATTGGGAGCGCTACAAGGGCCCTTCTGCCCTTGTGAGCGCCTCCGCCTACAACGGTTTCGATGGTGGCAAGCAGGCCCTCTACCGCAGGCTGCGCCACCCCTTGATGTTGATTCCCGGTGGTTTCTTCTATCTGGTGATCAAGCCCCGCATTGAGCTTCTCGCTGGCTTGGCCGGCCTGGTGCCCCATGCCATCGCCACCCTCCGGCAGGCTCCAGCCACCCCCTGGAGCCAGATTCTGGCCAGCCACCAAACCACCTGGTGGCACAGCCCGGAAGAGTTTCGCGACCTTCTTCTCAACAACATCGCCGTGGTGGCCGCCTGGATCGGCATGGGCTGGTGGCTGGGTGCGGGCACCTTCTGGCTGATCTATGCCCCGGTGATGGCCTTCAGCGCGGCCGTCTTCATCTGCATTTTTTTCGTGCAGCACAATTTCCCCGGCTCCTACGCGGAATCCACGGCCCATTGGAATGCCATGCAGGGCGTGATGGAGGGCACTAGTGATCTGCAGCTCCCCCCCCTCCTGAACTGGTTTTCCGCCGACATCGGCTGCCATTCCATCCACCACCTCTGCGAAGCCATCCCCAACTACCGCCTGCAGGAGGCCCATCGGCGCAATGCCCATCTGCTCACCGGTGTGAAACGGCTGCGTCTCAGTGATATTCCTTCCTGTTTTTCCTACATCCTCTGGGACGAAAGCGCTGGCTCCCTTACCACCGTGGAAGCCCAAACGGCCAGCTGAAAACGGTCAGTCGAGATAGACATAGGTGATGTGAATTCCTTTGCCCACATATTCATTTTTATAGCCCCCTTCGTAGGACGTGCCCCGGTAGAACGCAGGCATCGACTGGCCCGGACGAATCATGATCTTGGCGTGGCAAGTTCGGATCTTGTCGGTGATGTTCTTGCAGGACGCCTCGTTGCGCATCACCTCATACACCGAGTGATCCGCAAAGGTGATGATCTCCTGAAACGGCTGGTCCGGCCTGCCGGCAATGGGGCTCAGCGCGCAGTAGTCGCGCCGGCCATTCCGTTCGCAGTTCGGGGAGAGCTGGGCCCCTGCTGGAGCCTGGGCGAGCATGAGCAGGGCTAGGAACGGAGCCAGCCTGGGGAACATCCGCATCTCCCGATGAAAACAACACCTTTGCATGGTTGTGCCATGGATCCCGCCACCCCCGACTCAATGCCCGAACCCCTCGATCTGCCCGCCGGGGTGCACCATCTCTGCAGCTGTGGGCGCTCCCGCCACGGCTGGTTCTGCGATGGGGCCCACCTGGGCACGGGCCGAATTGCCTACGAGCTCACTCTGGAGGAGCCCACCACCGTGCTTCTTTGCCGTTGCGGCCGCTCCCGCCGCTACCCCCTCTGCGATGGCAGCCACGGCCGAAGCCGGTGGCGGCTGTGGGGGTTCTGAAGCCCTTTGGAATCAGCCGGCCTCCGGGGTCACCGCAGCCGTGATCTGGTTGCCGATCACCAGCCGCAGCAGCACAGGAGCCAGGAAGGTGGTGCCGATCACCATCAGCAGAATGGCCGCCTTGAGTGCCGGCGTGAGGATGCCCGCCTGGCTGCCCAGACCCAGAAAGATCAACCCCACCTCACCGCGGGGCATCATCCCCAGCCCCACCACCAAGCGGCTGGTGGGCTCCTTGCTGAAGTAGCTCCAGCCGGCGGCCACCTTGCCAGCGATCGCCACGGTGAGCAGGAAAGCCGCCACGATCAGGCCCTCCCGGTTGGCGGGATTGAAGGGGTTGAGCACAGACAGGTCCATGCCCGTGCCGATGAGCACGAAGAACACCGTGGCAAAAAGGGAAACCAGAGGTTTGACCGCCCGATCGATGTCTTCGCTGTGCTTGGACGCGCTGAGGATGAGCCCCGCGGCGAAGGCCCCCAGGGCCGCCTCCAGGCCAATCGCCTGGGCCATGAAGCAGCACAGGGTGAGCACCAGGAAGCTGGCGACGGCCACGTCGCCCGGGGCCCGCAGATGATCTACCACCCAGTCGAACAGGGGGGCCGCGGTGCGGCTGAGCACCAAGGACACCGCCACAAAGGCGATCGCCACCAGGCACAGCTTCACGATGGGGGTCAGGCTGAAGGCGCCGCCGCCCACGATGGCCACCACCACCGCCAGGATCACGATGCCGAGGATGTCGTCCAGCACCGCGGCACCGATCACGATCTGACCCTCGCGCCGCTTGAACCAGCCCAACTCTCCAAACACGCTCGCCGTAATGCCGATGGAGGTGGCGGTCATGGCCGCTCCAGCGAACACGGCAGGAATCAGGGGCACATGGAACAGGTAGTAGAGCCCTGCGGTGCCGAGAGCGAAGGGCAGCACTACCCCGGTGATGGCCACGGTGGTGGCCTGCCCGCCCACGGCCACCAGCTCATCCAACTCGCTTTCCAAGCCCGTCAGGAATAGCAGGGCAAAGAGCCCGATCTCAGAAATCGCCTCCAGATTGGGAAATGTGTCGCGGTAGACCTCCCGCACGGCCTCCGGGCCGATTCCCGCCAGCGATCCCACCAGGGCTGCCGCCCCATCGCTGAGCTGGGCCTGCACATCAGGCGGCACGATCAGATGCAGCCCTGAGGCGCCCACCAGCACGCCTGCCACGAGTTCGCCGAGAATCGCGGGGAGCTGGAGCCGAACGGTGAGTTCCGAGAGGGTGCGGGCCGCCACGAAGATCACCAGGAAGCACCCCACCTGGAGCAGGGTTTCGGTGACCTCGACCTGGTGAGGGCTGATCTCCAGCACGGATGGGGAACGCACAGATAAGGAGCCATTGTGCAGCCCCCTGGACCTGGCAGAGGTTCGGCCTGATCATGGTTTAGGTGGGAGGGCCATCCCAGAGGTTCGCTGCGGTGTAGGGGCTGCCGGGCATGAACCAGAAGCTGCCGTCTACAAACCGCTCCCCACGATCCAGGGTCGCCAGTTGGGCCATGGCTTCCGGATCCAGCTCCAGATCCTGGGCGGCCAGATTGGCGGCGAGGTGCTCGCGCCCCAACGCCTTGGGGATCACCACCGTGCCGCAGGCCAGCCCCCAGGCCAGCAGCACCTGGGCGGGGGTGGCTCCCCGCTCGGCCGCCAGGGAGGCGATCAGGGGATCGGCCAGCACGGGGGATGGTTTGTCGGTCCTGCCGGCGCCAAGGGGGGAGTAGGCCGTAAGGGCGATGCCCTGATTCCGGCAATAGGCCAATAGGTGGGGCTGCTGCAGGTAGGGATGGCGCTCCACCTGGTTCATCGCTGGTGCCAGCTGGGCCCCATCAAGCAGGCCCTGGAGCTTGGCCTGACTGAAGTTCGAGACGCCGATATGACGGCTGAGCCCGGCGTGTTGCAGATCCTCCATGGCGGCCCAGGTGCGGGCCAGGGGCAGCTCCTCAAGGGCCACAAGGTCTTCTCCCTTCTCTGGAAACTGCACCCCGGCGCGCAACACCACCGGCCAATGCATCAGATAGAGATCCAGATGGGTGAGTCTCAGATCCGCCAGGGTGCGTTCCAGAGCGGGGCGCACATCCTCGGGGGCGTGGCAGTCGCACCACAGCTTGGAGGTGATCCAGAGATCCTCCCGACGGACCACCCCATCGGCGAAGGCCTGCTCCAGTGCCTCGCCGATCTCCGCCTCATTGCCATAAATCGCGGCCGCATCAATGTGGCGATAGCCCAGATCCAGGGCCTGGCGCACGGCCGTGGCCACGGCGCTCGGCTCCGCCCGCCAGGTGCCCAGGCCCAGAACCGGCATGGCATCGCCGTTGGCCAGGGCAATCGTTCGCATCGGAGGGGAACAGCGGAGAGCAGCGAACCAACTCTATGGGCCTTAGAAAAGGGTGAGCTGGCCCGGGCTGGCCTCCTGCCGTCGCCGCCGGCTCACGCCCGCCCTGGGGGTGGCCAGCCCAGAGCGGCGCGACCCGTGGCGCTCCTGTATGGCGTTGGCCCGCGCCCGGAAGCCGGCCCCCCGCCGCACCGCCCACACCCGATCCCGGGCTTCACGGGCCGCCTGCTGGTGATCCACGATCGGAGCGGGATAGTGCACACCGAGCACGCACCCGGCGGCCTCCTGCTCGGCGGCCGCCATGGTCCAGGGGGTGTGCAGGTGGGCCAGGGGCACTCCCGCCAGCTCCGGCACCCAGCGGCGCACGTAGGTGCCGGTGGGATCGTGATCCAGCCCCTGCTTCACCGGGTTGTAGAGGCGCACGGTGTTGATGCCTGTGGTGCCTGCCTGCATCTGGCACTGCATCCAGTGGATCCCCGGCTCGTAGTCCACGAATCGGCGGGCGAGCACCAGGCCGCTATCGCGCCAGTGAATCCAGAGGTGATAACTGGCCACGGCCATCAACAGGGCGCGCATGCGGAAGTTGATCCAGCCCTCGGCGTTCAGGGCCCGCTGGCAGGCATCCACAAAAGGCAGGCCCGTGCGGCCCTCGCTCCAGGCGGCCAGGCGCTCGGGATCGGTGGTGCGCAGTCCGGCAAAGGCGGGATGGGCCTCGCGCACTTCCAGCTCGGGTTCGCTCTCGAGCTTCTGCATGAAATGGCAATGCCAATGGAGCCGTTCCTCGAAGGCCCGGGGCCCCCGACGGCGGCGGCTGGCATGCACGATCTCCCGCATCGAGAGGGTGCCGAAGGCCAGATGGGGTGAGAGCCGGGAGCAACTCACCCCAGCCGTGATCGGGCTCGACAAGCCCTTCATATAGCCCTGGCCCCGCTCCGCCAGAAAGCTCTCCAGCAGCGCCAGGCCCGCCTGGCGGCCTCCTGGCTGGCAGCCCGGGCAGGGATCGGGCGGCAGGGCCAACGCCTCCGCCGTGGGCAGGCCCCCGTCGGGCAGGGGAGGCTGGGCCAGCTCCCGAACCCTCTCCAGGGTGGCGGGCGGATCCAGGGGGCGTTGCCCCATGCGCTCCTCCCAGCGCCGCGCCCAGCCATCCCGGCTCCCTAAAGCCCGCACCACCCCGTTCTGGGGAAACTGGTGCCAGGGGATCCCCTCGGTGCGGCACCAGCGGGCCAGGGCCCGGTCACGGCCATAGGTCCAGCCGTTGCCCGTTTCCTCATGGCTCCAGAGGGCCTCAAGCGACACTTGGGTCTGCAGGTGGGCCAGTACGCCGATCACCTCCCCCACCCGCAGCACCAGGGGGGCACCGAGGCGGGCCAGATCCGCCTGGAGATCGGCGAGGGCTTCGGCGCAGAAGGCCCACTGGCGCGCGGAGGCATCGCTCTGGGCCCAGAGTTCCGGCTCCACCACGTAGAGGGGCAGCACGGGACCGCAGCGGGCCGCCTCCCGCAGGGGGCGATGGTCGTGCACCCGCAGATCCCGCTTGAACAGAACGACGTGGACAGCTTCCATGGCCCGGCACCCTAGGGATCACAGGGGGGCCGGCGGGAGCCTCAGGAGTGGAACAGGAGCACTAGCCCGGATTTCACCTGGTGAAACTCCCGCTCCTCCCGGCTCAGATCCAGCCCCACCTGCAGGCCCTCCTTGAGGGCTGCCTCAAACGGCGGGGAGGCAGGAGGTTGCCCTTCGGACCACAGCGCCGCAATTCCCACGGGGGTGGCATGCCAGCGAAAGCACGGGGTGATGCCGATGTTGGGCTCTTTGAGGGCATCTTCTAACAGCTCGCGGATCGCCATCGGCCGAGTTGTCTCCAACAGCAACTCGCCTAGCTTCGGCATCTCCCCCCTGAAGGGCAATCGCCTGAGAGTTTTCGTGACAAGCCCAGCCATTGCCCTGGTGCATGAATGGTTCACGCCGCGATCCGTGGGGGGATCGGAGCAGGTGGCCCGGGAACTGGATGGGCTCCTCAGCACCGGGGGGACCCGGCCCGATCTCTTCGCCCTGGTGGATGGGGAAAGCCAGCGGCCCGAGAGCTGGCTGGCGGGGCGCCAGGTGCACACCTCCTTCATCCAGCAGCTCCCCTGGGGGGTGAGCCATGTGCAGCAATACCTGCCCCTGCTGCCCCTGGCCATCGAGCAGCTGGATTTGGGGGCCTATCCCCTGGTGGTGAGCAGCAGCCATCTGGTGGCCAAGGGGGTGCTCACCAGTCCGGATCAGCTCCATGTGAGCTACGTGCACACCCCCGTGCGCTACGCCTGGGACCAGATGCATCCCTATCTGGCCAGCTCCCAGCTGGCGCGCGGGCCCCTGGGCCCCCTGGTGAGGCTTCAGCTGCACCAGCTCCGGCAGTGGGATGTGCTCAGTGCCCAGCGGCCCACAGCCTTCATCGCCAATTCCCGCTTCACGGCCAGCCGCATCCGCCGCTACTGGGGGCGGCGGGCCACGGTGGTGCATCCACCGGTGGAGGTGGATCGGTTCCGCTGGAACCGTCCGCGGGACGAGTTCTATCTCAGCCTCTGCCGCCTGGTGCCCAACAAACGGGTGGATCTGGTGGTGCAAGCCTGCAACCGCACCCGGTTGCCACTGGTGGTGATCGGCGATGGACCGGAGCGCAAACGGCTGGAGGCCATGGCGGGGCCCACCGTGCGCTTCCTGGGGCGCTGCTCGAACAGCGAGGCCACGGAATGGCTGGAACGGTGCCGGGCCTACGTGAACGTGGGGCTGGAGGATTTCGGGATTGCCCCGGTGGAAGCCATGGCCGCTGGGGCTCCCGTGATTGCTTACGGAGCCGGGGGGTTCTGCGACAGCGTGCGCCCCCTCGACCACCAGAGCCCCCACCCCACCGGCCTCTGGGTGAGTGAACAGAGCGTGGAGTGCCTGGCGGCGGCCCTGGAGCGGTTTCATACCCAGGCGCTCTGGCGCCAACTGCCGGCGGAAGGGCAACGCCGCTGGGCGGAAACCTTCTCCCCAGACCGTTTCCATGGGCGCATGACGGATCAGCTGCAGCGGCTCTGGGAAGCGCATCAACGGCGACAGAACCACCATCGAATCCCCCTGCCCATGCCTGTGCCTCTGGCATGAGTGGCCTCTTGGCGTGGGATCTCCTGGACTAACTCCGTTACTTTCGGTTGTGTTAATCCGGGTGAAATATGGTGCTGAGTGCAGGATCTGCATCGCCAGTTCAGCCTGGAAACATCATTGCTTTGCGTCCGGGCCTGCTGGCTCCCGCCGAGCTGATTGATCTTCAGTCGAAGCGATCCAGATTCGTCAAGCGCACCGGCGACATTGTTTTTTCTCTCTCGGTGCTCACTGTCGGAGCCCCTGTTTTTATCGCCCTTGCCCTTCTGGTGAGAGCGTCCTCCCGGGGGCCGATTTTTTACGTGCAACCTCGCATTGGAAGGGACTATAAAACCTTCGGCTGCGTGAAGTTCCGCACCATGCGGAAGGATTCAGATAAAATTCTCCACTCCCTGCTCTCGTCCTCACCGGAACTCAAGGAAGAATTCGCTAAAGATCACAAGCTTAAGAATGATCCTCGCATCACCAAGATCGGCACATTCCTTCGCCGTTCCAGCCTGGATGAGTTGCCCCAATTCCTGAATGTGCTGATGGGTGAAATGAGCGTGGTCGGCCCCCGCCCCATCGTGCGGGCCGAACTTCCCCGCTATGGCCACCACATGAACGAAGTGTTGGCCGTCCGTCCAGGGATGACTGGCCTCTGGCAGGTTTCTGGTCGCAACAACCTCACCTATCGCCAGCGGGTGCGCCTGGATCTCCGCTATTCCCGCTCCCGCAACTTCGCCATGGATTTTCGGATCGTGCTGAAAACCATCATGGTGGTGCTCAACCCACGCGATCGCGGCGCCTACTAAAGCGCAGCCAGCCCGAAGGCGATCAACACCCAAGTCCCCTCCAGCCCCAGGCTGAGAGCCAACATCTTCTTCACGGCGGCCTGATCCGGAGCCTGGAATCCCACACCCAGCAGTGGTTTTTCGCGCCAGCCATCGCGATAGCGATTCCTCCCTCCCAGCTTCACCCCCACGGCGTTGGCATAGGCCGCCTGGGACACGCCCGCGTTGGGGGATGGATCGGCTGCCCCTTCCCGCAACGCCACCAGAAACTGCCCAATCCAGCGGTGGGGGGGGTGGCTGAGCACCGGAAGGGTGAGGGCCACCAGGCGGGCGGGGAGCCAGGTGAGGGCATCATCCAGCCGGGCCCCGGCCGTGCCGAGCCAGCGCAACCGGCCATGCCGATAGCCGAGCATGGAATCGAGGGTGCTGCTGGCCTTGAAGATCCAGGCCAGGGTGAGGGGGCCCGGGGCCCAGGGCCAGTGGGCTACCAAGGCTGCCCCCACCAGCATCCAGAACAGGGGGGCAAACAACCCATCCACGGCATTTTCAGCCGTGGTTTCCGCCGCGGCTCGCAGAATCCCCCCTTCTGGCAGATCTTGCACCTCCCGCCCCACAATCCACCCCAAGCGAGAGCGTGCCTCGGTCAGATCCGGCAGGGCCGAGAGCACGTTCCGCACGGCCTGCTCCAGGCTGCGTCCCGCCAGAGCACTGGCCAGGGCCACCACCACAAGGGGGGTGCCCAGCAGGGGCTGTTCCCGGGCCACCTGCTCGAGAAGCCAGCCCGTGAACCCCGAACCCGCCACCACTAGCAGGGTGATCCCACCCCCCGCCAGCCTCAGCTTCCAGGGGGTGTCGCCCGCCCAGGCCTCACTGATGGTGCGCAGGCGCTGAATGGCCGAGCCCATTACTTGCACCGGATGCAAGCAACGGCGCGGGTCGCCCACCAGACGATCCAGCAGACAGGCCAGAACAACCAACAGGGCGGGATGGAGCACGCTCAGCCGTCCCCGCCCCCGGCCCGATCAGCTGGCTTTGAGCCAGCTGAACATGGAGCGCAGGCCCTTGCCCACCTCCTCGATGGGGTGGTGGCTGTCCCGCTCCCGGATGCGGGTCATCTCCGGTTTTCCCGCCTCACACTCGGCGACGAAGTTGCGGGCAAAGGTTCCATCCTGGATGTCGCTGAGGATGCGCTTCATTTCCGCCTTTGTTTCCGCTGTGATCAAGCGGGGCCCACTGACGTAGTCGCCATATTCCGCCGTGTTGGAGATGGAATCCCGCATGGCGGTGAGACCGCCACGCACCATCAGATCCACGATGAGCTTCACTTCGTGGAGGCATTCGAAATAGGCCAGTTCCGGCTGGTAGCCGGCCTCCACCAGGGTTTCGAAGCCTGCCTTCACCAGCTCACTGAGGCCACCGCAGAGCACGGCCTGCTCGCCGAAGAGATCGGTTTCGGCCTCTTCCTTGAAGTTGGTTTCCAGGATGCCGGCCCTGGTGCCACCAATGGCCTTGGCATAGGCCATGGCCAGGGCGCGGGCATTGCCGCTGGCATCTTGATGCACGGCGAACAGGGCGGGCACGCCCATGCCGTTCTGATACTCCCAGCGCACGGTGTGGCCCGGCCCCTTGGGGGCAATCATCACCACATCCACGTCCGCAGGGGGCTGGATCAGGCCGAAGCGGATGTTGAAGCCGTGGGCAAAGCTGAGCACCTTGCCGGCCGTGAGGTGGGGGGCAATCTCCTCCGCATACACCGTCTTCTGCGCTTCATCGGGCAGGAGGATCATGATCCAATTGGCCTTGGCCGCTGCCTGCGCCACACTCAGCACCTCCAGCCCATCGGCGCGGGCCTTCTCGGCGGAGCGGCTGCCTTCATAGAGGCCAACCACCACGTTGATGCCGCTGTCCTTGAGGTTGAGGGCATGGGCATGGCCCTGGGAGCCATAGCCAATGATGGCCACCGTCTTGCCGTTCAGCAGGCTGAGATCGGCGTCGGTGTCGTAGTAGAGCTGGGCCATCAGGGCGTCTGTGCAGGCTGGGCAAGGAGGAACTTTACGTAAGCGCCGCGGCTCTCCCCGGGTGGTTCGCCATGGCTACGGTCGGGGCAAGCTTTTGCCCAGCGCCATGACCGGTCCGGCTGCCCTTTTCGAAGCCCACATGCAGTGTGAGTTACATGACGACCTGGACGGCACCCTGGCCACCATGGTGGAGAACCCCCACCTGCTCAACCTTGGCTCCGGGACGGGAGGCATGGGAATGGAGGGGGTAAGGGAGTTCTATGCCACCAAGCTGATCGGCCAGTTCTTCCCGCCGGATGTGGAGTTCATCACCATCTCCCGCACAGAGAATGAGGAGCGGCTGGTGGATGAACTGGTGATCCGCTTCACCCACACCGAGACGATCAGCCACCTGTTGCCCGGGGTGCCCCCCACGGGCCGGCGGGTCGAGATGGCACTGGTGGTGATCGTGGGCGTACGAGATGGGAAGGTGTCCTACGAGCACATCTACTGGGACCAGGCGGGTTTGTTGGCCCAGCTGGAGCTGCTGGATCCGGCCGGCCTGCCAGTTGATCCCCACGTGGCTGGCCGGCTCCTGGCCTTCACCGGCAAGGGCTGAGGAGCCTTCCTCCGGCTCTGGCCCCTAGAAGCGATCGGTGTGGTGATGCACCGCGCGCCAGTGCCCTTCTTCCTTTCGAAATACCGTGGTGGAGCGGATATCGCTGCGGATCTGCTCACCCGCCTGGGTCATCCCGCTGGTGCGCTCCACACACACCAGATAGCCCACATCAGAGGTTTCCATAAAGCGGCGTTCATCCGCCACCAGGGTGCCCCGGAAACCCATGGTGGATTCCTTGGCAAACTCCTCCATCACCGCCTTGCGCCCCACGCAGATCGCCCCTGTGGGGCCAAGATGGCTGATGTCATCGGAATCAGACCAGATGGCTGCAAAGGCTTCAGGATCTCCAGCCAGGAGCTGGTTGCCTGCCGCATAGAACGCATCCGCGGCTTCTTGGAGCGACTGGGTCATGGGAGAGGGAAGGTGGGGCGGCTGGAGCGAGGGGCTCAGGCTTCGCTGGGGTGGGCGACCACCCGATCAATCAGGCCATATTGCACTGCCTCGGCGGCGCTGAGAAAGTAGTCGCGGTCGGTGTCTTTGGAGATCTTCTCCAGGGGCTGGCCAGTCATGTCGGCCATGGATTGGTTGAGCATGTCTTTGATGCGCAGGATTTCCCTGGCTTCAATCTCAATGTCGCTGGCCTGGCGCTGGCTGGTGCCCCCCAGGGGCTGGTGGATCATGATGCGGCTGTGGGGCAGGGCCAGCCGCTTGCCTTTGGTGCCGGCCGCAAGCAAGAAGGCCCCCATGCTGGCGGCCAGACCCACGCAAATGGTGACCACATCCGATTTCACATATTGCATCGTGTCGTAGATCGCCAGGCCGGCCGTGACGGAGCCGCCGGGAGAGTTGATATAGAGATAAATCGGCTTGGAATTGTCGTCTGAATCCAGATAGAGCATCTGGGCCACCAGGCTGTTGGCCACTGCGTCGCTCACTTCCTGCCCGAGAAAGAGAATGCGCTCTACGCCCAGCCTGGTGTAGATATCGACCCAGCGTTCGTATTGGCTGCCGGGGAGACGGTAGGGGACGCTCGGGGTGCCGATGGGCATGGGTTTCAGGAAGAGGGGTGGGAAAGAGGGGCGTCTGGGTCGACCTAACCGATGCCGGCGGCCACGACGGCTTCGGGGACGGGCAGCTGCTTGCGACTGCTGAGCACCCGATCAATCAGGCCGTACTCCATGGCCTGATCGGCCGTGAGATAAGTCATGCGATCGGAATCCTTCGCCAGCTGCTCCACGGCCTTGCCCGTGTTCTGCGCCAGGATTTCCAGCATGGTGTGCTTGTTATGGAGCACCTCCTTGGCGCGGATCTGCAGATCACTGGCCTGGCCCCGTGCTCCGGAACGGGGCTGATGGAGCACGATGGAGGCGTGGGGAAGGGCGGCCCGCTGGCCCTTGGCGCCGGCGCTGAGGATCATGGCCGCTGTGCCCATGGCCTGGCCGATGCAGATGGTGTGCACCGGGGGCTTCACATAGCGGAGGGTGTCGCAAATGGCGAAGGCCTCCGTTTCAAAGCCGATGGCATCGCCGGAATACCAGCTGGTGCCCGTGGAATTGATATAGAAATAAATTGGTTTATCGGGATTGTCGAATTCGAGATACAGCAACTGGGCAATGATCAGCTCTGTTACGTCGATCCCCATCTGCCGTTTCGCGTCATCGGAGGAGAACAGGGGCAACCCCAGGTAAACGATGCGTTCCTTCAGCAGCAGGGACGGCAGATCTGGTGGAGGCGTGCGCATCACTGCGGAATCACCGTAGTAAGGGGCTGACACCGACATCCGCAAATCACTCGCAGCACCAGAGCACCCTAGCCGGGGCTGGCTGGGGGTTGCTCAGCGGAGGCGACGGGTTTTCCGCCTCCCTTCACCCCCACCCCCTCGGCTGCATTCCGGCCCTTCTCCTGACGGGCAAACACCATGCGGCCCGTTGGGGTCTGCAGTGCACCGGTCACGGTGACGAGCAGGCGCTCGCCGATGCGCTTGCGCGCCTCCTCCACCACCACCATGGTGCCGTCCTCCAGGTAGCCCACCCCCTGATCGGCTTCCTTGCCCTCCCGCACGATCTTCAGCTGGAGAGAGTCGCCCGGCTGCACCTCGGGCCTCAGGGCAATCACCAGTTCGCTCAGGTTCACCACCCGGAGCTCTTGCAGCGCTGCCACCTGGGCCAGGTTGAAATCCGCCGTGAGCAGGGTGCCGCCCGTATCGGCGGTGAGTTTCAGCAACTTGTCGTCCGCCCCCCTGCCCTCGTAGCGGGTGCTGTTGATCACCATCCGCCGGCCATAGGTATCGCGCAAACTTCCCAGCAACTTCAAACCTCGTCTGCCCTTGCCCCGTTTTTCCGCATTGCTCGAATCGGCCAGGGCCTGCAGTTCATCAATCACGGCCTGGGCCACGATCACCTGCCCCTCCAGCAGCCCGGAGGCCAGGAGTCCCTCGATGCGCCCATCGATGATCACGCTGGTGTCGAGGATCTTCGCGGAGGCCGGCTGGAGCACCCCCTCGGCCACCAGAAGGGCTTCGGTGCTGGAGGGGTTGAACAGACGCAGGAGCGTGCGCCCGTGCACTTCGGCCAGGTTGTAGCCGAGCACCCCGAAGAACACATTGCTGAGCACGGCCGCCAGGGGCTTCACCAGAACCACTTCCCAGGGGAGGGGCAGCAGCAAAATCGGCGCCAGGAGCAGGTTGGCCACCAGCAGGCCCAAAATGAGCCCCACCGCCCGGCTGACGAGCAGATCCGTAGGCATGCTGCGCACCTGCTGCATCAGACGCCGCCGGAGCTGTTGGAAGAAAAATCCCGCCAACAGGCCGAAGAAGGCGCCAAATCCTCCCAGCACCATGCGCAGTCCCTCCATATTGGAGACCTGCATCAGCAGGCGCTCTGGCAGCAGATCCACCCCGAGCCAACCGGTGGCGGCTCCGGAGATGACAAACAACAGCAGGATGAGGACGTTCACCATGGCGACTGTGCGCGGCCGCCCATTGCATCAGCCCCGAAGCATGCCCGATCTTCGTCGATTTGCCAGGAAGGGGTAACCGCTCGTGACGCTTCCCCCACCCCGGGCCGCCTATCTGCACATCCCGTTCTGTTTGCGGCGCTGTTTCTATTGCGATTTTCCCGTCGTTCCCCTGGGCGATCGGGCCGATGGCAGCCGCAATCCAGCCATCGCCAGCTATCTGGAGACGCTCTGCTGTGAGATTGCCACCAGTGCCGATGGACCGCCCCTGTCGACGGTGTATTTCGGGGGCGGCACACCCTCCCTGCTCACGCCCCCCCAGGTGGCGGGGCTCCTCGAGGCCCTGCAGCGCCGCTACGGCCTGGCCCCGGGAGCGGAGATCACCCTGGAGATGGATCCGGCCACCTTTGATGAGGACCGTTTGCAGGCGGTGCTGGCCGCGGGCATCAACCGGGTGAGCCTGGGGGGGCAAAGCTTTGATGATGCCGTGCTGCAGGGATTGGGGCGTCACCATCGGCGGGCCCACCTGGTGCAGGCGGCGGCCTGGCTCCACCAGGCCCGCCAGCAGGGGCTCCTGAACAGCTGGAGCCTGGATCTGATCCAGGGCCTGCCCTCCTTGGCAGGCGGCCCGGACGTGCACTCCCCCCCGGAGGCCATCGGCCACTGGCGGCTCCAACTCGACCAGGCCCTTGCACTGGCCCCCCCGCACCTTTCCATCTACGACCTGAGCATCGAACCGGGAACCGTCTTCGCCAGACGGCTGCAGCAGGGGCAGCTCGACCTGCCGGAGGACGACCTGGCCGCCGATCTGATGGAGCTCACCGCCGACCGTTTGCGCCGTGCTGGCTATGGCCGCTACGAGATTTCCAACTACGCGTTGCCGGGCCACACGAGCCGTCACAACCGGGTGTATTGGAGTGGGGCCCGCTGGTGGGGCTTCGGCATGGGGGCGACGGAGGCCCCCTTCGGCCGGCGGGTGGCCAAGCCCCGCACCCGGGATGGCTATGGGCAGTGGCTGGAGGAACGGATCCCCTTCGCTAGCGAGCCCTCCACCCCCTTCCCCCTCGACGAACGGGTGATCGTGGGGTTGCGGCGGCGGGAGGGGGTCAACATGGTGGAGCTGCTGACGGACGAGGGCTTGGGGTCTGCCGCCCTGAGCGGTCTCCAGGCCCACCTGATTCCCTGGCTGGAGAGTGGCCGGCTGCGCATCGAAGGGTCGCGCTGGCGGCTTTCCGATCCGGAGGGCCTGGCCGTCAGCAACTCGGTGTTGCGGGACTTTCTGGAGTGGTGGATGGGGCGACCGGCCGGGCAGGGGTGCCCTGCTGACGGATCCATCCCCGCAGTGCCTCCACCGCCATCCCCCGACCATCCAGCAAGGGGGGAGAAAACGGCGGTTGCCGATCCGTGAATCCCAGCAGATCGGCGGTCACCCGCACCTGTCCATCACACTGCGCGCCGGCTCCGATGCCGATCACGGGAATGGTGAGCCGCCCGCAGAGCTCCGTGGCCAGGCTGTCGGGGATGTGTTCCACCACCAGGGCGAAACACCCTCGGGCTTCCAGGGCCAGGGCCTGCTGCTGCAAACGCTCCTGGGAGAGAGGATCGGTCGCCTGCCGCCGCAGGCCCAGGCGGTGGACCGATTGGGGCGTGAGGCCCAGATGGCCCATCACCGGAATCCCCATCCGCACCATCCGATCCGCGGCCTCCAGGATTTCCGGCTCCGCCCCCTCCATCTTCACGGCGGCCGCCGGGCTCTCCTTCAGCACCCTTCCCGCGGCGGCCACGGCCTCATCCAGGCCGCATTGATAGCTGAGGAAAGGCAGATCACAGATCAGCAGGGGGGCTACCCCACCCATGCGGTGCAGGCCCCGGCCCACCGCCCGGCAGTGATGGAGCATCTCGTCCAGGGTCACCGGCAAAGTGGTGGGATGGCCCAGGGCCGTCATGGCCAGGGAGTCGCCCACCAGCACGGCATCCGCCCCCGCTTCGCTCACGATGGCCGCGGAGAGGGCGTCCCAGGCCGTGAGGATGGTGATGGGCAAACCCGCCTGTTTACGGAGGAGAAGATCGCCGGGCCGTTGGGGCAAGGGGAGCGGGATAGAGGATCCCAAGCCTATGGGGGCACGGGTTAAGATGGAATTGGCCCGGATCCACGCGGCCGAGACGCCCAAACCTGGTCAGGACCGGAAGGTAGCAGCCATACGGGATGCTCTTGGCAGGCGTGGTCTCCGGGTCACCCTTATCTCCGGGTCAGCCCTCTCCGTCCAAGCGACCCTGTCTGCTCGCGAGGAACGGTGGGATTTTGGCTCCCCGCTCTGGAGTGCTCTGGTCGTCAAGGGAAGAGGAGAAGGCCGAGGCCACCCGCTCCTGACGGTAGGCACCACCGCTTTCAAACCCGGTCGCAATCACGGTCACGTGGATTTCGCCTTCCAGCTGCTCATCCACCACGGCCCCCACGATGATGTTGGCATCCGGATCCACTACGTCGTAGATCACTTCTGAGGCGGTGGTCATGTCTTCCAGGGTCATGTCCCTGCCGCCTGAGATGTTGATGATGCAGCCCTTGGCGCCGTCGATCCGGGCCGACTCGAGCAGGGGGCTACTCATGGCGGCCTGGGCCGCTTCGCTGGCGCGGGAGCGGCCCGAACCGACGCCGATGCCCAGCAGGGCCGTGCCCGCATCCGCCATGACCGATCGCACATCCGCGAAGTCCACATTCACCAGGCCAGCCCGGGTGATGATTTCCGTGATGCCTTTCACCGCCATGCGGAGCACGTCGTCCGCAGCTCGGAAGGCTTCCTGCAGCGGAGCCCCGGCGATGGCATCCCGCAGCCGATCGTTGGGAATCACGATCAAGGTATCCACATGCTCCGCCAGCTGGGCGATGCCCTGCTCCGCCTGACGCTGGCGTTTCCGGCCCTCAAAGCCGAAGGGTTTGGTCACGATGCCTACGGTGAGGGCACCACAATCTTTGGCCACTTCCGCAAGGATCGGTGCCGCTCCGGTCCCGGTGCCGCCGCCCATGCCCGCAGCGATGAATACCATGTCGGCCCCTTCCACCGACCGTTGGAGTTCTGCGCGGGATTCCTCCGCCGCTTTCTGGCCGATCAGGGGGTTTCCTCCTGCTCCCAGGCCACTGGTGAGGGCCTGACCGAGCTGGATCCGTTGGGGCGCTGCCGACTGCAGCAGGGCCTGGGCATCCGTGTTCAGCACCCAGAACCCGATGCCCTGCATCTCCGCCGCGATCATCCGGTTCACCGCGTTGCTGCCTCCACCCCCGACGCCGATCACCTCAATGCGCGCTGTTTGGCTTGGAATAATCCCGTTAGCGGAGGGAGTGCTCTGGCTCATCTGGAGGGGCAAATGCGGTGACGGTGGACGGAGCTCGCGAAGCAAGGAACCACTTGAGGAGGCCATCATCGCTGGCGGCGACGAGGGAGCAGAAACCTCTGAAGGAGTGGCGCCATTGCTGGATGGTTGCATTATGTCTTTAGAGGAGGTTTCCCGTCTGTTACGGGGCTAGTACCTTCTCCTGAAACAGGTTGGGAGGCAATTCCTTGTGTGGATTGGCTGGCAGAACGCTAGGGGTAGGGTCTGCGGGCCGGTGTTGGGCGGTTTGGACGACGGTTGGAGGGGTCTGGGGCAGTGGTCGCGGTCGGTGATGGAAGGTTAAGTTCTGGCTGTTCCGGGTCGGTGAGATCAATGCTGGTTGGCCGCTTCCCGGCCAGACGGCCCGGCAGGGTGCGGTTGAGGTGAATTAACACCTGCAGGCGCCGCCCAAGCTTGGAATCCGCAGGTCCCAGGCGTAGGGGGCCCAGGTCGCGGGTGGTGATCCACAGGGATCCATCCGGTTCGAACCGGATTTCCTTCAACCCAGGACCGATCTGCTCCCGGGCTTCGAGCACCTTGGCCAGCACGGGGAGGTGGCGTTCATTCCAGCCCACCACCCGAATGGAGGCCTCCCCCCCCAGCCGCATGCGGATGCGGGGATCAGCATGGATCCACCGTCCGGTGCGATCCACAAAGCCGGTCTCAAGCCCCTTCGGCGTGCGGCGTTGGGCCCGGGCGATCGCCTCCCGATCCACCAGTTCCACCCGCAGCCGGGGGGGCAGCATCAGGCGGGTCACCCGCACCTGCTCCACGGGGAGGGTATCGGCCAGGTTGTTTCTCAGCTGACGGGGCTGGAGGGTGAGCAGGGGCTGGGGAAATTTCATTTTCGCGGCTTCAATCACCTGCTCCCGGCTCACCACGCGGCTGCCACTCACTTCCACCTGGTTGGGGCCCTGGAGGGTCCACCCCTCGCGCAGCAGGACAAATCCCAGGCCCGTTGTCAGGGCTGCATACACCAGGACCCGCCAACCATCCCGCAGCCTCTCCCTCTGCCTCTGCCGGCGCAACTCACGACGCCGCTCTACCCCGGGGAGAGTGGGCCTCGCCGAAGGGGAAGAACGTCGCTTCACAGCTCACAACGGGAGCGGGCCATCAGTTCATCCATCCAGCGTCGGGCGCGCTCGGCTTCGCTGAAGGGCAGATCCTTCTGCTGGCCACCACCCACCAAGCGCAGCCTGCAGGCCCCCTGGCTCTCATCGGTGAGGGGAGCGTCACCCGAGCGGAGCGACATCAGCTCGGTGAGTTCCAGCTGTTTGATCTCAAACGAATCCAGTTCTCGGAACGTGCCGGCCTCAAAGGTTGCCCAGCTCAGAACCCCATTCACCAGCCGGGCCGCACCGGCGGCATCCAGCTTGGCCAGCTCGGCCCCGGCGGCCCACTCGCGAAACAACCGCTGCCGTCTGCGCTCCAGCCAACCCAGGCCCGTGAGCAGCACGAACACCAGCAACAGCGGTAACCAAAGAAGTCCTTGACCCATGGGGTTATCGGCTGATCGGCGGAAACTTCTCGGATTCTCTCGCGTCCTGCAGCAAACGGTGAAGAAGGTCGGTCAGGGGGCGGCCGCTGGCGGCCCAGAGCATGGGATACATGCTCTGGCTGGTGAAACCGGGCAGGGTATTGATTTCGTTGAGCCAGAGAGCATTCTCGGATTCGCTATAGAAAAAATCCACTCGCGACAGGCCTGAGGCCCCCACCGCCTGACAGGCCGCCACGGCCATGGCGCGGGCCCTCTCCTGCACCTCTTCCGCCACGGGAGCAGGGATCAGGGTGTGGCTGCGACCCTCGCTGTATTTGGCCTCGTAGTCGTACCAATCCGCATCGAAGCGGATCTCCCCCAGCACGGAGGCCTCCAGCCCATCGGGGGGGCCCAGGACGGCGCATTCCAGCTCCCGGGCAACCACTCCCTTCTCCACCACCAGCCGGGGATCCAGGGCGGCGGCGCTTTGGAGTCCTTCCCAGAGGGAGGAGCGGTCGGTGGCCTTGCTGATCCCCACGGAAGAGCCCAGATTGGCCGGTTTGACGAAGCAGGGGTAGCCCAGGGTGGCTTCGATGCGCTCCAGAAGGGGGATGGGGAGCTCGCTGCCGGCGGGGGGCTGGAGATCGCTGCGCGAAAGGCAGAGGTACGGCACCTGGGGGAGGCCAGCAGCCGCAAAGGCGGCCTTCATGGCCTGTTTGTCCATCCCCATGGCCGAACCCAGCACCCCCGACCCCACGAAGGGGACCTGCATCAGGGTGAACAACCCCTGGATGGTGCCATCCTCCCCGTTGGGGCCATGCAGCACCGGGAACCACACGTCCACCTCCAGGGCCCCCTCCGGGAATCCCTGGAAGCCCGGGCGAAGCCCCTGCTCCTCAGGCGGTGCGCTGCCCTGTGCCAGCACTGTCTCCGCCACGGCCTGGGGCCACCAGCGGCCGGACCGATCGATGTAGAAGCAGCGCACGTCATAGCGCTCCCCATTGGCGCCGCTGCGCAGGCCGCCGAGCACCGTGCCCGCCGAGCGGATGGACACGTCGTGTTCCCCTGAGGCCCCTCCAAACACCAGGCCGACTTGGGTGGCAGGGAGCGCATCGGACATGGGTTGGGCGAATGGCAGACGCCAAACGGTATCAGTGCCGAGAAGGGGCACCAAGAGTGGCCTCAGCGGTGGATGAGTCCCACGCCCCCTAGCAGTCCTGCCACGGCCATCATCCAAAGGGGAGAGAGGCGGGTGGTGAGCACCAGGGCGCAGACCAACAGGGACACCACGATGCCGGTGGGATTGGTGTCGGAAAGGCGGAGGATCTTCACCCCCACTGCAAACAGCACCCCCAGGGTGATGGGCCCCATGGCGCGCTCAAAGGCCAGCCGCCAGGGGGAGTGGCGGAAGCGGCTCCAGGCCAGGCAGACCACCACCACCAGCATGGTGGAGGGCAGGAGGATGGCCACCTCGGCTGCCACGCCCGTGAGCACGGCCCAGAAGGGGCCCTCCCGCCAGGCCGCCCCCATCCCCAGAAGGCCCACCAGCATGGAACTGGGCCCCGGGGCCGCCTCCGCCAGGGCGTAGAGGTCGTTGAACTGGGCGGTGCTGAGCCAGCAGAACTGCTCCACGCTCAGGTGGTGATATTCCGTGAGCAAGGTGTTGCCCCCGCCGATGGAGAAGAGGGACAGCCCAAGGAAGGTGCCCATCACCTTCAGCATTTGGCCCAGATCCGTGAGCCGGGTCGGCTCGCATGAACCGGCGGCCGTGGAGGCAGCGGTGAGCAGGGCCCACCCCCAGGGGGCCATCACGGCTGGGTCTCCTCGCCCTTGCGGGGCCAATACCAGGCCATGGCAAGGGGGGACACCACTAGGAGCAAGGGCACCAGCCGCACTTGGAACACCTGCATGGCCACGAACACGGCCGCGGCCAGAGCCAGGGCAACCGGGTCGGCCCGGTAGGTGGGCAGGATCTTGAACCCCATCGAGAGAGCCAGGCCAGCGGCCACGGCCACCATGCCGGCCAGCACCCGATCCACCAGGGGCAAGCCATGCAGGTGGAAATAGAGCAGCCCCACCCCCATCAACAGGCTGAAGGGCACCAGGAGCATGCCCGCTAGGGCGGTGAGGGCGCCCCGCAGACCCCCGAAGGTGGCGCCTACATAAACCGCCAGATTGATCTGGTTGGGGCCAGGGAGAAGGCGGGCCACGGTGAGGCCGGTGAGGAAGGCATCGTTGCTCATCCAGCGGCGCTGCTCCACGATGATCCGCTGACTCCACACCGAGAGGCCCCCACCAAAGGAGGAGAGGGCCACCTGCAACAGGCCGGTGAACAATTCGCGCGGGGTGGGAGCTGGGGCGAGGGGCTCAGTCATGCACGAAGTGGGGATCTGGCGGCAGCTCGCCCTCCTCATGGAGGGAGGGATCGAGGGGATCGGGGGCGGCATATTTGGCAGCCGCTTTCCAATCCGCTTCGAAGGTGGCCTTCAACCGATCCACCACCTCGGGGGCATCGCTCTCGATGCCCAGCTCGCGGCGCAGATCAAAGGCGCTGCGATCGATGTTCATCGAGCCGGTCTGGGCATAGATCCCATCGATGAGGATCAGCTTGGCGTGCAACTTGAGGTGTTTCTGGCGCCGTACCTTCACCCCGAACCGTTGCATCACCCGCAGGGAGGCGAAGGTGTCGTAGATGTCCCAGTCGCTGATGCCGTGCTTGCCGCCGCAGAGCACCCGCACCTTCACCCCCCGTTCCCGAGCCGAGATGATGCGCTCGAGGATCACCGCATCCACAAATTTGGGATGTTGAATCCAGAGGGTGCTCTGGGCCTCGTCGATCAGGCGGGCCATCTGGCCCCGGCTGTGGGCACTGCTCCACACCAGCCCCACGTGGAGTTCGGGGACAAAAAACGTGCGTTGCCAATCCGCCTCGAAGCCAGCCGCCACCTGGGCCACCACGGCCGGGTTACGGCTGAGAACGCCGTAATCGCGGGTTTCGGTGAAATATTTATCCGCGAGATTGAAGGTGGAGACCAGGGCGGCTTCCTGATCCACCAGCATGGATTTCTCATGGGTAACCGGGAAGGCCTCACTGGTCCAGGACGTGCTGATGCCCCAGCTCTGCAGACGGGCGAAAGGTTCATCGTTCCAGCGATCCCCGCCTGAGGTGTGGGGGTTGAGCATCACCCTCACATCCACCCCCCGCTCCTTGGCCCGCCGCAGGGCCTCCATCACCGCCTCCGACTGCAGCTTGAATTGCTTGAGCAGCAGCTGGTTGCGGGCCTGGTCGATCAGGGCCACCACAGCCTGGGGACCATCGTCTGGCATGACCAGAAGCTCCTGGTGCGGATGGAGCAGCGCTGGCATGAAACGAAAGGTAAGTAAAAAAACTCTAGGTGGCGTGGGTGGCTGCGAGTTCACCCCCGAGGGAAAAGGCCCGTACCGTATCGATACGCACCTGCACTAGATCACCAGGGCGGTGGCTGCCGCCTTGGCTATCGCTGGCGGGGAAGAAGGTGAGCCGGTTGGTGCGGGTGCGCCCCATCACCTGGCTCGGATCCTTCGGATTGGTGCCCTCCACCAGGATCTCCTCGATCCGGCCGCCGTAGCGGGCGCTGCGCTCCTTGGCCTTGCGCTCCACCAGGGCATTGAGCTCCCGTAGCCGCTCCACCTTCACCGCTTCCGGTAGCTGGTCGGGCCAGTCGGCGGCGGGGGTGTTGGGGCGGGGGGAATAGGCCGCCGTGTTCACCTGGTCGAAGCTGAGCTCCTCCACCAGATCCAAGGTGCGGCGAAACTGGGCGTCGGTTTCTCCAGGGAAGGCCACGATCACATCGGCGCTGATGGCTGCATCGGGCATGCGGGAGCGGATGCGTTCGATGATCCGGCGATAGCGATCCACGGTGTAGCCCCGGGCCATCGCCTTGAGCACGGCGTCATCCCCGCTCTGAAAGGGGATGTGGAAGTGCTCGCACACCTTGGGCAAGGCGGCGCAGGCGTCGATCAGGCGCTCGGTGAAATACCGGGGATGGCTGGTGGCGAAGCGAATCCGCTCGATCCCCTCCACATCGTGCACGTGCTCCAGCAGATCGGTGAGGGTGTGCTGGCGGCGGCCTTCGGGGGTGATGCCAGGCAGATCCCGGCCATAGGCGTCGATGTTCTGGCCCAGCAGGGTGATCTCCTTGAATCCCCGGGCGGCCAGCCCCTCCATCTCCAGCCGGATCGCCTCCGGCAGGCGGGATTGCTCCTTGCCCCGCACCGAGGGCACCACGCAATAGGTGCAGCGCTCGTTGCAGCCATAGATCACATTCACCCAGCCACAGATCGTGCTGTCGCGCCGGGCGGTGGTGATGTCTTCGAGGATGTGGTTCTCATCGGTGGCTACCACCTGCTGCCCCTGCTGCACCTTGGTGAGCAACACCTCCAGACGGTTGGCGTGCTGGGGGCCCATCACCAGATCCAGCTCGGGCACCCTCCGCAATAGGGCCTCCCCCTCCTGTTGGGCGACGCAGCCCGCCACCACCAGGGTGAGATGGGGATGGGTGCGCTTGCGCTGGGCCTGGCGGCCCAAGTAGCTGTACACCTTCTGTTCTGCGTTGTCGCGGATCGTGCAGGTGTTGTAGAGCACCAGATCCGCCTCCAGTTCCGCCCGGGCCTCCCGGTAGCCCATGGCTTCAAGGATGCCGGCCATGCGCTCCGAATCGGCCTTGTTCATCTGGCAGCCAAAGGTGGTGATCCAATAGCTGCCCTGCCCTGGGGCAGGCCCGGCGGCAGGGGGATGGGGAAGGGTGGCCGTCATAACCCCCAGTTTCCCCCATGGCAGAGGGCATCGCTTTAAAGGTGCTCCACAAGGGTGAGCTGTTGGGCACAGAGGGTGAGTTTCTCGCCGAGATCCAGGGCCAGCATGCGCAAGAGCCCCAGCGCGGCTGCCGGGTTGGTGGCTTCCAGCCGATCCAGATCCGCCCGATCCAGGCACCAGCAGGCCCCATCGGTTTCCGCCACCACATCCGCTTGGCGTGGGGTCTGGGAGAGGAAGGCCGCATCACCGAACACCATGCCCGCGGAAAACGTGGCCATCCGGGCCAAGGAGGGGGAGGGGCCCCGATGGCGGAGGGGGAAGGAGACGGAGAAGCGCCCCGCCGCCACGATGTACAGCTGCTCCCCTCCCTCCCCGCTGACGATCACCCGCTCCCCGGCCCCGTAGGGCTGGAGCACCAACAGAGCCACCAGTGCTTCCCGCGGAGCTGGCGCCATCCAGGGGAACAGGGTCCGGGGATCGAAGGGGCCGGTGGCGGTGTCGGCCGCCGGATTGCTCTCCCCGTCCCGGTTGGAGGCCAGCAGGCCATTTTCTGCTGCCTCCAGGGCAAGGTCGAGGCTGTCGAAGGTTTGCCCCTTCCCCGGCGGCAGCCCCGACAACTTCAGATGGGCGGCGCGGCAGAGCAGCAGGACCCCATCGGCCGCGGCCAGCCGCTCCACCCCATGTGCCAGCAACCCAGCGGCGGCAGGGAGCAGCTCGTTCACCTGGCCCAGATCCAGCACCCACACGCTGGTGTCGGCGGTGGAGGCCTCCATGGTGGCAAGCAGCACCTCCATGGCCGCAAAGTCGAGTACGCCCTGGGCATGGAGGATCGCTAGGCGCGAGCGCAGCCTGTCCAGCCGCTGGGTGTCTGCTTCGCTGCGCCAGCAGCGCGATCGCCGTTCCGTGCCCCGGTAGTGGTTGCGCACGGGCGATTGGTGGAGGGGGCTGCGGTGGTACAGGTGCAGGTCGAACCGTTTGGAGAGCCGGCGACAGACTTCAATCCCCCGCACACTGTTGCCGAGGGCATCCAGCCGCGGCGAGTAGACCGCCAGGCCCAGGCGGCCAGGCACCACCGCAAGCACGCCCCCGGCCACGCCACTCTTGGCCGGCAGGCCCACGTCGTAAAGCCACTGGCCGGCAAAGTCGTACATGCCGCAGCTGCCCATCACCGCCAGGATGCTCGTGGTGGTGCTGGGTTTCAGGGGTAGGGCCCGGGTGAGGGGATGGCGTCCCTGGCAGGCTAGAGAGGCCGCCATGAGGGCCAGATCCCTGCAGGTCACCGCGATCGCGCACTGTCGGAAGTAGAGGTCCAGTGACGCCTCGGGGGCGTGCTCGATCACCGCGGCATTGCGCAAAAGGTGGCTGATGGCACGGTTGCGATGGCCGCTCTCCTGTTCGGAGCGATACACGGCCCCATCCACCGCTAAGGGCCGGCCGGCCAGGGCGGAGAAGAAGGCCAGGGTCCGCTCTTCCGCCCGCTGGGGGTCGTGCTGCCACACCTGGGCCGTGGTGGCGATGGCCCCGGCGTTGATCATCGGATTGCGGGGGATGCCCGTCTGGGGATCCAGGCTGATGGCGTTGAACGCATCGCCCGAGGGTTCCACTCCCACCTTGGAGTGCATGACGTCCTGGGACACCATCTCCAGGGCCAGGCCATACATGAAGGGCTTGGAGATGGATTGAATCGTGAACGGTGTGTCGGCGTCGCCCATGGCATAGGTGCGGCCATCCACGGTGGTCAACACGATGCCGAAGTCATTCGGATTCGCCTTGGCCAGCTCGGGGATATAAGTCGCCACCTCCCCGTCCCGGCAGTCCTGAAGCTCGTGAAACAGGGTCGCGATCACCTCCTGAATCACGGAGGAGTGCTCGGGTGTGGGCGCCATCGGTCCCGTGGGCGGGGAGATGGCCATCCTCGTCCCATCGCCCGTCCCACCAGATGTCAGCGTGGAAGTTCACCTCCAGCTGGGATGGCCCGCCCATGCGCTGCCGCCTCCAACGCTTTGCTCTCACCAAAGCCGTGCCGCTCACCATCAGCCGGGGCACCACGTCGGCGGTGGAGCATGTCCTCTTCACGATCCACCACGACGGCCTCACCGGGATGGGGGAAGCCGGAGGCTTTGATACGGGCCACCGCCGCTACGACACCGAGGCGATCGCCGCCGAACTGGAGGCCCTGATGCCAGAGCTGGAGGGGCGGGATCCCCAGCCCCGCCAAGCCCTGGAGCCCCTGTTGGCCCCCCTCTCGCCCCCGGCCCGATGCGCGGTGGATCTGGCCCTCTTGGATTGGTGGGGCCAACGGCTCGGTACCGGGGTGGGGGCCCTGTGGGGATTGGATCCTGCCGTCGCCACGCCCACCAGCGTCACCCTGGGGCTGGGAGCGGTGCCGGTGGTGGTGGAGCGCCTGCAGCGCTGGTGGCAGGCCCTGCCGGCCAGCAGGGTGAAGCTCAAGCTGGGCAGTCCGGAGGGGTTGGAGCACGACCGGGCTCTCGTGCGGGCGGTGAACACGGCCCTGGAGGCCCATGGGCAGGCCACGGGGGTGGCCGCCGAGCTGCAGGTGGATGCCAACGGCGGTTGGTCCCTGGACCAGGCCCGGGAGATGGTGGGCTGGCTGGCGGAGGCCCAGGTGGTGCTGGTGGAGCAACCCCTGCCCCCCCTCCTCGACCCGGAGGACGACGCAGCCGCCTTTGCCGCCCTCGAGCTGGATTGCCCCATTCCCCTGGTGGCTGATGAGAGTTGCTGGAACCTGGCGGACGTGGTGCGGCTGGCCCCCTACGTGGATGGGGTGAATATCAAGTTGCTAAAAAGTGGGGGGCTCTCCGAGGCCCTGCTGATGGCCCAGGTGGCCCGGAGTCTGGAGCTGGAGGTGATGGTGGGCTGCTACTCCGACAGCCGCCTGCTCAATGGGGCCGCGGCCCAGCTGCTGCCGCTGGTGCGTTGGCCCGACCTCGACAGCCATCTCAACCTTCTCGATGATCCATTTAGCGGCCCCCGGCTGGAGGCCGATCGGGTGCTGCCGGGCCCGGGGCCAGGCCTGGGGGTGGTGTTGCGGCAGGATGGGTCTGTGGCTCCATCTCATGCTCCGTGCTGATGCCCCTGTGGTGCTGCTGCAACACCACGGCCTCGACAATCTGAGCGGCAAGACCGGCCTGGCCATGCTCCGTTACCGCAAGGGCCCGATCCTGGCGGTGGTGGATCCGGCCTACGGGGGCGCCAATCTTCAGGACCTCACGGGGATTCCCCGGGATGTGCCGGTGGTGGCCAGCCTCCAGGATGCCTTGCCCCTGCTGCCTGCCCCTGGGGATGCCGTGGCGGTGGTGGGGCTGGCCCCCGCCGGAGGCCTTCTCCCCCCAGAAATGCGCGCCGATCTGCTGGTGGCCCTGGAGGCCGGCCTGTCGGTGGCCAGCGGGTTGCACACCAGGTTGGGCGAGGATCGGGAGCTGGCGGCTCGGGTGAAGCCCGGCGCCTGGATCTGGGATCTGCGGCAGGAGCCGGCTCGCTTGGCCGTGGCCTCCGCCCAGGCGGCCCAGCTGCCCTGCCGGCGCTTGCTGGCCGTGGGCACGGACATGTCGGTGGGCAAGATGAGCGCCTGCCTGGAGCTTCAAGCCGCCGCTGGCAGGCGGGGCCTGGACGCCCGTTTCGTGGGCACGGGTCAGGCGGGGATTCTGATCAGTGGGGCGGGCGTGGCCCTCGATGCGGTGCGGGTCGACTATGCGGCAGGGGCGGTGGAGCAAGCCGTGGTCCAGGCCGCGGCTGGGGCAGGCCCCCAAACTCTCCTTCTGGTGGAGGGGCAGGGCTCCCTCTGCCATCCGGGCTCCACAGCCACCCTCCCCCTGCTCCGGGGCAGCCAACCCACCCATCTGCTGTTGGTGCACCGGGCCGGCCAGGCCGCCGTGCGCAACGCTCCCCACGTGCCCCTGCCACCCCTCCCGGAGTTGATTGCCGTAGTGGAGGGTCTGGCCGCCCTCGCCCGCCCCGACCGCACCACGGCTGGCCCCAAGGTGGGGGCCATCGCCCTCAACACGGCCCACTTGCCGGAGGAGGAGGTGGCGGGGGCGTTGGAGGCCGTGGGCGCCCTGACGGGATTGCCCTGTGCAGACCCCGTGCGGCACGGGGGCGATGGGTTGCTGGAGGCTTTACTGGGTGCGCTCTCCAGTGGTTGAAAGGGTTTTCAACCCCAGATGCTGATGGGTCTTGAGTTGGCTTGAAGCAAAGGGGCCATGGCCGCGGAATGGCTCGGCTCCAGGGCCGAGTCATTTCCGCCAACCTGCCCTGGGAGGGACTGGATCAGAGAAGGGCGAGCGAGGGGACTCGAACCCCCGAATAGCGGCGCCACAAGCCGCTGCCTTAACCACTTGGCGACGCCCGCCGTGGTGAGACGAACTTACCACTTGACGCCCAGACCACCAAGGGGGCGCGGTGCCGGGAAATCTCTGCCAACGTGAAGTCGCTTTGGAGCTCCCACCGGTGAAACCGGTCTCCCGATGTTTGCCACTGGCTTTGATGGGCGCTGGTCTAACGGCAGGTCTGGTGAGCACCAATCCAGGTCCGGCGGCCTTCGCCGAGTTCGGCGGCAACCAGCTCACCAGCCTCCTCACCAAGGAGCTCTGCCAGAACGATGGCCTGAGCGGGATGTTGGGAGGGCTGCTCATCCGCCACTGCCCCCAGCTGGTGCGCTCCCAGAAACCCATCCTCGGCAAGCTTGTGCAGGCCAACACCCGGCGCAGCAACCTGGGGCTCTTCAGCGTGTATCGCACGGAATTGGATCTGCCGGCCCTGCTCCCTGGGCTGCGCCAGGTGCCCAATCTGCGCCTTCCCCGCTACGAGGCCACCACCCTGGCGGGGGCTGGGCAATTCCTCCTGCTGCAGGCCCATGAGCCCAGGGATTCCAGGGAAGGCCGTTGAACCAACTCCCCCCCCTGGCCATCCCCCGCAGCCTGATCGATCCCACCCTCCCTCTGCCGCAGGCCGATCCCGATGGGTTGGTTCGGGTGTGCCTCAGCCACCAGGACGGCCAACTCACCCAGTTGAATCCCTATGGGGGGCCAGAACCCAGTCATGGCCTCCCCCTGGCCCTCACCCCCCTGGTGGAAGCCCACGCCCATCTCGACAAGGCGTTTTCCGCGCCGACCCACGCCAACCGGGCCGGCTCCATCGAGGAGGCCTTCCGCATCAACACTTTGGAAGCCCACCAGCGCACCCCCGAGCAGGTGGCTGCCAGGGTGGAGCGCGCCCTGGAGCAGGCCTGGCGCTATGGCCTGCGGGCCATCCGCAGTCACATCGATAGTTTTGGCCCCTGGGCCGACCTCTGCTGGGACGTGCTGGGCCAGGCCCGCCAGCGCTGGGCCGGACGGGTGGACCTGCAACTGGTGGCCCTGGGGCCGATCGAGCTCTGGCTGGGCCGAGAGGGGGACCAGTTGGCCCGCCGGGTTGGGGCCCAGGGAGGCCTCCTGGGGGGTGTGCTCGGCCCCCCCTTCAGCCAGACGGGCCTGGAGCGGGATGCCCTGCTGGCCCTGTTGGCCCTGGCGGAGCGGGAAGGCTGCGCCATCGATCTGCACATCGATGAAAGCGACCAACCCCCACCCCGGGGACTAAACCTGCTGCGGGATGTGTTGAAGGAGCAGCGCTGCGGGGTGCCCCTGGTGGCGAGCCATGCCAGCAGTATGGGGTTGATGGAGGATCGCACCCTCCGCCAGCTAGCCGATCAGATGGCCGAGGCGCGGGTGGGCGTGGTGGCTCTCCCCACCACCAATCTGTGGTTGCTGAACCGGGATCCGGAGCGCACCCCCGCCCGTCGCCCGAAGGCCCCCATCCGCCAGCTCCAGCAGGCTGGTGTCACCGTGGCGATCGGGGGAGACAACGTGCAGGATCCCTGGTATCCAGGCGGGGATTTCGATCCGATCGAGCTGATCCGCCTGGGCACGGTGGCCACCCACCTGTTGCCCTGGGAACGGGCGGGGCTGGCGCCGTTCACCACCGCTCCGGCCCAGCTCCTTGCCCTGCCCTGGGACGGGGTTCTGCGGATCGGTGGACCTGCGGATCTGGTGGTGCTCGCCGCCTCCTCCTGGACCGACCTGTTGGCCCGCACCCCCCAGCGGCGGGTGTTGAGACAGGGCGTCTGGCTGGAGCCCCCTCAGGCGGAGACCCCATCCCGCCTGCTGGGACCCTTCGCGCCCCAAGGGGCCCTCTCCCACAGAAACTGAGAGACAGCACACACTCTCTGACACGGATGCCTTCCCTGAGCCTGCCCCCCCTGCCTCCCGTGCCCACGGCGTCCCAGATCGGGGCCCTGGTGGGGGAGCTCCAGCGGAGCGTTCCTGCCCTGGTCCTGTTGGACGGGGCGGCTGAGCTGGAGAAGTTGTCCGGTGATTTCCATACCTATTCCCCGGTGCTGCGCCAGCTGCTGGCGGGCTTCAAGGGGCAGGTGGTGGCCTGCCCCACCAGTGTGGAAGAGGTGATGGCCGTGGCCGGGGCCTGTGCCCGCCATGGGGTGCCCCTCACCGTGCGGGGAGCGGGGACGGGGAATTATGGCCAGTGCGTGCCCCTGGCGGGGGGGGTGGTGCTGGAGATGACGGGCCTGCACCAGGTGCGGACCGTGGAGGCCGACACGGGGGTGGTGGAAGCGGAGGCCGGCTGCCTGCTGGCGGAGCTGGATCGTCAGCTCTTGCCCCACGGTCGGGCCATTCGCCTGGCCCCCAGTACCTATCGGAGCGCCACCCTGGGGGGATTCATCGCAGGCGGATCGGGGGGCATCGGTTCCCTGCGCTGGGGGTTCCTGAGGGATCCGGGCCACCTCCTCGGGCTGGAGGTGGTGACGGTGGAGCCCGAGCCCCGGCTCCTGCGGCTGGAGGGCCAGGCCTGCGAGCCCCTCAACCATGCCTATGGCACCAATGGGATTCTTACGGCCCTGCGGCTGGCCACCACCGAAGCAGTGGGGTGGTGGCAGATGGTGGTGGGGTTTGCCGAGGGCCGCCAGGCCCTGGCGGCCGCCCAGGAGCTTCCGGGCACGGCCCTGCTCCTGCAGGAACTCTGCCTGTTGGATGGGGAGCTGGCAGCCGCCGTGCCCTGGCCCCAGGGCTGCCCCAGGCCCGAGGCCGGCGAGACCCGCTTGCTGGTGCTGCTGGCTCCGGACGCCGTGGCTGTGGCCTCCGCCTGGCTGGCCGGGCGAGGAGGGAGGGTGGTGTGGCAGGAGCCGGAGGCCACCAGCCGGGGGCTGCCCTTGCGGGAACTCACCTGGAACCACACCACCCTCCACTGGCGGGCGAAGCATCCCGATTGGACCTATCTGCAGATGGTGCTTCCCCAACCGGAGGGCCCCTTTCTTGAGGCACTCAACGCCACCTGGGGTGACACTCTGCACTGGCATCTGGAGGCCGTGCGCCAGATGGGCGCCTGCCGGCTGGCGGCTCTTCCCGTGCTGCGCGACCAGGGCGTTGAGGCCCTCCAGAGGCTGATGGCCCAGTGCCGGGAGGAGGGCGCCTGGATCTTTGATCCTCACGTGATCACCGTGGAGGATGGTGGACTGGGGGTGGTTGACGCCGAGCAGGTGGGCTGCAAACGCAGGCTGGATCCCCAGGGCCTACTCAACCCTGGCAAGTTGCGGGGCTGGTGGGAGCAGGCCTAGGCCAGATCTGCCTGGCGGGCTTCAGCAACCCAGGCTCAGGCGGGTCTCCACCCCTGTCACCGGATTCTGGCCGCTGGCCTTGCGGCACAGCGACACCTGGTCGGCCCGATCGAGGATGGCCTCACTAAAATCGGCATCGGTCACATTGGCGCCGGCAAAGCTGCTGCCCGAAGCGATCACGCCCTGCAGGAGGGCACCAGTGAAATCAGCCCCGGCGAAATCCACCCGATCCATCAGCACATTCGTGAGGTTGGCCCCCCGAAAGCTGGCCCCTGCAAAGGCGCCCTGGGTGAAGATCGCGCCATGGAGGTCTGTTCCATCGAAATTGGCCTGCCGTCCCACGGCTCCGGCGAAAGACGACTCGCTGAGATCCTGACCATGGAAATCCTTGCCGGACTGATTGGTGAGGGTGTAGTCGATCCGCTCGGCGTAGCTGGCCATCGCCGGCAGGGGCACCAGCAGGAAAATCGCCATCCAGCTGCCAATCAGCAGCTGGATCAGGCGCTTGGGGAGGCCTGCCCTGGGCCTGTCGGGAGTGGACAAGGAGACGGGGACCCAGGGCATGTGCTCAGCCTTCAGGCGGTGACCCCCAGATGCTGGCGGATCCGATCCAACGCTGCCTTCTCGTCCGCGGTGACTTTTTCACCGGCGCCGAACAGGCCGTTTCCGGCGGCCTCGGCCACGGCCACACAGCCATCCACGATGAGCTGGGCATATTGCTGGGCGGAGGGGGCATCGCACTTGGTGCGCACCAGGCTCATGGCCTGATCCACCTGCTCCAGGGCCCGGTCGAGCACCTTGCCATCCTTCACATCCTCTGGAGTGATGTTTGGCTTCTCGGGATTGATGCCCTGCTTGAGCGCTTCCGGGTCGAAGAGGCTGGCAATCAGGGGATTGGAGGCGTAGCGGGTCGCGGCGGCGGAGAGTTCCTTGCCGAGGGCGAGAGCCTCCTGGGCACTGGAAAAGATTCCCATGTCCACAGCCATCACGGCCATGGCGGCGGCCAGGGGGCCACCAATGAGTTTGTTGCGTTCGTCTGGAGTCAGTGAGACCGACATGGGGGGAGAAATGCCCTACATCCACAGGATGGTAACGGGTTGGGGAGACGTCAGCCTGGGCGGATAAATCCTTCCCGTAACTTGATCCCGCCAGCCCAGACCCTTGCTCCGCGGTCTTACCTTTGGGCCCCAAGGTCGGGAGGATCGAGAAGGGGCCAGATGTCCCCCAGCAGGTGGAGGGATCCGGCCACCACGGGGAGGGGACCGGGGGGGCTCAGCCAGCGCAGACCCTCCTGGGGATGGGCCACCGCCTGCAGGCGCCCGGCCAGCTCGGGGCGGGCCTCCAGCAGGGCGTCCACGCTCCAACAGGGCAGATCGGCCAGCGCCACGATGGCCGCCCGATCGTGGGGGCCCAGGAGGGCATCGAGCAGGGCTGGAGCGTCCTTGGTGCGCTGCATGGCCAGGAGCCAGCGGCGGCCGCCGCTCCCGGGGCCAGCTGGGGGGAGGCCCTTCAGCTGATCGCGCTGGTCCAGCCGATCCAGCTCCCGCCGCAGGGCTTCGGCGCCAGGTGGGTTGTGGGCTCCATCCAGCAGCACCTCCCTCCCCTGCCAGTGGCGGAGCTCCAACCGTCCGGGCCAGCGTGCTTGCTGCAGTCCCAAGGCGATGGCCTGCTCGGAGATCGACCACCCTTGGGCGATGAGGCTTTCGGCCATGGCCACGGCCACGGCCCCATTACTGCGCTGAAAGGTGCCTGGCAATCCCAGGGGCAAGCCCCCTTCCGCCTCGCTGGGCAGGGGGCTTGCCCAGCGCAGCACACAGCCGCACCGCTCGGCCTGCCGTTCCAGCACCTCCGCCACCGCAGGCGCCTGGGGACCACTGATGGCCACCTGGGACGCGGACAGCACCCCAGCCTTCTCGGCCGCGATCTCGGCCAGGGTGGATCCCAGAAAGTCCTGATGGTCGAGGCCGATAGGGCCAAACCCCACCACCCGCCGGTCGGGGTGGGCCGTGGTGGCATCGAGGCGGCCTCCTAGCCCCACCTCCAGCACCACCAGATCCAGCTCTGCCTTGGCAAAGCGATCCATGGCCGCGGCCGTGAACAGCTCAAAGACCGTGAGGGAGTGTTGGGTGGCCAAGGGAAGCCAGCGCCGCAGATCGTCCTGCAGGGTCTCCCCGTCCACCCACTGCTGGCCCAGTTGAATCCGTTCGCACCAGCTCTGAAGATGGGGGGATCGGTAAATCCCCGTGCGCAGTCCCGCAGCCTCGAGGATGGCATGCAGAAAGGTGGCAATGGATCCCTTGCCGTTGGTGCCGGCCACTTGCACGGCGGGAAAACGGCGTTCGGGATGGCCCCCGGCGGCGAGGGCGGCCTGGAGCCGATCCAGTCCCAGATCAATGCCCCGGCCTGTGCAGGCGGCCAGGATGGGGTCGAGATCGACGGGCTCAGGTAGGCGCATCAACGCAGGCGCTGCAGGGCCTGCTCCAACCGTTTCACCACTTGCCGCCCATGGCGGGGTTTGATCACCAGGGGAGGAACGAAGCGCACCACCGAGGCCCCCGCAGGCACCAGCAGGAGCCCTTCGGCCATGGCGGCCTTCACCAGATCCGGGGCGGCGGGGCCCTCCGGCTGGAGCACCAGGCCCAGCAGCAGGCCCCAACCCCGCACCCCTGCCAGCTGCTGGGGATAGCGCTGCACCAGATCCTCAAGGCCCTCCCGTAGCTGGAGCCCCACGGTTTGCACGTGGGCGAGGAGCTTGCGGCGTTCGATTTCCTGGAGCACGGTCAAACCCGCCCGGCAGGCCAGGGGGTTGCCGCCAAAGGTGCTGGCATGGTCGCCGGGGCGGAAATGGTCGCAGCTGGCCTTCACAGCCAGGGCCCCGATGGGCATGCCCCCCCCCAGCCCCTTCGCCAGGGTGAAGGCATCGGGTTCCACCCCGAGGTTTTCGTAGCCCCACAAGCGGCCGCTGCGGCCCACGCCGATCTGCACCTCGTCAAAGATCAGGAGGATCCGGCGCTCATCACAGAGCTGGCGCAGGCGCCGGAAGAAGGCCGGATCACCGGGGTTCACCCCCCCCTCCCCCTGAAGAGGCTCGATGAGCACAGCGGCAACGGCCGGTCCGTCCGATTCGCAGGAGGCGAGGAGGGATTCGAATGCGCCGATGTCGTTGTAAGGGAAATAGCGAAAGCCCTCCACCATGGGCTGGAAGCCCTTGTGGTAGCGCGGTTGTCCCGTGGCGGTGACGGCCGCCAGGGTGCGGCCATGGAAGCTGGCTTCTGCCGTGAGGATCAGAGGCCGCTCGATGCCCCGTTCCTGGTGGCCATGCTTGCGGGCGAGCTTGATGGCCGCCTCATTGGCCTCGGCGCCGGAATTGCAGAAAAACACCCGATCAGCGCAACTGCGTTGCACCAGGGCCTGGGCGAGGGCCTCCTGCTCCGGAATTCGGTAGAGATTGGAGACGTGCTGCAGGGTGCCCAACTGCCGGCAGAGGGCCCTGCGCAGGGCGGGGTTGCTGTGGCCAAGGGTGCAAACGGCGATGCCGGCCACCGCATCGAGGTAGCGGCGACCCTCCTGATCCCACACCCACACACCCTTGCCCCGCACCAGGGACAGGGGATAGCGGGCGTAGGTGTCCATCACCGCGGAGGGGGCCGCGGTGACGGGGATGGGAGCGGTGGGACTCGAACCCACATGCCCGAAGGCGCTCGATTTTGAGTC
>JBBASA010000014.1:32082-61124 GCA_040399515.1 Cyanobium sp. | reverse complement strand
GGTGCCAGTCGCCCCAGAAGAAGGTGTGGGCGGTGAAGAAGCTCGGCACGATGCCAAGGGTGGCCATGCGATCCACCTGGTCGTGGCGGGCCAGCTGGGCATGGATGGCCACGGGCCGCAGATCCTTGGCGCCATAGCGGGCCCGGGCCCTCCCCACCGCCGTGATCAGCTGCTCCACGGCAGCATCCCCGTTGGTGTGGGTGAGGATCGGGATGTCGTTGCGCCAGCCCAGGGCCACCCAGTCGTCCACCTCCTGCTGGCTCATCACCGGGTAGGCCCTGTAGTCGGCCGATTGGCCCGGCGGCGGGGTGGTGTAGGGCTTGCTCAGGTAGGCGGTGCGCCCCTGGGGGGAGCCATCGCTGGTGAGCTTGATGCCGCCGATCTTGAAATGGTTCTCGTACACGCCCACCCGCAGCTTCGCTGGCGTGCCGGCGGGCTTCAAGGTGGTGCCGAGGGGCTTGGCCTGGGGGCCGGCGAATTCCCGGCCCGCATTGGCCTGCATGGAGCCCAGGGGCCAGGGGGCGCCGGGCTTCACGATCTCCACCTCCTTAAGTTTCGGCTCCAGGGTTGCCGGATCCCCGAGCACCTTGAAGAAGGGGTAGGCCACCACATCCAGGATCAGGCGCTCCTGCCGGCCCGCCTCCCGCAGCAGTTCCAGGTTGCCCGGGTTGCTCAGGCCATCCTGGGCGGTGGTGAGGCCGAAGCTGGCCCACCAGCGCTGCACCTCCTCCAGATTGGCCAGCCGCTGGGCGAGGCTGGGCTGGGGGATCAGGGGCAGGAAGGGATAGCCGGCGGTTTCCTCCAGCACGCCGTTGGGCTCTCCCGTCTGCGGATCTCTCTGGATCACGCCGCCGGCGGGATCGGGAGTGGTGCGATTGATCTTCGCGAGGGCCAGGGCGGCGCTGTTGGCGACGGCGAGGTGGCCGGAAGCATGGAGCAGCAGGATCGGCACCGTGGCGCTCACCGCATCCAGATCGGCCCGGGTGGGATGGCGCCGCTCGGCCAGCAGGCTGTCGTCGTAGCCCGTGAAAAAAACCAGCTGGCCCGCTGGGGCGGGGTGTTCAGACAGCCAGCGGCGCACCACCGCCTGGATGTCGGCCACGCTCTTCACCGTGCCCACCGGTGGCGGGCTCAGGTCGGGCCGGCCCCAGGTGGTCACGTAGTCGGGCAGGTGGCCATGGGCATCGATGAAGCCCGGCAGCAGGGTGCGGCCGGCCAGATTCACCCGTCGAGCTCCTGGTCCCGCGAGGCGCAGGGCCTCCGCCAAGGGCCCCACCTGCACAATCCGGCCGCCCCGCTCCACCAGAGCCTCCGCGTAGGTGGGCCGATCGCCCGCCATCGTGAGGATGTCGCCGCCGCTGTACACCGTGGCGAGCGGGGCCGGGTTGCCCTGCGGTGCTCCGGCGAGGGCGGCTGGCCCTCCCATCCAGGAGCCTGCCAGCAGCAGGGCCGCAACGGGTCCCATTGCCTTCCTCGGCTGACGCCGTGATGGGGGCGAGGGCGGGCAGCACCGCAGGAATGGGCGCGCTCCGCAGGGCCATGGGCCGGGCAAAGGCAGGATCATGAACTCGGTAGGTAGACCCCTTCAGGATGACCAGCCCCCCGCGCTTTGGCAGGCTGGGCAGGCGGACCCATTCCCCATGACCCATTCGGCGTGGCCTCGCTCGTTTCTCCCTGCCCTGCTGGTGCCGGCCCTTCCGGCGCTGGTGGGCACCCCACTCCCCGGTGGCGAGGCCCCGAAGGGCTTCTCCCCTCAGGCCATCGTGGGCCGGGCTGAGACCCGGCAAGTGGGGGGCGTCACCGTGAGCGTGGCCACCCTCAGCGATGGGGAAGCCCGCCAGTTGGTGGGGTTTGATCTGGCGAAGGCCCAGATCCAGCCTGTGTGGATCCGGGTGCGCAACGGGGAAGACACCCGCTATTACATCCCGCCGATCACGATCGACAGCGAGTATTTCTCCCCCCTGGAGGTGGCCTGGCAGGGGCACCGCCTGCTGGATCCAGCGGGCAATGCCCGCATCGATGCTCGCCTGCGACGGATGGAGCTGCCGGAGTCGGTGGATCCGGGCCAGACGATCAGCGGCTATGTGTTCACCAACCGAGATGAGGGCATCAAATATGCCGATGTGGAGCTGGTGGCGCCTGGGCGGAGGCGGGTGCGGCGCCTCTCGTTTCTCACACGGGTGCCCGGGCTGCGCACGGATTTCCAGCGGGTGAATTGGGATCACCTGCAGGCGCCTGGCCGCATGACCGTGCTCACGGAAGCCCAGCTCAAGACCTGGCTGGAATCCCTGCCCTGCTGCACCCTCGGTGGCGATCGCCGCACCCCAGCCGATCCCCTCAACATCGTGCTGATCGGCGGTGCTGAGGCGGTGTTTCCTGCCCTGGCCCGGAGGGGATGGCATGTCACCCAGAGCCTCTCCGCCGATTCGGCTTGGCAGACGATCACCTCCTCCCTGTTTGGCCATCGCTACCGCTATGCGCCGGTGTCGCCTCTCTATGTGTTCGGCCGGCCCCAGGATCTAGCCCTGCAGAAGGGCCGCAGCGATGTGAACCAGCGCAATCACATGCGGCTCTGGTTGGCGCCCGTCACGGTGACGGGCACGCCGGTGTGGGTGGGCCAGATCAGCCGCGACATTGGCGTACGCCTCACCCGCAAGACCATCACCACCCACAAGATCGATCCTTCGGTGGATGAAACCCGCTGGTATCTGATGCAAGACCTCTACTTCTCCGAGGGGCTGGAGCGCTTCGGCTTCGTGGAGGGGGTGGGGGCCGCTCCGCCGGAGAAGCCCCGTTTCAACTACACCGGCGACCCCTATGAAACCGATGGCTTGCGGGCCGTGCTCTGGCTCACGGCAACCCCTGTGAGCTATCACCGGGTGGCCACCCAGTGGCCGCCGCCCCAGCAGCCGGTGCCCCGTCTGAGATGAGACCGGCTGGCTCTATGTCCCACACTGCGATCTCACCATGTCCGCGCACCGTGATTGGAGGCCGGGCCCTGAAGCGATAGCGCCCCCGTAGGGCCTCCATGATGGGGGCGGTCACATCCTTTGTGCTGGTACGCCACCACCAGGGCACCAGCGGTCATGGGGATCTGCACTACACCCCTGCGTTCCCGGGCCACCTCAGCGGGCTTCATGGGCACATCACTGGCGGCAAAATCCACAAGGTTGTACGTGAACTGCTGCAGCCCGGTACCGGATCCAACCGATTGATCCTTCGCCCCCACCCCCTGTTGGGCCAGCTCATCAAACCAGCGCTTGTAGAGGGGAGCCGGAAAGGAGGCCCCAGCCCCGCTGAGCTCCATCCGGATCGGTGTGGGCATGCCTGCCACCGAGCCGTTGTCCGTTTTGGCTGTGCTGCAACCTGCGACCGCCATCAGCAGCAGCGATGAGGCCAGCACAGGCAGGCTGGAGGGTGCTGGGCTGTGCCAGGGAGTCATGGCAGGAACGACTGCTGCTGACAGTGTGGGGCTTCTTCCCCGCCTTGGGGATCTGCTCGGCTGTTCGGGCTGGGCACCAGAATTGGAGTCCGCACGCCACCCGTTCGCGTTCCATGGATCTGACCAATCCCGGCACCCAAACCAACCTCGAAGCCGCCTTCGGGGGGGAGAGCATGGCCAACCGCAAGTATCTGTTCTTTGCTGAGGTGGCCAAGCAGCTGGGCAACCAGGACCTGGCCCGCCTCTTCCGCGATACCGCCAACCAGGAAACCGAGCACGCCTTTGCTCACTTCCGGCTGCTCCATCCCGAGCTGGTGGTGGCCGATCCTGCGGCCCTCTCGCCGGAGCAGAAAGGCGTGATCCTGGCCCGCTGCCTGGAGCTGGCAATCGAGGGCGAAACCTATGAGTACACCACCATGTACCCCGAGTTCGCGGCCCAGGCCCGTGCCGACCGGGACGGCGACGCGGCGGAGGAATTCGATGGCCAGGCGGCAGAATCTGGCGACCACGCCGCCATCTTCCGGCGCGCTGCCAGCAACTTCGGTTTCCTGGCCCCGATTGAGCAGCACCACGCCGAGCGCTACGGGGTGGCTCTGGAAGCTCTGCAGGGCAAGGGCGAGGCGGGGGAGGCGGCCACCCCGGTGCCGGGCAAGTGGATCTGCAAGGTGTGCTCCATGATCTACGACCCGGCCGTGGGCGATCCCGATTCAGGCATTGCCGCGGGCACCCCCTTCGAGGCCATCCCCGACAGCTGGGTGTGTCCGATCTGCGGCACCCGCAAGGCCAACTTCATCCCCTACCGCGAACCGGAGCTGCTGGCCGCCTGAGGGCCCTGGCCTAATGCCTCCGCCAGCGACATCACCTGCGTGCGGCCATTGAGCCGATAGCAGCGTTAGCGCCTGGCGCATCGATGCGGTGAGGCGTGGGGCATCCGCCCGTTTGATCTCCACCCCGATGCGCTGGCCACGATGCATCACGAGCAGATCCAGCTCCGCGCCCCCATGGGTGGCCCAGAACCAGGCGCCCTCCGGCCGCCAGGCCTCCAGCAGCTGCTCGATCACGAATCCTTCCTAGGACGAGCCCAGGAGGAGGGTAGGGCGGGGCTGCATGGGAGCCGCCTAGACCCGTTGCATCGGGTTGCAGAGCTCACGCTGCAAGGGCTTGCCGGCAGCCCTCGCCCGCCTGTCCCGCCACCAGCGCCCGGGCCTGCTCCAGACCCTCCTCCAGGTTGCGGGCCTGGTCGGCTTGCCAGAGCAGGCAGCCCAGATTCCAGAGCAGGGCCTGGGCCAGGGGACCCTCCCCCCGCAGGCCTTCCATGGCCTGCGGCCGCCAGGCGTCCAAGCCCTCCCAGGCCACCTCGGGGGCGCTGAGGCCATGGGACCTGGGGTGCAGCTCCAACCGCTCGGTGGTGTCGCCCCGCAATCGGCCCGCGATGCCGGGCCGGTTGGTGGGCAGATCGGTGGAGCCTTCCAGGCCCTTGAGGGTGAGCACCTCCCTTTCGCCGGCCATGCGCAGGGTGTCCCAGGCCCGGGGTTCGGTGGGGGGATGGACAAAGCCGCTCACCACCAGATGGTCGCCTTGGTGAGGCGTCCAGATCAGCTCCAGGCTGGCCACTGGGGGGCGCTTGCCGATCAGGTCGCGGATGGGCACCAGGGCCTCCGCCGCCGGGAAGTGCCGGGGCTGGTGGGTGAGGGCCAGGTGGTGGTGGTCGAGGCGTTCCTGCACGACCTCCAGGCTGAGTCCCTCCCAATTGATGCCCAGCGCGGCGAAGAGCTCCGCCAGGGTGACGCCGTATTTCACCGGCATGGGGCCACTCCCGTGGAGCACCACAGGGACTCCGGCCGCCGCCAGCGTGAGGGCCACCAGGGGCAGCACGGGAGCCGTGCGGCTTCGGCCGTCGTAGGGCACCCCGAAGCACAGGGCCCGCCGGCCCGGGGTCGTCAGCTTTGGCCCCTGAGCCTGGAAGGTGTCAAGCATGCCGCAGAGCTCCTCCGTGGAGGGCCGCCGGATGCGGTGGGCGATCAGAAAGGCTCCCAGCTGCACAGGATCCAGGGTGCCGGAGAGCATCAGGGCCATCGCTTCGCGGGCTTCCTCCCGGGTGAGGCCCGTGCTGGTGTGCTCCCCGCTGCCCACCTTTCCGATGAGGTCGCGGAAACGGGCGCGCTGGGGTCCCAGCGCCGCCAGGTGGCGAGCCCGGCGATCGCTGGGCGCCTCGGGAGCCCCACCTCTCCCGCCCTCGCTTTCACGATCCACCGCCCTCCGGTTCACGCCGTCGTTCACGTCGTCTCCCACTGCAGTGTTCCTTCTGGCAACCCCCAGACGATGCCAAGCCGCCCGGCCCGTTGGGGAGGAAAAACGGCAAACCCTTGCCGCTCCCTGGTCCCCCACTCCCGGGAGCGGGAGAAATTTGCCATGGTGCTTTCCAGCAATTCCCGGCCTGCCTGTCTCTCTCCCCCCTGGTGCTGCTCATCCACGGCCGTTCCGGCGGGGTGGTTCCCCCTGAGCTGGGTGCCCTCGCCGCCGAAGTCCAGCACCGCCGCGGGGCGCCGGTGATCCTGGAGGCCCTCACGGCGGCGGAGCTCCCCCCCCTTCCGGTCACCCCAGCGGAGCCGACCACGGCGGTGCCTCTGTTTCTCCTTCCGGGCGGCCATGTGCGCCAGGACGTGCCCTTGCGGTTGGTCCGTTGGCGGGCCGCCGGGACCGTGCGGGCCCTGCCCTTCCTCGGCGCCTGGCCCGCCTGGCAGCGCATTCTCGCCGCGGAGGTGGAGCGGCTGGCTGGGGGGCGTGGGGCTGCCAGGCCCCTGCTGGTGCACCATCCTGTGGAAGGTTCCCTCCCCCAGCGCTACCTGGCCCACCTCGCCTCCTTCTGCGGTGCCCGCTGCCTCGCCGTTCCCTACGCCGATGCGGAGGGGGTGGAGGTCGTGCCGTGGCCTGGGGAGCCGGCCCTCCCCTTGGCTCTGGCCGCCAGCCGGCTCACCGATGGCATGGGCGCCTGGCTGGGACCTTCCCTGCTGGGGCGCCCCCACTGCAGCCAGGCCCTGCTGGAGCTCCTGGTGGCCCTGCCATGAGCGCTACGTCCTACGGCCAGGTGTATCTGGTGGGCGCAGGCCCGGGAGATCCCGAGCTGCTCACGGTGAAGGCCCATCGCCTGCTGAGCAGTTGCGATGCCCTCGTCTACGACTCCCTGGTGCCCCAGGCCCTGCTGGACCTGGTGCCCGAAGGCTGTGAATGCCGTTTTGTGGGCAAGCGGCGGGGCCACCATTCCGTGCCCCAACCCAAGATCAATGCCGTGTTATTGGAACTGGCCGAGCGCCACCAGCGGGTGGTGCGCCTCAAGGGGGGTGATCCCTTCCTCTTCGGCCGGGGGGGGGAGGAGGCGGCTCACCTGGTGAGCCGGGGGGTGCCCGTGGAGGTGGTGCCCGGGGTCACGGCGGGGATTGCCGCGCCCGCCTACGCCGGCATCCCCGTCACCCACCGCCGGGCGGGCTCCAGCGTCACCTTTGTGACGGGCCATGAGGAGATCGACAAGGGCCGGCCCGGTGTGGACTGGCGCGGCCTGGCCCGCAGCAGCGATGGCCTGGTGATCTACATGGGTTTGCACAACCTGCGCCGCATCGGCGAGGAGTTGATGGCCGGGGGGCTGGAGCCCTCCACCCCTGCGGCGGCTATCCAGCAGGGCACGGTGCAGGGGCAACGGATCCTGCTGGCGTCCCTGGGGGAGCTGGCGGATCAGGTGGAGGCGGCGGCCCTGGCCTCGCCGGCGATCATCGTGATCGGGGCTGTGGTGGCCGAGCGGGTGGAGGCCTGTGCGCCTGCGCCGGCTGAGGTGGTGATGCCCATTCCCCTCTAAGACCGATTGGGGAACTGCCCGCAGGATTCGTCGTTTTGTAACGACGCTCACCCGGTGAACCATGGCGGTTCGGTTCACTTATTCATTCTTCGTCGCTGGATTCGGCTCTCCCGGCCGTTTCAGCCTCCCCTCCGCCCCAGCCAGCCCCCTTCTGGTCTCCCCTGCCATGACCGCCACCCTGTCGAACCGACACCCCAGCCCCGAAGCTTTCCCCATGCCTGATCGCAGCGAGCAAGGCCAGAGCGAGCCAGCCCAGAGCATGCCCCGCCCGGCTCCCATGTTCGAGCTGATCCCTTACGAGAAGTTCCGCGATACCCCATCGGTTCGTTTTTTTGACATCACCGTGCCCACCTCCAATGCCCGGGATCTGGTGGTGCATTCAGGGCCAGCGATCAGCCCCCCAAACGACCCGGAAACGGGCGCCTGGCAGTTCTATCTGCACCCTCACCAGGAAGATAATCTGCTGGCCATGCATGGCGGCCGCACTTTCTACCTGGTGAATCTCGGTTGGAACTACCCGTATCACATCGTGCGGCTGGATTGCGGCGGTGACATTCTTCGCATCCCTCCAGGCACGTTTCATCGTTCCGTCTCCGATCCCGACGGGTCCCTCGTGCTTAATCAAGCCGTGCGGGAAAAGGGCGCAAGCGTGCTGCGGGAGTTTCGCGTCTACAACAGTTCCCGCATTCCGCGCCTGTTTGCCGTTACATCCAAAACCGCTCCCCTGCCCAAGCTGCACGGCCTCAACTGGTGAGGCCCAGGCCCTCCAGCCGTAGGTCGAGGCTGACCGACTGGCGGCTCTCCCGCCCCTGCCAGACGGGCCCAGCTACCTCTGGATTGGCGGGATCTGAAGGCTCCAGCTCCACACGCTCGAACCTCTCGCCGTTGGCGGCGAGCGTGTAGGCCTCCACTCCCGTCGGGCTGCCCACCAGGAGCCGGAGGGGCGAGTGGGGAGGGATGCCGGGATGGAGGCAGGGGTAGAGCTGCTGCAGGCGGTAGCGCACGGCCAGCAGGGAGGAGGGATCGGCTTCCAGGGGCAGGAGCCTCCCCTGCAAGGCCAGCCAGCACTGCTCCCGGAAGGCCCCATTGGCCGTGACCTCAAACCGCCGTAGGGAGCCATCCACAAACCGGCTGGTGAAGCCCCCTTCCCGGGGGAAATCGCAGATCAGGGGCCAGGGCTCCAGGGCGGGCCGGAGCTCCAGGCGGGGCACCACCCCATCGGCCCCGGCGGCACCCTCCCAGGTCAGCAGGGGCGGAAAGCGCCACTCCCACAGCTCCCGGAACGGCCCGGCCTCCAGGGCCAGCCCGCCCCCAGCCAGATCGGCCAACACCGTTTCCAGATCGGCCCAGAGCTGGCTGGGCAGCAGCCAGCGATCGTGCAGGGCCGGCCCCCAGTCGCGCAGGCGGCCGGGCCGGTGGGCGGGGGTGAGCAGGTGGGCCGCAAGGCTGCTCCAGAGCAGGGCAATGGCCTGGGTCCACTCCAACTGGGGCAGGCTTTCCAACGCCCGGAACTCAATCAGCCCTAGGCAACCCGCCGGTGTGCCCGGGTTCCAGAACTTGTCGAAGCTGATTTCGCTGCGGTGGTTGTTGCCGCTGCGATCGGCATGGAGGTGGCGCAGGGTTTCACCGATCAGGGCCCGATGGTCGCCCCAGGGCTCCTGGGACGGCCGCTCCTCGGCCTCCTCCAGCTGGCGGTAGGCCAGCTCCAGATCAAAGATGGAGCCGGCGGCCTCATCAGGCCGTGGCGCCTGGGAGGCGGGCCCCACGCTGGCGCCGCTGAAGAGATAGGCCAGGCTGGGATGGTGCTGCCAGTAGCGCAACAGGCCAGCCAGCCAGGCGGGCCTGGGAAAAAAGGGATTGGTGGCCAGGCTGGCGCCCCCCCAGAGCAGGTGGTTGCCTCCCCCCGTGCCCTCCTGGGTGCCATGGGCGGTTTCCTTCCAGGTGCGCAGCCCCACCTGCTGGCCGGCCGCCTCGATGCGCTGCAGCCAAAGGGCGTAGTCGCCCCAGCCATGGCAGACGGGCAGGTTGATTTCCAGCACGCCCGGATCGGCCGTCAGCCCGAGTACCTGCCAATGGTCATCGCCGTCGCTGGGCAGCATTCCGCTCAGCCTGGGTTCCGTGAGCCCCTCCAGGCCGGCGGCCACCGCCTGGAGCAGGGCCTCCAGGGGCACCCGCAGGAGGGGGGGAAGAAACAGGTCCCAGCCGTCTGCCCCCACCTCCAGGGTGAGCACCTGCCGGGGCAGGTTGTCCGGAAAATGGGCCAGGGGCAAGCGCAGACCCGCGGGCCCCGGCGCGCCGCTGAGCTGGCGCAGGTCTTCCGCCAGGGGCCAGGCGCCCGCCTCCCAGGTCCACTCCTGTGGGGCCCCTTCCGGGGGGATCTCCGTGGTGGTGAGGGGTGCGGCCCAGGCCTGGCGCGTCCCGTCGAGGGGATCTCGCAGGGCCACCGGCTGCAGCTTCACTCCCAGCCGCTGGCCCAGCCCCTCCAGCCAGGCGGTGGCGTGCTCCGCCCGCAGGGGGGTGGGGGGTGCCTGCGGCGACGGGGAGCGGAGCTGCGTCGCCAGGGGGGTTCCATCGGAGTGGACCAGGAGCCGCAGAGCCCAGCGGGGATTCACCTCTCCGGCATAGAGCTTCCCTGGGCAATAGAGCAGGGTGCTGCCGGGCCAGACGTCGCGCTGAAACACTTCCGCCAGTCGGCGGGCCAGGGGGAGCTTGGTGGGTCCATCCGCCGCGATCGTCCACTCCGCCCCCTCCGGCTCCAGGGGCACGAGCGTGGGCTCTCCTCCAACGGTCAACTCAATCCCCGCGTCTTGCAGATGTGCCTGGACGCGTTGGGCCAGGGTGTCCATCCAGGGGGTCATGGGCAGAGCCAGGGGCTCCAGGGATCATCCACCAGCACGGGTGGAGTCGCTGTCCTAGTCCGCAAGGTGGGCCTCACGGCGGGTGGTGGCCACGGGTACCGGATGCACCTTCCAGATGCGCTCGGCGTACTCCCGGATGGAGCGATCCGAGGAGAAGAAGCCGCAGCGGGCCGTGTTCAGAGCCGACATCTGCATCCACCGGTTCCGATCGAGCCAGGCCGCATCCACGTCATTCTGGGCGCGGCGGTAGTCGCCGATGTCGGCCATCACGCGGAAAGGATCACTGCTGCAGAGATTGGAGAGCAGGGGGTGGAACAGCTCCCGGTCGCCCTCGCTGAAATGGCCCGATCCGATCAGATCGATCGCTTCCTTAGTGAGAGGCTCGTTCTCCAGCCAGGGCATGGGGTGGTAGCCGTTGCGGTTGATGGCCGCCAGCTGTTCAGCGGTGTGGCCGAAGAGGAAGAAGTTGTCGCCGCCCACCCGGTCGCGGATCTCGATGTTGGCTCCATCCAGGGTGCCGATGGTGAGGGCGCCATTGAGGGCCATCTTCATGTTGCCCGTGCCAGAAGCTTCCATGCCGGCGGTGGAGATCTGTTCGGAGAGGTCCACCGCCGGATAGATGCGATGGCCCAGGCTCACGCTGAAATTGGGCAGGAACACCACCCGTAGGCGACCATCCATGGCCGGATCGATGTTCACGATGTCGGCGATGCCCACGATCAGACGGATGATCAGTTTGGCCATGGTGTAGCCCGGCGCGGCCTTGCCGCCGAAGATCACCGTGCGGGGAGGGAGGTCTTCCCCGGCCCGGATGCGCAGGTAGCGCTCCACCAGCTGCAGGGCCGCCAGGTGTTGCCGCTTGTACTCATGGATGCGCTTCACCTGCACATCGAAAAGGCTGGAGGGATCCACCAGCACGCCCGTCTGTTGGCGGATGGTCTGGGCCAGGCGTTCCTTGGCATGCTCTCGCACCATGCGCCAGCGCTCCAGGAAGGCCGGATCCTGCACCATCGGCTCGATGCGGGAGAGCTGATCGAGATCGCTCTTCCAGCCCTGCCCGATGCTGTCGTCCAGTAGGGTGGCCAGATGGGGGTTGGACACCGCCACCCAGCGGCGCGGTGTGACCCCATTGGTGATGTTGGTGAAGCGCTCCGGCCAGATCTGGGCGAAGTCGTGGAAGAGGTTCTGCTTCAGCAGATGGCTGTGCAGCTCCGCCACCCCATTCACCTGGTGGCTTCCCACCACCGCCAGATGGGCCATGCGCACCTTGCGCGTGCCTCCTTCCTGGATGAGGGAGAGCTTCTCGAGCATCTCCGGCTTGCCGGGGTAGCGCAGGCGCACCATCCGCAAGAAGCGGGCGTTGATTTCGAAGATGATGTCCAGCTGCCGGGGCAGCAACTGCTGGAACAGCTCGAGGCCCCAGCATTCGAGGGCTTCGGGGAGGAGGGTGTGGTTGGTGTAGCTGATGCTGGCGGTGGTGATGCTCCAGGCCGTGTCCCAGTCGACCCCGTGCTCATCGATCAACAACCGCATCAGCTCGGCGACGGCGATGGCCGGGTGGGTGTCGTTGAGCTGGACGGCGTACTTCTTGTGGAAGTCGCGCACGTCGATGCCCTGGCCCTTGAGGATGCGGAACATGTCCTGCAGGGAGCAGGAGACAAAAAAGATCTGCTGGCTCAGCCGCAATCGCTTGCCCTGCTCCATCTCGTCGTTGGGATAGAGCACTTTGGAGAGGGTTTCCGATTGCACCTTGTGCAGCACCGCCCGGGTGTAGTCGCCCGCATTGAACGAGGCGAAGTCAAAGTCTTCCGGGGCATGGGCGGACCACAGCCGCAGGGTGTTGGCCGTGCGCACGCCATACCCCAGGATCGGGGTGTCATAGGCGACGCCGATCACCGTCTGACCGCCGATGGTCACCGGGTAGCTCCACTCCGGCCGGATCACCTCCCAGGGATTCCCCCGGGCCAGCCAGGGGTCGGTGCTTTCCACCTGGCCACTGGGGCCGATCTGCTGGCGGAAGATGCCGAATTCATAGCGGATGCCGTAGCCGATGGCTGGCAATTCCAGGGTCGCCATCGACTCCTGGAAGCAGGCGGCCAGCCGTCCCAGGCCGCCGTTGCCCAGGCCCGGTTCCGGTTCCTCGGCGATCAGCTGATCCAGGGACAGGCCCAGTTCCTCGCAGGCGGCCTCGGCTTCCCTGTGCAAGCCGAGATTCACCAGGTTGTTTTCCAGGTGGGGCCCCAGCAGGTATTCCGCCGACAGATAGATGGCGGTGCGTACGTGCTGGTTGGTGTAGGTCTCGGCCGTATCCACCCAGCTGGCCAGGAGCCGGTCGCGCACGGCCAGGGCCAGGCAGAGGTAGTGGTCGTGCACCGTGGCCAGGGCTGGGGCTTTGGCCTGGCTCAGGAAGAGATGGCGGCGCATGTCCTCCGCCAGGGGATTCGCCGCGGGGGCCGTTGGGGGGGGAGAGGGGGTGGACACCATGGCCTACGCGATCGAAGCTGTATCTGTCATGGCGCGGCATGGGGAGCAACGCTGAAGCATTGGCTACCAGCTTGGAAGCTGGGGGCCACTTCTTCATCCTGGGCGCGGGCTGGCTCCGGCTCCAGCACCCGGGCCTCAATGCTCCATTTGAGGTCGCTCTCCACCGGGGTGCCCCCGGAAAAACTGCCCGACACGGCCGCGGTGAGATTGGCCTTCGAGGAGGTGGCCAGCACGATGTAGCGATCATCGATCAGCCCCTTGCCGCTGGGGTCGTAGCCCCTCCAGCCGGCACCGGGCAGATACACCTCCGCCCAGGCATGGAGGTCGTAATCCTTTGGCTTGGGCTCCACCAGGTGGTAGCCACTCACAAACCTGGAGGGCAGGCCCACACAGCGGCAGCATTCGATCATCAGCATCGCCAGATCCCGGCAGGAGCCCACCCGTTCCTTCAGGGTGCGGCCGGCCGGCCAGGCAGGGCCATGGTGGCGCTGGGTGTATTTCACCCGATCTTGAATGATGACGATCAGTTGGTTGAGAAAGGGCACAGCCAGTTGATCGCAGCCCGTCAGGGCCTCCTGGGCCAGGTCGACCGCGGCGGGATCGTGCTGGCCATTAGGGAGCCAACCCTCCAGGGCCCCCATCAGATCGCCGTTGAGATGGCCCACCGGATAGGGCAGCAGGGGGGGGTTCACCTCCAGGCACATCTCCAGGGGCGGGGCGGGTTGGGTGATCACCTCGCTCCGGGCCTGCACCAGGAACCGGTCGGTGCTGCCGAGAAAGCGGGCCCGCAGGATCTCATCCCCACTGGCGGCCACCAGGGGGTAGACGGTATCGGGCTCGGGGGTGATGGCCAGCTCGAAGAGCGCCAGCCGCTGGAAGCCGTGGCCCCTTGGCTTGAGGCAGAAGCGGTGGGGCCCCAGCAGGATCGGAGCCGAATACCGGTAGTGCAGGGTGTGGGTTATGTGGGCGCGCATGCGGGCTCTGGATTGGTCTGCGAGCTGGTGGGCGCGGCAGCGATGAAATACCGCTTCTCAATCAGCGCGTGCAGACGGTTGAAGTCTTGTTGGAGATGGTCGATCGCCTCATGCAGGCCGCTGGCGATCAGATCGTCGATGCTGGTATAGCTCCAGCGGGCCAGGGTGAGGCCAGCCAGGCATTCCAGTTCATCGGGGGCCCCGGGAACGGAACTGCCGCGAATGATGCGCAGGGTTTCATTGATTCGCTCCAGGCAGTAGCGCACGGAGCGAGGAAAGATCGGATCGAGGAGCAGGAAGCTCGCCACGGCCCGAGGGGCAATGGCCCGCTGCTGGGATTGGCGGAACATCTGGTAGGCCCCGGCAGTTCGCAACAGGGCGATCCACTGCAGCTCATCCAGCACCCCGCCCACATCCTCATTGGAGGGCAGGAGCAGGAAATATTTCACATCCAGGATGCGGGTGGTCTTGTCGGCCCGCTCCAGGAGCCGCCCCAGACGGCTGAATTGCCAGGAGAGGTCCCGGCTCAAGGTGGCGTCCGTAATGCCGTAGAAGAGCTGGCAATCCCGGCGGATCAGGCGCAATTGCTCCTGGGGGGGCTGCTCCCAGTAGTCCGGTTCCTGCAGGGCCCAGTAGCAGCCATTGATCTGCTCCCACATCTCCGTGGTGATCACATCCCGGATCTGGCGGGCGTTTTCCCGGGCAAAGGTGATGCAATTCACCACGCTGCTCGGATTGTCGGATTCGCGCACGAGGAAGTTCACCACATCCTCCGGGTTGCCGGCCGGATAGAGCTTGTCGAAGAGTTCCCGGTCGCCGCTGGCATCGATTAGGGGAAGCCAGGGCTCCGCGCTGCCGGGGGGGCAGTCGAGGGCCATGGCCTCACTTACTTCCACAAAGCGGGAGATGTTTTCCGCCCGCTCCACGTAGCGGTTGATCCAGTAGAGCGAATCCGCAACGCGGCTCAGCATGGCAGGGCCTCCCTGATCTCGGCGGCGGAATCTTCCACGATCCAGGTATCCTTGCAGCCCCCACCCTGGGAGGAATTCACCACCAGGGAGCCCCGCCGGAGGGCCACCCGGGTGAGCCCCCCCGGGGTGACCCAGTTGTTTTTGCTGCGCAGCACGTAGGGGCGCAAATCCACGTGGCAGGGGTAGATCTCCCCTTCGCTGAGGGAGGGAACGGTGGAGAGCTCCAGGGTGGGCTGGGCGATGAAATTCCTGGGATCGGCCTCAATCTTGGAGGCAAAGATGGCGATCTCTTCCTTGCTGGCATGGGGGCCGATCAACATGCCGTACCCCCCCGCTTCCGCCACCGACTTCACCACCAGCTCGTGGAGATGGCCCAGAACGTAGGAGCGATCCTCGGTGCGGGAGCAGAGATAGGTGGGCACGTTTTCAATGATCGGCTCCTCCTTGAGGTAGTAGCGGATCATTTCGGGCAGATAGGCATAGATCAACTTGTCATCGGCCACGCCCGTGCCAGGGGCATTGGCGATGGCCACCCGGCCGGCGGCATAGGCCTCCATCAATCCCTTCACCCCCAGGATGGAATCCTTGCGGAACATCTCAGGATCCAGGAAATCATCGTCAATGCGGCGGTAGATCACATCTACCGGCTCCAGACCGGCCGTGCTTCGCATCCAGACCCGCCGGTCTTCCACGACCAGATCCCTTCCCTCCACCAGTTGGATGCCCATCTGCTGAGCCAGATAGCTGTGCTCGAAATAGGCGCTGTTGTAAACGCCTGGGGTGAGCAGCACCACCTTGGGGTTGTCCGTCCAGGTGGCCAGGTCCCGCAGGGTTTCCAGTAGGTGGGAGGCGTAGTTGTCGATGGGCTGCACAGTGCGCCCGGAGAAAAGGCTTGGGAAGATGCGTTTCATCACACGCCGGTTCTCCAGGAAATAGGCCACTCCGGAGGGGCAGCGCAGGTTGTCCTCCAGCACTCTCCAGGTGCCCTCGCCATCGCGAACCAGATCGAGCCCCGAGATGTGACACCAGCGGCCGAGAGGGGGCTGGATGCCCTGCATCTGGGGACGCCAGCCGTGGGAGCTCTCCACATCCTCCCGGGGCACCACGCCATCGCTGAGGATGTGCCCTGGCCCATACACATCCGCCAGAAAGAGATCGATGGCCTCCAGGCGCTGAAAGAGCCCCTTTTCCAATCGCTCCCACTCGCCGGCCCGGATCAGGCGGGGCAGGGGATCGAAGGGCAAGATCCGCTCCACCCCCAGGCTGCCGGAATCGTTGAGACGGAAGGTGGCCCCCAGCCGCCGGAGCAACATGCCTGCGGCCGCATGGTTGTGGTTCAGTTGCTCCAGGCCCATGCGGCCCAGGGAGGAGAGCAAGGGCTGGAGGGCCGGTCGGGGCTGCTCTGGGGCGCTGAAATACTCGTCGTAACCGTGGTTGGGTCGGTACGCCGTGAACATTCTCCTCGGTCCTCTGTTGGTTTGATCCTGCAGTGCCCCGGGTGGAATACCGGGTGATTGTTGTTACCGAAACACGGGAGCTACAGCAGAAAGTAGCGCTGGGCCATCGGCAACACCTCGGCCGGTTCGCAGGTGAGCAGCTCCCCATCCGCAAACACCTCATAGGTCTGGGGATCCACCTCCACCTTGGGCAGGGCGGTGTTGTTGCGCATCTCTTTTTTGCCGATCCCCCGGGTGTGGGCCACGGGCACGCAGGGGCGCCGGAGCCCGAGGCGGCGAGGCAGATCCTCCTCCAGGGAGGCCTGGCTCACGAAAGTGAGGCAGCTGGGCACCAGGGCACCGCCGAAAGCCGCAAACATCGGCCGGCCGTGAACTGGACCTGGGGTGGGAATGGAGGCGTTGGCATCCCCCATCTGGGCCCAGACGATGGAGCCCCCCTTGATCACCAGTTCGGGCTTCACGCCGAAGAATCCGGGTTTCCAGAGCACCAGATCCGCCAGCTTGCCCACCTCCACGGAGCCCACCTGGCTGTCGAGCCCATGGGCAATGGCGGGATTGATGGTGGTCTTGGCGATGTAGCGCTTCAGGCGGGTGTTGTCGTTGCGGCTGCTGTCGCCCGCCAGGGGTCCCCGTTGCACCTTCATCTTGTGGGCCGTCTGAAAGGTGCGCAGGATCACCTCCCCAACCCGCCCCATGGCCTGGGAATCGCTGGCGATGATCGAAAAGGCCCCCAGGTCGTGGAGAATGTCCTCGGCGGCGATGGTTTCCCGGCGGATGCGGGATTCAGCGAAGGCCACATCTTCCGGTATGCGCGGATCCAGGTGATGGCACACCATCAGCATGTCGAGGTGTTCCTCCAGGGTGTTGCGGGTGTAGGGCCGGGTGGGGTTGGTGCTGCTCGGCAGCACGTTGGTTTCACCGCAGATCCGGATGATGTCCGGCGCATGGCCCCCACCGGCCCCTTCGGTGTGGAAGGTGTGAATGGTGCGGCCCCCGATGGCGGCGATTGTGTCCTCCACGAAGCCCGCCTCATTCAGGGTGTCGGTGTGAATGCACACCTGCACGTCGAAGCGGTCGGCCACGCTTAGGCAGCAATCGATGGCGGCCGGGGTGGTGCCCCAGTCTTCATGGAGCTTCAGGCCGCAGGCACCGGCCCTGATCTGCTCCTCCAGGGCGTCGGGCGTGCTCGCATTCCCTTTCCCGAAGAAGCCCAGGTTCACCGGCAGGCCCTCCGCGGCCTGGAGCATGCGAGCCAGGTGGAAGCTACCGGGGGTGCAGGTGGTGGCGTTGGTGCCGGTGGCGGGGCCGGTGCCTCCCCCCAGGAGGGTGGTGACCCCGCTGGCCAGGGCCGTTTCGATCTGCTGGGGGCAGATGAAATGGATGTGGGTGTCGATGGAGCCGGCGGTCAGGATGTGGCCTTCCCCGGCAATGGCTTCGGTGCCCGGGCCCACCACGATGGTCACCCCTTCCTGGATGTCGGGGTTGCCCGCCTTGCCGATGGCCACGATGCGGCCGTCCCGCAGGCCGATGTCCGCCTTCACGATCCCCCACCAGTCGAGGATCACGGCGTTGGTGATCACCGTGTCCACCGCGCCGCCGGCCCGGCTGGTCTGGGCCTGTCCCATGCCATCGCGGATCACCTTCCCGCCACCGAACTTCACCTCATCCCCGTAGACGGTGAAATCCTTTTCCACTTCCAGAATCAGCTCCGTGTCCGCCAGTCGCAGTCGGTCTCCAGTGGTGGGGCCATAGGTCTGGGCGTAGGCGCGGCGATCGATGCGATAGGCCATGGGGGTTAGTCGAGGGGGCCGTTGATCTGGCCGGTGAAGCCGAACACCCGCCGCTCTCCAGCGAAGGGCACCAGATCCACTTCCCGGGTGTCGCCCGGTTCAAAGCGGATCGCCGTGCCGGCAGGAATGTCGAGGCGCAGGCCGTAGGCGGCCTTGCGGTCGAAGAGCAAGGCCCCGTTGCTTTCGTAGAAATGAAAATGGGAGCCCACCTGCACCGGGCGATCACCGCTGTTCGCCACCGTGAGCGTGGTGACGGGCCGGCCGACGTTCAGCTCAAGGCTGCCGGGTTCGCTGATCAGTTCACCGGGGATGAGGGGGGCCATGGGGTTCAGCGGATGGGATCGTGCAGGGTGACGAGCTTGGTGCCATCGGGAAAGACGGCTTCGATCTGCACCTCGTTCACCAGTTCGGGCACGCCCTCCATCACCTGGTCGCGGTTCAGCCAGGTGGTGCCCTCCGCCATCAGGGCGGCCACGGTCTTGCCATCCCTGGCGCCCTCCAACACCTGGAAACTCAGCCAGGCCATCGCTTCCGGGTGGTTGAGCTTCAGACCCCGCTGCAGGCGGCGCTCCGCCAGCAGGGCGGCGGTGACGATGAGGAGTTTGTCCTTTTCCTGGGGCGTCAGATGCATGCCTGGGGCTTCAGAGGCCTGACGGGGCCTGGAACGGGCCACCTATAGCAATCTTCCCACTTTTGCAGGCCAGCCGATCCTCGGCCAGCGGCTTTTCCTGAAATGGCCACACCCGGGGGGGAACGGGAGCAGCCAGGCCCTGCACGGCCCGGATCTGGGCCCAGATGCGTGTGAACCACCAGCGGGCTGCCGTACTTGAGGGGCCCCGATACCGGGCCACCAACCCCTGGCTGAGGGCCCCGCAGGCCATCTCCCCGGCCAGCCCCTCCCGCTCCAGGCGGCACTGCCCCACCAGGTGGGCCATAACGGAGGGGGCCAGGGGATGGGGGGCGGCCCAGACCAGGGAGCCCACCACCGGCTCCCCGCCCAGGCCATGGGGACCTTCCAGGGCGTCGCCCGCCAGGGCCAGCCGATCCACAAACTCCCAATGGCCCGTGCGGAGGATCTCCAGGGAGGATCTCCAGCAGCCCGCCCCCAGGTCTTCGCCCGCCGCGGTTCGGCCCAGGCGGATCACCTCCGCCCCGAGCCAGCTGGCCCCGGGCGCTAGCTCCACCCGGGTGTGCTGGTCGAACAGCCCATCGGCGTAGAGCACCACCTCCTGGGGCAGCCACTCCAGATCGGCCCCGGACTCCAGCCGCACCTCCAGGGTCTGGCGGGCCCACTCCCCTGCGGGGCTGCGCCTGGAGCGCCCGATGGAGCCATACACCTTCTGGGCGGCCACGCTGGTGACCAGGGCCCTGCTCCCCGCCTCCAGGTGGATCGCCACGTGGAGCTGGTCGCCACCCACCAGGCCGCCCGCCGTGTGCAGCAAGGGCAGCTCGCAGCGGCCGTCGTCCTGGTGGGTGGCCCGGAGCAGCTTGAGGGGCGACTCGCTTCCTCCCTGGAAATGGGTGAGGTTCTGGTGGCTGCGGAAGTGGATCCAGGCCCGGCCCTGCCAGGCCGTGGGGATGGGGGAGGAGGGGAGGGCCAAGTGGCGGAGCACACTGAGAAGGCCGAGATGGCCACTGTGCCCGAGTGACGTCCGCCCTTCCACCCCTGGTGCTCAACCGGCGTCTTGGCGTGGCCGCGCCAGCCCAGCGTTCCAACGCCCCCCTGCGCCTGGCCCTCAGCGCCGAGGACCGCACCCGCCTGCGGGGGCATCGGCGGAGCTGCTGCGGCCGAGACCTGCTCCTGCAGCTCCCCCGGGGGCCGGCCCTGGAGCCGGGGGAATGGCTCGCCCAAGAGGATGGGGTGGCTCTCGTGCAGGTGGAGCCTGCGGCCGAAGCGCTGTTGGTGGTGCGGGCCGGGAGCTCCCTGGAGCTGTTGCAGGCGGCCTATCACCTGGGCAATCGCCATGTGGCCCTCGAGATGCGGGCGGAGGAACTGCGCCTGCTGGCCGATCCAGTGCTGGAGCAGCTGCTTCACCACCGGGGGCTGGAGGTGGGTCGGGCGATGGAGGCCTTTCAGCCGGAGAGCGGTGCCTACGAAAACGCCCCCCATTCCCATGGCCATCCCTAGCCCGCCCCTCCCCTCCAATTCCGATTGGCGCCTACGGCTCTACCAGCTGGTCTCTCCAGCCCTGCCGGTGGGTGCCTTCAGCTATTCGGAGGGTCTGGAAGTGCTCAGCCAGGCCGGTCGGCTGCGGGGGGGTGCGGCGGTGGAGGGATGGATCCGAGCCGAGCTGGAGCGGGGGCTGGTGCCCCTTGAGGCCGCGGCCTTGCCCGAGTTGATGGGGGCCCTGACGGCCTGGCGGGAGGGTGGGGCCTCCCCCGCTGGTCTGCTGGCCCGGGAACGGGTGTGCGATCGGGACGACTGGTTGCTGGCCCTGCGGGAGGCTCCGGAGGTGCGGGCCCAGCAACGGCAGATGGGGGCTTCCCTGCTGGGATTGCTGGCCGATCTGGGCTGGCCCCTCCCCCCGGCCCCCCCGGATGAGCCCCCGGTGGTGCTGGGCTGGCCTGGCGCCTGGGCCTGGGCTTTGGTGGCTCTGGCCATCCCCCCCCCGGACGGCATCGAGGCCTACCTCTACAGCTGGGTGGCGAACCAGCTCAGCACGGCGGTGCGCCTCGTGCCCCTCGGCCCCACGGAGGCCCAACGGCTGCAGCTCCGCCTGGGGCCCCGGATCGCTGAGCGGGCAGCGGCCCTTGCGCAGGCCGGCCCCCAGGCCTGCTGGAGCGGCGGTGTGGGGGCTGGCCTGGCTCAGCTTCAGCACGGGGAGCTCTACTCCCGGCTCTTTCGTAGTTGAGTTCAGCTGCGACGAGGCCCTCGCAGGAAACAACGGCAAAATGAAACGAGCGTTATTCAGGAGCCTGGAGCCATCGCGAGCCGATTGCGGGTGGGGGTGGCTGGCCCGGTGGGGTCGGGCAAGACGGCCTTGGTGGAAGCCCTCTGCCGCCGGTTGCGGGAGCGCCTCCAGCTGGCGGTGGTCACCAACGACATCTACACCCAGGAGGATGCGGAGTTTCTGACCCGGGCCGGTGCCTTGCCCCCCGAAAGAATCCGGGGGGTGGAGACCGGTGGCTGTCCCCATACCGCTATTCGGGAGGATTGCTCGATCAACCGGGCCGCCGTGGCTGAGCTGGAGGCGGCTTTCCCCGATCTCGATCTGGTGTTTGTGGAGAGCGGAGGCGACAACCTGGCCGCCAGCTTCAGCCCGGAGCTGGTGGATCTCTGCATCTACGTGATCGATGTGGCTGCCGGCGACAAGATCCCCCGCAAGGGGGGGCCAGGGATCACCCGCAGCGACCTGCTGGTGATCAACAAGATCGACCTTGCCCCCATGGTGGGGGCTTCCCTGGAGGTGATGGAGCGCGACACAGCCCGCATGCGTCCGGGGAGGCCCTGGTGTTTCACGGATCTGCGGCATGGGATGGGGCTGGAGCAGGTGGAGGCCTTCCTGCTCCAGCAGCTGCCGCCGGAATGACACACTCACCCACCCCCCTTGGTCATTGGCTTGCTTGACAGGAAACGCCTGCGTTGCGTGATTCGGCTCTCTAATCGTGTTCAAATCCTCAGAAAAGGCTGAACAGATCGCCAAACAGTGTTGGTTGTTACCAGACGGATGGAGGGGTGGTCGATACTTTCCCAGTTGACCCCGCGAAAGCGGGATGTTCGCCCTTGAGCCCTATTGGCTCTCCCACCAATCTCTTTCTGGAGCTTTTACATGAAGCCTCTGGCACAGCACTCCTCCGCAAGACGGTGGGTTAGTGGTGTCTCTGCTCTCAGCCTCACGCTCACTCTCGCGGCCTGTGGTGGCGGGGGAGAAAATACCGCCACCACGGGTGAAGCCGGCGGGGAAAAATATGATGGCGAGGTGAAGGTTGGGATTCTTCACTCCCGCTCAGGCACCATGGCCATCTCGGAAAACACCGTGGCCGAAGCTGAGCTGATGGCCATCGACGAAATCAATAAGGCCGGCGGTGTGACGGTCGAAGGCAAGAAGCTCAAGATCGTTCCAATCGAAGAAGATGGCGCTTCCGATTGGCCCACCTTCGCTGAGAAAGCCAAGAAACTGATTGATCAGGATCAGGTGGCTGTCGTGTTCGGTGGCTGGACTTCCGCCAGCCGCAAAGCCATGCTGCCGGTGTTCGAGGCCAAGGATCACTTCCTCTTCTACCCGATTCAATACGAGGGTCAGGAATGCTCGAGGAACATCTTCTACACGGGTGCCACCCCCAACCAGCAGGCTGAGCCAGCCGTGTCCTGGTTGTTGAAGAACAAGGGCAAGGATTTCTTCCTAGTGGGTTCGGATTACGTGTATCCACGTACCGCCAACACCATCATGAAGGAGCAGCTGAAGGTTGAGGGCGGCAAGCTCGTGGGTGAGGATTATCTCCCCCTCGGCAATACCGAGGTGGCCCCGATCATCGCCAAGATCAAGAAAGCCCTGCCCAAGGGTGGCGTGATCGTTAACACCCTCAACGGTGACAGCAATGTGGCTTTCTTCAAGCAGATGAAGGCCGCCGGCATCACCCCCGCCAACGGCTACGCGATCATGAGCTTCTCGATCGCTGAGGAAGAGGTGGCGGCCATCGGGCCTGAATACCTCGAGGGCACTTATGCCGCCTGGAACTTCTTCCAGAGCCTGGACACACCGGCTTCGAAGAAATTCACCGAGGCTTTCAAGGCCAAGTATGGCGCCAATCGGGTCACCAACGACCCTGCGGAATCGGCCTACAACATGGTGTATCTCTGGGCCAAGGGTGCGGAGAAGGCCAACAGTGTCGATGACAACAAAGTGCGTGCAGCCCTGATTGGCGTCACTTTCGATGCGCCCCAAGGCCCGATCGAAGTGCAACCCAACCATCACACCACTGAACTGGTGATGATCGGTGAGGTTCAAAAGGACGGCATGTTCAAGATCATCGAGAACAAGGGCGTCCTCAAGCCGATCGCTTGGAACCAGTTTGTGCCCGAAACCAAGGGTTACACCTGTGACTGGACCCAAAACCGTCCTGACGCCGGCAAGTTCAGGATGTGATCCGCGGGCTGGCCTCCTGAAGGCTTGATCTGCGCAAGGGGGGGGCTGATTGTCCCCCCCTTGTTTTTGAGAATTCCTTTTCCCTGTCCCCTTGGGGACGTCCATGACAGCTCTTTACGACACCCTCTTCAACGGCCTGGCCATCGGCTCCGTGCTGATGATCGCGGCTCTGGGCCTGGCTGTGGTTTTCGGCCTGATGGGCGTCATCAACATGGCCCATGGCGAGTTGATGATGCTTGGTGCCTACACCACGTTTGTGGTGCAGAACCTGCTCAAGAACGGACCCCTTTCTAGCCTCTTCCCGATTTACATCCTGATCGCCATCCCACTGGCCTTTCTTGTCAGCGGCCTGGCGGGCCTCCTGCTGGAGCGAACGGTGATCCGCAGGCTCTATGGCCGTCCCCTGGAAACCCTGCTGGCCACCTGGGGCGTGAGCCTCATCCTTCAGCAGTTTGTCCGCTCTGTGTCCACGGCTTTTTTTCTGGGTCTACTGCTGGCGGTGGGACTCGGTCTGCTGATCCCCCGCCTCACCCCAACCGCCTGGTGGCAGAAACGCCAGGCACCCCTGCTGAGCGTTCTGGCCTGGGTGCTCTCGGGTGGTCTGGGCATTGCCCTGGCCCAGGCCCTGGGCGCTGTGCGTCCCCTCAAGCTCCCCTGGTTCAGCGCCCGCAACATCGATGTCACCGCCCCCCAGTGGCTGCGGGGGTCCATCGATTTCGGCGGAGTCACCATGCCCGTGGGGCGGCTGTTCATCATTGCCCTCACGGCCATTGCCCTGCTTGCCGTGAACTGGTTTCTGCAGAAGAGCGTCTGGGGCCTGCGCATCCGCGCCGTCACCCAGAACCGCTCCATGAGCAGCGCCCTCGGCATCCCCACCGAGCGGGTGGATGCCCTCACCTTTCTTGTGGGCTCGGGCCTCGCCGGCGTCGCCGGGGTGGCCGTCACCCTGCTGGGTTCGGTGGGTCCCAACCTGGGCGGCAACTACATCGTGGATTGCTTCATGGTGGTGGTGCTCGGCGGGGTAGGCAAACTTCTGGGCACCATCGTGGCGGCCCTGGGCATCGGCATCCTGAGCTACGTGATTGGCTCGGGCTCCCTGCTGATGCTGTGGCCGGGGATGCCCGCAGCCCTCAATGAGCTGATCACCTTCTTTGCCACCACCTCCATGGCGAAGGTGATGGTGTTCATCCTGATCGTGGTGTTCCTCCAGTTCCGACCCGCTGGCCTGTTCCCCCAAAAGGGACGTCTGGTGGAGGGCTGAGCCATGACCGTTGCCTCCGGTTTCAAGCGTTGGTGGCCCTGGGTGGCGATTGTGGCCGCCTCCTTGATTCTTCCCTTCGTTCTTCCCCCGTTCCGCCTCAATCTCCTAGGCCGTTTCCTCTCCCTTGGAATCGTGGCCCTAGGTGTGGATCTGATCTGGGGCTACACGGGGCTGTTGAGCCTGGGTCAGGGTATCTTCTTCGCCCTGGGCGGCTATGCCCTGGGCATGCATCTGCAGCTGAGTTCCCTGGAGCCTGGCCAGCTGCCCGAGTTTTTCGGCCTCTATGGCGTGAAGGAACTGCCTGCTTTCTGGCAACCCTTCGCCTCCCCGGTCTTCACCTTTTTCGCCATCTGGGTGGTCCCTGCCCTGGTGGCTGGTTTGCTGGGCTTTCTGGTGTTCCGCAACCGCATCAAGGGGGTGTATTTCTCAATCCTCACCCAGGCGGCCCTGCTGGTGTTTTTCAACTTCTTCAATGGCCAGCAGAAGCTGATCAACGGCACCAACGGCCTAAAGACCGACACGGCCCGCTTCCTTGGCCAGCTGGTGGGATCCGACTCCAGCCAACGGCTGCTCTTCTGGCTCACCGTTCTGCTGGTGATCGGGGCCTGGTTCCTCTGCCGTTGGCTCACTTCCGGCCGCTTTGGTGATGCACTGATCGCGATCCGGGACGACGAGCCGCGCATGCGCTTCACGGGGTACAACCCCACGGCCTACAAAACCCTGGTTTTCACGGTGGCCGGTGCTTTGGCAGGCATCAGCGGCGCCCTCTACACCGTGCAGTCCGGCATCATCTCGCCCCAGTTCATGTCGGTGGCCTTCTCCATTGAGATGGTGATCTGGGTGGCTGTGGGGGGTCGGGGAACCCTGCTCGGGGCCATTTTCGGTGCGGTGCTGATCAACTACGCCAAGAGCCTGATCAGCGAGGCGCTTCCGGAAACCTGGTTGTTCATCCAGGGGGCCCTCTTCCTGCTGGTGGTCACCGTGCTTCCAGACGGCATCGTGGGCTGGTGGCGGAAGGGGGGGCTGCGCCAGCTCCAGTCAATGGTGGGCTGGCCTCCGGTGGCCCCCACCTATCCCTCCTTGGATCTTGATCCGGCCGTGCAGGCCGAGCGCACCAGCCTCCAATCCCCCTCCGATCGCGGAGGTGAGCGATGACATCCACCACCCTGGCCCCCGCGGCCACCACCGAGCCCCTGCTCGAGTTGCGCGGCGTCACCGTCAGCTTCGATGGGTTTCTCGCCCTCAACGATCTCAACCTGGTGCTGCAGCCCGGGGAGCTGCGGGCCGTCATTGGCCCCAATGGGGCCGGCAAAACCACCTTCCTGGATGTGATCACTGGGAAGGTGCAACCCACCAAGGGAAGCGTGTGGTTCCACGGCCGTCCCCTGCTGGGCATCACGGAGCATCGCATCGCCCGGCTGGGGATCGGTCGCAAGTTTCAGACCCCCCGGGTGTATCAGAACCTCACCACCCGCCGCAACCTGGAGCTGGCGGTGAGCCGCAATGCCTCTCCCTTCTCCCTGCTTTTCAGTTCCCTCGACCAGGAGAGCCGGGACCGGGTGCAGCACCTGCTGGAGGTGGTGGGCCTGGGGTCCCAGGCCGGCCTTCCGGCCGGTGGCCTCTCCCATGGCCAGAAGCAATGGCTGGAAATCGCCATGCTGGTGGGCCAGAGCCCGGAACTCCTTCTGGTGGATGAACCCGTGGCTGGCCTCACCGATGAGGAAACGGAGCGCACCGCTGCCCTGCTCAAGGATCTCAGCGGTCGCCACACCGTGCTCGTGATTGAGCACGACATGGACTTCATCCGAGATCTCCAGGCTCCGGTGACCGTGCTGCATGAAGGCCACGTGCTCTGCGAGGGCCCGATGGAAACGGTGCAGAACGATCCGAAGGTGATCGAGGTGTATCTCGGCCGAGAGGAGGAGTGATCCCCCGGCCACCCCCAGGGTTCCGCCCGCTCTCCCCACTCCTGAACTGCCCACACTCCCTCTGCAATGACCCGCACTCCCCTTGCCACCGCCCCTGGATCGCCCCAGGCGAGCGCCACCGATGTGCTCGAGGTGCGCGATCTGAACGTGTACTACGGAGAAAGCCACATCCTGCGCAACGTGGATCTCACGGTGGGCGCCGGCCAGATGGTGTGCCTGATCGGGCGAAATGGTGTGGGAAAAACCACCCTGCTCAAAACCGTGGTGGGCCTGTTGCAGCAGCGTTCGGGCACGGTGCAGCTGGGCGGTGAGGAGGTGTCGGCCCTGCCTCCCTATCGCCGGGCCCGGGCGGGCATTGGCTATGTGCCCCAGGGGCGGGAGATCATCCCTCAGCTCACGGTGCGGGAAAACCTGCTGTTGGGCCATGAATCCCTGCCCGGTGGCCTGGCCCGTCACCGCCACATCGATCCGGTGGTGTTTGAGCTTTTCCCCATCCTCGAAACCTTTCTGAACCGCTCGGGAGGGGATCTTTCCGGGGGCCAGCAGCAGCAGTTGGCCATCGCCCGGGCCCTGTTGGGCAAGCCCAGGCTGCTTCTGCTTGATGAACCCACCGAAGGAATCCAGCCATCGGTGGTGCTGGACATCGAGCGGGCCGTGCGCCGCATCATTGCCACCACGGGCATCAGCGTGCTGCTCGTGGAGCAACATCTGCACTTCGTGCGACAGGCCGACTGGTACTACGCCATGCAGAAGGGCGGTGTGGTGGCCAGCGGCCCCACCGGGGAACTGAGCAAGGAAGTGATCGATCGCTTCCTGAGTGTCTAGCTCTTTGCTAAAGCTGGCTTGGTTCGTTCTTGTCCCATGGTCCGCTTTTCCGCCCTGCTTCCAATGGCCTGCGCCTCCCTGGCGGCCAGCACCCTGGCCCAGCCGGCGATGGTATGGGCCCAAACCTGCCAATTCCTGGCACCGGTGGGGGGCAATGGATCCACTCCCATTGTCACCAAAACCATCAGCCCAGGAAATCCCCTGGGCCGCCCCAACTGGAACACGGATTTCTTTGTTACTCGTCCTTACAGCTCCTACAAACTCTTCTTCACGGCGGATTCCTCGGTTTCGGCCACCTATCCGGTTCAGGCTTACCTGAAATTCACGGATGGCTCCAGCCTGCGGGTCTTCAACGACAACATCACCCCCAAACCGGGCACCGGCGGGGGCATTGTTGTGCCCGTGGTGCCTGGTAAGGAGGTGAGTCAGGTGAACATCAAGGTGGGAGCCAGCAGCAACATGGCGGCCACTGGATTCACCTACCGGGTTTCCGTGCAGGGCTGTCGCTGATCCCTGCTTGAGGCTCTGAAAGGGGGCACCCATTGGGTGTCCCCCTGCCCCATCACACCAGGGTGAACTGGGTGTTGGTGAGGGCAGCCAGCGGATTGACGGTGGCGAACTGAATCGGCGCGTTGTTGTTGCGGCTGCCATCCACATCCCAGAACAGGGCACCGGTGGTGGTGTTGAAGAGGATGCGTTGGGCCCTGTCGGTGGCGCTCACCACCCCTGGCCCAGAGAGGAACTGGGCCGCGGTGAGACCCGCTCCAGCGTTCCCGATACTGGTGAACACGGAAGCGGCCAGGGCGATCCGATCGCCTTCGGCGATGTTGAAGTCGGTGATCTGATCCCTGTTGGCCGGGCCATTGGCATCGAAGCGGAAGGTATCCGCCCCGGTGCCCCCGGTAAGGGCATCAATCCCGGTGCCGCCATTGAGGTCGTCATTGCCGGCCCCACCATTCATCGTGTCATTGCCAGCCAGGCCGCTGAGGGTGTTGTTGCTGGCATTGCCGGTGAGCACGTTGGCCAGGGCATTGCCCGTGCCGGTGAGGGCGGTGCCGGTGAGGGTGAGGTTTTCAACGTTGGCGGCGAGGGTGTGGTTCACCGAGCTGTTGACCGTGTCCGTCCCCTCATTGAGGGCTTCCACCACCAGATCGAAGACGGAATCCACGATGAAGGTGTCATCTCCCAGGCCGCCATTCATGGTGTCGTTGCCGGCCGCCCCATTGATCGTGTCGTTACCGGCGAGGCCGTTGATGGTTTCGTTAGCGGCGGTGCCGAGGAGGTTGTCGGCGTTGATGGTGCCGTTGATCACCCCTGGGGTTGGCGGCGGTGGTGGTGGCGGGGTTACGCCTGTGCCGGTGAGGGCAATGGCCGCAGCAGTGAGCGGAGCACCGACGTTGAGGTTGGCAAAGAGCACGGCTGCGGCAGCACCGTTGCCGTCGCTGTCGTAGCGGAGGGCGCCTGTGGTGGTGTCGTGGAGGATGCGCTGCAGGCCATCGGTGGCCGCCACCGCGCCAGCTCCAGAGAGGAACTCGGCGGCGGTGAGGGTGGTGCCTGCACTGAGGGCGGAGAAGATGGCCCGGTCGAGCTGGAGCAGATCGCCGGTGGCGAAATCTGCTACCGCATCCACGTTGTCGGCGGCCAGGGCGGTGTTGAACTGGAAGACGTCGAGGCCAGCACCACTCACAAGGCGGTCGCTGCCGGCGCCGCCATTGAGGGTGTCGTTGCCGGCGCCCCCATCGAGGGTGTCGTTGCCGGCGAGGCCGCTGAGGGTGTTATTGGAGGCATTGCCGGTGATCACGTTGGCGACGGCATTGCCGGTGCCGTTGATGGCCACTCCTGTGAGGAGCAGGTTTTCAACCTCGGCACCAAGGGTGGTGTCAACGCCGCTGTTGACGGTGTCGGTGCCACCGCCTGCAGCTTCCACCACCACATCAAGGGCGGAATCCACGACGTAGGTGTCGTTGCCGGCACCACCGATCATGGTGTCGTTGCCGGCGCCCCCATTGAGGGTGTTGTTGCTGGCGTTGCCGGTGAGCACGTTGGCCAGGGCATTGCCGGTGCCGGTGAGGGCGGTGCCGGTGAGGGTGAGGTTTTCAACGTTGGCGGCGAGGG
>JBBASA010000014.1:0-31982 GCA_040399515.1 Cyanobium sp. | reverse complement strand
GGTGTCGTTGCCGGCGAGGCCGCTGAGGGTGTTATTGGAGGCATTGCCGGTGATCGCGTTGGCGACGGCATTGCCGGAGCCATTGGCCGCTGTTCCTGTGAGGACGAGGTTTTCCAGCTCGGCACCCAGCGTGGTGGTGACGGCGCTGTTGACGGTATCGGTGCCGCCGGCCGCAGCTTCCACTACCACATCAAGGGCGGAATCCACGACGTAGGTGTCGTTGCCGAGCCCACCGGTCATTGTGTCATTGCCGGCGCCACCATCCAAGGTGTCGTTGCCGTCCGCGCCAGTGAGGCTGTTGGCTGCCGCATTGCCGGTGATGGCGTTGGCCAGGGCATTGCCGCTGCCGTTGATCGCCGCAGTGCCGGTGAGCACCAGGTTTTCAATGTTGGCGCCAAGGGTATAGGTCACTGAGCTGGACACGGTGTCCGTGCCGGCCGTCGCAGCTTCCACCACCACGTCTAGGAGGGAATCCACCACGTAGCTGTCGTCACCCAGGCCACCGTTCATGGTGTCGTTGCCGGCAGCACCATTGAGGGTGTCGTTCCCGTCGAGTCCATTGAGGGTGTTGTTGCTGGCATTGCCAGTGATGGCATTAGCCAGGGCGTTACCGGTGCCGATGAGGGCAGTGCCTGTGAGGGTGAGGTTTTCGACGTTGGCTGCAAGGGTGTGGTCAATAGAGCTGTTGACGGTGTCGGTGCCTGCTGCGGCTGCCTCCACGATCACATCCAGGGCGTTGTCCACCTCATAGATGTCGTTTCCTAAGCCACCCGCCATGACGTCGGTGCCGACGCCGCCGGAAAGGTTGTCGTCGCCATCCCCTCCATCGAGGGTGTCGTTGCCGAGAGAACCCACCAAATTGTCGCTGCCGCCAAGCCCCAAAGCCTGATCATCACCGTTGGTGCCACTGAAGAGGTTGTTGGCCGCTGTACCGGTGAAAAGGTCGCCTACCACGCCTGTGGGCTGTGAGACCACGTTCTCACTGTTGCCGGCCCCATCGGTGAAGGCCACCTGCACCCGAAGGATCTGGCCAACCTGGGTCTGGGTGGGGGTGAAGCTTGGACTGTTGGTGCCAACCACAGCCCAGGTAGTGCCGTTGTTTGCCGACATCTCCCAGGTGTAGGAGAACAACCCCAGGCCATTGATGTCTGTGATGCCTGCGGTGTTGACAGTGATCGTCACCCCTTCGGTGGGGGTGGTGTCGCTGATCACTGGGGCGCCTGTGGCTGCCCCCGCAGGAGCGGGTGCTGCGACATCGCCGTTGGCGAAACGCAGGATTTCAATCCCCCAGAGGGTGTCTACACCATCGTTCAAAGCCAGGGCAGGGGCTATCGACCGATTGTCCGTCACTGTGACGCTGTTGTCGGCGTTGCGCAGCACCGTGTAGTCGGCCTGGTTACCGCTGAACACGGCCACATCCACACCAGCGGCCCCTGGGCGGATCTCCCGCACGATGCTCAGCTGGAAGGGACGAATCGTTCCGGCCAACAGCCTGGCCTGGAAGGTGTTGATGGTGCTCGCAAACTCCGTTGTGCCGTTGGTGTTGGTGAGACGAATGCGGGCATCGAGATACACATCCCCATGCAGGATGTCGTCACCTGCCCGGCCCTCCATCACGTCTGAACCACCACCGCCAAGGATGATGTCGCCCCCGGTGAAGCTGGTGGCGCCCCTCAACAGGGTCGACAGACCAGAGATCATGGCGATGCCGTTGGCATCTAGCACATGGTTGTTGACGGTGAGTGGATCAACGAATTGGCGCCCCTTGAGGGTGTCGTTGCCATTCCACCCGGATAGACCTTCCACCTCCATGAAGCGATCGAGTAGATCAATCGCGATGTTGGGGGGTAGGAAAACGTTGATGTCCAGATCAGCATTCACCAGTTCCGGTGAGTTGGCATAGGTCACCCAGTCGAATCCCCAGGCGCCCCAACTCTTGTTGATACCCGGAGTTCCGAACATGATGTCGTTTCCGGATTCGGCGTCATAGTCATCGTTGCCGTCACCGATCAGAACGTCGTGGCCGATCAGGGTGCTGGTGCCGAAGGGGTCACCGTTGTCGCCCTGCAACAGGTCGGCCCCCTGGCCCCCTTCGATCCAGTCGTCGCCGGCATTGCCGAACACCGTGTTCAGGCCGGTGCCCGCATTCACGAAGTCGTTGCCCAAGCCTGCGAAGGTTTCCGCATCGCCCACGCCTCCGTACATCACGTCTGAGCCATCACCGCCGAAGAGCAGATCCAGGCCGCCGGCGTTGGAGATTACATCGTTGCCATCCCCTGCCTTGATGTTGTCGTCTCCGAAGGCATCGCTGAGAATGTCGTCGCCGGCACCACCAAAGAGGAAGTCATTGCCGGCTCCACCTTCGATGGTGTCGTTCCCGCCATCACCGTGGATGGTGTCGTCGCCTTCACCTGTGGCGAGCCTGTCGTTGGCTCCTGTGCCCCCCATTACCGCGTGCTCAATGCCGCCATAGCGGATGGTGCCGTTCGCCAGGCGGGTGAGAAGGGTGGTTTCGTTCCAGGGGGTGAGGGGGTCATCCAGAATGGCGCCCGTGGTGCCCACCCGGCCCGCTTCGAAGTAGAAGGCAGGAGAGGAAAACACATCTCCCGGCAGGTGGCTCGCCGTGGAGTTGCGCGAGACGATATCGCCGAAGGTCTGTTCCTCCAGCTGGGTGAGTACATTCAGGCCGGCTGTGCGCGCCAAGTAGTAGAACCGGTCGTGGTTCTGCAGTTGCAGCATCTGTGTGCCGAACACATAGGCAAAGCTGGAGCCCAGCATGCCGCCGAAGGGCTGCAGTTTCTCCGCCAGACCACCGAGCCAGAAGTCCACATCTTCCAAGCCACCGAGGGAACCACCTGCGTAGATCCCGGTCGCATTGAGGAAGTCCTGGGCATCCAGGTTTCCGGCGGCGGCTTCGCTGATCAGGGCTGCCGCAGCGGTCCGACGGGCCGCGTCTGTCGTGGCGGCCTGGATCGTTGCGTGGGAGCCGTAGGCGGCGATGAAATTGGTGAGGGATTCCGGGTGCTTGATGTTCAGGCCGAAATCGTTCCAGCTGGAGTAGGGCTCGAGAGCGGAGTTGCCCGTGTCGTTGAAAAACAGACGGCGAGCCCCGTTGAGACCTGGTGCGCCAGTGTCGCGGCCTCGAGCCATGTTGAGGGCGCCAAGGTCGAGGGGCAGGCCCACCAGATTGTTGCGCAGGGATTCGGTGAGGAATTCGTCAATCTCATTTCCCACCTGTTGCACCATGCCTGTGGTGATGGAGCCCACAGAAGCTTTTGTGTTCACCCCGCTCTGCTGGAACGCTACCGGGTTGAGGAAGGCATCGATCAGGCGCATGGGTACGGTCACACCCGTGCCGGGATCAATGCGATCCACCGTGTCGGTGAGCTGGGAGTGGCCAAAGCGATAGACGATGTTGGCGAAGAACGCCATGATCGCCGGATCCACGGTGTTGTTATATCCGCTGAAGATTTCGATCGAAGGGAGCAGCTTGCGCGCAAATTCCTCGAACACGAGGTGCTGATATTGCATCTCGTTGGGGAATTTGGCTGCCTGGAACAGGCGCTGCCCATTCCACTGCAGGGCTGCAATGGCGGCAGGGGTGGTGGGGAGGGCAGCCACCGGCGTGAGCAACCACTGGTTGAGGAAGGCCAGATCAGCGCTGGCCAGCACCACCTCCTTCACGTGGTCCACTAGGCGGTTGTGTTCTGAGTGGAACACGCTGTGGATGCCGGTGAGGGCAATGTTTTCGTTGCCCCGCCCGTCGCCTGTGACGTAGTGCAGATCCAGCAGCTCGTTGTCGTAGGTGCCGGTGGGTTGAACCGTGCCTGCGGTGCTGACCGTGGTGTCTGCATCCGCCACCTTGCCTGGACCTGGAGTGGCGTTATGGGCGATGTCGTCCAGGAAGGCGTGGCTGGTGCGCAGGGCGTTGGCCGTGCTCACCGGTGCTGTCCTGTTGCCTTCTAGGAACGTGCCATTGAGCAGCATCAGCTGGGGCAGTCCGTTCGCCCCCGGGATGAAGTTGCCGTAGAGATCCGTGAGGATCATCGGCACGTTGCCCACATCGGCGTCCGTGAGGTTGATGCCCAGCAGGGTGCGAGCCTGGGCTTTCACCTCTGCCCAGTTGGCGATGGATCCGGCCACGGCCCCATCGAGGAGTTGGCCGGTGCTACGCACCCGACCTGCCTGCACCGCATAAGCCCTCAGGAACACCTGGTGGGATGGATGGGAGGTGTAGGTCTGGTTCTGATCAATCCAGGGGGTGATGGTGTTTTGGTAAGACCGAATGTCGTCTGCGGTGCCAATCACCCCGTCCGCCCCCGGATTCAGGCTGGCCAAGGTGGCCCGGGTGAGGGCCATGAAGTTGGTGGCGCTGCCAGGTACGAAGAGGGGATCGTCCGGTGCCAAGGGAATGATCACACTGCCTTGGCCGCCCTTGGTGATCAGGCTGAGGCCGTGGTCAAAGAACTGGCCAAAGATGGTGAAGAAGGAGTTGTAAGGGGCCGACAGACCAACGTCCGGAGACACATTGGCGATGAAGAGGCTTCCGTCGGAGGACACGGTTGGGGCGGCACCTGCGGCCGTGACGGCAACGGGGTTGCGCACCGTCTGGTCCGAAACCAGGTTGCTGGCGGAGCGGACCTGACCGTCGAAGACAACACCCGACGTCTGGGAGTAGCTCGAGGGGCTGCCAACGGTGAGAGGCCCGGGCCCGTCCGGGTCGAAGGTGGCTCCCTGGGCCGTCCGCCAGCGCTGGGGGGGGGTGTTAACCATGGGCCGGTCGGCAGCGCCGAAGGATTCCTGACCCGGCACCAAGTTGTTGAACCTGCCCTCCACCGTGCGCAGCCCATAGGGCAGCAGGGGATTGTTATCCAGCTGGCTGAGCGGATTCGCCCCTGCGGTATGGGCTTCCGCCAGCAGGATCTGCTGGAGGATGAACTCAAGGTCGTGCTTGACGAGTTTCATGGGTGGCGCTTGATTGCCGGAGGAATGGCAACGAGGCGATTGAAGGTTCGCCTCATTGGGGTCGATCAGTTAGGCCGATTCTTCAGATGGCTGCTCGAAAAATCAGAACCTTCTTATCTGGGGCTGTGGTAAGAGAAGCTCACCCTCAACCTTGAGGGTTCAAAATGGCTTCTGAGCGCGTAGTGGCACCTATGGATTAGAGGTAAAGACAGCCTGGGTTGTGACAGCTCAGCTTCAACGGTATGTAAATTCTGTTGCCCGCGCGAGAAAAACACATTTTTTAACCATTTTCTTTGGTCGCTTTGCTGGCCGTCTGCCTCCTGTTCCGGTCAGATCAGGCCCCGCCATAACTCCTCTGCCCCAAGGGTTTCCACTCCACCCACGCGCTGCCCCTCGCACTCCACCACCACCTGAGCGCCCAAGCTGTTGATCAGCAGCGCCCCCTCCCAGTGCTCCCATTCCTGGGGAGGCAAGGCCCTTTCCCGCAGCCAGCCCTGGGCCAGGGCCCGGGCCCGCATCACCCCGGGCAGGCAGCCACTCGAGAGGGGCGGTGTGAGCCAGGAGCCCTCCATGCGCACCAGCAGATTGGCCGCTGCGCCGCAACTGAGGTTGCCATCGCTGCCCAGGAGCAGGGCCTCCTCCACCCCGGCCAGCCGAGCCTCCCGACGGGCCTGAATCTGGGGGCCGTAGGCAAAGGTTTTGCAACGGCTCAGGCGGCTGGCCCCATTGCGGCTTTCCCATCGGCTCACCACGACTCGGACCGTGTCAAAGCAGGGTTGGCCTGCGGTCAGCTGGAGCCAGAAACGCTCCCGCGGGCCGCCGTCCGGAGAGGGGCTGGCTTCCAGACCCCTGTGCCCTGGCCCGCCGCTGCCCCCACTCCAGTTCAACCGCAACGCCCCGGAGGCGATCCCGCTGCGGGCCACCGCTTCCGCCAGCAGCCCCTCCACACGCTCTCGCCCTGGCGGTGGGGCCAGCCCGAGCAGAGCCGCGCCCTCACGCCAGCGCTCCAGGTGTTCTCCCAGCAGTTGAGGCTGGCCGCCCTCCACCAGCACCGTTTCAAACAGGCCTTCGCCCAGCAGCAGCCCCCGGTCGTCGAGGGGGATGGTCAGCTCCGCTGGCGCTGCCCAGCAACCCTCCCCCCGGGCATCGTCGATCCAGGCGATCGCCCCGGCGCTCACGCCAGGGCCTCCAGGAGGGGCAGGAGCTTCCAGCTCATCTCCGCCGCTTCCGCGGCGGGGTTGGAATCGGCCACGATGCCGCCCCCCGCATGCACCTGCAAGTGGCGGCCCCGCACCATCACGCTGCGGATGAGGATGTTGCTGTCGAACGCCCCATCGGCTCCCAGATGGAAGAGGGAACCGCAGTAGGGCCCCCGGGGGACGGGCTCCAGTTGGTGCAGCCGCTGGCAGGCCCGCACCTTGGGAGCCCCACTGATGGAGCCTCCCGGCCAGCAGGCCCGCAGCAGATCCACGATCCCGGCCTCCGGGCTGAGCTGGCCTTCGACGACCGAGGTGAGGTGATGCACTTGGGCATAGCTCTCCAGCCCCACCAACTGGGGCACCCGGATGCTTCCTGGGCGGCAGACCCGCCCCAGGTCGTTGCGCAACAGATCCACGATCATCACGTTTTCCGCCCGATCCTTGGGATCGCTTACCAGCTCGGCGGCGGCGGCCCCATCGGCCTCCGGCGTGGCGCCTCGGGGTCGGGTGCCCTTGATCGGCCGGCTTTGCACCTTCCCCCCGCGCTCCACCCGCAGGAACCGCTCTGGGGAAGCGGAGATCACCGCTTCCTCCCCGGCCACCGCCAGGCCAGAGAAGGGGGCGGGGCAGTGGTGCCGCAAACGGTCGTGGAGGGCCAGGGGGTTGGGGGGTGTTGGGAGCTCATGGCTGCAGCAGAGGGTGAGATTGGCCTGAAACAGATCCCCGCTGGCGATCCAGTCCTGGAGCTGCCGCACCCCTTCCTCATAGGCGGACGGGGAGGTGTGCCAGTGCCAGTGGCTCGTGGGCAGCCCGGGCCAGGGGGGCGGGGCTGGGGGTGGGGTGTCGCCCAGGGCCAGGATGCGCGCCTCCATGGAGGCCAGGCGCTGGGGATCTTCCCCCTCCAGCCAGCAGAGGCGCTCGGCACGGTCGAAGTGCACGAGAGGATCGTGGCGGGCGGCCCAGAGCACGGCCATCGGTGGCTCGGGCCAGTGGGTCCCAGGTTCCACCCAGGCGCCCGCCTCATAGGAGAGCCAGCCCAGCCAGGAACCCCCGCTGCTGGCCATGGCTGCCAGGCTGGCAAAGGGATCCGTCGCCCCCATCGCCCCTGGCACGCCCCGGCAGGTGATGGTGTCCAGGGGGGCGATTCCGAGAACGGCATGGCGGCCCAGCTGGCTGTCGTCCCCCTCGAGCAACACCAGCCCCTGGGGTCCCAGTTGCTCGGCCAGCTGCAGGGTCAGGGCCCAGGGCTCGCGCCAGGGCAGGGACCGTTTCCAGGGGGCCGGGGCTCTCAAAGGCTCAGTTTGGCGTCCCGAAGGGCCTGGTTGCGAATGCGGCAGCTGTCGCAGACGCCGCAGGGCTCGGGGCCGCCGGCGTAGCAGCTCCAGGTGTCGGCGATCGGCACCCCCAGTCGCAGGGCCTGCTGCACGATGGTGAGCTTGTCCCACAGCACCAGGGGAGCCCACAGCTGGGCACTGTGCCCTTCCCGGCCAGCGCGGCTGGCCAGATTGGCAAGCTCCTGGTAAGCAGCGAGGTAGTCGGGCCGGCAATCGGGATAGCCGGAGTAGTCGACCGCGTTCACCCCCAGCACCACCCGCTCGGCCCCCCGGGCTTCCGCCAGGCTGAGGGCCAGGGCGATGAACACTGTGTTGCGCCCTGGCACGTAGGTGGAGGGAATCTCTCCAGGCTGTACCCCACCATCGGGCAGGGGTTCGGAGGGATCGGTGAGGGAGGAGCCCCCCCAGGCCGCCAAATTCACGGCCACCTGGAGGTGCTCGCTCAGCCCAAAGTGGCGGGCGAGCCTCTCGGCGGCTTTCAGCTCCCGGCGATGGCGCTGGCCGTAGTTGCACGAGAGGCCAATCACCCGATAGCCGGCTTCTATTGCCAAAGCGGTGGCCGTGGCCGAATCCAATCCACCGGAAAGCAGGGCGACAGCCGTGGGCTGGCCGGGGGTGGCCGGGCTAGAGCTGGGGCTGGGGCTCACCCCAAAGCAGATCGCTCCCTTCACCCTACAGACAGTTTCAACCCACAGACAGAATGCCGCCCACCAACAGCACCCCGGCGATGGCGCCCGTTCCTTCGACCCCGCCCCCTTCCATCCGGTCTTGTCGGGGGCCGGCGACATGGGTGCACCTGGCCCTGGCGGGTCTGTTGGGTCCTGGAGCGATGCCAGCTCCTGCTGCCCAGCCCCTCGACCTGCGCCCCTATCCCCCGGCGGCGGCCGGAGAACGGCGCTGGGTCATCTCCGTGCCCACCACCCCGGCCGCTGCCGAGAATCTGCGGGTGGAGCTGGTGGTGGGCCGCACCCTGTTGGTCGACTGCAACCGCCACCTCCTGCAGGGCTCGGTGGCGGAGGAGAGCGTGCCGGGTTGGGGCTATCCCCTCTACCGGGTGAAGGGGGGAAGCCCGGTGGTGTCGACCCGGATGGCTTGCCCCGACCAAGCGCAACGCAAGGAGTTTGTGCGGCTGGCGGGTTCCCCCACCCTGGTGCCCGTGAATCCCCGGCTGCCGATCGTGGTGGTGGCGCCGGCGGATCTGGAGGTGCGCTGGCGCCTCTGGCGGGCCGAGCCCCGCCCGAGGCCGGCGCAGACGTTCTAGCGGCCCCGCACCGCCGCCACCCTTCCTGCGGGCGAGAAGGGTTTGACAATCTTTTGTTGTGAAGACCTTGCTGCGGGCTGCTGCAACCCGCCTCCCTGCCTACGCTTTCGCCAGATCGGCCTGCCGCTTCTGTGCCCTTGCCTCGTCTGCTTCCGCAGCGTCTGACCCGTGGTGTCCCCATTGGTGTGGGCCTGGCCCTGATGGTGCTCATAACCGGCTGTCAGCGGGGGGAGGACCCCCCGGTGAGCCTGCAGCTGGCCATCTCCACCGGGCAGGGAAGCGATGGGGTGGCTCGCGCCAACCTCAAGCGCCTGGCCACCCAGATCGCCAACGAATACATGCGCAACCACCCCAGGGTGCTGCTGCATCTGCGCTTTCTGCCGGAGGGGGATCTGGTGGAGAGCGTGCGGGCCCGGGCCCGGCTGGGCGCCGGACCCGATCTGCTGATCAGCCGGGTGGCGCCCGTGGAGATCCTGGAACGGGAGGGCTATCTCAAACCGATCGACATCAGCCCCCAGCAGCTGGATCCCCTGCAGCTCAAATTCCTCTCCAAGTTTCGCGACGGCAATACCTACGACGCCCTGCCATTCCTGCTGCAGCCCACGGTGGCCTGCTACGACCGGCGTCGGCTGCCCAAGGCGCCCACCCGGATTGAGGAGCTGCCCGCCCGGGCTGCTGAGGGGGCGCGGGTGGGCCTGCCCCTGCAGATGTTCCAACTGCTCTGGACCGCCAGTGATTTCGATGCCGACCAGGCCCTCCTCAAGCTGTTTCGCACCCGGGTGCAGGCGAAATCCCTCTGGCAGGGCCTCTCCCCCAGCGACCGTGCCCGCGTGGAGGAGTGGCTGGGCTGGCTGGCCGAGGCCAACATTGAACCCAACCTGATTTTCGTGGAAACGGCCGATGAACTGGTGGAGCGCATGGAGCGGGGCCAGCTCGACTGGATTAGCTGCAGCAGTACCGCCATCGAGCGCCTTAAGCGCAAGCTCGGGCCTCACCTGGGGGTTTCTGTGCTTCCCGCGGGGCGCGATGGCAAGCCGGCCCGCCCCATGGCCCGCCTCCAGCTGCTGAGCTTCGGCCGGGATTCCACCCCAGCCCAGCGGAAAGTGGCCACCAGCTTTGCCCTTTTCGTGCTCAACGATTTCAGCCAGACCAACCTGATCAGCAGGGCGTTCGGCAACATGCCCGTCAACCAGAATGTGGTGGTGCCCGTCAAGGATTCCCCGGCCCTGGCCGTGATGCAGGCCAGCCTGGACCACTCCACCGTTCCCACCTTCCGCCAGGGTGTGGGCTTCCGCCAGGCGATCGGGCTGGGTGCCGGTAGGCAGGATCCCCTGATGCAGTTGCTCAAGCAGGTGGTGTATGGCGAACGATCTCCCAAGGCGGTGATGGAAGAGATCGAGGACTTGGCCGAGCAAGCCTTCATGAAGGATCTCTCCAAGGGCCTGCGCAAGACGGTTTCCTCCCAGGAGGGTGAACTGTGAATCAGCTCCTCTATGTGGTGGTGGGATGGCTCGGGTTGATCAGCCGTGCCGCCGTGCTCTGGCAGCTGCTGGCGGCTATCGCCCTGGTGCTGGCCTATCGGGCGTGGCGTCTGCGCCACCCCGCTCCCGCCACCAGCTGGAGTCCGGTATTTGCCAAGCTCGTGCTGGCGGCCCTGCTCTGGCTCATCAGCAGCGTGCTTTTTCCCGCCCTCGGGCTCCCAGGAGGCCTGGTGGGGCTTTTCGGCCAGCTGGTGCTGATCTGGACCGGCCTCTCTGCCCTGCGACTGGGGTTGCGCCGCCTCCTGCCGGCGGAGGAGGTGGAAAGCTACTGGCTCAAGGCGGTGGCGCCGTTGTTTGTGGTGCTGGCCCTGGCGGGCCTGGTGCATCGCCTCGATGGCCTCACCATCTTGAGCGAGGTGCCCGTGCTCAAACTCTTCAACGAGCCCATCTCCTTCGGAAACCTGCTCCTGCTGATGGGCCTGCCCTACTTTCTGGTGGTGCTCTCCGATTTGCCGGTGGCCTTGGTCGGCGGCGCGGCGGGGCGGCTGGCGGGGCTTGGGGAGGGCAACCGCAAGGCCTTTGAGCTCATTCTTCGCTACATCCTCATCGGCCTTGGGGTGGTGTGGCTGGCGGATCAGATCGGCCTCAACGGCACGGCGATTGCGGCCATCGCCGGCGGCCTCTCCGTGGGCCTGGGCTTCGGGATCAAGGAGGTGTTCTCCAATTTTGTGAGCGGCCTCTGGCTGCTCTTTGAGGGCTCCCTCCAGCCAGGGGAAGTGGTGCTTTACGACGGCGATATCTGCAAGGTGCGCAAGCTGGGGCTTCGGGCCGCCACCTTGAAGCGCAAATCCGACAACGCCGAGCTGGTGGTGCCGAACCAAACCTTCTTCACCGCCACCACCACCACCTACACCGGCTCGGAGGATCTGCGCTGCGGTTTTCTCAATGTGCGCGCCGACTACAGGCACGATCCCGACCAGGTGATGGCCCTTCTGGTGGACATCGCCCGGGCCAACCCCCTAGTGCTTGCCGATCCGGCCCCTTCCTCGAGCATCGCCAACCTGGGGGAGTACGCCATCGAATACGGCCTTGATTTCTGGATGGCGGATCCGATGAAGAATGGCAAGATTTCCGGTGAACTCCGCCGGGCCATCCTGCTCCGTTTCAAGGAGGAGGAAATCGAGATCCCGAGGCCCCCTTACGTCTCTTCAGCACAGAGCTAGCCCCCATCCTCCGCCTTCAGCGCACTCCGAGCCATTTGTGGCTCTGCAGGCTCAGCCGCCAGGCGGGATGGCTCTGCACATGGGCGATGGCCAGCGCCAGGCCCGGGGGGTTGTCCCAGGCTGGCTGCAGCAGCAGGTGGGGGGTACCAGCTTGCCGGCCACGGGCCCCGCAGGCGGCGGCCATGGTTTCGGCGAAGGCCAGATCCCCTTCATCACCCACCACCACCTTCAGCTCATCGCAACAGGCCAGCAGCTCCGGCCGTGGTGGACGGTGAGGCTTGGGGGAGAGGGTGATCCAGTCGAAGCGGCCACTGAGGGGGGGCACGCCGCTGGTTTCCAGATGCAGGGGGACCACCTCCCCCAGGGCGCCGCAGAGGGGGGCGAGATCGTGCTGCAGGGGTTCGCCGCCGGTGATCACCACGAAGGCGGCGCCCAGATCCCTGGCCCTGCGGGCTTCAAGGGCCAGATCCTCCACGCTCAGGCGGGGATGGGGATCTTCCGGCCAGGAGTGTTTGGTGTCGCACCAGGGGCAGCCCACATCACAGCCAGCCAGGCGCAGGAAGAAGGCACTTCGGCCGCTGTGCATCCCTTCCCCCTGGAGTGAATGAAAGGTTTCCACCACCGGCAGGGTGGGGGGAGCCTGGAGGGTGGGGGTCAAAGGAGAAGCCATCCTGTCCCCAGCCTATGGCCCCCACTTAGGGCTTGGCGGCGGGGAGGGGTGGGGCTGCCGCGGCAGGGGCCAGCCACTGCTGATACTGGGCCCTCACAAGGTTTTCTGTTGCGCTGGGCCAGGTGGCTGTGGTGCGATAGAGCCTATAGATCGAGGTGTTCTGGCCTGCCACCAGGTTGCGATAGGTGTTCAGGGCGCTTTGCAGTTTGAGGATCGCCTGCACCACCGTGGTGCCCTCATCGTTGTGCAGACCAGCCTCGTAGCTGGTGATGGCGGCTTGCAGCGAACGGCGGGAGGCGTCCACATCGGCCCGGGCCGCATCCACCAGGATCTTGGAGGCCACAAAGCCGGCGTAGGCATCAGTTACCTCCCTGGTGATGGTGAGACGGTTCAGCTCGCCCTGCGCCTGGGCCTGGCGTGTTTTCGCATCGGTGGCGTTGGCTTTGGCAAGGCGAATGCCACCGTCAAACACCTTCCAGTCGAAGGTGAGACCCACAAAGGTGGTGTAGCCGGTGGTGCGGGTCAGGCTGCCGGGCAGGTTGTCGGTGAAGGATCCGCCCTGTTGGGTCAGGTTGTTTCGCTGCAGCTGGCCGGAGAGGGACAGGTCGGGCAACACCTTCAGCCGGATGGCCCGGGCGTCACTCATCAGGGCTTTGACCTCTAGGGCATTGGCGCGCAGTTCCTCGCGCTGAGCCAGGGCCTGCTGAATGGAATCCCCCCTGCTGAGCGGCCAGATCGGAATCACGCCCGCCTTTTCGGACGGCAGGGCCAGCTTGCCGGGTTCAAGGTTGAGGAGACTGGCGAAAGCATCCATGGCCTGGATGCTGTCCTTGTGGGCGTTCACCCGGGCGATCAGCAGGGAGACGGCCTGGGCTTCCAGCCGGCTGATTTCGCCAGCCGGACGTTGACTCTTATAGGCGCCGATATAAATGGCGATGGATTGATTGAACAGGTCGATCAGATCTTTCTCCCGTTCCAGATCCTCCTGCAGGGTTGTGTAGGCCGTTTGAATGGCAAGAATCAATTCCCGTGTAGTGAAGGTCAAACGATTGCGCAGCGCCTGGATCCGTGACCCTTGGGCGGACTGCCTGCTGTTGCGACTGGGATCAAAGAACGACCAGGACAAATCCGCATAGGGATTGGATCTGAATCCATTTTCAAATTTCAGCACTTCCGTTTCTTCGCTGCCCGGTGTCTTGGTTTTCAGGCTGCTGGTGCTCGTGCTGTAGCCCAGCACGCCGGGGTTTGAGGTTTTGAAGCTCAGGCTGGGAACCCATTCGCGCTGGATGGCCACCCCATTCCACTCGGAGGCTTGGATGTCAGCAACCGTGGCTGCCAATTCAGGGCTGGTGGCCAGGCCCCTGGCGAGGGCTTCCGCCAGGCTGATCCGCTCGGCTCCCTTCTGCAGCCCGTCGCGGTTTTCGCGATATTGCTCATAGATGAGATAAAGATTGGAGTTTTTGTTGATGGTGGAGAGCAGATTGCGCATGTCCGTGGGCAATGGCGGTGCCTTCTCCCAGGTCTGGCTCTGGGCAGGCACGCTGGTGGTCAGCCCGGTGCTTAGCAAAAGAAAGCCCAGGGCCCGAGCTGCTTGCTTGTTTGCCAGCTTCCTGAATCCACACACATCCACAGCAGGCGTTTGAAAAACGCGCATAACTTACGGGAAATAGCTCGCAATCAGTTCGGGTTGTGATCAAGCTCAGATGGCGACTACGACGCCAGGCGACTCCGGGTTGGCGGCATGGGTTGTCAGTGTCTCTGCCAATTGCTTTTGCGCCGCCTCGATTAGGCCCCGGAAGAGGGGGTGGGGTTTGCCGGGCCGGGAGAGAAACTCCGGGTGAAATTGGCAGGCGGCGAAGAAGGGATGGTGGGGAAGCTCGATCAGCTCCACCAGTCGGCCATCCGGGGAGGTGCCGCCGATGGCATAGCCCGATTCCACGAACAGGTTCCGGTAGGCGTTGTTGAATTCGTAGCGATGGCGGTGGCGTTCGTAAACCACCTCCTCGGCATAGAGCTTCTGGGCCAGGGTGCCTGGAGCCAGGCGGCAGGGGTACACCCCCAAGCGCATGGTGCCCCCCAGATCCACCACGTCCTGTTGTTCGGGCAGCAGGGCAATCACGGGGTGGGGGGAGTCGGGATCGAGCTCGGCGCTGGTGGCGCCGGCCAGGCCCGCCTGGTTTCGGGCCCACTCGATCACGGCGCATTGCATCCCCAGGCAAAGGCCCAGGAACGGCACCCGCTGCTCTCTCGCCCACCGGATGGCGGCCACCTTCCCATCCACGCCCCGGTGACCGAACCCACCCGGCACCACCACCGCATCCATGCCCTCCAGCAGCGCCGCGGCACCCTGCCCTTCGATCTGTTCCGCGCAGATCCAATGGAGATCCAGGGAGGCATCCTGCTCCAGGCAGGCATGGCGCAGGGCCTCCAGCACTGAGAGGTAGGCGTCGTTGAGCTGCACATACTTGCCCACCAAGGCCACCTTTACCTTCGGGCCAGGGTGGCGCAACTTGCGAACCAGTTCTTCCCAGCGAGCCATGTCGCTGTCGTGGTGGGGCATGCCGAGCACATCCAGCACCTGGCGGCAGAGGCCCTCCTGCTCCAGGGCCAGGGGCACGGCATAGATGCTGTCGGCATCGAGGGCGGGGATCACGGCCCGGGTGGGCACGCCGCAGAAGCCGCCGATCTTGGCCTTGAGGTCGTCGCTGAAGGGCCGGTCGCTGCGGCACACGAGCACATCGGGCTGGATGCCGATGGAGCGCAGTTCCTTCACCGAGTGTTGGGTGGGCTTGGTTTTGAGCTCTCCCGAGGTGCCGATGTAGGGCAGCAGGGTGACGTGCACATAGGCCACGTCATGGCGGCCCACATCCAGCCGGAACTCCCGGATGGCCTCCAGGAAGGGCAGCGACTCGATGTCGCCCACGGTGCCGCCGATCTCTGTGATCACCACATCGGCGCCGCTGTTGGCGGCCACCCGATGGATGCGTTCCCGGATCTCCCCGGTGATGTGGGGGATCACCTGCACGGTGCCTCCCTCGTAATCTCCCCGGCGCTCCTTGTTGATCACCGCCTGATAGATCGACCCGGTGGTGACGCTGTTGAGGCGCGACATGGCCGTGTCGGTGAAGCGCTCGTAGTGCCCCAGGTCCAGGTCGGTCTCAGCGCCGTCCTGGGTGACGAACACCTCCCCATGCTGGTAGGGACTCATGGTGCCCGGATCCACGTTGAGATAGGGATCGAGCTTCAGGATCGAAACGTTGTAGCCCCGGCTCTTGAGCAGGCGCCCCAGGCTGGCGGCCACGATCCCCTTGCCGATGCTTGAGACCACCCCGCCCGTCACGAAGACGAACTTCGTGCACAGGCTGCGGGCAGGGGGGGTCATGGCAACCGGGGCTGACAGTTCAATCTACTGGGACCCGAGGGTGGGCTGCCAACCGGGCTCAGTCGAGGCTGCCGAGAAACTCCCGCATGCGCTGGTGCTGGCAGGGCTGCCGCAGTTTCACCAGGGCCTGGGCTTCGATCTGGCGCACCCGCTCCCGGGAGATGTGCAGGTGGGTGCCGATCTCGGTGAGGGTGCGGGGCTGGTCATCGTTCAGGCCAAACCGTTCCCGGAGCACCTGGGCTTCCCGCTCCGTCAGCTCTCCCAGCAGGTTTTCCATGGCTTCATGAAGGTGCTGGCGCATCAGGCTGCGCTCCGGTGAGTGGTGCATGTCTTCCAGCAGATCCCCCAGTTCCGTATCGAGATCGCTCCCCATGCGTCGCTCGAGCGACACGGTATGGCTCTGCTGCTCCAGGGTTTGGCGGAGCACCGCTTCGCTCAGATCCACGGCAGCGGCAAGTTCGGACAGGGTGGCCGTGCGCCCCAGGTGCTGGGCCAGCTCCCGCTGGGCCTTGCGGATGCGGGACAGTTTTTCCGTCACATGGGACGGAATCCGGATCATGCGGCCCTGGCTCGCGATGCCCCGGGTGATGCCCTGGCGAATCCACCAGTAGGCGAACGTGGAGAAGCGAAACCCGCGGGTGGGATCAAAGCGCTCCACCCCCCGCTCCAATCCCAGGGTGCCCTCCTGCACCAGATCGAGCAGCTCCAGGCCCGGCTGCTGGTATTTCTTGGCTACGGCCACCACGAGCCGCAGGTTGGCCTGGATCATCCGTTCCTTGGCCCGCCGCCCTTGGTGCAGGGTCTGGCGCAGGGCCGCCTCGCTGCAGCCGCTGGCGCGGGCCAGGGAGACCAGATCGGCTCCGGGTTTTTCCACCTCCGGATGCTGCTCCAGGATCCGCTCCCGCCGTTGCACCAGGCGGGCGAGCGTCAGCTCCTCCTCCTCCGAGAGCATCGCCACCCGGCCGATCTCCCTCAGGTATTGACGTACAAGATCCGTGGGAGGGGTTCTGGGCAAAGGCAGGCTCAGGCAACAGCCCACCCACCATGGCCACAGAACGTCCTTGCTGTGGGATTCAGGCGATTTGCTTTGGGATTGCTGACCCCCCGAGCCGTGTGGATTTCCTCAGCTGTCTTCCTCCACCCAGGTGCTAGCCACATGGAGTTCCTTCAGCTGGCCGGGGGCCACGCCGGCCGGTGCCCGGGTGAGCAGGCACCGGGCCTGCTGGGTTTTGGGGAAGGCGATGGTGTCGCGGATCGACTCCTCCCCCGCCAGCAACATCACCATGCGATCGAGGCCGAAGGCGATTCCCCCGTGGGGCGGGGCGCCCAGATCGAGGGCTTCCATCAGGAAACCGAACTGGGCCTCCGCCTCCTCCAGGGGTAGGCCGATGGTCTGGAGCACCTGGCGCTGGAGGGCTGAATCGTGGATGCGCAGGGAGCCGCCCCCCAGCTCCAGCCCATTGAGCACCAGGTCGTAGGCCTGGGCCCGGGCCTTGGGCAGCCGCGCCCCCCAGGCGGCCGGATCGCTCCCCAGATCCTCGCCATTGGGGGCGCAGAAGGGATGGTGCAGGGCTTCGAGACGGTTTTCGTCGGCGTTGAACTCGAACATCGGGAAGTCCACCACCCAGAGGAAGTTCCAAATGGCGTTGTCCCGGTCGGGGGGCACCAGGCCCAGCTCCCGGGCCAGAAACTGGCGCACCCGATCCAGGGCCTTGTTCACCGTGGCGGTGTCGCCGGCGCCGAAGAGCAGCAGGGTGCCCGGCTGGGCGCCTGTGCGCGCCAGCAGCTCCGCTTTCTTCTCGTCCGTGAGGTTGTCCTTGATGGCACCGATGGAGTCGATTTCGCCCCCCTCCCGCACCCGGATGAAGGCCAACCCCCCGGCGCCAGCGGCCTGGGCTTCGCTGAACACATCTCCCCCGGGCTTGATGCGCACGTTGCTGATGGCGTCGTTGCCCCCCGGCACAGGCAGCACCTTCACCGCCCCGCCCGCGGCCACCGCCCCGCTGAACACCTTGAAGCCCATGTCGGCCACGAGATCGCTGACGTTCACCAGCTCGAGGCCATAGCGGGTGTCGGGCCGATCGGTGCCGTAGCGCTCCATGGCCTCCGCCCAGGTGAGGCGGGGAAAGGGGCGGGGCAGGTCGATCCCCTTCACGGTCTTCCAGATCGTGGCGATCAGCTGTTCGTTGAGGGCGAGGATCTGCTCCTGGTTCAGGAAGCTCATCTCCATGTCCAGCTGGGTGAATTCCGGCTGGCGATCGGCCCGCAGGTCTTCGTCGCGGAAGCAGCGGGCCACCTGGTAGTAGCGCTCCAGGCCGCCCACCATCAGCAGCTGCTTGAACAGCTGGGGCGACTGGGGCAGGGCAAACCACTCCCCGCCGCACACCCGGCTCGGCACCAGGTAGTCGCGGGCGCCTTCGGGGGTGGAGCGAGTGAGCACAGGGGTTTCCACTTCAATAAATCCCTCGCTCTCGAGAAAGCCGCGAATGGCCCGCACAGTGGTGTGCCGCAGGCGCAGGTTGCGGGCCATGCGCTCCCGGCGCAGATCCAGATAGCGGTGCTTGAGGCGCAGCTCCTCCCGCACCGGCTCCTCGTCGTGCACCGACACTGGGAAGGGCAGGTTGGCCCGCAGGGGGTTGAGCACGGTGATGGTGGCCGCCAGCACCTCCACGGCGCCTGTGGCCAGCCGGGGGTTCACCGATTCCGCCGGTCGGTCGCGCACCGCGCCGCTGATCTGCAGCACGGTTTCATTGCGGAGGTGGCTGGCGGTGGCGAAGGTGGAGGCCGCGGCGGCCTGGAGGCCGGCGTCATCGCTCACCACGTTGGGATCCACCGTGATCTGCACGGTTCCGCTGCGGTCGCGCAGATCGATGAAGATCACACCACCGTGGTCGCGGCGGCGGTCGACCCAGCCGTGGAGGGTGACACTGCGCCCCCCATCCTCCTGGCGCAAGTCCCCGCACCATTGGCGATCCAGGGTTTCGCCCACCGTTGCGCTGTGCTCAAGGAACCCGGGGCTGCCCATGGGGGTGTTGGGGGGAGCAAACCGCTGAGTTTCCCATGGCGCTTCCCTGGAACCTGGGGTGCCTGCTCTAAGTTGTGGCGGATCGGATAGACGCATGACCCGGACTTTCCCCCTCGTCACGGTGGGTGCCTTGGTCAGCAATCCCTCCGGCCAGGTGTTGATTGTGCGCACCACCAAATGGCGTGGCTTCTGGGGAGTCCCGGGGGGCAAGGTGGAGTGGGGTGAAACCCTGGAAGAGGCCCTGCGGCGGGAATTCCTGGAGGAGGTGGGCTTGGAACTCAGCGGCGTGGCCTTCGCCCTGCACCAGGAGGCCGTAGACGACCCCCAGTTTCACTGCCCTGCCCACTTCCTCTTGATGAATTACTTCGCCCGCAGCCAGCAGACCGCCATCACCCCCAACCACGAGATCGCGGAGTGGGCCTGGCTGCCGCCGGAGCAGGCCCTCACCTATCCCCTCAACACCTTCACCCGCACCCTGGTGCTCCAGGCCATGGAGCGGGACCTGCCCAGTGGCGTGAGGGCATGAGGGACTGCCCGCTCGTCTCGGTCATCACACCAGTGTTGCCGGCCCATTCGACCTGGTTGACCGAAACCTGGCACAGCTTGCAGCAGCAGGAATTCGGGCTGGAGCACCCATGGGAGTGGTTGGTGCAGCGGGATGGCCCAGAACCCCTCAAGGAGCCCCTTCCTGACGACGGCAGGATTCACCAGCACACCAACCCGGTGTCCTTTGGTCCAGCCCTGGCCCGTACCCTGGCCCTGGCACGGGCTCGCGGGCAGTTCGTCAAAGTGCTCGATGCGGATGATCTCCTGACCCCGGGGCAACTGGGCCGGGAGGTGGCGCTGTTTCAGAACCATCCGGGGGTGGGCTGGGTCACCAGTGCCGCCCTCGATCTCTTGCCCAATGGGACTTGGACCGCCCCGGAGTGGCAACAGCCAGAGGGAGCCATACCCATTGGCTCGGTGGCCAGCTGGTGGCGCCAGCACGGCCGAAAGCCGCCTGTCCATCCCGCCAGCCTCTGCGTGCGCACCGACCTGTTGCGGGCGCTTGGGGGATGGATGGCCCTGCCCGCCTCGGAAGACACCGGCCTGCTGCTGGCTCTCAACGCCGTGGCGGAGGGTTGGCATCTTGGCGAGACGGGTCTGCTCTATCGCAAGTGGTCGCCCCAGCTGACCGCTTCGGCCCTGCTGGAGCCCAGCTCCTCCCATCGCAGGGATGCCTACGCCATAGCAGAGCAGCGGGCTGGGGCACTGAGGGCGTGGGGTGTGCGTTGGCCGGCGGCCCCCATCACCGCTCAGATCAGATAACCGCCGCTCACCTTGATGTTGGTGCCGGTGATGTAGCCGCTGGCCGGGTCGGCCAGAAACAGCACCGCCCGGGCCACCTCCTCGGCGGTGCCAAAGCGGCCGGCGGGGATGCGATCGAGGGGCGGTTTGCGCTCGGAGTTGTCCAGGGTGCCGGGGGAGACGCCATTGACCGTGATGCCATGGGGGGCTTCGGTGACGGCCAGGGTGCGGGTGAGCATGAGCACGCCGGTCTTGCCGATCTTGTAGGGCGTCAGGCCAGGCACGGCCCGAAGGGAATCCGCATCCACATCGATCAGGTTCACGATGCGCCCGAATCCCTGCTGGCGCATGGTGGGGAGGGCAGCCTGGCAGGCGTGGAAGGTGATGTGAAGGGTCTGCTCCACGGCCCAGTGCCATTCCGCTGCGGTGGTGGCGTCCAGGCGCTTCCAGAGGATGCCGCAGGCATTGTTCACCAGGATGTGCAGACCCCCCAGGGTGTGGGCAGCCTGCTGAAAGGCGGTTTCGGTGGCGGCGGCATCGCTCAGATCCGCCGACAGTGCCATGGCCCGGCGCCCCCTGCGCTCCACCTCCCCCACCACCTCCTCTGCTGCGTCGGCACTGGCGTTGTAGTGGATCACCAGGTCGGCCCCGGCGTCGGCGAGGGCCAGGGCGATGGTGCGGCCCGTGCGTTTGGCCGCACCGGTGACCAGGGCCACCTTTCCTTCCAGGGGAAGCTGGCTCATGGTCCCTCGATGGTTTCTGCCGCCATCAGGGCCTCCAGGATGTCGGGATGGTGGGTGCGGATGATGTCGGCGCCGGCGAAGAGCACGTTGGAGGCAAACAGGATGCGGGCCAGCCGCTCCGGCTTGCGGGCGGCGTAGAGCAGGATCGGACAGCCCAGCACCCGTAGCCGATCCAGGTTCCAGAGCACGCTGTTTTGCAGCTGGATCTTGCCGAAGTCGTCGGTGGCGGGGTGAATGATGCCAAGGTTGGGATCGATGATCACCTCCCGCACCCCTGCCGCCCGGGCCTGCTCCACCCGGGGGGCTAGGTGGTCGAGCAGGCCTTGCAACCGGTAGGGCACGGGAGCGGCCTCCCGCATGCGGTAGGCATCGCCATAGGGCATGTAGGTGAGGATCAGGGACGCCCCGGCCGCCGCGACGGCCGCCAGAGCCTCCGTGCTGATCTCGGCGCCGGTGTAGTTGATGGTGGTGGCCCCCTCCGCGAGGGCCACCTGCACGGTGTGCGAGCTCCAGGTGTCCACGGACACCCGGTAGCCCTCCTGGCGCAAACGGCGCAGGGGAGGCAGGAGCCGGCGCTGCTCCTCCGCGTCGTCGATCATGGGGGCGGTGGGGGTGATCGAGCGGGCTCCCAGATCCAGGCAGCTGCAGCCATGGGCCGTCAGCCAGGCGGCCCGTTCCAGCATCTCCCCTTCCCCGGCCACCACGGAATCCCGCACCATCGATTCGGGCGAGAGGTTGATCACCCCGAGCAGGGATGGGGTGCTGGGAGGGGCCATGGCGGGGGAGTTGGCAAAGGTGGTCAACGGGGCGACCGCAGCCCAGGGCTGGCCCTGTCGGCGGCATCAGCCCCTACGGCCTCCACCAGGCGGGGGAGGGCATCCGGTCGGACGCGGCTCACCTCATCCCAGGTGGGGGTGAGGGGAATCTGACGATCCTCCTCCACGAAGCGGCGCCCTGCCTCGAAGAGGTTGGTGGCGAAAAAGTCCACGGCCTGCTGCTCCTGCCCTCTGTTGATCTGCAGGCCGTTGATGGCGGCATCATGGGCATAGGAGTCCATCAGGTCGAGCACGATCCGTTGGTAGGCCGTCACCACGGTGCGAACCAACCCCAGGTCCACTACTTGCCCCTGGCTGGCCAGACCCCGGAACAGGCTGAGGGTGATATCCCGGCTCATGCGGGCCAGGCCCCGATCCGGCTGGCTCTGGTGGAGATTGAACACCTGGTGTTTGTGGTCGTACCCCGCGGCGATGTCCACCTGGCAGAGCTGGCGGGTGGAGTGGTCGCGGAACACCTCCGTGAGCACGCCGATCTCCATGCCCCAGTCGGAAGGCAGATGGAGGCGACGGGCCGCGCTCATCCGCATGGCGCATTCTCCCGCCAGGGGGTAGCGGAAGCTGTCCAGAAACTCCAGGTAGCGGGAGGGGGGCACACAGCGGCGCAGAGCCCGGATCAGGGGGGTGACGAACAGCCGGGTCACCCGCCCGTACATCACCTCCCGGCTGATGCGGGGATAGAAGCCCTTCGCGAACACATAGCCGCTCTCCTCATGCACCACCGGAAACACCAACCGGGCCAGCATGCGCGGTTCGAAACTCACCACGTCGCAATCGTGGAGGGCCACCACCTTCGCCTCGCCCAGGGCCTGCACCAGGCCGAGGGCCAGCCAGATGTTGTGCCCTTTGCCCCGATCCCTCGGCGCCAGGCCGGCCTGGTGCCACTCCTGCACCAGGGCCGTCACCCGGGGGCCGTCATTCCAGATCACCTGGTGGGGCTGGGGCAGGGTGGCAAAAAGGCGTTGGGCCCGTTGGTAGGCCTCCCCATCGGCCTGGTCGAGGCCCACCACGATGCTGCCCAGCCAGGGCATGGTGGCGAGGTGGTGCACCAAGGGGGCCAGGGCCGGCCCCTCCAGCTCGCTGGCGAGGCAGGGCAGCACGAGGGCCACGGGGGAGCTGCGGGCCTGCCGGGCCACCTCCTCCTCCAGATCCTCCCGGCTGCGGCTGCCCAGATCGTGGAGGGTGGTGATGATGCCGTTCTGGAAGAAGTCGCTCATGGGCCTGGCTGCTCCAGGGCTGTTTCCACGGCCTCCAACCAGGCCCTGGGGCCTCCGGCCACCACGGCCCGCTCCACCCTCTGGCGACCAGCGGGCGCCGGCTGGAGCCGCAGGGGCGGTCGATCCGGGGGATGGAACACCAGGGCGATGTCGGCCCCCTCCAGCAGGCTGCGGTCGTTCTCACTATCGCCACAGGCCAAGCGCCGGGCGGGCCAGGGCTGGAGGGCGGGCCAGGGCTCCAGCTGGTGGAGCGCCTCCCCCTTGTCAAACGGTGGGCCCACATGGAGGAGTTTCCCCCCCTGAACAGCCCGCAGCCCCCGCCCCTCCAGCTGCTCCTGCAACCAGGCGAGCCGCTCCGGGCTGTCTTGCCAGAGGAGGGGCACGGAGGCCAGACGGGCCAGGGCCAGGGCCGCCAGCCGCTCCTCCAGTCCGGTGAGCTCCATGATCGCCGCCAGGGAGAGCTCCTCCAGGAGGGTGAAGCGCAGGCCTGCCTCCTGGCGCAGGCGCCGCAGCAAGGCACCCAGGGCCGCCGGGGGCTCCCCCCGCACCAGGGCGCCGTAGCCCTCCTGCACCAGGGCAGGGGGCAGGGGGGAAGGCCAGGCCTGCAAGGGCCAGCCGAGGCCGCAGCCGTTTTCAAACAGGAAGGGCTGGGGGGGGAGGGAGGCCCGGTTTTGCAGATCCACCATTTCGGCGAAGGTTTTGCTGGAGGCCAGCAGGGCGGGGATGCCCCTCTGGTGGATCCAACGCAAGCAGTGGCCCAGCTCGGCCGTCTGCTCCGGCTCCTCCAGCAGGGTGTGATCCACATCACTCACCACCAGCCAGCTGGCGGTCATGGGGCCGTCTCCAGGGGGTGCACGGTGTCGCGATCCGCCACGGTGCTGGCCAGGTCGGCCACGGTTTTTCCTGTGAGCGGGTCGATCCAGAGCGGGGCGATCTCCGCCAGGGGGAGCAGCACGAAGGCCCGCTCCCGGAAGCGGGGATGGGGCACCAGCAGGCTCGCGCTTTCGTGCTGCAGGGCGCCGTAGAGGATCAGATCCAGATCCAGGGTGCGGGCCCCCCAGCGCTCCAGGCGCACCCGGCCATAGCGGTGTTCAATGGCGTGCAGCTGCTCCAGCACGGCTTCGGGTGAGAGGCCCACCTCCAGCAGGGCACAGCCGTTCAGGTAGTCGGGCTGGGCGGGCCCCACGGGTGCGGAGCGATACCAACGGGAGCGGGCCAGCACACGGATCCCTGGCACCTCCTCCAGAGCGGCCAGGGCGCCCTCCAGGGTGGCCTGGCTGTCGCCCAGGTTGCTGCCGAGGGCGATGGCCGCTTGCTGGGGTGGGGTCTGGGGCACTGCCATGGCTGGATTCAGGGGCTGCCGGGCCTGGAGCGGGTCATGGCGACGGCGATGCGGCCATCGAAGCCGGGAATCGGCGCCGCCACCTTCACGAGCCGGGAGTGGGCCTGTCGCACCTGGGGGAAGGCGAGCACGCCATCGAGGATCAGGGTGTTGAGGCGCTCAATCGTGAGAACCCGAGAGGTCTCCAGCAGGTGGGTTACCCGTGCCACCACGTCGGCGTAGTTCAGGGTCTGCTGCAGATCGTCGCTGGCGCCGCTGGGGCAGAGATCGAGCCATAGAACCAGATCCACCTCAAACCACTGGCCGAGGGTCTGTTCCTCCGGAAAGTAGCCCGTGTAGCCGTAGCTCCGGATGCCGAAGATCTGGATCGTGTCCCCAGGGTCGCTGGGGAGGTCGGTGAGAGGAAGTCGTGGGTCCATGTGGGCTGGATCGTAACGATCGGTCTGAGGGAGGGGATCAGCCCCTGCGGTAGAAGGGGCGCTTCACCACGGTGGCGGGCTGGGCCTGGCCACGGATCTCCACGGCCAGCTCGGTGCCGGGTTTGGCCAGGGCTGCGGGAACGTAGGCCAGGGCGATCGCCTCCGAGAGGGTGGGCGACCAGGTGCCGCTCGTCACCTCCCCTACCGTGGCGCCCCCGTGGAGCACGGGATAACCGTGGCGGGCGATGGCTCGGCCCGCCAGTTTCAGCCCAACCAGGCGCCGCTCCACCCCCTGGGCGGTCTGCGCCTCCAGGGCGGCGCGGCCGATGAAGGGGGCGGGCATCTCCAGGTGCACCAGCCAGCCGAGCGACGCTTCCAGGGGGGTGGTGGCCGCATCCATGTCGTTGCCATAGAGGTGCATGGCCGCCTCCAGCCGGAGCGTGTCGCGGGCCCCCAGTCCGCAGGGGCTCACGCCGGTGGCCAGAAGTTGGTTCCAGAGGGCTATGCCCTGATCCCGGCTCAACAGCAGCTCGAAGCCATCCTCCCCGGTGTAGCCGGTGCGCCCCACGAACACGGGGGCTCCCGCCAGACCCTCCCCCTGGAGGGTGAGCTCCCGGTGGCCGAAGCGGGGCAGGCCGGCCAGGCTCTCGCCCGCCAGGGCCTCCAGACGGGCCGCGGCTTCCGGCCCCTGCAGGGCCAACAGCACGCCATCGCCCTTGCGGTCGGTGATGGTGATGCCCCGGGGCTCCAAGTTATGGCGGAGCCAGGCGGTGTCGTTGTCGGCGCAGGCCGCGTTGATCACCACCACCGCTTCGGTGCTGCCACGGTCGTAGATGATCAGGTCGTCGAGGATGCCACCGGCCTCGTTGAGCAACACGGTGTAACAGGCTTCCCCGGGGCCGATGCGATGCAGGTCGCTGGGCACCAGATGCTGCAGGGCCTCCTTCACCCCCTCTCCCGTGAGGGTGAGCACCCCCATGTGGGAGATGTCGAACACGCCGCAGTGCTGCCGCACGGCCGTGTGCTCCTGCACCAGGCCCGCGAATTGCACAGCCATCTCCCAGCCCGCAAAGGGCACCATCCGGCCCCCGCTGCGGATGGCCGCGGCATGAAGGGGGGTGTGCTGCAGGTTGATGGCGTCAGCCATGGGGTGGGATTGCGCAATGGCCGGGATCCTATGGAGTTGCTGGCCTGGAGTGGCTGTCCTTCCCAACTCGGAAGAAAGCCTGTGATTCGGCTCTCTTCACTTCTGAATGGCAGCGAACGTGACTAAGTTGAGCGGCCAAACCTTCCCTCTCTGGATGGGCAAGCGCCCCAACTGCCGCAGCTGCCGCCACTGTGCTCCCCCCAAGGGGGCAGAGATGGGCTGGTGCCAGCTGCGCCAGTTGTCGATCCACCCTGATCTAGTGGGGGAGCTCTGGTGCCACCACTGGACGGCCAGCCCGCCCCGTCTCCCCGTGCTGGGGCCTCCGGGGATGGAATCCCAGGACGACCGAACCCTGCTCGCCAGCCAACAGCTGTCGTTGAGCGGCCTGCCCCAGGATCTGCCCACCCCCTGATTCGTGCTCCCTTGGCAGGAGATGGCAAAAGCGTGGTTGGACATATGACAACTTTTCCCCCTATACACTCGTTTGCAGCCTGGCCCACACCCCAATCGGGCCAGAAGGGTGTATGAATATCAATATTCCTTTGAGTGGAGGTCCCCTTAGTTGGTAGCCACCCGTTCGACCCTTAATCCCATCGATCTGCTCGCGTCGCACTTGGAGTGCGAACACATCACCCTCCCCACCGGCTCCCGCGTGTTCAAACGGGGTTCAGCCGCTACGGCCATCTATGCCGTGAAACGGGGAATCGTGGAGCTCGTTGGAGAGAACGGAGAGAAAACGTGCTACCGCCCAGGGGAGTTGTTCAGCTTCCAGGACATTGTTTGGCGGGAGTCGTCCCATCACAGTGACGCCCTGGCTCGCACCCCGGTGGAGGTGCTGCGGCTGGAGCGGCTGACCTTCCTCAACCTGCTGCACCACCACCCCACCCTGGCCCTGCTGCTGATCGGTCAGCAGCACAATCGCCTGAGGGAGCAGCGCTCCAGCGGCTCCTGCGTCTACTAAGCGCCCAGAAGGAGCAGAAGGCTGCGCACCACCTTGGCGGCGAGCACGGCGCTCACCCCTGAGGAATCCAGCTGGGGGGCCAGCTCCACCACATCGGCTGCCACGAGCCGGTGGTGGCGCAGCTCCTCCACCAGGACCGCGAAATGGCTCCACAGAAAGCCGCCGGGCTCCGGGGTGCCGGTGCCGGGCAACACGCCAGGGTCGAACCAGTCGAGATCCACAGTGAGGTAAATGGGCCGGCCCCGGTGGGGCTGGAGGGCTTCGGCCATCCGTTCGATGGCCACCAGCCGGCCGCTCTGGCGCAGCTCGGCAAATTCCGGGCGGGTGCCGCTGCGGATGGCGATCTGCAGCAGGGTGCGGCTGGGCAGCACCTCCAGGCAGCGGCGCATGGCACAGGCATGGCTGTGGCGACTTCCCAGATAGGTGTCGCGCAGATCGGCGTGGGCATCCAGCTGCACCAGCACCAGGTCGGGATGGCGGGCGGCCACGGCGGCTACCGCACCGCTGCTGATGGAGTGCTCTCCGCCCAGTATCAGGGGGGCCAGGCCCAGCTCCAGCACGGCTCGGGTGGCCTCCCCCACGGCGGCCACCACGGGTTCTGGGTCGCCGAACGGGATCGCCACGGCCCCCAGATCGGCGAAGGCCAGCTCCTCCAGATCGCGGCCTAACTGGGGGCAGTAGGTTTCCAGGCCGCTGCTCACCTCCCGGATGGCCCCAGGGCCGAAGCGGGTGCCCGGCCGGAAGGAGGTGGTGCCGTCATAGGGCACGCCGAAGAGGCCCACCCGGCAACCCGCCGGATCGCGCCGGCTGCCCAGGTAGAGGGCGCCGTCGGTGTCGAAGAGGGTGGGATCGGGAAGGGCCATGGCCAGGGTCGGAGGGATCGGCTTGGGCGTGTTGTCAGGACTGGAGATCCCGTTCAATGGCGGCGGGGACGGCCTCGAAGGCCCCGGCCTGCCAGCGGGGGCTCCAGATGTGGCACCCCTCGGCCACGGCGGCGGCCCGCTCCGGTCGGGGCGTGCGGTAGCGGGGGCCATCGGGGGCGGCGAAGGTCCAGCTCCACCAGCCGCTGGGGTACATCGGCACCCAGCCGTAGAGCGGATCGGCATGGCCGAACACCTCCCGCAGCAGCTTCACCATGGCGAGGTGCACCTCGCGGAAGGCCTCCGGCGATTCGCTCTGGGTGGCGAACACGCCCCCGGGCCGCAGCAGGCGGCGGCATTGTTCGAAGAAGGCCCGGTTGAACAGCCCCTCGGCCGGGCCAGCCGGATCGGAGCCATCGACGATCACCACGTCGTAGCTGGCGTCTGGCGCCTGCTGCACCCAGGCGATGCCATCCCCCACGGTGAGGTGGAAGCGCGGATCGCTCCAGCAGCCTCCCCCAATGGAGGGCAGGTGCTGCTGGCTCCACTCCACCACCAGGGGGTCGATCTCCACCAGGTCGAGATGGCGCACCTCCGGGTGGCGCAGGCATTCCCGGGCGGTGCCGCCATCGCCGCCGCCGATCACCAGCACCCGTTCGATGCCCTCCGCGCCGCAGAGGGCCGGATGCACCAGCGACTCGTGGTAGTGCCGCTCCTGCCGTTCGGCGGTCATCCAGCAGCCATCGAGCAGGAGGCCCTTGCCGTAGCGATCGCTCTCGATGATCGTCACCCGCTGAAAGGGGCTCTGCCCTTCGGCGATCACCCGGCCGGCGAGGCCGTAGCGCACCCCCTGGTGGATCTCATCGATCCAGCCGGTGGGGTGGGGTGGTTCCTGGGTGCTCTCAGCCATCAGCCCTGCGGTTGCTCTCTCCAGATTTGCGCATCGCCGGGGGGGCGCCTCAGGAGCCGCCATCCGCCAGCCCGTAAAGGCCGTAGAGGGCCGGCTGGGCCAGCAGGGTGCGACGGATCTGGCTGGGGGAGGCCGGGAACTGGGTGGTCACCTGTAGGCCCGCCGTGGCTGGATCCTTCTGGCTGCGGAGGATTGTTTCGCTGACGCCCAGACCCAGCAGCTGGCCCTGGAGGTTGTCGTGGCCGAAGTGCACCCCAAGGGACACACGGCTGGCGCCGTTTTCCAGCTGGGCCTGGGAGAAGGTGCGCACCGCCCGGCTCGCCACCGTTCCGGTGCCGCTGTTGGTGCCCGTCATCCAGGGGAGGTTGCCCAAGGTGACGGTGGATCCATCGGGCACGATCTGGTCTCCAAAGAAGGCCCGGAGCATCTCGAAGCCGGCGGCTCCGCTGGCGCTGTGGCCGGAGGTGTTGGAGGGGTGGCTGGGGGTCGCCGCCAGGGGCCGCCAGGCGCGATAGGCGTTGGCGACGCGGCCGTCGGCGTCCGCATTCAGGGCGGTGATCGGTCGCCAGAAGAGCTGCTGGTATTTGGAGGCGAAGGCGAGGATGCGGCTGTCCGCCAGGGTGTTGTGGAGGGCGGCAAACAGGCGGGCGTTCTGCACCAGGTCCAGGTTCCGGGCCCGGGAGGCCCGTTGGGCCGCCTCCAGCACAAACACCTCCACATCCTGCTTGTAGAAGAGGGCCTGGGCGGTCTGGTCGGGGGTGCGGAGCGTGGAGGTGTCGGATCCCACGCCCTTCACATAGGCCAGCTCGGCCCGGTATTCCGGACTGCCCACCCGGAGGGGAGCGGGAACCGCCCGCAGCAGCCTGGTGCCATCTTCCGGCCCCAGGCTGAAGGGTCTCACCGTTGGCCAGTTGGCGTCGATGCCGGGTTTGCCCAGGATCCCCCGGCCGCTGGCATCAAACCCGGTGGGGGCTCCCGTGGCGGGGTTCACCCCCTGGGCCCCGGAGTTGGTTTGGCGCCAGCGCCCCACCCCCGGGTTGCTCTCCGGCGCCAGCTCCGCTCCAAAGCTGGTGGTGGGGGCGGCCCCATCGCCTCGCCGGGCCTGGTTGGCCGCGGCGGCGGCCGCCCGGCCGGCAGCCAGGCCAGGGTCATCCGTTCGGATGTTCGCCCGCCGTAGGTCGTTTTCGCGCTGGCGGATCAGCCAGCTCCGGGTGTGGCGCCAGGCGGGATCGGCCCCCGAGCCTGGGGCCTCCGGATCGGGCAGCTGGGCCAGCAGCACGTCATGGGCGGCCTGGATGGCGGCGGCCGCAGCGGAACCCCGATGCCGTCCGCGGTAGTGGTAGCTCCTCGGGCTGAAACTTTCGATCGCATTGATGGCATCGAACACGGCCTGCCCCTGGATCGCCAGGAGGCGGGTGGCGAGGTTGGAGTTGAGGGTCTGCCCCGTGCCGCCCTGGCCGTTGAAGCCCTTGGTGGCCTTCAGAGCCCAGTCGTTCCAGTCGCTTACCGCATCGGCGTGGGCCGGACTCGCCAGCAGGGGACACAGCACCAGCGTGGAGAGGAGCAGGGAAAGGCCGGGGCGGGATGGCATGGCTGGGGGGGAGGAGCCAGGTTCCCTTTGCTAGCAGGGCTGCGCCAGGCTGGGGCGATGGCCGACGATCTCCAGCTCCATGACGGCCGTGGGGCCGTTCTCCTGATCCCCGCGGAGGAGCTGCGCTGGCGCTTTTCCCGCTCCGGTGGGCCCGGCGGCCAGGCGGTGAACACCACCGATAGCCGGGTGGAGCTGGTGTTTGATCTGGCGGCCACCCAGGCCCTGCCGCCCCTGCTCAAGGAGCGGGCCCTAGGGCGGTTGGGGCCCCGCCTGGTGGCGGGGGAGCTGGTGGTGGTGGCGAGTGAACACCGCAGCCAGTGGCGCAACCGCCAGGCCGCTCGCCGCCGCCTGCAGGCCCTGCTGGAGGAGGCCCTGCGGCCCCCTCCGCCGCCGCGCCGGCCCACCCGGCCGGGTCGGGGCGCGGTGGAGCGGCGCCTGGAGACCAAGCGGCGGCGGGCCTCGATCAAGAGTCAGCGGCGGGAGCGGCTGGGGGAGTGACGGGGGTCAGCTTCGGGGCGGACCGCCCCGATCAGCCTCCGCCCGGATCTGGGCTTTGGCGGTGCGCCAGTGGCCCTCCAGCTCGCCGATGCTCCGCCCCTGCAGGTTTCCCCCCAGGGCCGCCTCCACCCGGGAGAAGCGATCCAGAAAGCGCCGGTTGGTGCCCGCCAGCCCCTCCTCCGGCTCGATGCCGCACCAGCGGGCCACGTTCACCAGGGTGAAGAGCACATCTCCCAGCTCCTCCTGGGCATGGGCCCGATCGCCGGTGGCCACCGCTTCCTTGAGTTCATCGAGCTCCTCGTGCACCTTCCCCCACACGCCCGCCATGGTGTCCCACTCGAAACCCGCGGCGGCGGCCTTGCGGGAGATGGTCATGGCCCCAGCCAGGGCCGACTGGCCCCGAACCTTCTGGGCCAGTCGATCGCTGAGGGGGCTGACGCTGGGCTCCACCTGACCCTCCGTCTTCGCCGCGCTCTCCGCCCGCTCCTGGGCCTTGATGGCCTCCCAGCTCTGTTTCACCGCGGCGCTGTCGCCGTTCTCCCCCCGGTTGGCGCCTTCCTCCTCGCCGAACACATGGGGATGGCGCCGCATCAGCTTGGCGGCGATGCCCCCGGCTACGCCCGCCAGATCAAAGCGCCCCTCCTCATCGGCGATGCGGGCATGGAGCAGCACCTGCAGCAGCAGGTCGCCCAGCTCCTCCTCCAGGTGGCGGTCGTCGCCGTGGCGGATGGCATCGGCCACCTCGTGGGCTTCCTCCAGCACGTAGGGGATCAGGGAGGTGTGGGTTTGCTCCAGATCCCAGGGGCAGCCACCGGCGGGATCCCGCAGCCGATCCACCACGGCCACCAGGGCGCCGAGGGCCGTCAGGCGCGGGTCGTCCGGCGGCAGGGGCGCCAGATGGGGACCAGGAGCTGGGGCGGGTGGCAAGGGCATGGGATGGAGCTGGATCCATCTTCTGCCGTCAGCTGGAGAACCAGCCGCCCTGTCGTCGCCGTCGCCTGCGCCGCAGCACCCGGGGGAGCCTGGGCAGGGGATCGCCGTCCTGCAGCAGGTGCAGCCAGCTGCTGGCCTCCAGGGCCACCAGGCCGCAGATCACCAGAGGCTGGTGCTGGTGCCAGAGCTGGAGCCCGAAGGCGGGCCAGGTCTGGGGGTGCGCCAGGGGAACGGACTCCCACGGCCCCATGTCCAGCAGCAGCCGCAGCAGGGCCAGGGCCATGAGCAGGTAGGCCAGGCGGCCGGCGGTGCCGAGCAGGGGGCTGTGGCTGAGCAGGGAGCGGTGCCGCAGCAGGCGCCGGTAGGGCCACCAGAGCCGGTGCAGGGGCCCCCAGCGGGCCGTGGCCCGGGAGAGGGTGTCGAGATCGGGCGAGAGCCACAGCCCGCCCAGCAGAAACAGGCCGCTGGCCAGCACCACCCCTACCAGCCCCAGGCCCGGCCCCCAGAGCAACCCGAAGGGCAGGGCCAACAGGGTGGTGGCGCGATCGTGGGCCCGGCCCATTGCCATGGCCCGCACGGTAGGGGCTGGGGCCGAGGGCGGCGACCGTGGTGCCCAGCGGCCAGGCAGAATGCATTCACCGCCCGCTTAGCTCAGCGGTAGAGCGCCTGCCTTACAAGCAGGATGTCGCTGGTTCGAAACC
>JBBASA010000013.1:0-78176 GCA_040399515.1 Cyanobium sp. | reverse complement strand
AGCATCACCATGCCGATCACGGTGGCGGAGGCGAAGTCGTATTCCTCCAGCTTCTGGATGATCAAGGTGGGCGTGATCAGGTCTTTGAAGGGCACGTTCGAGGAGATCATCACCACCGAGCCGTATTCCCCCACGGCCCGGCTGTAGCCCTGGGCCACGCCGGAGAGGATGGCGGGCATCAGCTGGGGTAGCACCACCCTCAGCAGGGTCTGCCTGGGGGAGGCCCCCAGGCACCAGGCGGCCTCCTCCTGGTCCTGTTCCATGGCCCGCAGCACGGGTTCCACGCTGCGCACCACAAAGGGAAGGGAGATGAACACCATGGCAATGGCAACCCCCAGCCAGGTGAACGACACCTTCAAACCGAAAAGGGCTTGCAGGGGGGCACCGAGCCAGCCGTTGGTGCTGTAGAGCCCGGCAAGGGCCAGGCCCGCCACGGCAGTGGGGAGGGCGAAGGGGAGATCGATCAGGGCATCCAGGAGGCGCTGGCCTGGGAAGCGGCAACGCACCAGGGCCCAGGCGATCACCACTCCGAAGACCCCATTCAGGAGGGCGGCCACCAGCGACAGCCCGAAGGTGATCCTGTAAGTGGCCAGGGCTTCCGGCGTGGTGGCCAGGTTGAAAAATTCCACGGGCCCCACCGCTAGGGCCTTGAGGGCCATGGCCCCCAGGGGCAGGAAGAGCACCAGGATCAAATAGATCCAGGTGATGCGCCACGACCAGCTCAGCCGCAGCCACTGCGGCCAGACCAGGGGGCTGACCCGGCGGGCGGCAGCCGCGGCGGAAGGCTGGGGGTGGGGCATAGGTTGCGGGAAGAGGCCGAAGATACGGTTTAACGATTGGGAAATAGTAGATCTTCGGCGGTGGCTCGGGCGGCTCTCTGTTGGAGCGTTCCCGTAGGGAAGGCCCCGCGGGTGGGTGAGCCCGTCCCTGGGCGATGGAGGGCCAGGAAGAGGTGGGCCAGATCGGCCCGATCCATGGGGCTGAGCTCGCCGTCACTGTTCCAGTGCAGGCTCCAGGGAGGGAGGAGCAGGCTCATGGCAGGGGCGGAATCAGGAGGTCGTCCTCGCCAATCGCCAGCAACTGTCCATCGGCCCGGAAGCGGCTGAGGATCTTGGTCACCGTTACTCGGGTGAGGCCGCAGAGATCCGCCAGGCCCCGGTGGGTGAGGTTGAGCTCGCTCAGGGAGAGCCTGCAGCCGTGGCTGTTCACCTGGCCGAAAGATCGGCCGATCCACAGCAGCAGGTTGAGCAATCTGGCATCCGCCGAGCGGACTCTCTGGATCACGGCCAGCTCGGCGAGCATCTGCCGTTCGCGCCGCAGATGTTGCTCGATTTCCTCGGCCGAGGGTTCCAGGTGGTCGACCACCACGGTGGTGAGGCAGTGGAGTTCCAGGGGCTGAAGGGGGGGATCTTCACTGCTGATCACATCTCCCGGGCCCCAGAGCCCGAGGGTGATCGATTCCCCTTCCCAGTCCCAGGTGAGGGAGCGCACATATCCTTCCACCACGCGCCAGCTCATGGCTTCAGGGAGCACGTCGTTGGGGTGGAGGGTGAGTCGCAATGGGCGCTTGTGAAGGCTGGCTGTCATGGCGTGGGGTGCAAATGGAACGGAGGTGGCAGGGGAGCGGGGAGGCCAACACGGGACATTCGCTGACAACAGGCACAGGTGAAGAGGGCCATGGAGCAAAGGGGGGTGAGAACAAAATCAGTATGCCATATTCCCGATTGGCTTTGTGGTATTCCGGAGCACTCCCCCCCCCTCTCTCTCTCTCTCTCTTGTCTCAGATGAAAAACATCGGTTGGGCTTGCCGGTGGGCATCTCTTTCCTGCACCAGATCCTGCAGGGTGAGCTGGGCCAGCACGGCGGCTCGGGCCCCATCGGCCCGTTGATCCAGGGCGCTCACCGCCAGGAATTCCGGGGTGTCGCGGGCGCCGCGCTCATGGTCGGGCCGCCGATCCCCCTCCAGGCAAGCCACCACCTCATTGATGCGGATTTCCTCTGGCGGCAGCCGCAGCTGGAAGCCCCCTCGGGGCCCCCGCAGGCTCTTGAGATAGCCGGCCTTCCGCAGGCTGGTGAGCATCTGCTCGAGGTAGCGCTCGGGGATTTCGTGCCGACTGGCGATCTCATGGGTTTGCAGCAGCTGACCGCTCCCGCTGGCCTCAGCCAGATCCATCAGGGCGATCAGGCCGTAATCCGTTTTGGCGCTGAACACCATGGCCTGCCGATGCATTCCTTGGACAGGATAAAACGGTTCCTCGATCGGAAACCGTCCTCCTGTGTAGTCTCAGGCACAGGCATGCTCCACACCTCTCTGTAGGTTCTAAATGTTCCCTACCGGCAAACCGTGAAACCCTTTTCGACTGCTGTCTTCCATTCGCCCCGGCGTCTGTCGCTGGCGGCGTTGGGTCTCTCCTTGGTGAGCGCTGCCGCCGCAGCCCCCGTGCTTCTCCCCCTGGCCCAGGCCCAGCCCGCAGGGCCCCAAATCCTCACCATCGTTTCCTACGCCGTCACCAAAACGGCTTATGACGAGATCGCCAAGCGTTTCGCCGCCGAATGGAAGGCCAAAACGGGCCAAACCGTCACCTTCAGAGGCAGCTACGGCGGCTCCGGCTCCCAGACCAGAGCGGTGATCGATGGCCTGGAAGCCGATGTGGTGAACCTCGCCATGGCTGCGGATGTGAGCAAGATCGAGAAGGCCGGCCTGATCAAAGCCGGTTGGCAGAAAGAGCTGCCTAACAACTCCACTCCGGTGAACTCCACCGTGGTGGCCTTCGTGCGCCCGGGCAACCCCAAGAAGATCAACACCTGGCAAGACCTGGACAACAAGAACGTCGATGTGGTGACCGCCAATCCCAAAACCTCCGGTGGGGCCCGCTGGAATTTCCTGGCCCTCTGGGGCGCCATCACCCGCACGGGGGGGGATGAAGCCCGGGCCCGGAGTTTCATCACGGGCGTCTACAAGAACGCCGATGTGCTGCCCAAGGATGCTCGGGAGGCCACCGACTTCTTCGTGAAGCGCAACCAGGGCGACGTGCTGCTCAACTGGGAAACCGAAGCCATCCTGGCCAAGCAGAAAGGCGAATGGACCACCCCTTACAAGGTGTTCTCCCCCAACGTGCTCACCGAGCAGCCCGTGGCGGTGGTGGACAAGGTGGTAGACAAGCGCGGCACCCGCAAGGTGGCCGAGGCCTTCGCCCGCTACCTCTACACCCCCACGGCCCAGAAGATCTTCGTCGACAAGGGCTTTCGCCCCGTCACCCCTGAGGGCAAGGCCTATGCCCGCGGCAAGTTTCCCGCCGTCAAGTTCTTCAAGGTGGGCGACTTCGGCGGCTGGGGCGGCGTCGACCAGAAGTTCTTCGGCAAGGGCGGCGTCTGGGATCAGATCTTCGCCAAGAGCCGTTGAGCGTTCTGCGGCGCCCTTCAGGGCGCCGCTTGTTCCAACCCCTATCGGGGGTTTACCTCTCTTTTTTCCTCCCATGGGCATCCGCGTCAGCGACGTCAGCAAAACCTTCGGCTCTCTCAAGGCCATTGATTCCCTCAGCCTGGATGTGGAGACGGGCTCGCTGGTGGCCCTTCTGGGCCCTTCCGGCTGCGGCAAGAGCACCCTGTTGCGGATGATCGCTGGCCTGGAGAGCCTGGATGAGGGGAAGATCTACATCAATGGCGGGGATGCCACCGAGCTGCCGGTGCAACGGCGCAATGTGGGCTTCGTGTTTCAGCACTTCGCCCTGTTCAAGCACCGCACCGTGCGCGACAACATTGGTTTCGGGCTGGAGCTGCGCGGCCTCAGTCCGGCACGCATCCGTGAGCGGGTGGAGGAGTTGCTTTCCCTGGTGCAGATGCAGGACTACGGCGACCGCTATCCCTCCCAGCTCTCCGGCGGCCAGCGCCAGCGGGTGTCGCTGGCCAGGGCCTTGGCGGTGAAGCCGGATGTGCTGTTGCTCGATGAGCCCTTCAGCGCCCTCGACGCCAAGGTGCGCAAGGAGCTGCGGGCCTGGCTTCGCAACCTGCATGAGCAGACCAACGTCACCACCGTGATCGTCACCCATGATCAGGAGGAGGCCATGGATGTGGCCGACAAAATCGTGGTGATCAACGAGGGCCGCATCGAGCAGGTCGGCACCGCTGAGGAGATCTACGACCACCCGGCGAGTCCCTTCGTGATGCAGTTCGTCGGCGAGGTGAATGTGCTCGAATCTCTCCACCCGCATGGGGATGGAGCCCCCCTCTTCGTGCGTCCCCACGAGTTGGAGTTACTGGATGGCCCCCAGGAGGATTCCATCCCCGCCACCGTGCGCCGCCTCACCACCTTTGGCCGGGATTTCCAGGTGGAGCTGGAGCTGGAGGATGGTCAGCGGCTGGTGGCCCAGCTCAACCGCGACCAGGTGAAGGGCCGCCTCGAGCGGCTGGTGACCGGCTTTCGCACCCACGTGGGACTGCGGGGCGGACGGCAGTTTTAACCGGGTGTTTCACCCCGTGAATCGCGCGATCCCCGCGAGCACCACGCCGGCTGTAGCCGCAGCGCCAATCACCTGCAACACACTCCAACCCAGCCGCAGCTGTAGCACCAGGGCCAGGACCACCACTATGGCCGCCGCTGGGTTGAATGCTCCGCCAGGCAAGAGCACCGGTCCAGCGAAAAAGAGGGCCAGGCTGGCGATCACCCCAACCACCACGGCCGTAATGGCGATCAACGGCCCGGCAAGGCGCAGATCATCCCGGCTGGCCTCCACCAGGGGAGCGCCGGCAAGGATGAAGCCAAAGGAAGGGAGGAAGGTGAACCACACGGTTACTACCACGGCCGCTAGTGCCAGGGGCCAGGGGTTCGTGGCATTGGTGAGGGCTTGGTGCCACCCACCCATGAAGCCCACGAAGGCCACAACCATGATCAACGGTCCAGGGGTGGTTTCGCCGAGAGCCAGGCCATCCAGCATCTGGCTTGCGGACAGCCAACCAAATTGCTCCACTGCACCCTGGGCCACGTAGGGCAACACGGCATAGGCCCCCCCAAAGCTCAGGAGGGCCACCCGGGTGAAGAAGCGTGCCATCACCGCCAGGGTGCCGTTCCATCCGCCTGCGATCGCCAGGCCCGCCAAGGGCAGCAGCAAGGCCAGGCCCCAGATCAGCAACGTGAGGGCGAACCGCTCGCGAGAAAAGCGGGCGTGGGCTGGGGTGCTGGAATCATCGTCGTGCAACGCCCGAGCCTGCTCATGCCCTGGGCTTGCCTTGGCACCGACGCCATGGCCCTTTTTCTGCAGCAGTAGCGACGGTTTCCATCGGGCGGTCAGTACCCCGATGACCCCCCCGCTGAGGATGATCAAAGGGTAGGGGAGTTTGAACACGCCAAGGGAGAGCAAACCTGCCACCGCCAGGCCCACCAGCAGGGGTGTGTGCAGAGTGCGTTTTCCGATGCGCCAGGCCGCCATGATCACGATGGCGAGCACCGCGGGTTTCAGCACGGCAAACACGGAGGCGATCACGGGCAGCTGACCCCAGAGGGCATAGAGGCTTGCCAGGGCCGTGAGGACTGCCACAGACGGCAACACGAACAACCCTCCGGCGATCAGCCCCCCGGGAACCCCATGCATCAGCCAACCCAAATAGGTGGCCAGTTGCATCGCCTCCGGGCCAGGGAGGAGCATGCAGTAGTTGAGGGCATGCAAATAGCGACGCTCGGAGAGCCATCGGCGTCGTTCGACTAATTCACGATGCAGCAGGGCGATCTGTCCGGCTGGTCCGCCAAAGCTCACCCAGCCGAGTTGAAACCAGAAACGGGAGGCTTCCGCCAGGCTTAGAGGAGAAGGGGACGGCGTCGGCATGGATGGGGATGCTCCGCTGGCGCACCTTAGGGTTGGTCCATGCCCCACCACGCTGATCGCCCCACCAAGATCTGCCCGGTGTGTGGCCGTCCTTTCCAGTGGCGCAAGAAGTGGAAGGCGGTGTGGGAGGAGGTGCGCTACTGCTCCAAGCGCTGCCGGCGCCAGGTTCGTAGACCAGGCGGTGGTCCTTCCGATGCTGTGTGAATCTCCGGCCTGGTGAATCAAAAGAACTGACCTGACTGGCCTAGCTGCAGCCTTGGGCCCGATCCTGGGAGAGCCCCTCCAGCCTGTTGAGCCAGTCCCGCAGCTGCACAAAGGCCTGGGGCGCGAGCTTGTAGTACACCCAACGACCCTCCTCCCGGGCGGTGATCAATCCTGCCTGGCGCATCACCTTCAGATGAAAGGACAAGCGTGATTGGGCTAGCCCCAGGGCCTCGGTGAGCTCGCACACGCAGCGTTCCCCCCCGGCCAGGCTCTGCACCACCTCCATTCGGATGGGATCCGCTAGGGCCTTCAACAGGGCAGGGATCTCACAGGTCTGGGTGGACTGGGGCACTGCGGAGAACGTCGCCTAGACGACATCCTTGCATCTTGATTCATCAACGTGTGTTGATTTAAGGTCGATTCCTCAGCCCCCTTCCTCCATGCGCATCGGCATCAACGGCTTCGGCCGCATCGGCCGCCTGGTGTTCCGTGCCCTCTGGGGCCGCCCGGGAGTGGAGCTGGTGCATGTGAATGAGGCGGCCGGCGATGCCCGCACCGCCGCCCACCTGCTGGCTTTTGATTCGGTGCACGGGCGCTGGCCCCAGGCGGTGCAGGCCAACACCCGGGGCTTCTTCGTAGGGACCACCCCCGTGAGCTATAGCCAGGAGAAAGACCCCACCGCCGTGCCCTGGCGGGAGGCGGGCGTGGAGATGATGCTGGAGTGCTCCGGCAAGTTCAAGACTCCCGAAACCCTCCAGCCCTATTTCGATCGCGTGGGCCTGAAGCGGGTTGTGGTGGCCTGCCCCGTGAAGGGAGAGATCGCCGGCGCCGAAGCCCTCAACGTCGTGTTTGGCATCAACCATCACCTCTACGACCCTGACGTGCATCGCCTGATCACCGCCGCCTCCTGCACCACCAACTGTCTGGCCCCGGTGGTGAAGGTGGTTCACGAGGGGTTCGGGATCCGCCATGGCTCCATCACCACCATGCACGACGTCACCAACACCCAGGTGGTGGTGGATGCCTTCAAGAGCGACCTGCGCCGGGCCCGCTCCTGCCTGCAGTCGCTCATCCCCACCACCACCGGATCAGCCAAGGCGATCGGGATGATTTTCCCGGAACTTCAAGGCAAGCTCAATGGCCACGCGGTGCGGGTGCCCCTGCTGAATGCGTCCCTCACCGATGCGGTGTTCGAGCTGGAGCGCCCCGTGAGCGTGGAGGAAGTGAATCGGGCCTTTGATGAGGCGGCCAACGGCGAGCTGGAGGGCATCCTCGGCTATGAAACCCGCCCCCTGGTGTCCGTCGACTACGTCAATGACCCCCGCAGCGCCATCGTGGATGGCCCCTCCACCATGGTGGTAAACGGCACCCAACTCAAGGTGTACGCCTGGTACGACAATGAGTGGGGATACAGCTCCCGCATGGCCGATCTGGTGCGTCACGTGGCCCTGATCGACGCGCGCTGAGCCATGGCTTCCACTCCCCAGCGCCTCAGCCCGCTCCAGCAATACGGGATCGTGACGGCCAACTACTGGGCCTTCACCCTCACCGATGGGGCCCTACGCATGCTGGTGGTGTTTCACTTCCACCAGCTGGGCTACTCCTCCCTGGAGATTGCCTTTCTATTTCTCTTCTACGAGTTCTTCGGCATCGTCACTAACCTCACCGGTGGCTGGCTGGGGGCCCGCTTTGGCCTGCGGCTCACCCTCTGGGCGGGCACCTTGCTCCAGATCGGAGCCCTGCTGATGCTCATCCCCGTGGCCGACAGCTGGCCTCGCTGGGCGAGTGTGGCCTACGTGATGGCGGCCCAGGCCCTCAGCGGCATCGCCAAGGATCTCAACAAGATGAGCGCCAAGAGCGCCATCAAAACCGTGGTGCCCGAAACCCCGGACGATCGGGGACGCGGCGAGGGTCAACTCTTCCGCTGGGTAGCCATCCTCACCGGTTCGAAGAATGCCCTCAAGGGGGTGGGCTTCTTCCTGGGGGGCGTGCTGCTGGCCACCTTTGGGTTCAATCGGGCGGTAGGCCTGCTGGCGGCCGGCCTGGCCCTGGCCTTCCTGCTCACCCTGGTGCTGCCGGAAGAGATCGGGCGGATGAAGCGCAAGCCCGCCTTCACGTCCCTTCTCTCCAAGAGTCAAGGGATCAATTGGCTCTCGCTCGCACGGTTTTTCCTTTTTGGTGCCCGGGATGTGTGGTTCGTGGTGGCCTTGCCCGTGTTTCTGGAGGCCACCCTGGGCTGGCGTTTCTGGGAGGTGGGGGGCTTCCTGGGGCTCTGGGTGATCGGCTATGGCGTCGTGCAGGGTGCGGCGCCCGCCCTGCGGCGCAGCTGGGGCAGTGCCCGACCGCCGGGCCCCGCTGCGGTGCAGTTCTGGGCAGCGGTGCTGACGGCGGTGCCGGCCCTGATCGCCCTGGCCCTGGCTCGGGGGGTGGCCCATCCGGGACTGGTGATCGTGGTGGGGCTGGCGATTTTCGGAGTGGTGTTCGCCATGAATTCCTCCATTCACAGCTACATGGTGCTCGCCTACAGCGATGCCGAGGCGGTGAGCCTCAATGTGGGCTTCTATTACATGGCCAACGCCGCCGGTCGGCTGCTGGGCACCCTGCTCTCGGGTTGGGTGTACCTCAAAGGAGGCATGGGAGCCTGCCTCTGGTGCTCGGCCCTGCTGGTGGCTCTCTCCTGGCTGGCGAGCCTGCGGCTGCCGCCCACCCGGGTAGAAGCGGACCCCCCTTCTCCCGGGATGTCAAGTGCTCACGGATGACGTCTCCCGCCCAGGATCGACCATAGGTTGGGTGCAGCTCCGCTGGCCTCGGCGCCATGGCTCTGCTGCGTTTCCATCTCTCGATTCCCTCCGCCGATTTGTCCGCCACGGAGCAGTGGTATGCGGGTGGCCTGGGTTGCGGGGTGGGGCGCCGCAGCCCTCAGGCCCTGATCCTCAATCTCGGAGAGCACCAGCTGGTGGCCCAGCACACCCCCGAGATGGAGGAAGCCCCCCAACGGGGGATTTATCCGCGCCATTTCGGCCTGGTGTTTGACACCCTTTCCGCGTGGACCCTCTGGCGGGATCGGGCTAGGAGCGCGGAGCTGCGCTTTGGCGTGGAGCCCAAGCTGCGCTATGGCGGCGATGTGCTGGAGCACCACACCTTTTTCCTGATCGATCCCGATCACAACTGGCTGGAGTTCAAGCACTACGTGCACCCTGAAGCGATCTTTGGCTGCCACGACCGGCAGACCGTGGGGGATCTGGAGTTGCGTCCGCTCACCAGCCCGGTGGAGTTCCATGGTTGAGGGATCTCCTCCCCTGTTGCTGGTGCCCGGCTGGCTCAACTCCGGCCCCGATCACTGGCAGAGCCGCTGGCAACGGGTGCGCCCCGACCTGGGGCGGGTGACCTTCGGCGAGTGGCAGGATCCGGAGCCCCAGGACTGGACGGCCGATCTGCGCCAGGCCGTGCTGGCCTGCCCTCGGCCGCCCGTGCTGATCGCCCACAGTCTTGGATGCCTGGCCACCGCCAACCTCATGGCCCTACCTTCACCACCGCCGATCGCCGGAGCGATGCTCGTGGCCCCGCCCGATCCCAGTCGCCCGGACACACCCGTTGAAATTGCCGACTTCACCCCGCCCGCCCGGGTCCCCTTTGCCGTGCCGGGCCTGGTGGTGATCAGCAGCAACGATCCCTACGCCGAGGAGGCATTCAGCCTTGACCTGGCGAAGGCCTGGGGTCTGGAGGTGGTCCGGCTGGGGCCCTGCGGCCACGTCAATGACCAGAGTGGGTATGGCGACTGGCCGGAGGGGTTGGGGTTGCTGGAGCGGTTGCTGGGGCGTCTGCCATAGCCGCTCCGCTCACGGGGCCTTGATGTTGGGGCAGGTGGCCCCATTGAAATTGTCTGCGACCCTTTTGCTGCCTTCCTTGAAAATTTGCTTGGCCTTGGCGCTATCGCCTGAGGCCACGGCAGATTCGAGTTTGCTGGAGAAACGGGCGCAAGCCTCATCCAGGCTTGGTTTGGCTTGAGCAGGGCCAGAAAGGCCCATCGCCAGGGCAGCCAGAAAGCCAAACGAAAGAAGCTTCATCGACATGGGGTGGAAGATCACTTCCCATCATCCTGCCCGCAGGGCTGATGGGCCCCATGCCCTAACCCCGAAGATGGCGCGCCAGGCTGGCCGGAGAGAAGGCAAATCCTTCGGTCAGGGCAATGGCCACGACGGCGCTGGGATCGCTGGCGGCCTCCACCTGGAGCTTGAGGGCTGGATTGGCCTCCACCTTGGCGAAAAACGCCGTGAGCTGAGCTTTGGACATGGTTTTTTTTCTTACTTTGAGACTCTAGGGAGATCTCTGACGAGGCTGTGTGCTTCCGTGGCGGGCCAACTCTCCCTACCCCCAACTCCGCTCCGCCAGGGCCCGGGCGATGCGCTGATCGCCCCCCACCAGGGGTGTGTGGTGGAAAAGGGCTACCCCCCCCAGGCCCGCCTCTCGGCTGAGCCGCACCATCTCCAGCAGGGTGGCTTCCTCCAGGTCTTGCCCATTGGCCCGCAGGGTGAGCCCCGCCACCACCTGGCTCCGTCGCTCCCTCGCCAGAGGCCGCAGATTCCCCTCCAGCACCTGGCGATAGGCGGCCACGCTGTTGCGGTAGAGCTGGGGCAGGAGCAGGTCCACGCTGCCACTGTTCAACCAACCGGTGCTGTCCTGCATCAGTTGGCTCAGCCCCGTTGGCAGGGGGCAGGGCGACAGGCACCAGAGCAGATCAGGCCGCACCCGGTGGACCCGCTCCCCCATCTCGTGCACCCAGCGACTGAGCCCCTCGCTGCGAAAGCGGCTCCAGCGGGGGTCGTCATCCCTGGCGGCGGGCGTTTGGCCCGTGGCTTGCCGGTAGCGCTCCAGGGTGGTCGCGTCGTGGCTGCCGGCGCGGGGAATGGCCATGTGGTCGTCCCCCTGCACCCCATCCACCCCGTAGTGCTCCACGATCTCCAGCACCAGCTCCCCCAGGAAGGCCTGCACCTCCGGGTGGAGCCCATTGAGCCAGCGCAACCCGCCACCCTCCACCACCTGTCCCCGGCGATCCCGCGCCGCCCACTCCGGTTTCACATCCAGGAGCCCCCGCGGCGCCCCTACTGGCTCGGCGGCAAAGCCATATTCCAGCCAGGGGATCACGGTGAGGCCCCGTCCCTTGCCGAGCTCCACCACCAGCTGAAGGGGATCGATGGCTGCGGCGGCATGCACCGGATCCTGCTTCGGCAGGCCATGGCGCTCCATCACCGCGCTGGGCCAGGCCGTGAAACTCTGATTCCACACCGCCGGGAAGATGGTGTTCCAGCCCAGCTCCACCAGCTGATCAAGGGCTCTGGCCAGAGCGTCTCGGGATTGCCACACCTGGCTGTGGTGGTGGCTGCAGATCCATACCCCTCGCAGCTCCTTTAAAGCAGACCGTTTTTCTGTTCTCGAGTCGTCGCTGGCCTCCAGCCATCCAGCGGCGATGAATCCCTCGATGTCGCCGGTACGCACCTTCAGCCAGTCGCCACGAACCCGGCCTTCTGGACAGTTGTAGGGGTCACCGCTGAGGATTTGGATCACGTAAACGGATGTGCCAGCGGAGAGATGGGCAATCCGGGTTCCTGAGGTGGAGGGCTGGGAGCGGATCGCCACACCAGCAGGTGAAGTCACGCGGGCGAACGGCATTGGCGCGAGTTGTTTGGGTGGGTGACCGTAGCCAGCATGCCTGCGCTTTCCATAGCCTGGGCCGTGTCTCCTTCCTCCGGCATGTCTTCCGATCCCCCTTCCATCCCCGAGCCCCAACTGCTGGAGGTAGGTCGGTTGGTGGCTGCCCAGGGTCTCAACGGAGAGTTGCGGGTGTTGCCACTCAGCGATTTTCCCGAGCGTTTCACTTCTCCTGGCGTTCGTTGGCTCCGCTCCGGCCAGGGTTCTATTCGCCAGGTCGATCTGCTGGCCGGACGTCGACTGCCAGGCAAGGAGCTCTTCGTGCTTTCTCTGGCCGGTGTCGACAACCGCACCGCCGCTGAAGCCCTTGTGGGCCATGTCGTTTTGGCCAATGCCGCGGAACGGCCGCAATTGGGCCCAGGTGAATTCCATCTGCTTGATCTCGAGGGCCTGCAGGTGAAGCTCTTGGCCGACGGCTCCATCATTGGCACTGTGAGGGATTTGATCCACGGCGGCAACGATTTGTTGGAGGTGGAGCTCAGCGAGGGGCACCGACGGGTGTTGATCCCTTTTGTGGAGGCCATCGTGCCCGAGGTTTGCCTGGAGGAGGGTTGGATTGGTCTGACACCACCACCGGGTCTGCTGGAGTTGTGAGCACCCACCGAGTGCTGATCATGCAACGGTCAGTTGACCGTTTATTTCGTTACTGATCAAGTGCGAAATGCTTCAAAAGTCAAACGGTGCCTTAGATTACAGATATACGAGGAGTGGAGAATCGCCAGAGTCTAAGCATTCTGCTTCTATTCATCCTTTCGAGTTTTAGGATAGGCAATGCATCATGGTGGTTCATGTCAACAGAACACATATTCAAATACGACCAGATCCCTCCCGTGTATTTTTCAGGCCCTTTGAATGGAGTAGTAGGGAGCGCATTCAACGGATCGTTGCACGTGTGACTGCCCTGAGTCGCTCTGATGCTGAGCATGAAGCCTCCATCATGCTAGAGCGATTTGAAGGTCGTCATGAAAGGCTGCAGGGGTTTTTGCTCAGCCGTTTCGAAAGAGTGCGCGATCATTTAATCACCGACCAGCCTCTTAACCATTGCGAGAGGTTGCTGATTGGCGCCTATTTCACATTAGAGTATTCACTGGAAGCTGCGGCGCTTTTCAATCCATCCATCGTTCCGCATCCGGATCAGTCGGGCCTAGAACAAGGCAGTTTGCGCTTTCTGCTTAGCCTGCGCGCCACGGGCGAGGGTCATATCTCCTCCATCGTCTTCCGTACCGGTGTGATCAATCAACAAGGGAGCATCGTGGTGGACCTGCCGAGCCCATTTGTGGCTGCTGCAAATGTGCATCCGAATCCAAGCTACGACAAATATCTTTTCGAGCGTAAGCTGCTTGAGCTGGGTTTGCTTTCGCCGTTTGCTCAGCAGCTCATGGATCAGCTGCAAGATCATTTCAGCTTTGAGCAGCTCTCAGTGGTCGCTAACCAGGCACTGCGTCGAAATCGCCTAGGCAATGGAGACAGCCAGCAAACAGTGGAGAGTGTCCTTTCACTGGCACGGGCCAATTACGAGATCTGCTTTGATACCGGTGATGACTGTTCGGAGCGGGTGATTTTTCCCACCGCTCCTACGGAAAGGCGAGGAATTGAAGACGCTCGGTTTGTGGCCTTCAGTCATGGCGACGGTCAGACCACGTACTATGCAACCTACAGCGCATATGATGGGCAACTCGTCTTCCCCCAACTGCTCGAGACTAAGGACTTTAGTCAGTTTAAAATCAGCACCCTGAATGGACCTGAGGTAGAGAACAAGGGCATGGCACTATTCCCACGTAAGGTGGGGAATCAATACGCAATGCTCTCTCGACAGGATGGGGAGAACATCTATCTGATGTTTTCCGATCAGCTGCACTTCTGGTACGAAAAGCGTATTCTTATGAGACCTACTTACCCCTGGGAATTCGTTCAGATCGGCAACTGTGGTTCGCCGATCGAAACAGAGGATGGTTGGCTGGTGCTCACCCATGGCGTCGGTCCAATGCGCCGATATACGATTGGCGCGATTCTGCTTGACTTGGAAGACCCTGGGCGAGTGATCGGGCGTCTGAAGGAACCGCTTCTGGAACCCACCCAAGAAGAACGTGAAGGTTATGTCCCCAATGTTGTTTATAGCTGTGGCTCACTGATATACGCTGATCAGCTCATTTTACCCTACGCCATGAGTGATCAATCGACTAGTTTTGCCACGATATCAGTCAAGGAGTTATTGCGTGAATTGAAAACCACCCCATTGGAGCAATATCCTTGACAATCACAGCTACTCGCAAGATTGCCATCATCGGCGACTACCTACCCCGTAAGTGCGGGATCGCCACCTTTACCCATTCAGTGTACAAAGCACTCACAGATGATGTGGTTGGAAATGATTGTTTCATCGTCGCAGTCAACGATGTGCCTGAAGGGTATGCCTATCCTCCTGAGGTTCGCTTTGAGATCGCCGAACAGGATCTCCGCAGCTATCGCCGCGCGGCGGATTTCCTGAACCTGACCGACACAGATGTCGTCTGTGTCCAACATGAATTCGGTATCTATGGCGGTCTGGCGGGTAGTCATATCCTCACCTTGCTGCGTCATGTCCAGCTCCCCATTGTCACCCAGCTCCACACGATCCTGGAGGAGCCGAGTGTTGAACAGAAGCGTGTGATGAATGAACTTGCAGCTCTATCGACACGAATCATTGTCATGAGCTCTCGTGGGCGGCGAATACTTGAAGAGACCTATGAGGTCCCGGTTGATCGTCTGGATGTGATTCCCCACGGCGTACCGGATATGTCTTTTGTAGATCCAAACTTTTATAAGGATCAGTTTGGTGTTGAGGGCAAACAGGTGCTGCTGACCTTTGGTCTGATTTCACCGGCGAAGGGGATTGAGACCGTGATCCGGGCTTTGCCTGAAGTGATCAAAAGGTTTCCCGAGATGGTGTACATCGTTTTAGGAGCAACCCACCCTCACCTTTTGCGCGAACAAGGAGAGACCTACAGGTTAAGCCTGGAGAGACTGGCATTGGAGCTTGGGGTGAGAAAGCAAGTGATCTTTTATAACCGGTTTGTGGGTATTGAAGAGTTGAAGGATTTCCTGGGTGTTGCAGACATCTACATCACTCCCTATCTGAATCCCGATCAGATCACCTCAGGCACGCTTTCTTATGCCTTTGGTTGCGGAAAGGCGGTGATCTCAACTCCCTACTGGCATGCCGAGGAATTGCTTGCCGATGGGAGAGGGGTTCTGGTGCCATTTCGCGACAGTGATGCGATCGCCCAAGCTCTGATCACCTTGCTGATGGATGATGTGCGTCGTCACGCTATGCGCAAGCAGGCCTATCTGCTTGGTAGAGGCATGATCTGGGGCCAGGTCGCGGCTCTCTACTCCTCCTCTTTTGAACGAGCGAGGTTGGAGCGTGGAAACGGGGTTTCTGCTCTCATCTCCCACAAACCCCTGGAGCATGAGCCGCGAGAATTGCCGGCCTTGCGGCTTGAGCACCTGAGGAGACTTTCAGATTCAACAGGGATCTACCAGCACGCAAAGTACACGCTGCCAAACTTCAAGGAAGGCTATTGCACGGACGACAATGTACGTGCCCTGCAGTTGCTTGTAATGATCGAAGAATCAGGAGATATCACTCCGGAAGTGCAGGCGTTGGCCACGTGTTATGCCTCCTTTATTAACCATGCTTTCATCCCAGAAACGTGCCGATTTCACAACTTCATGAGTTTCGAGCGTTCTTGGCTCGATGAAGACGGCTCCGATGATTGCTTGGGTCGCACATTACTGGCTTTGGGTACCTGCGTGGGACGATCACGTCGTGACGAACTGCGCCACTGGGCAGTGGACCTCTTTCAGTTGACATTGCCGTCAGTTCCGATGACAACGAGTCCTCGGGCTTGGGCCCTTGGCCTCAAAGCCATTCACGAGTATCTGCGAAAACTCAGTGGCGACCGAACTGTCAATCTAATGCGCGATACCCTCACGGATCAGTTGCTGGAAGCTTTCAGTGAAACCTCCTCAATGGAATGGCCCTGGTTTGAAAATGTGCTTAGTTATGACAACGCTTCTCTACCCCACGCTCTGATTCTCAGCGGTCGCTGGTCGCAACGCAGTGAAGCCCTTGACGTCGGCCTGCGCTCTCTGCGGTGGCTGATGGCTGTGCAAACAGCCGAAGCCGGACATTTCAGGCCGATCGGATCCAATGGCTTCTACAGGAGAGGGCACCACCGAGCCACCTATGACCAGCAACCCCTGGAGGCATGCGCCTCGGTTTCCGCGTGCGTTGAAGCCTGGTCCGCAACAGAGGATCCCTTCTGGCTTGATGAGGCATGGCGGGCCTTCGCGTGGTTTCTCGGTGGTAATGACCTTCACCTCACGCTCTATGACGCGCGCAGCGGCGGCTGCTTCGATGGTCTTCAAGATGACAGCGTCAACCTAAACCAGGGTGCCGAATCAACCCTGGCCTTTCTTCTGGCTCTCCAGGAGATGCGACTCCTCGAACTGGGGCGCCATCCCCTCCACAAACCATGAACAGAATCCGCATCGGCGCCATCGGAGCAGGAGGGTTTGGTCTGTTTGCGCTGCAGCAGTTCCTTCAAGTAGAGGGGGTCGATCTTGTGGCCATCGCCGGCACCCATCGGGAGGCGGCCGTCGCCATGGCCCGTCGTTTTGGAGTGGCTGAACCCCTGGAAGTGGAAGACCTGCTGAAACTGGATGAGGTTGATCTTGTCTACATCGCCACGCCTCCATTCCTCCATTACGCCCAGGTGCGTGCTGCCCTGGAAGCAGGAAAGCATGTGATCTGCGAAAAGCCACTGGCGCTTACGGTGACGCAGGCTGATGATTTGCTCCAGCTAGCTCGTGCCAATGATCGTTTGTGCATCGCCAACCTGATGCAGCGCTACAACTCCCTGTTCGGGGCCGTTCGTCGACTCATTGAATCAAGAGTTCTTGGGGAGTGCCTGCACGGCTGGTTTGACAATGCAGCAGGCGATGAGGGATTGTCGGCGGACCACTGGTTCTGGGATCGCGCCAAGAGTGGCGGTATCTTCATCGAACACGGCGTGCATTTCTTCGACCTCTTCGAAGGCTGGTTGGGCAGGGGAGAGGTAGTGGCTTCTCAGCGCATTCTGCGTCCAGGCTCAGGTGTCGAGGAACAGGTGCAATGTGTCGTGCGCTATCCCAATGGTGCTCTGGTGACTTTCTACCACGGGTTCACCCAGCCGGCACGATTGGAACGCCAGGAATTCCGTCTGCTCTTCGAGCGCGGTGAGTTGACTCTCGATGAATGGGTACCCATTCGGGTCCACCTTCGAGCTGTAGTGGATGAAGCGCAATCTCGCATACTGATGAGCATCTTTCCTGATGCGAGGCTCGACGTTCTCAACACCTATTCCGGCTCTGAGCGTATGACTCGTGGTAGGCATAAGGATTTTGATGTTTATCAGAAGATCGACCTTAGATCAGGAATGGAAGCTGACAAGATGCGCCGCTACTGCGAGCTCCTGCGGGCGTTGCTCAGCGACCAGATCGCTTGGTTGAAGGATCGATCCCATGAACGGGTGATCAAGGAGGAGAACGGCCGCAATTCCCTTGCCATGGCCTGCGCTGCAACGCAGTTGGCTGATGCCAGCGCATGATTCCACGCCTGTTCAGTCGCTGCCTACTTCGACCGGAAGACTTGGAGCCATCGCAGGACGACCTGACCGTTGTCGGTGCGTTCAATCCAGCAGCCGTGGCGACCAGGTGGGGATTTATCCTGATGATCCGGGTCGCCGAAAAGCCCAGCCAGATCTCCACGGGATATGTAGGCTTGCCGCGTTGGGATGTGGAAGCTGGTCGAGTTCTCACAGATTGGCTGCCACGAGAGGAGGTCATCTTCCAGGATGCCAGGGTGGTGAAAATCAGGCAGACGGGTCTGCTTCGCCTCACCTTCACATCCCATCTGCGGATATTTTGCAGCCCCGATGCTCGCAGTCTGGAGGCAACCAATGCTCAGATTCTTAGGCCCAGCCATGCCTATGAGGCCTATGGCATGGAAGATCCCCGAATCACTGAAATCAATGATCTTTTCTATGTCACTTATGTAGCCGTTTCTCGTCACGGGGCGGCAACTGCTCTGGCATCCACCCAGGATTTTCGATCCTTTCAGCACCACGGGCTAATCTTCTGCCCGGAGAACAAGGATGTCGTGCTGTTCCCCGAACGAATCTCTGGCCTTTATCACGCGCTCCACAGGCCCACGACAGCCCACGTCTTCTCTCGCCCAGAGATCTGGCTGGCATCATCACCCGATCTGCTGCATTGGGGCAGGCACCAGCCCATTCTCAGCGCCAGTGGAGCCTGGGATCGCGGGCGAATCGGCGCGGGAACACCACCGATCCGCACGTCTGAGGGTTGGCTGGCGATTTACCACGGCAATGACAAAGGAGAAGAAGACAGCGGCATTGGCAGTTATGGGGCAGGACTGCTGCTGTTGGATCTGGATGAACCCGAGAAGATCCGCAGGACGGGAGGTTTGATTCTTATGGCGGAGAAGGAGTATGAATGCCAGGGTTTTGTGCCGAATGTTGTTTTCCCTTCGGGGATCATCAATCTGGGTGAGACCGTGCTGATCTACCACGGTGCCGCAGACACCTCAACCGGTGTGATTGAGCTACGCCTGAGCGACCTACTGGAGGTGCGTTAAGAACCTGTTGTCCGCTGATCTGTGCCGAACTTGCCAGCCTTGTCCAGCGGCTCTGACCCCGTGCTTTGCGGGAAAATGAGATCCGCCGCCCGTCTGGCGTCGCTGAGCAGCTTGTAGAGCAGGTGAGGCGACTCCCTCAGGAGCTTGATCCATTCCGCTAGATAGGCCGCGTGGTTGCTTACGTTGCTGCCAATTTCCAACCGATCCCCCAGCAACACTGCTCCCAGTTCTGCCACCAGCTCTTCCCTGGCGTACTCTCTGCTGCCCATGGCCCCAGAAAGGTTCCGGCTCAGTCTTGACGGATGCCCTGTGCTGTGGAGTGCCTCATGGGCCCAAGTGGCATAGAGCGCTGAACTTGAGTGAAAAGCATTGCGCTCAGGCAGCTGGATTTGGTCGGAGTGGGGGTCGTAGGAGGCCAGAGCGCCTCCGTGGGAGCAGGGCACTGGCCAGGCCCGGAGCACGGCCTCCGCATGGGTAAGCCGTTCAGGTTCAGGCCGCATCGCCTGGGCATCACTAGCCTGGCGAGCAGTGAGGAGACCTTGAAGGGCCTCACCCTCTAGATCCCCGGCATTGAAAAGGGTGACAGGGAAGTAGCGCACCCAGCTGCGGCCAGCCTGTTGATCTTCCGCGGGATCTACGGTTCTGTCTGCGGGATGAGGGGCGTTGGGTTCCTTCGGCGGTACGGGCCGTTGGCGCCGCACCTGGGGCCGCAGCACGATGACCGCCTTGGAGCCTGTTCTGGGGTGCAGGCCATGGGCCCTGGCTTCTCCTGCCCCGCACCAATAAGGAAGAGTTGCCCCCCGCTGGTGCAGGCCGATGGTGAGCAAGATCGGATTGGCCCCCCGGTAGGGGCGACCTGAGAGCAGATTCACGTGGTGGCCCCCTCTCCTGCTGCTCCACTCACGTCGCCAGGGAGCGGTGCCTTGTTCCATCAAGGCGATAAGCGATGCCACCAGGGCGTCGTCAACGGTCTGGACGGGTTGTGGGCAGGCCATGGGGGCAACACGGTGGTGATGCCCTGCAAGTGCCACCCGCCGTCACGTTCATTGGTTCAGCTCACGTCTGAGATGGAAGTAGAGGTGTTCCGGATCCTTGTATTGCCTGGGCATGCAGGCATGAAGGGTGGTCAGGCGATGCCAGCACACGCTCCGTTTGATCTGTTCCATGGTTTTCTCTTCCCGAATCAGGATGCGCATGGCCTTGCAGTAGAGCGGATAGCCAGCCTGGAGCTCTCCGATGGTGAGCTTGGAGGAGGTGGACTGACCCATGACACGGCATCGGCAACCTCAACAGCATGGACGGTCGTCGGCCGCTGGGTCTGCCCCCGTTTGGGGGCAATCCTTCCGAAACGGCCCTTAAAGCTGCACCATGCCGCAGCGCATCCCCTTGAGCACGGCTTGAAGCCGGTTATTCACCCCAAGGGTTTGAAGCAGACGCTTGCTGTAGGTGTGGGCTGTTTCTTCACTCACTATCAGCCGTTTGGCGATGTCCCGGTCGCTCATGCCACTGGAGAGCAGATCCAGCACCTGGTATTCCCTTGGGGTCAGCCGTGGGCAGCTGAGATAGGGCAGCTGGCCGGTGCGCAGGGAAGGACTCCGATAGGAGTGACCTCCCATGACCGCAACGACTGCCGCTTTGAGAGGCTGTTGATCCTCCACGAAATCAGCCTCCGCCACTACCGCTTCCAGCCAGGGGGCATCGACAAATTCAGCTGGGATCACATCCCCCAGGGCCAGCACTACACAATGCAACTCGGGATGATGCTGCTTGGCCTGACGCACCAGTTCAAACCCATTGCCACTTTCCAGATAATCCGTGCAAATCAATAGCTTATAGGGCGGATCATTGTTTGCAGACAAATAGGATAGACAACTGTCTTGGTCCGTGACTGCACAAGAAATGGCATCGTTTTCGCCAAAACTTTTACAAACGGCCCTCAGGAGAAATCTTCCCTTCATGGCCACCGCAATTCGCCCCGAAACGTCAACGGAAAGCAGGCCCTCCTCAGACGACAATGGGTCTGACGTCAAGAGGTATGGAGTGAAGTCCATCTCTTTTTAATCGTCGTAAACCAGACAGTTGAGGTCGGATGGATTGAGATCACAGAACACTTCTAATTGGGTGGGCGCTTCCGTGGCATCGGGATGGCGCTGGCTGAAAGCTTCCAGATCTTGGATGTTTTGTTCCAATTTGCGTTTGGTTGCCTCATCCCCCTTGGATTGCGCTGCCTCCAAAGCTATGCGATAGGACTGCAGTTGTTCAGCAATGGAGGCCATGGACGAAAGTCTTGAGCACCACAATGGAATGTAGCGATCGTCAGGGGTGGCTTGGGTGACTCACGGAGTCCAGTGGTCCAGTAGATGTGCTTATCTTTTGTGCCTTCCCCCTTTTGCACCACCGGGCCATCCGGATGTGTGTTCCCTGACCCTAGGGGGGCGGTAGGCGTGCAGCACCTTGGTTAAAACGCTATCGGTCGCTTTTTCCGTCCCTCTGGATCAGGGTGCGCTGACAGACGGGATCCCAGACGCACTTTTCGTGGACAATTCTGAAAACTTTACAAAGTTGGCATGAATTCGCCTCGGTTCTCCAGGGATGTGCTCGCTCAGATGCGCCTTTCTCAGCTGAGAGAGCTTGCGAGGCGTCTCGGTGTGGGTCATTACAGCAGCATGCTGAAACTGAATCTTCTCTCTGCCATCCAGGCTCAGGCTCCTCGGGTGATTGCCTCGGAATCCTTCACGGAAACCACCACGGTTGTGGTGCCTCCGGTGCAGATGGTCGATCAACCTTTCGTCGATCAACCTTTCATCGAAGAGACCCCATCAGTTTTGGCTCCTATGCCGTCGGTGGAGACGGCCAGCCCTGCTGAGGTCCGTGTATCTGTGGCAGAAGCCCCCACCTGGGTTTGGTTTCAGCCATTTGATTCCCAGTGGGCGCTCGTTCGTTGGGGGATCCATAGCGCTGATCATGAAGAGGCCCGAGCTGCCGGTGGCCAGCAACTGGCCCTGCGCATCACCGATGTGACCGACCGTCTGGCCCAGGATGGTCGTCCCCACACCCTCCAGGAAGTGATGGTGGAGGCCAACAGCCAGGAATGGCACATCCCGGTTCCCTTAGGGGAACGGGATTACCGGGTGGAACTGGGCTATCGAACCACCACGGGTTGCTGGATCTCCCTTGGATTTTCCTCGGTTGCCCGGGTGCCTGGGAATCTGGATCTGGGAAGCTCCGCTTTCGTTCCTTTCTCCATCGTCGAAACCCGGGACGATGCAGTCACCTGGGACGCCCCCCTTGCGGTGCCTGGGCAGCATGAGCGGCTTTACCAGCAGTCCAGCCAGGGTTACCAGCGCCTCCGTTTGGGATCGGAGGCCTTCCATGAGCAAGGTGCTTGGTCCCATGGTGCGGCAGGGGGGCACCTGTCCGGCGCCGGACCCGGACCCTGGGCCAGTGGCCGGGAGGCCTCCGGAGCTGGTCTTGCTCCCCGCCAACGCAGTTTTTGGTTGGTGGCGGATGCGGAGCTCATTGTCTATGGCGCCACCGATCCGGCCGCCACTCTCACCGTGGGTGCTGAAGAGCATGCTCTCACCAGTGATGGCACCTTCAGCCTGCACATGGCTTTTCCTGACGGCGATCAGACCTATCCCATTCAGGCGATAGCTGCCGATGGAGAACAAAAGCGGTCGATCACCATGGATTTTCGTCGCACCACGCCCCATTCCCATGTGAACACGCGGGAGGCTGCCGCCGCTGAATGGTTCTGACGTCATAGATTCCGAGAGCGGAGCAATGCAGATCCCCGAAAAAGGGAAAAAGGTTGAGAGGGGGTCTGCTCCCCCTCTCAACCTTTATTGATCTGTTTGTCGAACTCTTCAGCTTTCCCTCAGAATTGTGGTGCAGACCGTAACGCATTCCCCATCATCCAGGGAGCACTGGGTAATGCATTCGAAATAGGCCTCGACGGGATCCCCTCCCCCGTCAAATGTCTGAAGAAACGCCTTTCCAGGGTTGAGCTCAGCGCCCGATGCATTGGAGACGTCGTGGGAGGAATGGGGGTGGCTCATCTGTGTCGAGGGGTGTCGAATGCGTCCAACGTATAGGTGTTGAACTTCTGACACAAGTGAATTGAGCAGAGCTACCTAGCTTCCCATTGAGAACTGTGAACCACGGTTCAGTTCTTTTATCGCCAGTTGCAGTGAGGGAGCAAAGGGCCTGAATTCTTGGATGGCCGGACTCCACACCTGGCCCGATTGCAAAGCTTGGATTTCAGCCAACAGCACATCCTGACCCTCCTGGAGCTGCAAGGTGTCCAGGGGGGCGATCAGCGTTGTGAGAAAAAAATGGGCGACGCGCTGGGGAGTCCGCTGGGTGAACCAGGGGCGTATGGCACCTGCACTCCAGCAGATTTCCTCGAGCAATTCCCTTCTCAGGGCTTCCTCAGCCGTTTCCCCTGGCTCCAGATGTCCCCCGAACAGACCCCAGCAACCCGGAGCCACAATCCAATCCAGATCATCACGGAGTTGAAGCAACCACTTCCCCTCCTGCTCCACCATGGCCAAAGCGACTTCAAGCATGGCCGTGCCTTGGCAGGGACACCCTCAGCGGGTGGGCTGGAGCTGCTGGCTGGTTGCAGCTCCAGTAGCCAATCTCACTCCTCTTCTGGAGCACCAGCTGGCACAAGGCGGATTTGCTTGCGGCCGAGCTTGATTTCAAACTCGTCGCCCGGATTGAGGTCGAGCAGAGCCGTATAGGCCTTGCCCACCAGCAGATTGCCATTTCCCTGCACCGTGGCCACATAACTCAGTTTCCTGCCGGCTTTACCTTTCGCCGAGCCGTGTTCAGCCAGGTTGACACCTTTGGCTTCCAGCAGAGCCTCATAGAACGCAGTGAAGTTGAGACGCTCGGTCCCATCCTTTTTGGTGCTCACATAGCCACAGCTGCGAACGAGCTCGGATTTGGAGACATCACCCAGCTCCTTTACTTTGCTGAGAAGGTCTGCTCCGGTCAGCATGATTCGTTACCCCAAGAACACTCATAGTGTAACGAGTCGGAGGGGTTTTGGTCTACAGCAAGCGCGCTTTATCTTTTCCGGCTGATCGGGAGAAGGAACCCGGCCAAACGCACTGCAAGTCAATGAGTCTCGTTAGGTGTGGCTTCTAAACCTCCATCAATCATTCGCAAAATCGCGATCCGCCTTGCCCTTTCCTGGCAGCACCTGTCTGTGCCCCCCATAGGCCACAACGTGCAGCGGGGTGTCGAATAGGGCACTCAACGGATGATCCGTTAACAAGTCATGGCATGGCCCATCGGCCACCACCGTGCCGTTTTTCAGGAAGATCGCCCGGTGGATCTCAGGAAGAACTTCTTCAATCCGGTGGCTCACCAGCAGCAGGGTCGTTCCCATTTGGCTGAGCTGGCGAAGATGATCCAGCAGTTGATACCTCGCCTGCAGATCCAGGCCGTTGGTGGGTTCATCCAAAACCAACACCTCAGGATTGTGCACCAAGGCTCGTGCCAGCAACAGTCTTCGCCTCTGGCCTTCCGAGAGGCAGCCGAACGGATCGCTCCGCAGATCGGTCAACTCCATCTGGTCCATCAGATCGGCCACTCTCAGCTTCTGCTCCCTGCTGGGTTGCTGGCTTCGCCCCAATCCCACGGAGCCAAAGAAACCCGAGAGCACCACATCAAACGCCCGCACATCCCCCCTGTAGGTGGTGTGTTGATCCTGAGGCAGCACCCCCATCCGTGAGCGGAGCGTCCAGAGGTTGATGGTTTCGCTCCCAAACATCCGCAGCCAGGAGCCCTCCCGCACCACCGGATACAGCTCCCGACTGAGAAGTCGGATGAGGGAACTTTTCCCCGCCCCATTAGGCCCGAGAACCACCGTGTGTTCCCCTTTGAAAAGGTTGAGGGATAGGTTCTGAAACACCTGCCGCGGGCCAAGCCAGGCTTCCACCCCCTTCATCTCCAGGTAGGGCCTTGCCAAGTTCAACGGTGTCGCCTCGCACTGCCAAGCCGGGCCAGTGGCGCTACACAGAAATCATTCACAGAGACGACCGCTCATGGAATCCACCATGGAATCAGCTTTCAAGGGGCACCTGCTGCTCACCCTGGTGGACCATGCCAAGCCATTTAAGGGCACTTGGCAGATCTACAGGCAGGGTGAAACGATCTACTCCGCCTGCCATTCCGCCGCACCCTCAGGTGCAGGGCCGACTGCAGAAGCGTTCTGTCAGTCTTTCAACAGCAACAGGCAGGTGTGCCAATTCACCGAGCTGCTTCAGTTCTATGGGTGGTCCGTGCAGGAGCAAACCGCAGCCAGCTTGAATTTCCGCCAGAGCTGTGCCCTCTGACGTCCCCCTGTGGGCCGGTTATGCAGAGCCAGCCGCTCCGTAACGCCCCGCTTGCCAGTACGCCAGTACTATGGCGGGGATTGTTTCCGCTTCTGCGCTCCTTCCCGTTGTGCCCCTGGCCACCGTTCTGATCGACGGCAACAACTTCTATGCCTCCTGTGAGGCCCTACTGGATCCCGCGGTTGTGGGGAGGCCCTTGGTGGTTCTCTCCAACAACGATGGCTGCATCGTGTCCCGCAGTGCCGAAGCCAGGGCCCTCGGCATCCCCATGGGAGCTCCCTTCTTTCAGGTGCAACGTCAGCTGGAGCGCCATGGTGTGGTCGTGCGCAGCTCCAACTACACCCTCTATGGCGACATGAGCCAGCGGCTCATGGCCACCCTGGAAGCCTGGGTGGAGGAGCTGGAGATCTATTCCATCGATGAGGCCTTTGGCCTGCTTCACCGGCCCCGTGCCACCGATGGCCTCTCTTCTGATCTCACCGCCTGGGGGCTGGCCCTGCGTCAGGCCGTGCTTCAGCAATTGGGTTTGCCGGTGGCCGTTGGCATCGCCCCCACCAAGGTCCTGGCTAAGGTGGCCAATCGCCTGGCGAAGCATGCCCCCACCTTGCGTCAGCAAGGCGTGTTTGATCTGGGCGCCGTTGCCGATCCCGACCCCTGGCTGGACACCGTTGCCATCGAGGAGGTGTGGGGCATCGGCCGTCGCCTCTCCCGTTGGTGTCGGCTGCGGGGCATCAGCACGGCCCGCCAGCTTCGCGACATGCCCTCAGCAGAATTGAAGCGCCGTTGTGGCGTGGTGGGCCTGCGTCTGCAGCAGGAATTGCAAGGGCAGCCCTGTCTGCCCCTGGTGGCCTTACCGCCGGCCAAGAAGGAAACCTGTGTCAGTCGCAGTTTCAGTACGCCGATCACCACCCTGGCCGAGCTGCGCCAGGCGGTGGCCACCTACCTCAGCCGCGCCGCGGAAAAACTCCGCCGTCAGCGGCAAGGGGCCTGTGTCATCACGGTCTTTGTGCGCAGTAGCCCCTTCAGCGGCGGTTCGTTCTACAGCAATGCCGCCACCGTGGGCCTTCCTCTGCCCAGCAACGACACCGCCGTGCTCCTGGCCGCTGCCCTGCCCTTGGCAGACCGCCTCTTCCGCCCCCACCAGCCCTTGCACAAAGCCGGTGTGCTCCTCCAGGCCCTCCAGCCTGACGACCAGCTCCAGCACCATCTGTTCACCCCCTCCACCCCTGCCCACCAAGAGCGCCGTCAGGCCCTGCTCGCCACCATTGATGCCCTCAATGCCCGCCATGGGCGTGGCACCATCCAATGGGCTGCCTGTGGTCTCCAAGCCACCTGGACCATGCGTCGCTCCCGTCTCTCCTCTTCCGCCACCACCCGTCTCACCGACGTGCCCTTGGTGTGGGCCTAGCCGGCCATCCCATCCAACAGGGTCGCGATTTGATTCCGGCCATTGCTTTTGGCCAGGTGGAGGGCCTGTTCAGCCCGCTGCAACAGGGGGGCGAAGCCATCGTCACGGGGGCCCAGGCTGGTGAGCCCGCCGCTGATATGCAGCTGCAGATCGGAGTGGCTGTGCACTCCCGGCATGGTGCTGACGGCCCGCCGGAGGGCCTCGGCGGTGACGAGGGCGTCCTGGGCGGGGGTGTCCACCAGCAGAAGGGCGAATTCCCCATCGCCGAGGCGGCCAGCAAAATCTTCTTCACGCAAAAACTGCCGTCCCATTTTGCACAAATTAGCCATGATCTCATCCCCGGCATGGTGCCCCCAGCGATTGTTGATCGCACGGAAATGATCAATATCAAAAAGCAGCAGTGAGAGCTCTTTTTTCTCGTCGCAAGCCCGGCTGAACTCCCGTTCGGCAATGCGTAAAAATTTCTGGCGAATCGGCAACCCTGTCACGGGGCAAAGAAAGCGTTCCCGCCTGAGATCCAGCTCTCTCATGACGAGCTGGGATAACAACTCCAATTCACGGATCTGAACGGGCGTGGGCCGCATCGGCTGGCTGTCAATGACACACAGGGTGCCGAGATTGTGGCCCGTGCTGCTTCGCAGAGGAGCGCCAGCGTAGAAGCGGATCTGGGGTTCGGAGACCACAAGAGGATTGCTGCGAAACCGTTCATCCTCAAGGGCATTGGGCACCACCATCACCTCATTTCCCAGGATTGCGTGGGCGCAGAAGGCCACCCCTCGCGGGGTTTCACGGATGTTGAGTCCCTTCTCCGCGAGAAACCACTGCCGATCGCTGGTCACCAATGAGATCGCCGCCATGGGCACAGCAAAGATCAATTGGGCTAGCTCCACTAGGCGATCGAGGTGAATGTCGCTGTCGCCGCCGATCAACTCAAAGCGTTCCAGATCCCGGAGCCGATGCTCCTCATCCCCTGGGATCGGAAAGGGGGTTCGGAGGGAGCCGGGGGGAAGGGTGGCCATTCGGCCGTCTCGGATCTCTGAACCCTAGGGCGTCAGAACTGCCGAGTTCGTGGGCGCATCAGGCTGCAGCAGATCAGCATCAAGGGGTGCGCACAATCTCCACCAGATCAGCCCGTCGGTGCTGATCCAGGTCTTGCAGATGGCGGCGCTCGGCGTAGTAGTCGGCCTGCAGGCGCAGGGCGTCATGGTTGAGCTCTTCGAACAGCTCCTGCAGGCGTCGTTCCATGTCGGCGGCAGGGGCGGAAGGGTTGGCCGGGGGCATGTCGATCTCCAAGAGCCGGGCCAGGCATTGCTCCAAGGTGTGGAGCCGTTGAGCATTCCAGGTGTCGAGCAGGTGGCGGCAGCGCTTCTCCGCCGCCAGGCGGGCCCTGCTGGCGATGGCGCCGCGGAGGTGGAGGAGGGGTTGGTGGAAGGACTGCCGTTGCAGCTCGCTGGGTTCGAGCAGGGGCATGAAGCGGTCCAAAGCACCGCCCAGCCCCCCGTTGTCGTCCATGGCCAGTTGGTTGGTGAGCAGCTGCATCAGGGGTATGTCCCCTAGCTCGACACCCTCATCCGTCCCCCGGCTGATGGCCTCCAGGCGAGGAGCGCCAAGGTGGGCTTCCTCCAGTTCGGTGATGGCGGCCCAGAGGCGGCGATGGTGGTGCAGGCAGAAATCCTCCTGCTCCCAACTCCGCAGGTGCTGCCTGATCTCCGCTCGGAGGTGGGGGCAGTGCAGGTAGAGCTGGAGAATTTCCCCCTCGGCCCGCTCCTGAATCCCCGCCGTGGAAGGGGTGTCCCAGCGACTGGCCCGTCCATGCCAGCGCTGGCCCTTCACCTGCTGCCGCAGGTCGTTTTCCAGCTGGAGGGTGAGCCGGGCCTGCCCACCGGAGAGCCGCTCGGCCACCTTCTGCAGGTAGCGGCTGCGCACGGCGCTCTGGGGAAGTTTGCCCAACAGGGCCACCAGGGCCGCTACCGCCTGTTGAAACTGATCGCTGCGTGACAGATCCCGCCCCTCCAACACCTGGTCGATCTGCCAATCCAGCCAGAGGGGAGCGCCGTCCAGCAGGGCTCTGTAGTTGCCCGCCCCCTGGGACCGCAGGTACTCGTCGGCGTCCTTCCCCTCCGGGAGTTGCAACACCCTCAAGTCCACCTGGCCCTGCAGCGCCAGGTGTTCCACCTCCCCGATGGCCCGCTCCGCGGCGCGCACGCCAGCCCGGTCGGCATCGAAGTTGAGCACTAGCCGCTTGCTGTCGCAACAGCGGCACAGCTGGGTGATCTGCTGACGGCTTAGGGCCGTGCCCAGGGCCGCCACCGCCTGGGTAATGCCGGCGGCATGGAGCGCAATGGCATCGAAGTAGCCCTCCACCACCACGGCCTGATCCGCCCGGCGGATGGGATCCGCCGCCCGATCCAGGGCAAACAGGTGGCTGCCCTTTGCAAACACCTCCGTTTCCGGGGAGTTCAGATATTTTGGCTCGGCCCCATCCAAGGATCGGCCGCCAAAGCCAATCACCCGCCCCTGGCGATCCCGAATCGGCACCATCACCCGATGCCGAAAACGGTCGTAGAACCCACTGCCTCCCTTCCGTGGCACCACGAGGCCAGCGGCCTCAAGCATTTCGGGGGCCATGCCCTCCACGGTGGAGAGGTGGGACAGGAGCCCGTCCCAGCGATCGGGGGAATAGCCAAGCTGGAAATCCGCCAGCGTGGCTTCGCTCAGTCCCCGGGTGTCCTTCAGGTAGTGGAGGGCCTCCTTCCCTTCCGGGCTGCGGAGCTGGGCTTGAAACCAGCCTGCCGCCAGGCTGAGCACGCGATGCAGGAGTTCCCGGCGGGAGAGTTGCTGTCGGAGCCGTTCCTGCTGGGGACCTTCCAGGGTCTCCACCGGAAGCTGATAGCGCCGGGCGAGCTCCAGAACCACATCACTGAAGCCGGAGCGCTGGAACTCCATCAGAAACTTGATGGCGTTCCCCCCGGCCCCGCAGGAGAAGCAGTAATAGATCTGCTTGGCAGGCGACACCGTCATCGAGGGCGAGGTGTCGTCGTGGAAGGGGCAGACCCCCACAAACTCCCGCCCCTTCTTCTTGAGCACCACGTGCTCTCCCACCACATCCACGATGTCGGCCCGCTCCTTGACGGCCTCGATCGTGCGGGGGTGGAGGCGGGGAAGGGCCAAGACCAGGGCCGAAGGGGAAATCGCTCCCATTGTGGGGGCTGGGTCCAGGCAGGCGAGCCCCCGGGTCAGCTGGTGCTGTCCCTCAGGGGCAGGGGATAGGTGAGCCACTCCTGTTCACCTTCCGGTGCCTGGCCCGAGGGCCTGGCCAGTCGCCAGCTTTCACCCCGATCCCCCCGCTCCAGAAAAATCTCGAAGGGAGCATCCACGCGGAAAGGATCCTTTCCCAGTCGCCAGTCGAAGCGCCCCGCGATGCGCAAACCCTGACCCTGCCCGATCGTCGCCGGCTCCTGCTGCTCCACCCGCACCCGGCTCACCACGGGGGCACCCACGCTGTCGAGGCTCAACGCCCGCGCCACATCCGCCTGGGTGAGTTGGATTTGCAACGCCAGAGCATTCAGCAGGGTGCCCTGCGGTGGGCCGCTGGCGGCCGTACAGGCCCCCAGACCCAGGGTAAGGGAGCCCAGAAGAACAGTGAGCACGGCGAGGTGGAGCGCCTCTTGCAACCATCGCATCCCCCAACGTGCCTGGGGATGGGGGAGTTCCCTGATGGGACCACTGGGCACGATGGTGCAGCTCTCTCGTCTGACGCTAGCGATCCGTGCCCCTTGGCAAGGAGGGCACACTTGGTTGTACACGGGATGCCCATGATTGGTTGGTTGCAGGGACAACTTCAGGATCCCTGGCAGCAGGCAAACCGCTGTGGGCTGCTGATCATCTGCCAGGGCGTGGGATACGAGGTGCAGGTGAGCCAGCGGCTCTGGGCCCAACTGCCCCCTCCCGGGGATCCCATCACCCTGCATGTGCACCACACCATTCGGGAGGATGGTTGGACCCTTTTCGGCTTTGAGAGCCGTCATGAACGGGAGCTGTTTCGCGAGCTCGTGGCCGTCAATGGGGTGGGCCCCCAGATGGGGCTGGCCCTCCTGGGGGCGATGGGGCTCGAAGAACTGGTGGGCGCCATCGTGGAAGGCAACACCAAGCTGCTGAGCCAGGCTCCAGGGGTGGGCAAACGCACAGCCGAGAGGCTGGCCCTGGAGCTCAGGCAGAAGCTTCTGGATCGCTTCGCCGTGCTGGTGGGCCCCGCCGGGCTTGCCGTCTCGTCGGGAGGGGGAGATGGCCCTTCCCACGCGCCTCCCATGCTGGGCGACGAGCTTCAGAGCACCCTGATCGCTATGGGATACGACCGGATGGAGATCCATGCCGCCCTGAGGGCTGTGGCCGCCCAGGGTTTGGATCCGGCGGCCGATGGGGAACGTTGGTTGGGCGATTGCCTGCGCTGGTTGTCTCGGGCTGCGGCTTGAGGGGGCGGCAGCAACGCGGTAAAGTTGAGAATTGAATGCAAAGCGCCGGGCGCTGACCATGCCGCTACCCACGATCCGCAAGCAGGAACTGATCAACACCCATCAGCAACACGGCACCGACACCGGATCTGTGGAAGTTCAGGTGGCGATGCTGAGTGATCGGATCAGCCAACTCAGCAGCCATCTGCAAAAAAACATCCACGACTTCTCCTCCCGCCAGGGTCTGCTGAAGATGATTGGCCGGCGCAAGCGTCTTCTCGGCTATCTCCGCCACCAGAGCGAGGAGCGCTACGGCGCCCTGATCGAAAAGCTCGGCATCCGCGGCTGAGCGTCCATGGCCTCGGATCGGCAGCGACGTGCTGCCAAAGCGAATCAGGCAAGGCAACCCTCTCCAGGGAATGAGAAATCAGCGGGTTTCTCCGCAGCTCCCTCTCCCAGCAGTTTGCCGCCGAAGGGAGCCACGCGCCGCATCAATCAAGCTATCCCCGATGCGGTGGCCAACAGGATGGCCCGGAGGATTGCCATCGCCACGGGCATTCCCACCTTTCTCGGCATGGGGGTGTTCATCGCCAGCTACGTGCTGGTGAGCCGCCACCTCCTCGACATTCCTCCCTCGGCCACTCTGCTGGCCTCCGGTGCTTGCTTCCTCCTCGGCTTGCTCGGATTGAGTTATGGAGTGCTCTCTGCCAGTTGGGAAGAGGCGTCTGGCAGCCTGTTAGGGGTAGAACAGATTCCCGTGAATCTGGCCAGGGTGAAAGCCTCCGTGCGAGCGCTTCGCGACGGGTCCCAGTCGGCAGGGAAGGGCCCATCCTGAGTCTCGTTCATAGCCTTCGTCCAGAGGCCTCCAGCAAGGAGACCCGAAACTGTGCAGATTCGAGGGTGGTCAGGGCGGACGGTCCATCACTCACGCAGAACTGATGGCCCAGTCGTACGTAACGACTGGATCCGTGCGTCCCGATCTTGGCCACCACTGGCACCCGCTGCACGCCCAGCTCCTGATCGGGCCTGTGCCGCTGCAGACATTCCCGGAGCCGGTGCTGAATGGCGATGTCACCCGCTTGGTCCACTGGCAGTTCCACCATCAGCAGGCGCAGCTCCTCAATGCTGCAGCAATCGTCCACGATCACCTGCACCCGGTCGTCCCGCCGATCCACCGACGCCCAAACCATCAAGCGGGCATCCACCATCAGGTGATCGGCCAGACGGCCATAGCTTTTGGGGAACACCACGGCTTCACAGGTTCCGGTCAGATCCTCCAGTTGCAGCACAGCCATGCGATCCCCCTTGCGTGTGGTCACCTGCCGGCAATCGGCCACCAGGGTTAGGAGACTGATCTTGGCGCGATCCGGCTGCTCCTCCAGGCTCGCCAGAGAGATGGGGGCAAACAATTTGAGGGCCCCATTCCACTGTTTGAGAGGGTGATCGGACAGGTAGAAGCCCACCACCTCCTTCTCCAGCCGCAGCTTGTCCGTGGGGGCATATTCCGGCACGGGGGCGGCTTTGGGGGCCAGAGAGGCTTCCGGGGAAGCCTGCTCTCCGGCACCGGAGGACCCGCCCAAGAGATCCAGCAAACTTCCCTGGCCGCTGGCCCGATCCCGGGCCCTGGCACTGGCCCACTCCTGCACCAGATCCAGGTCGGCCATCAACTGGGCTCGGTTTCCCTCGGGATGGAGGGCATCGAGGGCACCGGAGTGGATGAGGGCCTCCAGGGCTCGACGGTTCAATTGGTTGCCCGGGAGGCGATCGCAGAGATCGGCCAGGGAGGTGAAGGGCCCGTCCTGCCTTCGGCTTTCAATCAGGAGCCGAATCGCCCCCTCGCCCAGATTGCGAATGGCGGACAGGCCAAACAGAATCCGGTTGGCCACGGGCGTGAAATCCTCATCTGATGCATTCACATCCGGCGCCATGACCTGAATGCCCATGGCATTGCAATTGGAGATGTAGCGCTGCACCTTGTCGCTGTCACCCGCATTCACCGTGAGCAAGGCGGCCATGTAGGCCACCGGGAAGTGGGCCTTCAGATAGGCCGTTTGGTAGGTCACCGCTCCGTAGGCGGTGGAGTGGCTCTTGTTGAAGCAATATTCGGCAAACATCACCATCTGTTCAAACAGGCTGGTGGCGACCTGCCCATCCACGCCTCGCTCCTGTGCACCCTTGACAAAAATATCCTGATGTTTCTCCATCTCTGACTTTTTCTTTTTCCCCATGGCTCGCCGAAGGAGATCGGCTTCGCCAAGGGAATAGCCCGCTAGATCCTGGGCAATCTTCATGATTTGCTCCTGATACACCATGATTCCGTAGGTTTCCTCCAGGATCGGCTCCAGCTTTGGATGCACCACATCCATGCTCTCCCTACCGTGCTTGCGGTTGATGAATTTGGGGATCAATCCCGCATCAAGAGGGCCTGGACGGTAAAGAGCCAGGATGGAGGAAATATCCTCCAGGGATGAGGGTTTCAGATCTTTCACAATCTGGCGCATTCCGCTGGATTCCAGCTGAAAGATTCCCTCAAGATCCCCTCGGGCCAAGAGATCAAAGGTGGCTTCATCCTCCTCGGGAAGCGCCTCCATATCGATCTTTTCCTGACCACTCTTCTCAATCAAAGAGGTGGCTTTTTCAATCATGGTGAGATTCTTCAGCCCCAGGAAATCCATCTTCAGGAGGCCCATGGACTCAACGTCTTCCATGAAGTATTGGGTGATCACCTGACCGTCATTATTTCTCTGCAGGGGCACGAGTTCATCCAGGGGATCAGCTGCAATTACTACCCCAGCAGCATGGACTCCAAAGGTTTTGTTGGTGCCCTCAATCCGGTGAGCCAGATCCACCCAGTGGCGCACCTTGGGATCTGATTCGTATTTTTCACGAAACTCCGGAGCTGGCGATTCGGCACCAATCATCTCCGAGAGTTTGGCGGGTTTTCCCCGCACCACCGGGATCAGCTTGGCCAGCCGATCCGCTTCCCCATAGGGGATGTCCAAAACCCGGGCTACGTCCTTCAGCACGGCCTTGGAAGTCATGCGGTTGAAGGTGATGATCTGGGCAACCTTGTCTTCTCCATAGCGACGGGTCACATAGTCGATCACCTCCCCCCTGCGTTCGATGCAGAAATCCGTGTCGATATCAGGCATCGACTTCCGTTCTGGATTTAGGAAGCGCTCAAACAGCAAGCCATGTTTGACAGGATCGATGGTTGTGATCCCCAGGGAATAGGCCACCAGGGAACCTGCGGCCGATCCCCTCCCCGGCCCCACGGCAATCCCGTTATCGCGGGCAAAGCGGATGTAATCCCAGACGACAAGGAAATAGGTGGGGAACCCCATCTCCTCCATTACATCCAACTCAAACAGAAGACGGTCTTGATAGAGCTGTTCGGGTTTTTCATCGGAGCTGAGCTTCAGCCGTTCCCGGAGGCCAGCCATTGCCACTTCCTTGAGATAGCTCACGGAGGTGTGGCCATCGGGAATGGGAAACCGCGGCATTTGATAGCGGCCAAGAATGTCATAGTCCTCTACTTTCTCGGCCACATTTCCTGTGTTGGCGATGGCACGCGCAATGGTTTCCGGCTCCAGGTGATCGGCAAACAGACGACCCATCTCGGCCTCGCTTTTCAGATACTCCGTGCCCGTGTAGCGCAGGCGTTTTTCATCGCTGATCAACTTCCCCGTGAGCACACAGAGCAGGGCATCGTGGGCTTCCACATCGCCACTGCTGAGGTAGTGGGCGTCGTTTGTGGCCACCAGTTCGATTCCCAGCTCCTCGCCAATGCGCACCATCTCCACATTCACCAGCCGGTCCTCAGGACCGCCGTGATCCTGGATCTCGAGGTAATAGTCGTCGCCAAAGACCCCCTGATACCAGCGGGCCACCTCTCGGGCCACATCAGGCCGACCTTGCAGAATGGCCTGGGGCACTTCCCCCCCCAGGCAGGCGGTGGCGGCGATCAGCCCCTCGCTGTGTTTCTGGAGGAGCTCCTTATCAATACAGGCCCGGGCAAAGATGCCACGGCCCCGCATCCCCTGGAGGTGAGACAGGCTCGTGAGCTTCACCAGGTTGCGGTAACCGATGCCGTTCTTCGCCAGCAACACCAGGTGATAACGCCGCTCCTTCTTGGGCTGGGGATCAGAAATGCTGCCATTGATGACATACATTTCATTGCCGATGATCGGTTTGATTCCGGCTTTTTTGCAGCTTTTTAAGAGTTCGATGGCCCCATACATCACCCCATGGTCCGTTAGGGCCAGGGCCGGCATGCCGAGCTCTTTTGCCCGTTCCACCAGGGCGGGCAACTGGGAGGCCCCATCCAACAGGCTGTAGTCGCTGTGGTTGTGGAGAGACACAAAACTCACGGCACCGTCCCGACAGCTGGGCCCACCTTAGGAGATGCAACCCACCAAAAGTAGTGGTGGCTAAGGCGCTATTGCCCTGCCGGCCACCACATCTAGGGGACCAGGGGAGCGATGGGACGGGCCTGCATCACGGCGGCGGCCTGTTCGTATTGATGGGCCACCTGGAGCAACTTGCCTTCCTCCAGCACCCCGGCAATGAGCTGTAGCCCGATCGGCAACCCCTGGTCATCAAAGCCACAGGGCACGCTGATCGCTGGCAGTCCTGCCAGGTTGGCGGGAATGGTGAGCAGGTCGGCCAGATACATCGCCAGAGGATCCTCCGTATGGGCCCCGAAGCGAAAAGCTGTGGTGGGCGAGGTAGGGGAGAGAAGCACATCCACCTGGGTGAAGGCCTGGTCGAAATCCCTGCGGATCAGGGTGCGAACCCGTTGGGCCTGCTTGTAGTAGGCATCCACATAACCGGCGGAGAGGGCATAGGTGCCGATGAGAATGCGCCGCTGCACCTCATCGCCAAACCCCTCGGCCCGGGTGCGGGCCGTCATCACGGCCAGGTTGTCGTTGCTGCCGAGCTCACTGCGCAAGCCGTATTTCACGCCGTCGTAACGGGCCAGATTGGCGGAGGCCTCGGAGGGGGCAATCACGTAGTAGGTGGCGATGCCATCGTCGAAGCGGGGGCAGCTCACCTCCACCAGCTCGCAGCCCAGGCTTTCCAGCACCTGGGCTGCGGCCATCACGGAGGCCTTCACTTGGGGATCGAGGCCCTGCTCCTGGAAGCACTCCCGAATCAGGCCCACCTTGAGGCCCGCCAAAGGCTGGTTCAGATGGGCCCCGTAGTCAGGCACGGGCACGGCCAGGCAGGTGGCATCCCGTCGATCTTCGCCGGCGATGATCTGCAGAACCTCCGCTGCATCCGCCACGCAGGTGCTGAAGGGGCCCACCTGGTCGAGGGAGCTGGCGAAGGCCACCAATCCCCAGCGGCTCACCCTGCCGTAGGTGGGTTTGAGCCCCACCACACCACAGAAACTTGCGGGCTGCCGGATCGACCCGCCCGTATCGGAGCCGAGGGAGATCAGGCACTCGCCCGCGGCCACGGCTGCCGCACTGCCTCCAGAGCTTCCTCCAGGCACCCGGCTGGGATCCCAGGGGTTGCGGCTGGGCCCGAAGGCGGAGGTTTCCGTTGAGCTGCCCATGGCGAACTCATCGAGATTCGTTTTGCCGATTAGTACCGCCCCCGCATGCCAGAGCCGTTCGGTCACCGTGGATTCGTAGGGCGGCACGAAGTGCTCCAGCATCCGGCTGGAGCAGGTGGTGCGGATGCCGCGGGTGCAGAGGTTGTCCTTGATGGCTACCGGAATGCCGGCCAAGGGAGGGAGGTCTTCCCCTGCAGACCGTCTGGCGTCGATGCGATCCGCATCCGCCAGGGCCCGTTCCCTGCAGATATCAAGGAAGGCATGCACCTGGGGCTCCACCGCCTCGATGCGCGCGAGAGCCGCCAATGTGAGGTCCCTTGCGGAAACCTCCCCCCGCTGCAATTTGCCGCGCCATTCGGCAATGCCCATCCCTGCGCACCATCGGTTTGGTGGACGCTATCAGTCCAGCTGCAATGGCCCTACCTACGCAGGAAGGGATGGCGAGGGCAGTTCGGTGTAGGGCTCGCTGCGGGAGGTGCGCAGCAGGCGGTGCTCCAGGCTCGCTGGGGTCTCCATCCGCAGGTCCTCAAGGAATGGCACTAGAGCGGCTTCCAGTGTGGCCTGTCTGACAAAGGGGCCAAACCAATACACCGCATCGGGAGAGCGGGTTTCCACCCGTGCCCACCAGGCAAGGCCAACCGCGTTGGCAAGGTTGCGCACTGGCCAGAGCAAGGGATTCATGAAGGAGTGCTGGGATCTCCCCATTCTGCCCATCGCGGGTCGCTCTGGCCCTTCTCAGAGATTGATGTCGTCCGCGAAGGTCTCCGTGCCCGGGGGGAGCTCGATCACAGGCTCCGGCCCAGGGAGGACTTCCTCCCTGACCACTGCCGATCCATCTCCTTCTTGGGGGCTGTCAGTTGTCCCTTCCGGCAAGGAGTCTTCGAATCGAGTGTCTTCGGGCAGGCTGTCCTCGTCCGTGGGGAGATCTGGAGCGGGAGGGGGTGAGGCCGGCTCCAGGGGCTGGGTGGCAACGCTGGGACGCACCAGCCGTGGCGGTGGAGCCGATCCTTGAAGACCGCGCATCCACCCCCTGCGGGCCACCTCGTAGAGCACCAGTGCTGTAGCCACGGAGGCATTGAGGCTGGGTGTGGCGCCCCTGAGGGGGATGCGCACGAGCAGATCACAGCTTCGGCGGGTGAGGAGAGAGAGGCCCTGGCCTTCTGAACCGGTGATCACCACCAGGGGCCCATCCAGATCGGCTTCCTCCAGGCTCACAGTGCCTTTGGCATCCAGACCCACCACCCGGTAGCCCTCCTGTCGCAAGCTGTCCAGAGCACGGTTGAGGTTCACCACCCGGGCCACCGGAAGATGTTCCAGGGCCCCTGCGGCCACCTTGGCCACAGAGCCGGTCAAGCCCGCGTTCCGCCGTTGCGGGAGCACCAGCCCATGGACCCCGAGGGCCTCCGCACTTCTGAGAATGGCCCCGAGATTCTGGGGGTCGGTGAGTCCATCCACGGCCACCAACAAGGGGGATTCCCCAAGCTGTTGGCAACCCTCGATCAAGCTCGGCAGATCGAGGGTGTCCGCGGCTGCCGGCTGGAGCACGATCCCCTGGTGCACGGCCCCACCACTGATCTGGCCGAGCCTGGCCCAGGTCACCTCCTCCACCAGCACGCCCGACGACTTGGCTTCCCTTAAGAGCTGGAGGAAGGTAGGTCGAAAGCGCATCTCCGGGGTGCACCAGATCCGATGGATCGGTCGCCCACTCTCCAGGGCGGCCTGAGCCGAATGGCGTCCCCAGATCAGGTCACTGGGGGCCGCACCTGCGTGGGCTTCCCCCTGGGGGCGCTCCACCTCAGCCGGGATGGGTCTCTCCCGCCGCGGACTTCTCAGGGGCCGGCTGAATCCCTCCTCCCGCCGCGCAGGACGCCATTGACGCCCCTCCTGGGAGGGTGTGCGGGGCCGGCTGCCCCCTTCAGGACGACGCCATTTCTCAGGGCTGGGGGTCTCTGCCCGATCCCGGGACCAGCGCCGGTTCTCTAAGGGCGCGTCGCCATCAGGGCGTGGGGCCCGCCGACGAAAGGTGCTGCTACCTGTGATTTTACGGGGATCGCCCGGGCCCCGACCTGGCCGGCCTCGGGAGAAGTCTCTTGGGCTTCCTGGACCCATGCCAGGGCCGTCGCCGCGCCGGATGGGACGCCGGCGATTGGAATCATTGGGGGTTGGGCTCATGGTCCGCTACGCAGTGGAGGGGGTCGGTTTCCTCAAGGTGATCCAAAAGTTCGGCCAAACGGCGCGGATCCTGGAGAAAGAGCCAGCCCACCATCGTCTCAAATCCCGTGGCCTGCCCATAAAGGGAGGCTTCCTGGGGGCGAGGGCCCCGGCCCGCCCGGTTCCGCCCTCGTCGCACCATCTCCATCTCCTCCGGTCGGAGATGGGGGCGGAGCTGGTCCAGGGCAAGGGCTTGGGCCCCAGCCTTCACCCTGGCCATCACTCTGTTGTGGAGATCGGCCGGGCGGCCAGGGGCCTGGCAGCGTTGCAGACGCTGGTGGAGTTCCCAAACCGCGTCTCCCAGCCAGGCCAATTGGAGGATGTTGAGTTCGGCCTCGGGGGCCAGAGTGGGGAGGGTCGTGAGCCAGGTAGCCGTCCCCCCAGCGGGCACATGATGGGGAACGGCTTCAGGAGGCGAGCTGGTCAAGGGCGGTGGGCAGATCAGGCTGGAGATGGAGAAAATCCTCCAACCTCACCAGCTTGACGGTTTGCACCACACGGGCATTGCCGACCACCAGGAACTTCATCTTGTTCTGGGTGCATTCCTTGGCCAGCTGGACGAGGGCTCCTAGACCTGAGGAGTCGATGAAATCGATCTTGCTCAGATCAATGACAAGGGGGAGCTTCGTTGCAGCCGACTCCTTCTGAATGAACTCCGTGAATTGCTTATCGGAATAGGCGTCGAGCTGACCTGTGAAGCAGAACACCAGGCACTGGTTCTGGCGTTCACAGCCCCCCCGCAACGAGACGGTCAGTCGGTGCAAGTCGGCGATTGGTCGATCTCCAGCACGAGGTAACCGGCGAAGTTTAGTGGGGGTTGGCAGGGGTGGATCATGCCAACTGGAAAATTGCCGCAATTGCCAGGGAATCCCCTTCAGGGGCGCCTCTCTGCCATCAACGTCGTGAAGCGGTGGAAATGGTGATCCGCGTCATGGGGGCCAGGGCTGGCTTCTGGGTGGTATTGCACGCCGAACACGGGCTGGTGGTGGAGGGCGAGGGCGGCCACCGTTTGGTCGTTGAGGTTCTGGTGCGTCACCCCGACCCGATTGCTGGGCAGGGAGGCCGCGTCGATGGCGAAGCCGTGGTTCTGGCTGGTGATCTCCACCTCCCCTGGCGTTCCGCAGGGATGGTTGAGCCCGCGATGGCCGTAGGCCAGCTTGAAAGTGCGACCTCCCAGGGCAAGCCCAAGAATCTGATGACCCAGGCAGATCCCAAAGATGGGAAGATCACTCTGGCTTAGGAGGCCTTGGGCCAGGTGGATGCCCTCCGTCACGGCGGCCGGATCCCCCGGGCCATTGGAGAGAAAGACTCCTTCCGGCTGGTGGCTCAGCACCTCCACCAGGGAGCTGCTGGCCGGCACCACGGTGACCTCGCAGCCATGGGCCACCAACCGTTCCAGGATGGCCCGCTTGATGCCGAAATCCACCGCCACTACCCGGTAGGGGCGCTCTGGCCAGGATTGGAGCCGGCGATCGAAGGTCGCGCTGCATAGGCTCGTCCAGCGGTAGCTCTGCGGCGTGCTGACCCCTGCAGCCAGATTCAGGCCCGCCATCGAGGGGGCGGAACGCACCTGCTCCAGCAGGTCCCTTGCCGAGGTGCCGTCACTGGCGATGCCCCCATTCATGGCGCCCTCCTCCCGCAGCAGGCGCACCAGGGCACGTGTATCCACCCCGCGGATGCCCACCACCCCATGGCGCTTCAGCCAGGGTTCGAGGTCTTCCTGGGCACGCCAGCTACTGGAGCAGGGGGAGAGCTGGCGCGCGATCACCCCTCGCACGTGGGGGGCAGAAGCTTCCAGATCCTCATCATTAACGCCGGTGTTGCCCAGTTCCGGATAGGTGAAGGTGACCAGTTGGCCCGCATAGCTCGGGTCTGTCATTACTTCCTGATAGCCCGTCATGCCTGTGTTGAACACCACTTCCCCGATGGCCGTTCCGCGGGCTCCAAGCCCCGTCCCCTCCAGCACGGTGCCATCAGCCAGGACCAGGAGGGCGGGTTCGCCTTGGGGATGGAGCACGGTGGGGGAGGGGGGAGTGCGATGGACCGTGGTCATTCTGCTGCCGACGGTCCCTGGGGCAGCACCCCCCGCAGCTGCTCCACCTTCCTCCAGGCGGCCCCAGTGGCCAGGGCCGTCTGGGCCTGGGCCAGCCCCTCCTGGATCGAGGGCGCCAATCCCGCCACCCAGAGCACCAGGGCCGTGTTCAGACTCACCACGTCCTGCTGAGACCGGCTTCCCTCGCCCCGGAGCACGGCCCCCAGGATGGCGGCGTTGGTGGGCGGATCACCACCGGCGAGGTCGGAGAGGGGGGCTAAGGGCAATCCCAGAGCCTCTGGATGGAGCGCATCCGATCGAATCTGCCCCCCTTCCACCAAGCGCAGCTCACTGGGACCTGAGAGGGAGGCCTCATCCAGGCCGCCATGGCCATGCACCACCACCGCGCGTCCCACTCCCAGCTCCAGGAGCGCAGAGGCCATCGGATCGAGAAGGTCGTTGCTGGCCACTCCCAACACCTGGGCTTCCGGGATGAGGGGATTCACCAGGGGGCCGAGCAGGTTGAACACGGTGCGGATCCCCAGGCTGCGCCGCAGGGGGCCGATCTTGCCAAGCCCCGGATGCCAGCCTGGGGCGAACAGGAAGGTAACTCCGGTGGTCTGGAGCGCGTTCACCACCTGATCCAGGGGGCGCTGCAGATCGATTCCCAGGGCCTCGAGCACGTCGGCCGAGCCCACCCGTCCGCTGGCACTGCGGTTTCCATGCTTGGCCACCTGGGCGCCACAGGCCGCGGCGGCGAAGGCCACCGCCGTGGAGATGTTGAAGGTGTTGGCCCCATCGCCGCCGGTGCCGCAGGTATCTACCAGCGGCCCGGTGGGACGGGGGGCCACGGAGGCGGCCGCCTCCCGCAGCACCCTCGCCATGGCGGCAAGTTCGTCCCCACCGACGCCCTTGGCCCGCAGCGCCACCAGCAACCCGGCCGTGAGAGCTGGATCTACGCTTCCCTCTAGCCAACCAACCATCAGGGCCTCCGCCTGGGCTGGGGATAGGTCCTGGCCCCCAAGCAACTGATCCAGGAGGCTGGGCCCAACAGGGGGAGGAGGGGTGCTTGGCACGTTGGCAAGAAAAAGCCCGGGTGCAGGGCACACCGGGCCGGGTGATGGGGACCTTTCTACTATCACCCGAAAGCCCCCAAACTGGCGAGACCAAGGGGAAAAAGAGCGCACCAGTCTTTTTGCTGTCCTGGCCCGATCAAGGGGCCGGGTCGGCACTGGCATCAAAGCCAGAACCCACCGGTTCGGCCTTCGGATCGCTGGCCCCTGGCTTGTAGCCCCCTTGCCAGAGGGCCCTCGTCTTGGCCTGGAGGGTCTCCAGGTCCAGGCCCCAGAGCCGGATGGCACGCTCCAGATCGTTCTGCAGATCGAAGGCGCCCGGAAAACCGTCGTACCGAGAGAGCAACCGTGCCGCATCCACCAGGTCGGCATCGGCCGGGGCTTGGGCGGCCAGCAGGCGATCCACGGTGGATCTGTCCTGGCTGTAGAGGGGATGGCTCTGACCCTGGGCCTCCTTTTGCTGCGCCATGGCGAAAAAGGCTTGGTGGTTCCTGACACTTAGGTTAGGGCAGCTCCCCTGACCACCTGCTGCGCTGATGCGTGCTCTGCGGCTCGATCTGCTTCGCCGCTACCTGTGGCCCCATCGTCGCCAGCTCCTGCTGGGTGTGCTGGCTCTGCTGGTGGTGAATGGCCTTGGGGTCACCATCCCCTTGATCGTGCGGCGGGTGGTCGAGGATCTGCAGGTGGGCTTCAGCTATAGCAAGGTGCTGGGGCAGGCCGGGTGGATCATCGCGCTGGCCACCGTGATCTCCCTGGTTCGGCTCCTCTCCCGGATGCTCGTTTTCGGGGTGGGCCGCCAGGTGGAGGTGGATCTCAAGCAGCAGCTGTTCGACCATCTCCTCCGCCAGGAGCCTGCCTGGGTGCAGGCCACCTCCAGTGGCGAAGTGCTGAGCCGGGCCACCAGTGATGTGGAAAACGTGCGCCGCCTGCTGGGGTTTTCAGTGTTGAGCCTTACCAACACGGTGCTGGCCTACGGCCTCACCCTTCCGGCCATGCTGGCCATCGATCCAGGCCTCACCCTGGCGGCGGTGGCCCTCTATCCCCTGATGCTGCTGGGGGTGCGCAAATTCGGCAGCCGCATGATGCGCGAGCAGCGCCGCCAGCAGGAAGCTCTCGCCCAGCTCACCAACCTTCTCCAGGAAGACCTTTCCGGCATCAGTGCCATCAAGATCTACGGCCAGGAGACGGTGGAGGAGGAGGCGTTTGCCGCCTCCAACAGGACCTACCGGGATGCGGCCCTTGGACCAGCCCGCAGCCGCAGCGTGCTGTTTCCCCTGATCGAAGGCATTGCCTCCATCAGCCTCCTGGTGCTTTTGGGCCTGGGCAGCACCCAGCTCGAAAACGGCCGGCTCACCATTGGCGATCTGGTGGCTCTGATCCTCTTTGTGGAGCGCTTGGTGTTCCCCACGGCCCTCCTGGGGTTCACCCTCAACACCTTTCAGACCGGCCAGGTGAGTTTGGAGCGCATTGAAGCGCTCCTGCAGCGCCAACCCACGATCGTGTCTCCCCCCCAGCCCCAGCCGCTGCAACGCCGGGCGGCGGGGGGCCTGGAGGCCCGCGGGCTCACCGTTCATTACCCCGGCCGGCTGCAACCGGCACTGGAGGATCTGTCGTTCATCATCCGTCCGGGGGAGCTGGTGGCAGTGGTAGGCCCCGTGGGGTGCGGCAAGAGCACCCTGGCCCAGGCCCTGGGCCGAATGGTGGAGGTGCCGGAGCATCAGTTGTTTCTCGATGGGATCGATGTCACCACCCTCTCCCTGGACGACCTGCGCCGCCAGGTGGCCCTGGTGCCCCAGGAAGGATTTCTCTTCACCGCCACCCTGGCCGACAACCTGCGATACGGGGAGCCGGAGGCGCCGATGGAGCGGGTGGAGGCGGCGGCCGAGCTGGCCCAGCTGGCCCCCGATATCCGTGGCTTCCCCGATGGCTACCAGACCCTGGTGGGAGAGCGGGGCATCACTCTCAGTGGCGGGCAACGACAGCGCACCGCCCTGGGGAGAGCCCTGCTGGTGGATCGGCCGATCCTGGTGCTAGATGACGCCCTCGCCAGCGTGGACAACCGCACCGCTGGAGCCATCCTGCGGGCCGTGCGCGACCAGCAGCAGCGCACGGTGGTGCTCATCAGCCACCAACTTTCGGCTGCGGCGGCCTGCGATCGCATCCTGGTGATCGAGGGGGGGCATCTGGTGCAGGAGGGCCGCCATCCGGATCTTTTGGAGGCTCCGGGCACCTACCGGCGGTTGTGGGAGCGGGAGCAGGCGGAACGGTTGCAGACGGCCTAATTCCGGCCCGTCCGGGTTCCGGCCTCAATTGTTGTTGAGAGACCAGCCAGGAGAAAGGATGGCCCGCTTAGCTGAAAGACAGGTTTCACATCGTTGAGGGGCGTCCCTTCTTTCCGCTATGGCTTTCACCCCCACTTCCTCCCCCGCCACGGCCCTCACCCAGGCCTATGACGTCCGCTGCACACTCACTTTCGGAGACATCTACGGGCAGATTCTGATCTGGATGTTGGTTATCTTTGGCAGCCTGGCCGCAGGGCTGGCCCTGATGGGCGCCAGCAAACCCATCTTTGCTCTCGTGGGCGTGGGGCTGATCCTCGTGCTCTCCTTGCCCTTCCTTTTGTTTGCCTTTACGACCACCTTGCTCAACCACATTGCCTTCGTGCCGAAGCAGTGAACGGGCCACTGCCCCTAGGCTCACGCCAACGTTTTTCCTAAAGCATCAAAGGTGTTCGACCTTTTTTCTCCTTCCCTCACCCCATCCAAACAGGCCGCTGAGTTGAAGCATGTGGTGCTTGGCACACCCATCGCGGCAGCTGTGCAACCTGGTCAGGGCGATGTGATCTTTGGCTGTGGCTGCTTCTGGGGGGCAGAAAAGGGGTTCTGGCGCTTGCCGGGGGTGATCACAACGGCCGTGGGCTACGCGGGGGGATCGGTGATCGATCCTTCTTACCAGCAGGTGTGCTCCGGCCGAACGGGCCATACGGAAGTGGTTCGGGTGGTGTGGGACCAGGCCCGGGTGGGGCTCAGCGACCTCCTTAAGCTGTTCTGGGAGTGCCACGACCCCACCCAGGGGGATGGGCAGGGGAACGATCGGGGAAGCCAATACCGCTCAGCGATCTTTGTGAGTGGCTTGGCAGACCTGGCCGTGGCCCAGGCGAGCGCCCAGGCCTATGGCGCCTCTCTCCAGCATGCCGGCTATGGGCCGATTACCACCGAGATCGCCAGCGGCAAGCCGTTTTACTTTGCCGAGCCTTACCACCAGCAATACCTGGCGAAGCCCGGCAGCCGCCCTTACTGCTCTGCCCAGCCGTCCGGAGTCCGTCTGGGAGCCTTCGAGGGTGCGGCCTACCTGTTGCCGGCAGATGTCTGGCAGTCTTACGACTGGTCCCTTCCCCACTGCGTGTTGCGCGGGGAAAATGCCCCTATCCGTTTGTCCTGAGTACGGCGATGGCTCTCCTCCCAATGCTCCTGGGTTTGGTGGCCATGAGCTCCCCCTGGTGGGAGGATTACGACATCAAGGATCGGTATCTGTGTTCCGACAAGGGAGGTGTAGTGGTGGAGCGCAACGCCTCCCAGGCGACCCTCATCAACGGAGCAAGCCACACCACCTTTTTTCGGGAAACCAGCAGCGATCCCGCCTTGATCTATCGCAACGACGATTGGCGCCTGATTCTCCGTGGGGATGAACTCACGCTGGAGCGGCTGCCGATGAAGATCACCTGTGTGCGCAGTGAGCAGGTATGAGAGGCGAGGACGACTTCCTGGCCGAGCAGGAGGAGGGATCTCGCCAGCTCCATCCCCTCCCCAGGGGGCTGGTTGAGCTCTATGGCCTACTGGCGGTGCTGTTTGTGTTGGTGCCGGAATGGATGGCTGGCAGTGCCCTCTTCGGCTTCCGGGAGAGCCGGGAGGGCTCCGACCTTCCCGTGACCACCCAGGCCTGGCAGCGGCTGCCGGAGCTGCGCCTGGCTTCGCTGACCCTGGCGGGTCTGCGCCAGCTGGCTCGCCAGGAGCGGATCCGGGGGTATGCCGCCATGGGTCGCGACCGGCTCACGCAACGGCTGCTGAAACGGCTGGCCCGCCAGCGCCAACCCCCCAGGTCACTGTGATACTTTCGTTGAGCCGGGGCGTAGCGCAGCTTGGTAGCGCACCACTTTGGGGTAGTGGGGGTCGTGGGTTCGAATCCCGCCGCTCCGATTTAGTCCATGTCTGAGAACCTCGCCATCTCCCGCCCCGTGGGGCGGGTTTTTTGTTGGGGCCAGGGGCGCCCGCTTTGCCACTTTGGATCGGGCTTTGGCCAAAACCGCTGGCGAGCTGGGGCTTCAGCCAGCTATGCAGCTGGTTTAAGGGCCACCGCCTTTGCCTGCCAGGATGACCCTTCCCTTGGGATCGCCTGATGGCTCTCAGCTGGGCTGATCTGGTAGCCCGCGCCCCCGCTGGGTCCGACCGGGTGCACGGGCCCACCAATGCCCAGGCCACCCTGCGGCTGTTCGGCCAGGACGAATCAGCGGTGCGGGTGACCCTTTACCGCGACCACCATGCCTGGTGCCCCTATTGCCAGAAGGTGTGGCTCTGGCTGGAAGAGCGGCGGATCTCCTATCGCATCCGCAAGGTGACGATGTTCTGTTATGGGGAGAAGGAAGCCTGGTATCGGCAGCGGGTGCCTTCGGGGATGCTGCCGGCCCTGGAGGTGGATGGGCGCCTGATCACCGAGAGCGATCGCATTCTGGAGGCCCTGGAGCAGGCCTTTGGCCCCCTGGGCCCGGGCATGGGCGATCCCCGGGTGCTGCCGCTGCGGCAGCTGGAGCGGGTGCTCTTTCGGGCCTGGTGTGAATGGCTCTGCCAGCCCCACAACGGCGCCTCCGAGGTGCGGGCCCGAGCCCAGTTCCAGCGGGTGGCCTGTTCCATGGAGCAGGCCCTGGAGGCCAGTGGTGGTCCCTTTTTCCTGGGGGAGCCCCTCACCACCGCCGACCTGGTGTTTGTGCCCTACGTGGAGCGAATGAACGCCTCCCTTGCTTATTACAAGGGCTTCCTCCTGCGCCAGGAGCATCCCGCCATCCACCGTTGGTTCGCCGCCCTGGAGCAGAGGCCCACCTACCTGGGCACCCAGAGCGACTTCCACACCCACACCCACGACCTCCCCCCCCAGATGGGGGGCTGCTACGCCAACGGCGACCAGGCCCAGCGGGCCCTGGCGGCCCGCATCGACCAGGGCCCCTGGCCCATCGCCGATCCCGATCCGGAAACCTCCCAGCCCGAGCCCGAAGAGGCAGCCCTGGTGGCCCTCGCGCGGGTGTTGAAGCATCGCCCAACCCTGGTGGCGCGCAATCCTCTGCCCCAGGAGCTCTTTGAGCCAGCTCTCCGTTCCGCCCTCACCGCCCTCCTGAGCTCCACCGATCCACGCCTGGCCGGCACGATCGCCCCTCCGCCTGCAGGCAGCGCCCCCGGACTGCGTTATCTGCGGGATCGGATCAGCGTTCCTCGCGACATGCCCCTCCATTCCGCCCGCCTCCTGCGGCAGGCCCTGGAGGCCACAGCCCTGCGGGATCCCGCCGATCCCGACCGGCAGGGCGAGCCCATTCCCCCCCAGCACCGGCGGGATCAGGATCCCCGCCCCTTTCTCGCTACCGCTATTTGAGCCGGGTGGCCACGTGAAACCGCTCCAACCAGAGGTTCACCCGGCGCCGCAGGCGGGGCGGCACCTCCTGAACCAAGCGCACCAGTTCTTCGGAGGCCAGTCGATGCAGGATTCGGGCATCCACATGCCAGAGGGCCTCAGCCTCGCGGATCAACCGGGCCCAGGTCCGTACCGATTGCCAGCGCCGCACCCGGTCCTGCATCGGATCGCTAGAGGAATGGGGAGGCTGGTGATCCATGACACCAGGCTGGCTGCGGCACGAGGGAATGGGGAAAATGCCCGGATGGCTTCCGAGATCCGTAGCAAATCAGTAGAAGCCCGCGTCGCAATACTCAATCCCTAGGCGCTGAGCACGGGGTTCACCGGAAAGGGAAGGGTGGTGACCTCCCTCTCGCTCAGCCGTTTGCTCCAGGCTCCAGGCACGGGATCGTTCCAGCGGAAGCCCGCCGCCTTGGCGTGATGGCGTTGGTTGTAGGCGAGCTGGGCCCGATAGAGCCGCCGGGGCTCCTGCGCCGCCAGGAGGAGATCCTCCAGGCCGTCACAGCGCTGCAGCACTTGCACCAGATAGGTGCAGTCGGTGAGAGCCCGATGGGCAGCCCAGACGGGTACCCCGTAGGCCAGGGCCAGATCCCGCACGGAAGGGTTGGGCCGAAGCTGGCGCTCAGCCGGCCAGCAGATGTCCTCCATGGAGCAGATCCAGGGCTTGTTGAGGGCCGGCAGAGCCCCATGGCCGAACCATTGACGGTCAAAGGCTGCGTTGTGGGCCAGGATCCCGTCGGCCGCGGCCACCATCGCCAGAAAACAGTTGAGCGCTTCCTGCCAGGGCTGCTCCAGCTGGCTTACGGCGGCGGGGATGCCGTTGATGGCCTCTGCTCCATTGGTGTTGCAGGGCAGCAGAAACGACACCTGGGTGAGCACGGCCCGGCCTGGCACGTGAAACAGCACGGCTCCCACTTCGATGCACTCTCCCTGCTGGGGCTGGAGAGCCGTGGTTTCCGTATCCAGGATCAGCAGGCGCTCCAGGAGCCGGGGGGAGGAGCGGGCCGAAGTTCGGGCGAATCCGGGCAGTGAAACGGGGACCTGGTTCCGCTGATTCGATCGCGCCTCGTCCAGGGAGGGCTCCTCCTCGGAGGCTTCCATCTCCTGGGGTGAGCGTTGGTACGGGGCGGGCTCCTCTGGCTCAAGGTCTGATGCTTCAACGACCTCCTCTGGAACGCTCACAGCCGGAGCCCATGGGAGGGCAAGCCCCAGAAGATCCGTCTGCTCCCAGCCATGGGTTGTTTCCGCCATCGCCCCGTTGATTCCTCCCCATGCTCTCAGCCCGCGCAAGGGTCGGCAGTCCGCCCCGAGCTTTCGATGTTCCGTTCCTAAAGTTTTTTTAGGTGTTTTTGTTTCTGCTGCTGTGCCTGCTGCCCTCTCCATTGGCGATCCTGTTCCTTCGATCGCTCTCAAGGACGCTGAAGGGGTGGAACGGCGCAGTGACCAACTGGCGGGGGCTCCGCTGGTGCTGTTTTTCTATCCAAAGGACGACACCCCAGGCTGCACGATGGAAGCCTGCGCCTTCCGGGATGGCTTTGCCGACTTCCAGGCGCTCGGTGCCCAAGTCTGGGGGGTCAGCGGCGATGACGCGGCCAGCCATCAGCGCTTTGCGGCACGCCACAAACTCCCCTATCCCCTGCTGGTGGATCACGGTAATCAGCTCCGGCGGGCCTTCGGCGTACCCAATGCCCTGGGCTTTTTGCCTGGTCGTGTCACCTATGTGATCGATGGCGATGGGGTGATCCGGCACATGTTCAACAACCTCCTGGATGGGCCCGCCCATCGGCGGGAGGCCCTGGACGCCCTGAGGAAGCTGACCACCGGCGGTCCTGGGGGCCAGGGTGGCTGAGGCCGCCTGGCGCCAGAGGGGCCCCCTGCTGGAGCTGGATCCCCGGCCTGGCCCCCGCTCCCAGCCGCGAGCGGGGCTCGTGGAATTCATTGGGGGGAGCTACCTGGCGGCCACGCCCCAGATCAGCTACCGCCGCCTCTTGGAATCTCTTGCGGCGCGGGGCTGGCAGATGCGGGCCTGGAGCTACGTGCCGGGGTTTGATCATCAGAGCCAGGCCAACGAAGCCTGGCGGGCTTTCCGCCAGGCTCGGGACCAGGCTGCTGCGCCTGGAGACGGCCCTGTGCTGCGCCTGGGCCACAGCCTCGGTTGCAAGCTTCATCTGCTGGCTCCCGACAACGGCCGCAACTGCTCGGGTTTGGTGGCCCTGAGTTTCAACAATTTCTCGGCGGAGCGTTCCGTGCCCCTGCTCTCGGAATTCGCGCAGCAATTTGGCTTCCGCACGGAATTCAGCCCCTCCCCCACCGAAACCCTGCGCCAGGTGTCGCGCAGCTACCGCCAACCCCGCAACCTGCTGGTGCGCTTCCGCAGCGATGGGCTGGATCAGAGCCGCCGCCTGCTCGGGGTGCTGCAGGAACGGCCGGATGACGCCACGTCGCTTCTGGAACTCCCCGGGGATCACCTCACTCCGGCCAGTGCGGGATTGCGCAAGCAACTGCTCGGTGATTGGGCCGATGATCCCAGCCGACAGCGGCAGATCGATCGATTGTCAGAAGCGATCTCGGGATGGAGCCAGCCCCAGGAGCTTTGAGATTGGGGCCCAACTCGGCGCGGGAAAGCTGATCAACGATTGACAGCCCAACGAGAGCCCTCCATGGTCGTCACTACTTGACTCTGCCTCCATGCACCCCCTGATCCATTACTACGTCGATGCGTGGAAGAAGAGCTTCGACTACACCAGCCGATCGAAGCGTCCTAACTATTGGTGGTTTTATCTGGCCAACTTCCTCCTAGGACTGGTGCTGGGTTTGCTCAGCAATGCCTCCAACTCCTTTGGCTGGATTCTGAGTCTTTATCTTCCAGTCTCCATCCTTCCCACCCTTCCCCTCACCATCCGGAGGTTGCGGGACGCTGGTAAGCCCTGGCCTTGGATCTTCATTGGGTTGATTCCCCTCATTGGCACGATCTGGCTCATCGTTTTGCTCTGCCAGCCCACGGCCTTGCAACCGCTGGTCTGAGCTGGCCTCCGCGCATTTTCCATTCAGCTGCTCCCTTCTCAGACCCTAAGGGCATCCAGCACGCTGCGATCTTCCAGCGTGCTGGTGTCGCCGCTCACCTCCTGGCCGGAGGCCAGAGAGCGCAGGATCCGGCGCATGATCTTCCCGCTGCGGGTCTTGGGCAGGGCTTCGCTGAATTTGATCACATCCGGCCGGGCAATGGGGCCGATCTCCTTGCCCACGTGGCTCTTGAGTTCCGCCATGAGGGCGTCATCGCCCTGGCGGCCCGTTTCCAGGGTCACGAAGGCCACAATGCTTTCCCCCTTGAGCTCATCGGGCCGGCCCACCACGGCCGCTTCCGCCACGGCCGGGTGGCTCACCAGGGCGCTTTCGATCTCCATGGTGCCCAGGCGGTGCCCCGACACGTTGATCACGTCATCGACACGGCCCATCACCCAGAAGTAGCCGTCCGCATCGCGGCGGGCCCCATCCCCGGCGAAATACACATGGCTGCCGTCCGCAGGACGGATCTCCTCCCAGTAGCTCTTGCGGAAACGATCCGGATCCCCATGCACCGTGCGCATCATTCCAGGCCAGGGGCGGCGGATCGTGAGGTATCCCCCCTGGTCGGCCGGCTGGGAATGGCCCTCATGGTCCATGATGTCGGCCACAATTCCAGGGAGAGGAAGGGTGGCCGAGCCTGGTTTGGTGGGCGTTGCACCCGGCAGGGGGCTGATCATCACGCCACCCGTTTCGGTCTGCCACCAGGTGTCCACCACCGGGCAGCGATTGCCACCGATCACGTCTCGGTACCACATCCAGGCCTCTGGATTGATGGGTTCTCCCACCGTGCCCAGGATGCGCAAAGAGCTCATGTCGTACTGATCCGGCACGTCCCGGCCGCTCTTCATGAAGGCCCGGATGGCTGTGGGGGCGGTGTAGAAGATGGTGCAGCGGTGCTTCTGAATCACCTCCCAGAAGGCCCCAGGTTTGGAGGGGCGGGGGGCACCCTCGTACATCACCGTGGTGGCCCCATTGGAGAGGGGGCCATAGACGATGTAGCTGTGCCCCGTGATCCACCCCACATCCGCCGTGCACCAGTGAATGTCGTCTTCCCGGATGTCGAAGATCCACTGGAAGGTGAGATGGGCCCAGAGGTTGTAGCCGGCAGTGGTGTGCACCACCCCCTTGGGTTTGCCCGTGGAGCCTGAGGTGTACAGCACAAAGAGGCGGTCTTCGCTGGCCATGGGCTCAGCCGGGCAATCGGCGCTCTGGCGTTCCACCAGTTCCTGCCACCAGTGGTCTCGTCCGGCTTCCATGGCCGTGGGCTCCCCGATGCGCTGTACCACCAGCACATGCTCCACCGTGGGGCAGGCCCCCTCCGCCAGGGCCGCATCCACGGCGGGCTTGAGGGCCACGGCTTTGTCCTTGCGGAAGCCCCCATCGGCGGTGATCACGGCCTTCGCTGCTCCGTCAATCAGCCGGTCGCGGAGTGCTTCGGCGGAAAAGCCGCCGAATACCACCGAATGGGGGGCTCCGATGCGGGCACAGGCCAGCATGGCGATGGCCGCCTCGGGCACCATGGGCATGTAGAGGGCCACCAGATCTCCTTTGCCGATGCCCAGGGCCTTGAGGGCATTGGCCGTTTTGCACACCTCGGCGTGCAGTTGCCGGTAGGTGAAGGTGCGCCCATCCCCCGGCTCCCCCTCCCAAATCAGGGCGGTCTTGTCCGCTTTTGGCCCCGCCAGATGGCGATCCAGGCAATTGAACGACAGGTTCGTGGTGCCCCCTTCAAACCAGCGGGCGAAGGGGGGCTGGCTCCAGTCGAGCACCGTGTGGAACGGCTCGAACCAGTGCAGTTCGCAGCGGGCGAAGTCTCCCCAGAAGGCATCGGGATCGGCCTCGGCCTTGGCCGCAAGGGCTCTATAGGCCTCCATGGAGCCGATGCGTGCCTGGGCGGCCAGTGTCTCGGGGGGTGCAAAGAGTCGCTGTTCCTGCAGCACCGACTCGATGGTGACCTCGGACATCCAAGGAAGGGGGCAACTGGCCCCTACTAAAGCGCACCTACCCCTGTCGTACGTCATCGTGGCAGCAACCGTCACCACCACATGCCGGCCTGGCTCCCGATCGCTGCCCTGCTTGCCCTCGCCATGGTGGCTGTGGTGGCAATGCTCACTCCCTCCAGGGATGATTTCGCCTGGTTTCTGAAGCTGCGCCGGCCCCGCTGGCTCACCTTTGAACGCTGGATTCCCCTGATCTGGGTGGCGATCTATGCCTGCTTTTACGCCTCGGCCTTCCTGCTCTGGCAGGCTGCCCGCCAACCTTTGATCCTCCTGGGCTACCTGGTGCTGCTGGTGCTGGTGCAGAGCTACACCTTGGTGATCTGCCGCACCAGACGTCTCCGCAGCGGCACGGCGGTGGGATTTGCCGGCTGGGTCTGGGGCGTGGCCTTGGCCGTGGTGGTGCTGAGCCACAGCACGCTGGCCGCCCTGCTCTTGCTGCCCTATCTGCTCTGGAGCCCGGTGGGCACCTTTGTCACCTGGAGGATGGAGAAACTCAATCGCTGAGGCCGGATCCTGCGATCCTTAGTTCCAGGCCGCCATGGCGGCCCTCACCCCCGACTGGGTGGGCGGCTCCACGGAGGCACAGTCGGCCACGGGATCCGGAACAAAGCCACCCACCTCCACCGGAAGCCGTTCCCCGCTGCGCAGATCAATCCTCTCCACAGGAACGTTGTTGATCCAGCGGTAGGCAAAGGGACCATGGAACGAAAACTGATCCATGGAGGTGCCGCGGCAGAAATCCAGCCTGGTCCGGCGGGGGGGGCTCCCGTCAACCCTTTTTTGCGCCAGGGATCATCAGGTGTCCTGATCCCTGCTTGGCAAGTGGCGGCGGGAGCGTTAGTTAAGAAGAAGCATCGCCACGGAGTCGCATGGCGTGGAACATCGATCCAGGGTCTGACTCCCCCGTCACACCCCATGCGGGGCCGAGCCTGGATCAGGAGGGCCAGCTCACCTATATCGGGGAGGATGGTCGTCGCTACGTGGTGGGCCTGCCCCCCGAGATGGATCCGGCCTCCCTCGAGCGGGTCATGCGCACCATCCAGAATGAAGGGTCCCTGTTCCATGAGATCGAGCGTCTGGCCCGCTGTTGGATCGCCCAGGTGAGCGGCTCTGATCTGGATGGCAGGGCCGCCATGGTGCTTCTGATGACGACTCTCGAGACTTCCCTGGAAGAGCTGTTCCCCGAAGAGGGATCCTCATCAGAGACTTGAGCAGGAATGTCAACCCCCGCTGCGTGCCTGTTCGATCTCGATGGTCTGCTGCTCGACACCGAGCCCTTGCATGCCCAGGCCTGGAGGGAAGCCGCGGGGCAGTTTTCCCTTGAACTCAGCGAGGGCGACTTGCTCCACCTGCGGGGCCGTCGCCGGGTGGATTGTGTAGCCCTGGTGCGGTCGTGGATTGCGGGGCGCACAGGGTTGCCTGCCCCCTCCGATGAAGCCCTGCTGGCAGTGCAACAACCCATTGCCCGCCATCTGATGCCAGGCGCACTTCCAGTGCGGGGAGCCCAGGCCCTGGTGGCCCGTTGTCAGACGCTGGGGGTGCCGATGGCTTTGGTCACCAGCAGCACCAGCGAGGCCGTGGCCTTCAAATGTGCCCCTCACCCCTGGTTGAACGTGATTAACCTCCGGGTGATGGGGGATGATCCGGAGCTGGCCTTGGGCAAACCAGCCCCCGATCCATTCCTTCTGGCCGCCCGACGTTTGAAGGTGTCACCAGCGGATTGCTGGGCCTTTGAGGATTCCCCGGCGGGAGCCCAGTCGGCCTCCCTGGCCGGCTGCCAGGTGCTAGTGCTGATGGCCCCGGGCCTGGGTTGTGATGATTATCCGGACGGCGTGCGCTGCTGCCGGTCGCTCCAGGATGTGGAGCTAGGGAGTGGGGACGGAGAGCAACCTCAGCTGAGGCGGCTTAGCACGTAGTCGGGCAGGGCCCGCAGTGCACTGCGGGGTTCGGAGGGGGGAAGCCAGTCAATGGCCTCAAGGGCCTGGCGGGCAAAGTCTGCCGCCAGTGCCCGGGAGCGGGGAATGGCTTCGCAATTGCGCACCAGGGCCAGGGCCTGATCGAGATCACCTTCGTTGGCAAATTCCCGTTCGATCAACCGGGCCAGGGAGGGCTGCTCTTCCAACGCATAGAGCACAGGAGCCGTGAGGTAGCCGGAGGCCAGGTCGCTCGCGGCTGGCTTGCCGAGCTGTTGCTCACTCCCGGTGAAATCAAGAATGTCGTCCACCACCTGAAAGGCCAAACCCAACTGGCGCCCGAAGCGATGGAGGGACTCCAGCTGGCCGGTGGGGAGTTGGGAGAGCACTCCGGCAGCCCGTGCGCTGTTGGCCATGAGAGAGGCCGTTTTGCAATAGCTCTTTTCGAGATAGGTCTCGAAGCTCTGGCCGGTGTCGTAGCGATAGAGGCCTTGGCGCACTTCCCCGTCCGCCAAATCCATGATCACCCGGCTGAGGAGTTTCACCACCTCCAGGTCGTCGAGGTTGGCCAGATGCCAGCTGGCCTGGGCAAAGAGGAAGTCGCCAGCCAGTACGGCAACTCTGTGGTTGAAGCGGCTGTGCACTGTGGCCACACCCCGTCGGGTGGATGCCTCATCCACCACATCGTCGTGTACCAGCGACGCCGTGTGGATCATCTCCGTGATCTCCGCCAGCCTGCGGTGGCGGGGAGTGAGCACCCCATCCGGGGAGATCGCCCGGGAGATCAGCAGCACGAGCCCAGGGCGAAGCCGTTTGCCGCCAGCGGAGAAGAGATGCTCAGCAGCCGCTTGAAGTATGGGATGGCGAGCGCCGATGAGTTGGCGAAGATCGGCCAACAAGATGTCGAGATCGGCCGCAACCGGCTGAAGCAGCTCTGCAACCGTGATCACGACGCCTCCCTTATGGCGTCGAGTTTAGAAGGCCTGTGGGGGCTTCTGTTGATGGGGGGCCGGGGATGTCTGCCCCAGCGACAGCTGGCCTTCCAGTCCCACGGACCAACGAATCTCCTCACTCTGGGCAGAGAGGTCCAGAAGCCTGCGGCAGGCGGCGTTGAAGCTGGCCGCATCGCCCGTGCTGAGAAAGCGATGCTGTCCCGGTTCCTTGGTGCCTGCCGTCAGGCCCCTTTCGCCCAACACCCTTGCCAGGTGAGCAGCGACGGCTGGTGCAGGATCAATCACTCTGAGATCCGGGCCTGCCAGACGGCGGATGGTGTCGATCACAAAGGGGTAGTGCGTGCAGCCCAGCACGATGGTGTCGGCCTTGGCTTCTAACATCGGGGTGAGGAAGCCCTTCAGAAGGGTCTCCAGTTCTTCTTCGGAAGCGCCGGATTCCACCCAATCGGCCAACCCCAGGCACACCTGCTCCACCACCTTCACATCGGTGGCAAAACGCCCAACGGTGGCTCGAAACAGCTGTCCCTGGAAGGTGGCGGGGGTGGCCATCACCCCTACCACCTTGGTCTGACTGAGGGAAACCGCTGGTTTGACGGCCGGTTCTAGCCCCAGAATCGGTACTGAGGGATGGAGGTCTCTCAGTGCCTGAAGGGCCACAGCGGAGGCCGTGTTGCAGGCCACCACGATCGCTTTGCACCCCTGGTCGATCAACAACCCACAAATGGCATCGCAATAGGCCAGCACCTCCCGGCTGCTGCGGTTCCCATAGGGCACATGGGCCCGGTCTGCCAGATAGAGGATGGATTCGTAGGGAAGTTGACGCACGATTTCACGCCAAACGCTGAGACCCCCGACGCCTGAATCAAAAACACCGATCGGCTGATTGTTCACGGCACCATCACTGTCCCAGGTAGGAGAGGATGCCGGCGGCCAGGGCCGCAGCCAGCTGTTGCCGGTATCGGGCATCCGCCAGCCGGGGGGCATCGATTTCCCCGGTGACAAACCCCATTTCCGTTAAGACGGAAGGCATCACGGTGCGGCGGATTACGAAGAACCGTCCCGGCCGGGCTCCCCGATCCGGCGTGCCTGGGGAGACCGCCATCAGTTGTTGCTGGATCGAGAGGGCTAACTCATAGGCCCTTCCCCCCTGGTAGTAAAAGGTCTCGATGCCATTCACATCGGGTCTGTCCATGCTCAGAGCATTGGCGTGCAGGCTCACAAACAGATTCGCCCCGCTCCGGTTGGCAAGGGAGACCCTGGGTGGAAGGTCCACATCCACCTCGCTGGTGCGCGTCAGCAACACCTGTACGCCCCGGTTTTGGAGCAGTTGGGCGAGCTGAAGACCCACATCCAGCACCACATCCGTTTCCCGAAGGCCGCCAATGCCGACGGCACCAGGGTCTGGCCCCCCATGGCCTGGATCAATCACCACCCGATACCGACCCCTCGGCACGGCGGGAAGATTGCGTGCGCTGGGCATCCGACCAGTCGGCACCGGGGTGATCGTGGAGGTGCTGAAGCGGCCCCCTCCAGAGCCCCTACCCCCCGCGATCAGCGGCGGGGCCTCAATGTCGCCCTCCCCGATCAGGGGAAGGCTGCGGCGAGACACCCCCCTCAAGTCCATGCGCCACCGATCCCGTGACACCCCAATCAGCCGAAGCTGCCTGGGGTCGAGTTTGGTGCCCGGAGTGAACTCCAGTACAAGCCGTGTGGTCTGGGGGTCGGGCTTGCCGATCCGCACCTCCACGAGCGATCCAGCACCCCGCACACTGCGGCGTCGCATCGGTGCGCCGGGAAGGTCGAACCACACCCGTGGTCCCTGGTCCCGCCGACCCTCTTCGAAATAGGCCCGCACGGTGGCACCAGGGGTGGTGCGGAGCTCCAGTTGCCCCTGACGATTGATCTGCCAGGCGAAGAGGCTGCTGGCAGCCCAAGAGGGGCCTGCGTTGAGCAAAAACCAACCCACCAGAACGGCGAGCATCCGGTTGGGGCAGCGCCGGGCTGACCCTCGCCATCGCCAGATCACCATGGGCGCTTCAGAAGAGGGCGGGTTGGCGGTGCCGCAAGCTCGGCATCTGGGCACGCACCCGAGTCACATGCTGCGTATCCACGGGAGCCATGGCCAGCCCCGGCGCCTGCCCCGCATCGGCAAGCACCGTGCCCCAGGGATCGATCACCAGGGCATGGCCGTGAGTCTGGCGCCGACCCTCATGCTGGCCGGTCTGGGCGGGTGCCAACACGTAGGCGGTGTTTTCAATCGCTCGCGCCTGGAGCAGCACCTGCCAATGGTCTTTGCCCGTGTATGCGGTGAAGGCCGCAGGAATCATGAGCAGCTCTGCACCGGCCTTTGCTAGATGGCGATAAAGCTCAGGAAAGCGGACGTCGTAGCAGATCGAAAGCCCCACCTTGCACAAGCCGGGAACCTCAACCACCGGTGGCAGCTCTTGCCCCCGGCGGACCGTTGCCGATTCCCGATAGGTGCTTCCATCCGGAATGTCCACATCGAAGAGGTGGATCTTGTCGTAGCGCGCCAGCAGCTGGCCCTCCGGACCGATCAGTTCTGCCCGGTTGAAGGTGGAGCCCTCCGAGGCGGGCACGGGAAATCCTCCGCCCAGGAGCGTCACCTGGTAGCGCCGCGCCATGGTGACCAGAAACTGGCTGCAGCGCTCCGCCAGGCTGGGGGCCAGCTCCAGCCGCCGCTGGTCATCGCCCATGAAGGCAAAGTTTTCTGGCAGTCCCACGAGTTCGGCCCCCCGGCGGGAAGCCAGCTCGATCTGCTCCTCGGCAGCAGCGAAATTGGCGTCTGGTTCAGACGTGCTGGTGAGCTGGAGGGCCGCTGCCAGAAAACTGCTCACCACCACCAACGCAACGCAGGGGCGAACTGTAGGGGACGCGACGGGGAACACAAGGGGCGTTTCAACTGGCGCGCAACACCCCAGGCTCTGCCTGGACGGGCACGATCGCGAGGGAATCCACCGCAGCGCAACAGGCGAAATCGGCATCATGGTCGCCGATGCCCTGGAGCCGCTGGCCATGGCTGGCGGCCCGTAGGCAGGTTTCCGTGTCGTGGCGCCACTGTTGCCAGAGAGCCAGGGCGGCCAGCATCTCATCGTTGCCGCAGTGCACGCCCCTGTGGGGGGCGACGGCCAGCTCCATGGCCGCGGAGGCTACCGCCCCTGCCGCCAGGCTGTCCTCCAGGGAGTAGGCCCCCTCCCAACCGCTTCCCACCAGCCATACCTGTTGGCAATCGTGGGCGATCAGCCGCCGGGCCACGGCGGTGCGGTTGGGAAGGCAGGCGGTCAGCAGCAGGGGTACGGCCCGCACCGCAGCCAGGGATCGGGTGCCATTGGTGGTGCTCATGAAGATCCGCTTGCCCCCCACCCGCTCCGGAGTGACGGCCAGGGGGGAGTTCCCCAGGTCGTAGCCCTCCACCCGTTTGCCCCCCCGTTCCCCTGCCCGCAGGCGCTCGTGCTCAGGCCATGCGGCGGCCGCCGCCTCCAGGACCCCCAGATCGGCAAAGGCCTCAATGGCCTCAGCTCCGTTGTGCAAAGACCAGGCGATGGTGGTGGTGGCCCGGAGCACATCAATCACTACGGCGGCATCGGGGCCCCCATCCGCAATCCCCACCACGGGGGGCACGTTTTCTGAGGTGTGGAAATAGGAGATCTGCATCGGCGGGCCGCAGGTGGGCCGAGTGTGGCAGATGGCGCCATAAAAAAAGCCCCCAGTGCTTGGGTGGGGGCTCTGGAATCAGAGGGCTGCTCAGGGTCAATCCCTGCGGCCGCCTCCGTTGAGGGCAATGATGAACTGCAGGATGAAGATGAACAGGTTGATGTAGGTGAGATACATCCCCAGGGCACCAGCCAGGTATTGATCGTCCCGGTAGGTGCGAGGCATGGTGTAGAAGTCGACGAAGGCGGCGCCGATGAAGAGAATCGTGCCGAAACCGGCAATCATCAGCTGGAAGGTTCCCATCCCGAAGCCGGGGATGAAGATGCCGCCCACGAGCTGCACCACAATGGCGATCAGCAGGCCGATGATGCCGAGGCCCACAACTCCGGAGAGGGCCTGACCCACGTCGTCGCTCATCCGGCGGCCGAAGAAGGAGGCCGCCACAAAGGTGAGGCCGGTGGCTAGGGCTGCGGTGCCGATGGCGCCGATACCTGCGGTGCCGATCGCCAGTGACACGATGCCGCTCAGGGTGAATCCGGTGAGCAGGCTGTAGCTAGCGAGCAGTGGGAGAGCGGTGCTGTTGTTGGCCTTGAGGGCCACGTTCTGGGCCACGAAGAACAGCACCAGCTGGGCGATCATCGCCACCACGAAGAGGGGCATGAACAGGGGCGGATTGCTCGCCATCAGAGCCATTCCGCCCATCACCCCACCGGCCGTAAGCACCATGCCACCACCCACATAGGGCAGGGCCTTGCGAAGCACATTGGGGCCCACGAGGGAGCTGCGCTGGGCGGCCTGGATGGCCTGCTGGAAATTGCTGTTAGCGGGCATTTCCGTAGGGGAAAGCGTTAATGAATGCAGTGTGGCAGCTCCAAGCTGGGCTGTGTGGGTTTTGGCGTGCGGATCTCCGGATGGGAGACCCTCCCTTCACCCAGCCCATCCGCCAAAGTGAGACCTCCTTTGTGTTGAAGCCTTGGCCGGTGTGATGGCCCAGCAGGGTCGCGATCTGCGCGGCTTCCTCCAGCTCCTCGAGCGGCGCGGCCAGTTGCGCCGAATCACCGCACCGGTGGACCCTGAGCTGGAGTTGGCGGCCATCGCCGATCGGGTGCTGGCCCTCGGGGGGCCCGCCCTGCTGTTCGAAAACGTGCGGGGCTCCACCATGCCGGTGGCCGTAAACCTTCTCGGCACGGTGCAGCGGGTGGTGTGGAGCATGGGTATGGAGCGGCCTGAGGAGCTGGAGGGGCTGGGGGAGAAGCTCGCCCTGCTGCAACAGCCCCGGCCGCCCAAAGGCTTCGAGGAACTCAAACGCTATGGGGGCCTGGCCTGGAGCCTCATGCGGGCCATGCCGGACCGGGACCTCACGCCTCCCTGCCACCAAGTGGTGCTCAGGGGGGAGGAGGTGAACCTGGACGCCCTGCCCCTGCTGCGCCCTTGGCCGGGGGATGCGGGCGGGGTGATCACCCTCGGGCTGGTGATCACCAAGGATCCTGAAACCGGCACGCCCAACGTGGGGGTGTACCGCCTGCAGCGCCAATCGATCAACACGATGACGGTGCACTGGCTCAGTGTCCGGGGTGGCGCCCGTCACCTGCGCAAGGCAGCGGCGATGGGGAAGAAATTGGAAATTGCCATCGCCATCGGCGTCCATCCCCTGCTGGTGATGGCCGCGGCCACACCCATTCCAGTGCAGCTGAGCGAGTGGCTCTTTGCCGGCCTCTACGGCGGCGAGGGAGTGCGGCTGGCCCGCTGCAAAACCCTGGATCTTTCGGTGCCCTCCCACAGTGAACTGGTTCTGGAGGGCACGATCACCCCTGGCGAGGAGCTGCCCGATGGGCCCTTCGGCGACCACATGGGGTTTTACGGGGGCATCGAGGCCTCCCCGCTGGTGCGCTTCCACTGCATCACCCATCGGCGGGATCCCATCTTTCTCACCACCTTCAGCGGCCGACCCCCCAAGGAGGAGGCCATGCTCGCCATCGCCCTCAACCGCATTTACACGCCGATCCTGCGCCAGCAGATCCCGGAGATCGTGGATTTCTTCCTGCCGATGGAGGCCCTCAGCTACAAGCTGGCGGTGATCGCCATCGACAAGGCCTATCCGGGCCAGGCCCGGCGGGCGGCCATGGCCTTCTGGAGTGCCCTGCCCCAGTTCACTTACACGAAGTTCGTGGTGGTGGTGGACAAAAGCATCAACATCCGCGACCCCCGCCAGGTGGTGTGGGCCCTCAGTGCCCAGGTGGATCCCCAGCGGGATCTCTTCGTGCTGGAGAACACGCCGTTCGACACCCTGGATTTTGCCAGCGAGCGCCTGGGGCTCGGGGGTCGGCTGGCCATCGATGCCACCACCAAGATCGGCCCTGAGCGGCGCCATCCCTGGGGCGAACCCCTCGGCCGCGACGCGGAGCTGGAGGCCCGGGTGCAGGCCCGCTGGCAGGAGCTGGGCCTGGCCGATCTGCCGGAGGGCGATCCCGATCCAGCTCTGTTTGGCTACACCCTGGAGCATGTGTTGGAGCGGCTGGGGGCTCAGGCGGGGAGGTGATTCGGCCCCCGCTGCGCCCGCGCACAGATCCAACCCCTACCCCTCCTGCTGGGCCAGAGTGAATCCACCATCTTCTAGCCTTTCAGCTCTGTCTGCCCATGCTCGGCCGCACGGCCACCCAGGTCTTGAAGGCTCTGCTGGAGCTGGCTCAGGAGCCAGCCCGGTGGCGCTCGGTGAGCGATCTGGCCGCCTGCCAGGTCCTGCCTGCGGCCTATCTCGAGCAGCTGTTGCTGAGGCTCCGTCGCGCGGGGGTGCTGGAGGCCAGGCGGGGCCGTCAGGGGGGCTATCGGCTGGCTTGCTCGCCGGCCAGCCTCTCCCTTGGCCGGGTGCTCGGGGCCGTCGGGGCCTGGCCGGGGGGCGGACCGGCCGAGGGGTCGGTGCAGCTGGATGATCTGCACCTGAAGCCTGGAGAGGGGGGCCCGGATGTCGCCACGGAACGGGTGGCCCTGTTGCTTCAACAACGACTGAGTCAGGCAATGGAGCGGGAATTGGAGCGCCTCACCCTGGAAGACCTGCTTTTTGATTGGCGAAGTGCACGGGCGGGCCTGAGCGAGGAGAGCGGTCTGATGCTGGGTTGAGCCCCTAGGGTTCCTCCATGGCAACCTTCTCCGATCCCTCCCCGGAGGCCGGCCTCCCCGGGCGCCCCGAGCCAGCCCCTGGAGAGCTCTTGGATCAGGTGCTTCTCCCCCTCCTCACGGACTATGAGGAGACCTTCGCCCGAGGCCTCCTGTTGCTGGCGCACTGTCCGGAGCGGGTGCTGCCTGAGGCCCGTCGGCAGGCCCTGCGAGAGCGGCTGAGCGAAGCCCAGGCCACCCTAGGAGCCGCCCGTGCTCTTCGCGCCGCCGCCCCCACCCCGATGGCCCTCGACATGGCCACCATCACCCCCTGGCATGAGCTGGTGGTGGAGGTGTGGTCGCTCTCAGCGGCGATGCGGGCGGCGGGGGTGGTGATGCCCTGAGGGTGGGCTCTCTCCATAGGATCCCCCCAACAGCCCTCGCCCGTGCCCCATGGCCGTTGCCGCCCCCGCCGCGCCCCTGCTCCTCCCTGGCGGTGGTTCCCTGGCGGGCCGGGTGCGGGTGCCGGGCGATAAGTCCATCTCCCACCGGGCCCTGCTCTTCGGCGCCATCGCCGAGGGGGAAACACGCATTGAGGGCCTGCTGCCCGCGGAAGACCCTCTGAGCACGGCCGCCTGCCTGCGCGCCATGGGGGTGAGTGTCTCCGAGATCCTTGCCGGGGAGCCTGTGCTCGTGCAGGGAGTGGGCCTCGATGGATTCCAGGAACCGGAGAATGTGCTCGATTGCGGAAATTCCGGCACCACCATGCGCCTGATGCTCGGCTTGCTGGCGGGCCGGGCCGATCGCCACTTCGTGCTCACCGGTGATGGTTCCCTCCGGCGGCGGCCCATGCGGCGGGTGGGGGGGCCCCTTTCCGAGATGGGGGCCTCCATCCATGGCCGCGACGGCGGCAACCTGGCTCCCCTGGCCATCGCCGGCAAACACCTCCATGGCGCCACGATCAGCACCCCCGTGGCCTCGGCCCAGGTGAAGAGCGCGATCCTGCTGGCGGCCCTCACCGCCAGTGGCCCCACCACAGTGATTGAGCCAGCCCTCTCGCGGGATCACAGCGAGCGCATGCTGCGGGCCTTCGGCGCCGATCTGGTGGTGAGCGGGCCTGGCGGCACCCAGGTCACCGTCAGCCCCGGCCCTTCCCTCCGGGGCCAGGCCGTGGTGGTTCCGGGCGACATCAGCTCGGCGGCGTTCTGGCTGGTGGCAGGCGCCATCACCCCCGGCGCCGAGCTCACCATCGAAAACGTGGGTCTCAACCCCAGCCGGACGGGCATCCTGGAGGTGCTTGATCAGATGGGCGCTGCCATCGAGGTGCTCAATCCCCGGGATGTGGCCGGCGAGCCGGTGGGAGATCTGCGGGTGGTCTATGGCCCCTTGCGGGCCTTCACCATCGGCGGTGACCTCATCCCCCGGCTGGTGGATGAGATTCCTGTGCTGGCGGTGGCAGCTTGCTGCGCCGAAGGGGTGAGCCGGATTTCCGGGGCCGAGGAGTTGCGCGTGAAGGAAACCGATCGCCTGGCCGTCATGGCTCGCCACCTGGGCGCTATGGGGGCGCGGCTGGAGGAAAACCCCGATGGCCTCACGATCCAGGGGATCACCCCGCTCAACGGCGCCGAGGTGGACAGTGAAACCGACCACCGGGTGGCCATGAGCCTGGCGGTGGCCTCCCTGGTGGCGGCGGGCGACACCCGCCTGCACGACAGCGCGGCCGCCGCCGTGTCTTACCCCGTCTTCTGGGATGACCTGGCTCGCCTACGTGCCTGATCAGGCCCCGGAGGCGTTCTGGGAGCACCAGGGTGCCGATGGCAGCTTCAGCCTCTGGAGCCAGACCTATGGCGAGGGCTTCCACAGCGGCCGCGGCGCCCTGCGGGAGGCCCGGGAAACGTTTCTGGATCCCTCTCAGCTGGAGCGGTTTCCCCCCGGCGCCCGGCTGAAGGTGGTGGAGGTGTGCGTGGGCACGGGCACCAACCTGGGGCTGTTGCTCGAAGCCTGCGCGATCCGAGGCCTCCACCTGGAGTGGTGGGGTCTGGAGCTGGATCCCCGCCCCCTGAGGCTGGCCCTGGCGGCTGGCGACTTTCGCCGCCCCTGGCAGCCGGCCACTCTTCAGGCTCTGGAGCACTTGCTCACGCAGGGGCGCTGGCGGGGGGAGGGCGCCACTTGCCAGCTTCTCTGGGGCGATGCCCGACAGACCTTGCTGGAGCTCTTGGGCACGGAGCGGGGCCAGATTGATCTGGTTTGGCACGACGCTTTTTCACCACAGCGTTGCCCCCAGCTGTGGACCCTGGAGTTTTTGGAGGCAGCGGTGGCGTTGATGGCGCCCGGGGGCCGGTGGATGAGCTACTGCTCCGCAGCGGCGGTGAGGGAAGCCCTGGGGTTTCTGGGGCTGCACCTGGTGGCCCTAGACCTTCCGGAGGGCTTCCCTCCGGCGCGCCACCGCTGGAGTGGCGGCACCCTGGCCAGTTTCACGCCGCCGGCCCTCTCGCCCCTCTGGCGTGAGCTCTCCGCCATGGAGCTGGATCACCTGGCCAGCACTGCTGGCGAGCCCTATCGGGATCCCAGCGGTGGGGAGGATGCCGCTTCCATCCTGGAGAGCCGCCGAGGGGCCCAGGCTGGGTTGCTTAGCAATGGTATGCGGGCTTCCAGCAGTGCCTGGCGGCGGCGGTGGGACTTGTAACCGCCCGCCGGTAGATTCCCGCCAGTTTTGCGACCCGCCTGATGCTCGCCATCGCCATCCTGGCCGCCGGAAAGGGCACGCGCATGAAGAGCGCGCTCCCGAAGGTGCTCCAGCCCCTGGCGGGGGCCACCCTGGTGGAGCGGGTGCTGAACAGCGCGGCGATCCTGCAACCCGAGCGCCGGATCCTGATCGTGGGGCACCAGGCCGATCGGGTGCGGGAGGCCCTGGCCCACCATTCGGGGCTCGAATTCGTGCTGCAGGAGCCTCAGAATGGCACCGGCCACGCCGTGCAGCAGCTTCTGGGCCCCCTCGCGGGCTTCACCGGGGATCTGCTAGTGCTCAATGGCGACGTGCCCCTCCTGCGCCCCGAAACCCTCCAGGCCCTTCTCGATCACCACCGCAGCAGCGGCGCTGGCGTCACTCTTCTTACGTCTCGGTTGGCGGATCCCACCGGTTACGGGCGGGTGTTCACCGATGACCGGGGGCAGGTCACGGGGATCGTGGAGCACCGCGACTGTGATCCCAGCCAGCGGGCCAATGACCTCACCAACGCTGGCATCTACTGCTTCCACTGGCCCCGCCTCTCCGAGGTTCTGCCCCGCCTCACCACCGATAACGACCAAGGTGAGCTCTACCTCACCGACACCGTGGCCATGCTCCAACCTGCCCTCCAGCTGGAGGTGGTCGACTGGCAGGAAACCAACGGCATCAACGACCGCCTCCAGCTGGCCCAATGCGAAGCCGTTCTGCAGGAGCGGCTCCGGCGCCACTGGATGGCGGAAGGGGTCACCTTTACCGATCCGGCCAGCTGCACACTCAGCGATGGCACCCGCTTCGGCCGGGATGTAGTGGTGGAGCCCCAGTGCCACTTCCGAGGCGAAACAGTGATCGGCGAGGGATGCCGCATCGGCCCCGGATGCCTGATTGAAGACAGCGCCATTGGCGATGGGGTGGAACTGCTCTACGCGGTGGTGCGGGAGTCACGGGTGGCCAACGGCTGCACCGTGGGCCCCTTCGCCCAGCTGCGTGGGGGCGCCGTGCTGGAGGCCGATTGCCGCATCGGCAACTTCGTGGAGGTGAAGAACAGCCATCTCCATCAGGGCGTGAAAGCCAACCACCTCACCTACCTGGGCGATGCGGACGTGGGTTCCAAGGTGAATATCGGAGCCGGCACCATCACCGCCAACTACGACGGCCTGCGCAAGCACCGCACCTCCATCGGTGCCGGCAGCAAGACCGGCGCCAACAGTGTGCTGGTGGCGCCCATCACCTTGGGGGAAGGGGTCACCGTGGCGGCCGGCTCCACCCTCACCGAGGATGTGCCCGCCGGCTCCTTGGCCCTGGGCCGTGCCCGGCAGGTGGTGAAGTCCGACTGGCAACCCCCCACTTGAGCGCCCCCTGACGGATCTTCAGCTTGGCGTGCCCACCAGATCCACGATCAGCACTTCGGTGCGAGGGCCCAGCCGGAAGGGCAGCAGGCTCTGTCCCACCCCCACGCTCACGCACAGCACCCGCCCCTGGGGGAGGAGATAGCGGCCTGCCTGATACATCCGGGAGAGGGGGCCGGAGGCGGCCATCGGCGCCCTCCCGCCGGGCAGGGTGATCTGGCCCCCGTGGGTGTGGCCGGCAAGGGCTAGATCGAAGGGCCGATCCCCCGCATCCAGCAGGCCAGACGGCTGGTGAATCAGCAGCAGGGTGACGCAGTTGTCATCCCAGTGGGCTTCGGCGGCCCGGGGTTGGCCCCCCAGATGGTCATCCAGCCCTACCAGGAGCACATTGCTGAAGGGGTCCGGCAGCTGCATGCTGCTGTTGCACAACACCCTGATCCCACAGCTCTCCAATCGGCGCGTGATCACGGTGGCACCGGCGCTGTGGTCGTGGTTGCCCAATACCGCAATCACCCCACACTGCGCCCTCAGGCGGCCTAAGGCGGGGAGGATGGCGTCCAGTTCCCCGCTGGTGGAACAGACGTAATCCCCCCCCAGGAGGATGAGATCCGGCCCCGCCGCCATCAGGGCTTCACAGGCGGAAACGATGGTGCCCGTTGGTGTCATCCGCCCGGCGTGCAGATCGGAGGCAAAAGCCACCCGCATGCGGCTTTGCCGCCCCAGTGCTTTGTTCAGCACCACCCGTTCCTGCCAGCGATGCACCTCCGCCACGCTGAGGCCCTGCGGCATCAACTGCGAGCGGCACAAACTCTCTCCCAACGCCATCAGCACAGACGAAACCGCGGGCCGGCGCCAACGGCGATAGGGGGACCCTGAACTGGCCTCCAATGGGTGTCCTCCGCCTCAACCTCACGCCCCTGTCTTAGGAACGAATCGGATCCCTGGCCGCGGAGCCAGGGCGATGCCTTGGCGTTCAGCCAGGCTCCAGGGTGGCCTTGAGCAGGGGCAGCAGGGTTTCCAGGGCCACCCCCCGGCTTCCTTTCAGCAGCACCACGTCCCCTGCCGTCAGCCAGCGCAAGAGGGGTTCTGCGGCCTCTTGGGGATGGCCCACCCGCACGAGGAGGGGCAGGCCCTCGGCGGCTTCCACCATGGCATCCCCCTCGGCGCCGCCATCCACCACCACCAACCCATCCAGTCCCAGCTCCCGGGCTCGACTGGCCACTTGCCCATGGAGCTCCAAACTCTTTTCCCCTAGCTCCAACATGGTGCCGAGCACGGCATAACGCCGGCCCCCTGCGCTCTCTGCCAGGAGTTGGAGGGCGGCCATCACGGCCTCCGGGGAGGCGTTGTAGGTTTCGTCCAATACGTTCACGCCCCCCATCAGGAGCCGCCGGTTGCGGCCTCCCGGCACCTCCACTGCCATGGCGGTGAGGGCCTCCGGGGGAACCCCCAGTTCAGCGGCCACCGCCAAGGCCAACAACAAATTGCGGGCGTTGTGGCGGCCTGCCAAGGGCAGCTGAATCCGAATGGCCCCTTCTTCGGGCCCGGGACAATTCCCCCATCGCACCAGCTCCATCGCACTTCCGCCCTCCAGGAGGCGTCCCACCCAGGTGGCCCTCTCCTGCCCCGGAAGTTCGAGGGGCTCATCGGCCAGGGCCACCCGCACCACCCTGCCCTCCCAGCCGGGGACGAGGGCGGCCTCCAGGAGGGGATCTGCTGCCGGGATGACCAGCACGCCTTTCGGGGAGAGGGCCTCCGTGATTTCGCATTTCGCCGAGGCGATCGCCTCCTGGCTTCCCAGACGCCCGATGTGGGCGGTGCCGATGTTGGTGATCACGGCCACATCCGGTTCGGCGCAGCGGCTCAGCCGACCGATCTCCCCCGGACCCCGCATCCCCATCTCCACTACCACGGCAGCCGTGTCCAGGTCTGCTCGAAGGAGAGTGAGGGGGGCGCCCACATCGTTGTTTTCATTGCCGCTGCTGGCTACCACGGCGCCCAGGGACGCAAGGGCTACCCGGATCAGTTCCCGGGTGGTGGTCTTGCCTGCAGAGCCCGTCACGGCGACCACGGGCAGGCCCAGCCGGCGCCGCCAGAAGCGGGCCAGGTCCTGATAGGCCGCCAGGGTGTCGTCCACCAGCCAGAGGGGTCGATCGGAGCGACGCGCCAACTCAGCGGCCGTAGTCCGATCCACCCGATCGATCTGGCCGATCGCCGCGGCGGCAGTGGCCGGCTGGCCATCCGGGGGAATCAGCACTCGCTCCAGAAAGCCATGGCCATCAAACCGTTCCCCCACCAAGGGAATGAACAGATCACCCCGCTGCAGCCGGCGGCTGTCTGTGCATACCCCCGTGAGCTGGTGGATCCGTCCCTCCCCGCTGGCGCCCCAGGAGGCCAGCCCAGCGCCTGGATCGGGCATCAGGGGCGGGCCCCAGAGCTCCACCAGTTCCTCCAGAGCGATCTCTGAACATCCCATCCTGTCCCCTAACCTCGCCATCGATTGCGAGGGATCCTCCCGCATCGGCCGCCTCGAACAGGATCATGCCCTCCCCCACTTGGGCCTCCCGCCCCACCAGTAGGCCTTCTCTGTCCACCAACTCCAGATGGCTGTAGCCCCATTCCGCAGCCCGGGCTTGCCAGCGTTCGGCCTGGCTCTGGCGGCTGGCTGGGGGCAGGGTCCAGAAGTCGTCGCCGAGTTGGAGGACGAGTGTGGCGTTGTTTGGATCCGGACGGATCGCCATCAGAAGGGTCTCCCGATCTCCTTGGTTCAGCTCGGCGCGGAGACGTTCCTCCTCTCCGCTCTCCTCCTGAAGGTCCTCCCCTTCTCCGGTGGTCTCAGCCCCATTGGCCTCCTCCAGACGTGTCTGCGGCATCCCCTCCTTCGTTGCACTATCAGCCGCTTCCTCCACCGCCTCCTCCTCAGGGCCTGCGGGGCTGGCCACGGGTTCGGGGGGTGGAACCGATTCCAGGGGGGGAGAGAGGATCTCGGTGCCCCTGGCTGTCGTGTCCTCTGCCGCCTCCAGGCCGGATTGGGTCCTGAGTGGGACCCGGTGCCGCACTAGTCCCACCCCCGCCACCAGGGCTAGAAGGACGATCGCCACCACCAGCGGCCAGAACAGTTGGGACCATCGGCGAGGCCAGAAGGCCGGCAAGGGAAGGCTTCCCTCCCGATTTCGGCGCCCTAGCTCCCGAAGTTTGAGCAGGAGCCAGGCCCCGATGGCCACCAGATCCTCCCCAAGTCGCTTCCACGGTGGCTCGTAGGGGCCGGGAAGAGGCATGGGTTTCAGCCGTCGTTGCGTCGCAGCAGTTGGCTCAGGGGATTACGGGGCCGGGTGGGTGCGGTGGGTCCCCGCTGGGTGGGGCCCTCAAGCTCCCGCGATGGGGCCAAATCCATTTGGGCTCCCTCGCGCAGGCTGGGATCGGCCCCCTGCCCCTGGGAGAAGCGTTCCACTTCCTCCGCATCTGGTGTCGGTTCCTTCACGCCTGCGACATCGCGATACATGAGGTCGTATTCCTTGGCGGAACGGTCCCAGCTGAAGTCCTGGTCCATGCCCCGGCGCTGAAGATCTTCCCAGCTGCTCTGGTGCCGGTAGGCCTCCCAGGAGCGCACGATGGACGTGTAGAAGTCCACCGGTTCGAAACGGTCGAAGCCATATCCAGTGCCGCTGTGGGCGATCGGATCGTGGGGAGGCACGGTGTCCACCAGTCCCCCCACCCGACGCACCACCGGGATGGAGCCGTAACGCATGGCGAGCATCTGGCTGATGCCGCAAGGCTCGAAGCGGCTGGGCATCAGGAAGGCATCGCTGCCGGCGTAGATGAGGCGGGAGAGGGCATCGTCGTAAGTGAGAAAGACGGCAAAGCGGCCCGGATGGCGGGCGGCCATTTGCCAGAGGCCCGATTCCAGCCCCCGATCCCCCGTGCCCAGCACCACGAACTGGCTGTCGGTGTAGGCCAATACCCGATCGGCCACCTGCAGCAGCAGGTCGATGCCCTTCTGATCCACCAGTCGGCTCACCACCCCCATCAGATAGGTGCGGGAGTTTTGGGTGAGCCCGAAGCGCTCCTGGAGCATGCGCTTGCACTCGGCTTTTCCAGAAAGGTCCTTGGCGGTGTAGCGCTCCGGAAGGGTCTGGTCGGTTGCGGGATTCCAGTCGTCGGTGTCGATGCCGTTGACGATGCCGCGCAGCTTGCCGCTGATGAAGTTCAGCAGGCCGTCAAGGCGTTCGCCGTATTCAGGGGTGCGAATCTCCATGGCGTAGGTCGGAGAGACCGCATTCACTCGGTCGGCATAGAGCAGGGCTGCGGCCATGGTGTGATCCCCCTGCATGTACCAGGGGCACCAGGTCATTCGCTCCAGTTTCCAGCGCCAGGGGCCCTGATACTTGAGGTTATGGATTGTGAACACGGTGCTGATTTCCGGATCCTGGTGCATCCAGACCGGGATCATGCCCGTATGCCAATCGTGGCAATGCATTACCTGGGGCTTCCAACTTCCATTCCAGGCGAACTCGGCGGCCGCGCTGGCAAAAAAAGTGAACCGCCAGTCCTCATCCTCTCCCCCGTAAATTCTCTCTGGATCAAACACAGGATGTCCCACCAGATAAATCGGGAGCCCGTGACTCGGGTGCTTGGTTTGAAAGATGGCGAAGTCATTCCCCATCGTGTTGCCGCGCCAGATGGGTTCCTCGGGGATCTGCAGCCGGCTCCACAACTTGCCGTAGCCCGGCATGATCACGCGCACGTCATGGCCCAAATGGGCCAGAGATGGGGGCAGGGATCCCACCACATCCCCCATCCCGCCAACCTTGATCATCGGTGCACATTCGGCCGCCGCAAAGAGGATGCGCATCTCAGACTGGCAGGAGGGCGCAACTCTACGGGGACACTTCTTGGCCGCTTTCCGCAAGCGTTCAGGGCAACACGGTCACCGGAGTGCCGAGACTCACGAGCTCAAAGAGTTCCTTGGCGTGTTCATCGAAGAGGCGCACACAGCCGTGGGAGACGGCCTGTCCCACGCTGGCCCGGTTCGGGGTGCCATGGAATCCGGCCGTGACGCACCCTTTCACCACCAGATGCTCCTGGCCATTGAATCCGCTCCGGCCCCGGCAATCGCGGTAAAAGCCGATCCACCGGCTTCCTAGGGGATTGTTGGGGCCTGGGGGTAAGACTTGCCCGTTGGCGGGATGTTCCCATTTGGGATTGGCCGTTTTCTCAATCACGGTGAACTGCCCCACGGGCGTTTCCCAACCCGGCATCCCAACGGCCACCGGGTAGCGACGCACCTCCTTCCCGTGATCCATGACGCGCAGGAGGCGTTGGCGCCGATCTAGGATCAATAGCTTGTGGAGAGAGCCTTGTACCCCAGAAGGCTTGGCTGGCGAGGGAGAGGGTTCCGCCTGGGTCTTCGGGGTCTCGGGTTGGGGGAGTCCGTTCTCCTTCAATCCCAGCTGGAAGGGGGCATCCTCCAGCAGGGCGGCGGCTCCGGACTCCTGCTCTGGGTTGCCGTTGTCGATCAGCTGGGGCGCCTCCGCTGCCCGCAGACCTGGAGCCCAGGCCACGGTGCAGGCCGTAAACAGGAGAGTGGGAACCAGCATGCGTGGTGGGATCCCAGGGCTATGGAGCCTGCAGGAGTTGACCCAATTCACGGTTTAAGCGAAATCGAAGGGATGTGAAGTGCCCCCAACATAGGAATTTTCACAGGAATCCCTACGGCAACCATGGGGAAGCGGAAAAATCTGGATCTCTTTTTTCGAGGAAGGCATCGCGGCCCTCCTGCCCTTCAGCCGTGCGGTAAAAAAGGTGGGTGGCTTGGCCGGCGAGCTCCTGAATTCCTGCCAGACCATCCATCTCCGCGTTGAAGGCCGCCTTTAAGCAGCGAATCGCCGTGGGGCTGTGGGCCAGTACCTCCCTGGCCCAGCGCACCCCTTCCTCCTGCAAGTCCTCCAAGGGCACCACCGCATTCACCAGCCCCATCCGCAGGGCCTCCTCCGCTCCGTAGCGACGGCAGAGAAACCAGATTTCCCGTGCCTTCCGTTGCCCCACCACCCGCGCCAGGTAGCCGGCACCGAAGCCTCCGTCAAAGCTCCCCACCCGCGGACCGGTCTGGCCGAAGATCGCGTTGTCGGCCGCCAGGCTCAGATCGCACACAAGATGGAGCACTTGCCCACCGCCGATCGCGTAGCCGGCCACAAGGGCGATCACCACCTTGGGCAGGCTACGAATCATCCGTTGCAGATCGAGAACGTTCAAGCGGGGCAGGCCGTCCTCATCCACATATCCCCCATCCCCACGCACGCTCTGATCGCCACCGGCGCAGAAGGCCCAGCCCCCATCGGCCGCTGGCCCTGCTCCCGTGAGCAGCACCACGCCGATCTGGGGATCCTCCCGGAGGCGGGAGAACGCATCACAGAGCTCGCGAACGGTGCGGGGCCGAAAGGCATTGCGTTTCTCCGTGCGGTTGATCGTGATGCGGCTGATTCCTTCGCTGCTCCGTTCGCAGTGGATGTCGGCGTAGTCACCAACGGGCTCCCAGGCCACGGGGGCCGCCTTGGGCCGGAGGGGCTCTGTCATGGGGGGGTGATCCGTTCTGTCGCCATTGTGCGCAGCTGCTTGCGTTTGGCAGCATCGGCCTGGCGGTGGGTCACCACCCGCAGGAGGGCGATGGGTTGGGCGAGTCCCCAGGCCAAAGCAGGCTCCAGCTCCCCCATGTGTTGCACGTTCTGGCTGGGCACCCCATGGGCCCGGGCTAGGGCCCGTGGATCCACGCCCTGGGGCATGGCAAAGAGCCGATCGAAGTCGAGGAGATCGGAATCTGGCAGTCGGATGGGCAACTGCTCGAAGATCCCCCCTCCCCCGTTGTCCACCAACACCACCAGCAGCTGGCCCTGCAGCTGTGGGCTCCACAGCCAGCCGTTGCTGTCGTGCAGGAGGGCGAGATCCCCGGTAACCAGCACGAGGTGGCCCTCTGCCTCCGCCAGCCCGCAGGCCATCGACAGGGTTCCATCAATTCCAGATGCCCCTCGGAAGGAAAAGATGGGCCGGCCCGCAGCGGCGGGATCGGAAAAGCTCTCCCAGTCCCGCACGGGGCTGCTGTTGGCCAGCATCACCGCAAGCCCGGGTGGTAGGAGTTGGCTCAGCCGCCGGGCCAGCCAGGGCTCCTCACAGGCTGGTTCCGTGCAGCCCTCGGGGACCGTGGAGTGCAGCAGCTCCTGCACCAGGGCTTCCCGATGCAGCCAGCGGTCACAGAGGGCAAGGGCTGCTGGGGATGCTGAGCCAGGGCCGGCCCTGGCCAGACTGGGCCAATGGGCCAGCCCACCACTCCATTGGCCCTGAATGCACTTCAGCGGATCCAGGGGCCGGGGATCCCCCTCGCTCACCAGCACCTGAGGGCCTCCCTGGTGCTCCAACCAGGTCTGCAACCTCCGGCTGGCCGGAAGGGGCCCGAGCCTCAGCACCTGGCCCGCTTCCAACCCTTCAAAACAGCCTGAGAGCACCAGGTCGTATCCGGCCACCAGCGGCCCAGTGGCTATTCCGCGGAGGCCGGACAGGGCATCCGCCAACAGGGGCCAGCCGCTGCTCTTCTGCCACCGCTCCAGGGCTTCCAGATGGCCTGCCCAGGCGCTTGCAGATCCCCGCCAGGGGCCGGCCACCACCACCCCCGGTCGGTTGGGATCGAGATTGATGTCCCCCCATCCGCTTGAACTTGACCGGGCGGACCCGTCCCCGGGGGTCCTTTCATGGCTCGTGAAGTCCTCTGGCCGCCAGGCCTTTAACCAGGAGAGGGCCTCCCCATCACCATGGAGGGGGTCTTCTAAGGGCAAATTCAAGTGCACGGGACCGGCTGGATCCGCTCCCAGGCCGAAAGCAGCGTCCATCCCCCGGACCGCCAGCTCCTTCAGGGACGTTTGATCCATGGCCGCCAGACCCTCCGGGGCACCGAGGCCCACCCATCTGCAGCAGGGCCCTAAGAAGGTTTCCTGGGGAACGGTCTGATTCGCGCCGCAGTTCTTGAGGCGCTGGGGACGGTCGGCCGTGAGCAGCAGCAGGGGGATCGTTCCCAGGTCCGCTTCCACCAGGGCCGGAAGCAAGTTGGCCACGGCCGTGCCCGAGGTGGTCACCACGGCCACAGGCTTGCCCGCCGCCCTGGCTAGCCCGAGGGCAAAAAAGGCGGCGGAGCGCTCGTCAATCGCCGTGTAGATCTTCAACCCCCTCCCTTCCAGAAGAAAGGCCGCCACGGCCAAAGGGCCAGAGCGGCTTCCAGGACACAGCACTAACGTCCCCAGTCCCCTGTCCTGAAGGGCCTGCATCAGCTGGAGGCAGGCGAGGGAGCTTGCGGCATACGCAGGAATGCCGTCCCCCATCTCAGCCCTTCCCTGTGCCATGGTCGGATCTTTCTGCTAGTCCGGTGACGCAATCCAGTCAACAACCCAACCCTCTTCAGGAGGCCTTTTCCGCTTTGCGGAGTGTGGCCCTTTGGGTGCTGCTGGCTTTGGCGCTGCGCTGGCTTGTGCTGGAACCCCGCTGGATTCCTTCCGGTTCTATGTTGCCTTCCTTGCAGTTGGAGGACCGGGTGTTGGTGCAAAAGCTGCTGCCTCGTCTGGGTGTGAGCCCTGGCATTGGCGAGATCGTCGTCTTCCATCCCCCTGAGGCCCTCCTGGAGGCTGGCTACGACAGCAAGGCCGCCCTGATTAAACGGGTGGTGGCCGTGGCGGGCGACCAGGTGGAGGTGCGCCAGGGTCGGCTCTGGCGTAACGGGCTGCCCGTGGAGCCCGATTGGGCCCCGGGCCCGATGGGCTACAGCCTGGCGCCACTCGTTGTGCCAGCTGGCCACCTGATGGTGCTTGGCGACAATCGCAATGCCAGCCTCGACTCCCACCTGTGGGGCCCTCTCCCCGAAAAAGATGTCATCGGCACAGCGGTTTGGCGCTACTGGCCCCTCCAACGCTTTGGGCCCCTTCGGTTCTCCACCCCACCGATGCCGGAGTTGAAGCCTTCCCATGTGGGTTAAGGTAAAGCCAAGTCCAAAAGGCTCGCTCTGATGAGCCCTCTCGCCAGCCCTCTCGCAGGAGGTTGATGTTCAATCCTGAATTTCTCACAAGCGATAGTGAAGCCATTGGCGGGAATGCCTTAATCCAATATCTGCAAGAGCAATCGCCTGATGTGCTTCAAAGAGTGGCCCGATCAGCCAGTTCGGAAATTCAAGATGTGATTCGCCACAACGTCCAGGGTTTGTTGGGGATGTTGCCCGGAGAACAATTTGAAGTAAAGGTTCAAACCAGTCGTGAAAACTTGGCTGGTCTTCTTGCTTCCGCCATGATGACAGGATATTTCCTCAGGCAAATGGAGCAGAGAATGGAACTGGAGGGTTCGTTGATGGGCAGTTTGGATTCTGCTGAGATGTCTGAGGATGATCCGGGTGAACTCCGCCTTTGATAGTTCTCGAACCATTCTCGATTGCTGACTCTCTCGTCAAAGTTCCCCCTTTCCGTTTAATATTTGTCAATCTCGATTGGGCTTTCACGTCCCATGAACCTCGCAATAACACTCAAGCAGGCCGTCCCAGTTCCCGTTAAGCGTCAAATCAAGGATTTGATGGGGATCAAGGATCCACAGGTGGAAACCAAGAAGATTAAGCCCATTGAATTCTGGATTGATGTGGTGAGTGGATGCAACCTTCGTTGCACTGCCTGCCCTGTTGGCATGCCTGAGTTCTCCAACAGCATTGGCCAGTCGATGCGGGAGATGGATCTTGAGTTGTTTGAGAAAATTTGTCTGAAAGCTAAGTCAGACACGGGCGGCAACCTTCGCATTGGCCTCTACAACTGGACTGAGCCAACCCTTCATTCCCGGCTTGATGAGTTGATTGCGATCGCGATCAAGCACGATATTCCCTGCGGGATCTCATCCAACCTCAATTACGACTACGACTGGGCCAAGCTCAAGCCACTGAAGCTGTGGAACTTTACGATCACGGTTTCAGGTTTCACTCAGAAAACATATGCCATCAACCACCGCGGTGGACGCATCGAGCCCGTACTGGCCAATCTGATTCGTATTTCCGAAACACTCTCAGGCTGGGAGAGCTACAAAGATATTGATGTTCGTTATCTCGTCCATCGTGATAACAAGCATGAGGTTCATCTGTTCAAGCATTTTTGTGACAAGTTGGGCATGAAATTTACTCCCTACCATGCCTATTACATGCCGATTGATCGGATGTTTGAGGGGCTGGAGGGCGTCCCTGAAGGGTTTGACTATATCGAATATTCACCTCAAATGGTTCAGCAAGCCATTGGTAATCATCGATCTAGTCGTTGCTTCATGCGTGACACCCAAGTTACTTTAGATATGGATGGACAGTATTCTGTCTGCTGCGTGGAGTCACCCTCTTCACCGAAGCTGGGAAATTATCTGGAAGAAAGTTGGTCTTCTATGCAGCACGCACGCGTTACGAGTGATCTCTGCGCTAAGTGCATCAAAAAAGGAGTCAATATTTTTGCTACTTACGGCTACGAAGAGCCTGTTGAGATCCAGGAAGCCATCCAGAAAACTCTCAAATCTGATTTGAACTCCTTGCTCACTCCCTGAATCTCTCTCCATCGGGAACAAGTTTCCACTTCAGGAGAGTTTGGTCAATGGCAGCCAGAGTTTGCCACGAGCCTTCTGAAGGGGCCCAGCTCTGATTCTCCACCGCAGCTGCGTAAGAGGCCAAGCTTTCTGGTTTGAGGGGCTGAGGGGCGTCATAGTGTGCACTGATCAATTGCTTCACCCCATCAAGATCCGCCAGGTTGTTGAGCCACGCGACGAACTGTTCCCTGGCCCGCACCAGCACCAGTCGCTCCAGAACCGGTGCAAGAGTGATTAGGTTATTCCCCTCGCATCGGGTCATCAAGTGGTTGGCCTGCTCTTCCCAATCCTCGCTCCACCGGAAGGGATAGAGACCAAAGTGAGCGCGAGCTTGACGGTTGCCTGGGCTCCACAGGTCTTTGCGAATGGGTCCCCATTCGGGGACTTTCACGCAAGCGGGCCTGAAAAAATTGGCAAAGAGAAGAATCCTTTTCCATCCCTTGATGCGCTGCTCTGCCGTATCCAGCAGGGGTTCCGAGCCCCTCTCCCTGGCATGGAACAGCAGGGGCGTTGGATCCAAGGAAAAGATCTCTGGAGGGGTGTCCGTGAAAGACACGAGGGCATCCGTTACCAACAGGCTGCCCGTGGCTTGATCCAGGCAAGACACCTCCAAGAAGTGACCCAGGCCCAGGTCCAACGGACCCAGAGCGACCCACTTCAGTTGCTCAGGATGGGGATACCCATCCCGTCCCAGCACCTTGGTTCGTCCCAGGGGGAATCCCAGCCAACTGGAGGGAAGCCGGAGGGGGAAGCTCCACTGACAGTCGCTCAGCCAAACAGTGGCTTTGGGAAAGGCCCGGGCCATGGCTGGAACGGGCACCTTGTGCTCTAGTCCTGAGGCAGTTGGCAACACGATGGTGCAGATAAGACCGTGTTTCTCCTCCAGGGCACGGAGTGCCCCGACCACTTCCGGGGTGGGGGCCACGGGGGCGTAGAGCATCAGCCCCTCCGCCACCTTCACCACGGTCATTCGGATCGGAACGGCGACATACCAGACGCCATGCAATTGCTCAAACGTCCAGATCTGCCCCGGCATCCGTTCGCGAATCAGGGTGGCCCGTTGCCCATAGGGATACAACGGGAGCAGGGGCCACCAAGGCCACCCCTGTTGACGCACCTCGCTGGTTTCTTGCTGAGAGGGAGCGCTCGCCATAGGCGTTGGCGATGGGGTCTGATGCGCCCCGATTATGGCCAACAAAAAGCCCCCTCCTGGGAGGGGGCCAGAGGAGTCAGCAGAGCTCTGCTGGAGGATCTCCGAGGGTCAGCCGATGGAAGGAGCCACCAGAGCCACAGGGGTGGCTTCTGTGGAGGCCAGGTCCAGGGGAAAGTTGTGAGCATTGCGCTCGTGCATCACTTCCATGCCGAGGTTGGCACGGTTGATCACATCCGCCCAGGTGGGCAACACTCTGCCCTGGGCATCCAACACCGATTGGTTGAAGTTGAAACCATTCAGGTTGAAGGCCATGGTGCTGATTCCCAGTGAGGTGAACCAGATGCCAACCACGGGCCAGGCAGCGAGGAAGAAGTGCAGGCTGCGGCTGTTGTTGAAGGAAGCGTATTGGAAGATCAGGCGACCGAAGTAACCGTGGGCAGCCACGATGTTGTAG
>JBBASA010000012.1:0-79003 GCA_040399515.1 Cyanobium sp. | reverse complement strand
CCAACAACTCACGTGTTGTTGTGCCCAGCCGTGGATCATCGAGGAGCCACCAGAGGATCACCTGGGTGTCGAGCAACAGCCGCATCAGCTGTTGAACAGCTCAGCCACCTGCTGATCCACCACCGCATCGAAGGCGGCATCCACCTGGCTGGCCAACAGCTCGGGCGAGGCCGCTGCCAGACCACCGGGGTGCTTCAAACCAGCAGCTGACGCGCACGGCACCAACGTCACCTGGGGTGGGAGTCTCAAGCCGCTCGCTAAGCCAGACGCCTAGGCCGTGGCCTGGCGCGTTACCCCTCCCAGATTTCGGCCAGCTGGAGGGATAGCCCTGGGAAGTCCGATGTGGCCTCCAGCACCTGGAGCTGCTCCAGGCGCTGAGGGGGGGCACTGGTCGGCCAGACTTCCACGGCTTGCTCGTGGGGCAGCAACAGCCAGCCCAGGCGCGCCCCATTGGCCTGATAGGCGGCCATCTTTGCTCGCAACGCACTCACGCCCCGTGGCCCTTCGTCGCTGGGGCTGGCCAGCTCCACCACCAGGTCGCGGGGCAGAGGGGCGCAAAGCTGCGGCGCTCATCCGCACTGAGAGCCTGCCAGCGATCCAGACGAATCAAAGAGGCGTCGGGGCTGAAGACCGAGCCATCGGGCAGCCGAAATCCAGTGGAGCTGTCAAAAGCCTTCCATCCACCCGCGCGATTGGCGTAAAGCTTGAGCTGAAAGCAAAGCTCACCATTGCGCGAGCCTGTTTCGCTGCCAGTGGGCGTCATCGCAATGACACGGCCATCCGCGGCCAACTCAAGCACTGCCTCTCGATTCTCGGCGCATACCAACGCAAACTGTTCAGGCGTGAGGCGCAGATCCGGCGGCAGGCGCAGGGGAGCTGGGGCATCCAAGGCAGCTGGGCTGGTGGTGAGGGTCATCTCGCCAGGCCTGCGGTGGTTTTCAGCGTAGCGACGCGTCGTTGTCCGGCCGCAGCTCGCGAATCGCTGTGAGTGGAAGGAAGAGCCTGGTTGGGTTAGACGGCAAGGGGTGAAAGCCATAGCTCTCGTCAATGCCCTGAAGGTCTGTGCGTTCGTGGGCACTGATCACCGCACGATGCGGAAATTCATGCGCACCAAAGTTCGCTCCTCGGTCCCCCAAACAAAAAACCCAGCTGGAAAACCAGCTGGGTAGAAAAAAAAGCTTGGAAACCCGGCAGAGACCGGGTTAGCCCAGGCTCACTTGGAGCTGCGAATGCGCTTCCTCAGGCGACGGGTCCACCCGAAGCCTGCAGCCGCTCCCAGCACAGGAAGAGGGCCAGGCACATAGGAGAAGTTGGCATTGAAATAGCCCGTATCACCGATGCCGCCGTCATAGAAGGGAATGGGGTAGAAACCGAGGGTATCTGAAGTGTTATTGAACCCGTTTCCGACATTGATAGACCTGGGGTCGAAAGTGGCCGTGCCTCCTTCGAATTCCACATTGCCACCGGTGCCGGAGAAATCACCAATCGCCGTGATCACATAGCCACGGAGGCTAGATGGATCAGAGACGACCGATTCGGGAAGGTTGATGACTGGCGCGAGGGATTGCCAAAAAAACCCATCTTTGAAGGTGTAGGGAGTGCCATGGGTAAAGGTGGCAGTTGCCAGCACTGTGTAATCCGTAGGGGCACCGCCTCCGTTGTCGAACGACCACAACTTCACCTCATAAGTGGTGCCATTTCCCCAGCCAGGCTGGGAGGAGAAGCCGAGCCCATCGAGTTGCACATCCTGGGCGGCTTCAAAGAAAAAGCCAAAGGAAGAGGGATTGGCACTCGTGGCTCCGCCAACGGCGCCGGTGGTGGTGTAAGCCGGGAGAAAATCGGCCGTAGGAACAACCCCACCGGAGCCGGAATCGGTGGGCCGGGAGGTGATGGGGTTGCTAGGAGCCGGAGGAGCGATAACCTGGGCCTGAGAAGGAGATTGCTGGCTCAGCAAGCTCCCAGCCACCACCGCAAAGCCGATAACGGCAGAAGACGTCGAAACCTTAAGGGTACGAAAAGTGATCGCGTGCATGGAGGAGTGAAAAGAAATGAATAGGGCAGAAAAATAATCCCCTTGTGGAGGGGGGATTTCTATAGAAAATTGTTGACTGAAATGGTGATTTAAGAGGGGAAACCCCCTCAAAGATCAGTTGTGGGACGCCCGATCGGGCGGCTCGGTGCTGCGGGAGCGGGTGGAGCCGTCCGCAGCACCTGGGCTTGGGGCTTTGCCGCCGGAGTGGTCCTCGGCACAGTGGACGTGACGAAAAGCCCCGAATTCGCCGCGACCCCAGAGGAAGAGGGGCGAGGCGGAATGGGATTCGTGGGAGGCGCAGGCGGGGTGGGACCTCCGGATGGAGGCTTGGGGCGAGTGAGCTGAGCGGATGCCGGCAGAGAGGAGAGGGCTACCCCCGCCACCAAAAACGGAAGCAGGAAAAATTTACGCATTTGTAGAAATGCTGATATAGGCTGAAGTTTACCCTATTCAGGCCATAGGCGGACCATCCATCATTCCTATTTGGTGACAAAGCCATTTTTTAGATTGTCACCCCAACCGATGGTGAGCACACCGACCGTTCCCCAAGGTGTCGTGGCTGCTACATCGGCCGCCATCAGATTGACGAAAACCGGCACCGTGCGCAGGGGAATCCAGGAGAGCACCACATTGGTGCTGCGGCCGCTCACCCCCACCGAAAACCCCAGGTTTTCCAGCACTTCGATCCCCACAGCTCCAAACATCCCGGCTTCGGTGAGCTCATAGCTCGTGTCGATCGCCGCGAAACTGCTGCCCCCTCCGCCCAGGGTGAACTGCACGATGCGCGGTGATCCCTTGTAGAGCGGCATGGCCGCCGAGATCGCCCCGTAGCCGTTGAGGGGCTGAGGGTTGGCCTCGTTTCCGTAGGAATAGGCATCGATCACCCCTCCGGCCACCCCCAGCTGGAGATCGGGGCTGTTCACCAGCAAACGGCCGATGGATGCACCAAAGGAACCGTTGGCATTGAAGGTTTTGAAACTGCCGATCCCCATGTAGATCTCCGCCCCCAGGAGCCTCTCCGGGTCACCGATGCCAAAGCCCAGATTGAAGGAGGCATCGATGACTCCATCCCGAAGATTGCCGGGCGTGCCTGCTGACGCGGACACGAAATAGTCACCCCACCCCCCCACATATCCCGCGGGCAGCCCACCGCCAAGGGAGGGACGAATCAAATAGGCCGGACGGATCGGCGCCGCAGCCACCTGGGCATCGGCGGGGAGGGCCTGATCACCCTCCGCGCGCTGCACGGCCGTGGCCGGCCCCATGACCGGCCCCTTAGCCGGAGGAAGGGCCGCCGGGATCAACTGGGTGCGCGGAGCCTCTCCCCCTGAATCCACAACGCGCCAGCGGCGCGGCGCGGGCTCCAGCTGAAGCACCGTGGCGGCCCCGGCCGAACCCACGCCCAGCACCCCATCCAGGGCGAGGAGGAGCGTGAGAAATGCCAGACGCCGCGCCAAAGGGGGCCCGCTAATGCCAAAGCAAAACCTAACGGGGCCCGTCAAGCCACGGCTCGCCGAGGGGTGCGATTGCAACGGTGGCTCGCCCCGTTCAAGGCGCTCCTGGGGCCTTCCGAGCCGTTTCGCAGCCTTCCGGGCTGGGGCCGGCGCCACAGCAGGGCCGAGCCAGGGAGAGCGTCTGCCCCTGCGATAAGTTGGACGATCCGCCGTTGCTGACCGCATCCCCGCTGTCAGCCCCTGACGGGCCACTCCAGGCCCGAGGCGACCACGACGCTTCCCATGACCCAGCCTTATTACGAAACGATGTACATCCTCCGGCCGGACATCCCGGAGGAGGAAGTGGACGGCCACATCGCCAAATACCGCGACCTGGTGACCGAATCGGGCGGTGAGGTGCTCGACACCCAGATGCGCGGCAAGCGGCGCCTCGCCTACCAAATCAACAAGCACCGGGAAGGCATCTACGTGCAGCTCAACCACAACGGGGACGGCCAGCAGGTGGCCCCCCTGGAGCGGGCCCTCCGCCTCTCGGAAGATGTGATCCGTTACCTCACGGTCAAGCAGACCGGCCCCATGCCTCCCCCGCGGGCCCTGGTGACCACCGAAACCGTGGCCGCCAGCCCTGCCACCGCCCCGGCCGGCAGCACCCCCGCCGAAGACTGATCCATTGGTTGTGGATTTCGGGGGCGCCAGCTAAGTTGGCGCCCCAATTGCCCCTGGCAGGAAGCGCTGATGTCCGCAGGAAACAGGCTTCCCCAACCCCCATCCCCCCAATCCCAACCCGGCCAGCGGGCCCTGCGGCTGGTGGCCGCAGCCGCCGAAACGACATCAACCGCGGCCGCGAAATCCACCCGCACGCCCACCCCATCTCCCACCCTGCGGCGCCTGCAGCGCGACCTGGAGGCCGCCCGGGCTGAAGCCCTCAGCCTGCACGAGCTTTTGGAGCAGTTGCCGATGATCCTGGAGCGCAAGTTTCAGCTTCGCCTGGGGGCCCTGCTTGCCGAGCAGCGCCAGCTGCAGTTCGACAATGCCCTGCTGGAGCACCACCTCCTGGCCCTCCTCGGCGGAGCTGAGCTTCCCCGGCTGGAGCCCAGCCTGCCACTCACCCTGGACAGCCCCGCCGAGACATCAGCCAGCGAGCGACCCATCACCCAGGGGCTCGGCCTGCGCCGGGCCCTGCGCCACGTGCACCTCTCGGGGGCCTGAAAGGCCAGGGGCTCCCTTTAGCGGTGCCGCGCCGACCAGAGGCGGGTGGGCAGGCCCCACACATAAATGAAGCCCTCGGCCGCCCGGTGATCGAAGCGATCCTCCGCGCCGTAGGTGGCCATGTCGCTCACATACAGGCTGTCGCTGGCGCTCTGGCGGCCGATCACCGTGGCGTTGCCACGGTGCAGCTTGACGCGCACGCTGCCGTTCACGCTGGCCTGGGTGCGCTCGATGAAGCCATCCAGAGCGTCTTTCAGGGGGCCGAACCACAGGCCCTGATACACCAGATCCGCCCAGCTGGCTTCGATCTGCCGCTTGAAGCGCTGCACATCCGGCGCCAGGGTGAGCGTTTCCAGCTCCTGGTGGGCCCGGATCAGCAGCAGCAACCCCGGCGTTTCATAAATCTCCCTCGACTTGATCCCCACCACCCGGTTTTCGATCATGTCGAGTCGGCCGAAGCCGTGGGTGCCGGCCAAGGCATTGGCCCGCCGCACCAGGCTCACCGGATCCAGGGGCTCCCCATCGATCGCCACCGGCAGGCCCTGGGCAAAGGTGATCTCCACCACCTGGGGCTCGGCGGGGGCCGCCTCCACCGAGCGGGTCATGGCGTACACCTCCTCCGGCGGCTCCACCATCGGATCCTCCAGGCAGCCCGCCTCGATGCTGCGGCCCAGCAGATTCAGGTCGATCGAATAGGGCGAAGCCTTGCTCACCGGCACCGGGATGCCGCAGCGCTCCCCATAGGCGATCGTTTCCTCCCGGCTCATGCCCCACTCCCGGGCCGGCGCCAGCACCTTCAGATCTGGCGCCAGCGCACCGATGGCCACATCGAAGCGCACCTGGTCGTTGCCCTTGCCCGTGCAGCCATGGGCCACCGCATCAGCCCCCACCTGGCGGGCCACCGCCACCAGCTCCCGGGCGATCAGGGGGCGAGCGAGGGCGGTGGAGAGGGGATAGCGGCCCTCATAGAGCGCATTGGCCCGGATGGCGGGAAAGGCAAACTCCCGGATGAAGGGCTCCACCAGATCGGCCACCAGCGACTGGCTCGCCCCGGCCATCAACGCTTTCTGGCGGATCGGCTCCAGCTCATCCCCCTGGCCCAGATCGGCGGCGAAGGTGATCACCTCCTCCACCCCCCACTCCTTCAGGAGATAGGGGATGCACACACTGGTGTCAACCCCGCCCGAATAGGCCAGCACCACCTTTTTCGCCCGACCCTTGCCTTCCCCGGCCCCACTGGCACCCATCAACGTTCCTGAATCGCTGGGGAGGATTCTCCCCCCTCAAGGGGCGGGGGCGCCTGCGGGACAGACCAGCGCACCAGCACTCCCACCAGGCTGAGCAGGGGCAGGCCGAACAGGGCGGCCCACACCCAGGCGGCCCGAATCGGCAGCGGCTGGGGCCAGCGCTGGCCCGCCGCCACCATCAGGGCGCTCAGGCCAAGGGCCAGCAGCCAGGTGAGGGCCAGCTGCTGCAGCTTGGTGAGGCCCATGGGGTGCGGCTCAGGGTCTATGGTGATGGGTCTGCCCGTGCCCGGAAGGATGGCACATCCAGGTGGCACATCCAACCCAGTTGGCACATTCCAAAAGCATGAGTGAATTATTGGCATGAGTGAACCTGTGAGCATTCTCGACAGCATCAATCCCTCCCTCACCCGCTACCGGCGGGATGAGCCCGCCCCCGTGCTCCCCCTGCGTGATGAGCCCGATCTCCTCACCCTGCTGGAGGCCAGCGGCCGCCTGGTGGCCGATGAGGAAACCGCCAGCACCGATGTGAGCACCGTGGAAGAGGAGGAGCTCTCCGCGCTGATGGGCGATAAGGAGGACTACACCCAGGCCGAGGAGCCCGCCGAGGAAGACTGGGAGGACTGAGCTGCTCCCATGCGTCTTGACGACGGCCGCCTGCCGGCCTCCCTGCTCGCCCTGATCCTTCTGGGGGCCTGCCTACTGGCGGATGCCCGCCTGGCCAATTCCCACCTCAGCCTGCCCCTGGTGCTGGCGGCCCTGGTGAGCGCGGCCGTGGCCGCCTGGGGGGTGCCCCGCCTGCGCCGCCTCAAAATGGGCCAGGTGATCCGGGAAGACGGCCCCCAGGGCCACCTCGCCAAGGCCGGCACCCCCACCATGGGCGGCTTGCTGGTGGTGCCCGTTGGCGTGCTGGTGGGGGGCTGGATCAGCCCCGCCGATTCCCGCATGGTGGCGGTGGCAGCTGTCACCCTGGCCTACATGGCCATCGGCGCCACCGACGACTGGCGCAGCCTCACCAAGCAAACCAACACCGGCCTCACCCCCCGGGGCAAGCTGGCCCTCCAGGCCCTCGCCGCCCTGCTCTTCCTGCTCTGGGTGTGGCAAGGCGGCTGGTTGGGGGGCGGCGCGCCAGGCGATGTGGGCCTGGCCTTCGGCTGGGTGCTGCCCCTGGGGCTCCTGATCTGGCCCCTGGGCCTGTTTGTGTTTCTGGCCGAGAGCAACGCCACCAACCTCACCGATGGCCTCGATGGCCTCGCCGCCGGCTGCGGTGCCGTGGTGTTCACCGGCATGGCCCTCCAGCTCATGGCCCGGGGCCATGGGGGCGATCCCTCCCTGGCCGCCTTCTGCGCCGCCATGGCCGGCTGCTGGCTGGGCTTCCTCAGCCAGAACCGGCACCCCGCCCGGGTGTTCATGGGCGACACGGGCTCCCTCGCCATGGGGGCCGCCCTAACGGCGGTGGCCCTGCTCAGCAACAGCCTCTGGCCCCTGCTCGTGATGGGCGGGGTGTTTCTGGCCGAATCCCTCTCCGTGATCCTTCAGGTGTGGGTCTACAAGGCCACCAAGGGGCCCGATGGCAAGGGCCGGCGCATCTTCCGCATGGCGCCCCTCCACCACCACTTCGAGCTGGGGGGCCTGAGCGAGCAGGGGGTGGTGGTGAGCTTCTGGGGGGCCAGCCTGCTGCTGGTGCTCCTCGGCCTCGCCCTGCGGCCCACCTAAGCTGAAGGCTCGATCAGGAGGGGGCAGCATGCCCTACTTCACTTGGAAAGAAGCGGGCCTCACGTCCGACTGCGCCAGCCTGGAGGCCATGGCCTCCCGATTTGAGGAAGCAGGCGCCCTGATGCGCCGCATGGCGGAGGAGGGCTTCCGCCTTGAGCAAACCGCCGATGGGCCCCGCATCACCCACCCCGATCCCACGGTGTTTGAGGCCTATGGCTTCATCAGCGAGGAATCGCCCGAGCGCCAGCTCACCATGCTCGGCTGACCGGGGCGGCCCGTGGCCTGGGGCTCAGCGCCGCAGATAGCCCACCACCCACACCACCACGAACACCAACGAGGACAGGCCCAGGTAGATCAGCGTCCAGCGCTGCAGGCCATCGATCGTGAGGCCAAAGGGAAGGGCCTGACCGGAATCACCGGCCGTCTGGAACGCGAAGGTGATAGGAAAGACCACGACTCCTGGGGCTGGTGCAGACGGGCTGTTGACCTTACCCTGCCGAGCAAAGGGTCGACCATGAGCCAGGCGCCACTCTCCCCGCTCCCGGAAAGGTCCCGCTCTTCGCGGAGAAAATCCAGGCGGCCCCAGAGTGAGTTCACCAGCCAGGAGAGCCGCCAGCTCAAGAAGGTCAGACAGGTTCACTCCAGCCCCGAGGACCAGCCCTCCTGGAACTGGGCACACGTTGGCATCAAGGCCCTGGCCTTCGTGGTGGGCACCACCCTGGGCTATGGCCTGGCCACTCCCGCCCGCAGCGTGGGCCACCTGTTGGCCGGCTTCAGCCATGGCCCCAAGGCCGTGGGCACGATCTTCGCCGCCCCCCACCAGCGCAATGAGCCGATCCTGATCCTCGGCAGCGACCAGGTGTCGGGCAGCACGGATGTGATCTTCACCGTGCAGGTGGCCGATGGCCTCACCCGCATCACCCAGGTGCCTCGCGACACCTTCGTGGAATCCCCCGACCTCGGGGTGCAGAAGGTGAACGCCCTCTATGCGGTGGCCGGCATTGAGGCCACCCGCAGCGAGGTGGGCCGGCTGGTGGGCACGCCCGTGCAAAAACACCTCAAGGTGAATCTGCGGGCCGTGGAGCGGGTGGCCGAAGCCCTCGGCGGCGTGGAGGTCACCGTGCCCAAGCGCATGGTGTATTCGGACTATTCCCAGGGCCTCTTCATCGATCTTCAGCCCGGCCGCCAGACCCTCAAGGGGCGCGACCTGGAGGGCTTCCTGCGCTTCCGCCACGATGAGGCCGGCGATCTGGGCCGGATGGATCGCCAGCGGCTGGTAATCAACGAGATGTTCCGCAAACTGGCGAGCCCCGCCACCCTGGTGCAGCTCCCGGCCCTGCTGAAAATCGCCGGGGAAGACATCGACACCAACCTCTCCCCCCTCGACATGAGCCGGGTGATCGGGATGCTGGGTGAGTCGAAGCTGAGCAGCAGCCGGCTACCAGGCCGCCTCTACTGGGAAAACGACCTCAGCTATTGGATGCCCGACAGCAACCAGGAACACCCCACCGGCAACGGAGAGGCGCCGATCTACTAAACCCCCGCGGCGAGGGACAGCCCCCTAAGCTGCCGCCCCCACCTCGGCCGGGGCCGGGGGATGTTGCTCCAGCGCCTTGCGCAGATAGCGGCCCGTGTGGCTGGTGGGATGCTCGGCCACCTCCTCCGGCGTGCCGCACACCACGATCTCGCCCCCCTTGTCGCCCCCCTCCGGGCCCAGATCAATGATCCAGTCGGCACAGCGGATCACATCCAGGTTGTGCTCGATCACCAGCACCGAGTTGCCCTTCTCCACCAGCCGCTGCACCACTTCCACCAGCTTGTGCACGTCGTAGAAGCTCAGGCCCGTGGTGGGTTCATCGATCAGATAGAGCGTTTTGCCCGTGGCCCGGCGGGAGAGCTCCGTGGCCAGCTTCACCCGCTGGGCTTCCCCTCCGGAGAGGGTGGGCGCCGGCTGGCCCAGCTTGATGTAGCCCAGCCCCACATCCACCAGGGTGCGCAGCCGATCCGCCGCCTGGGGAATGGCGGCAAATTCCTCCGCCGCCTGCTCCACGGTCATCTGCAGCACATCGGCGATGCTGTGCCCCCGGAAAGTCACCTGCAAGGTTTCCCGGTTGTAGCGGGCCCCCTTGCACACCTCACACTGCACATACACATCCGGCAGGAAATTCATCTCGATCACATTCACCCCCTGCCCGCCGCAGGCCTCGCAGCGCCCCCCCTTCACGTTGAAGCTGAACTGCCCCACCTGGTAGCCCCGGGCCTTGGCCTCCACCGTGGCCGCAAACACCTGGCGGATGGGGTCGAAGGCCCCCGTGTAGGTGGCGGGGTTGGAGCGGGGGGTGCGGCCGATGGGGCTCTGGTCGATCACGATCACCTTGTCCACCGCCTGGATCCCCCGCAATTCCCCCAGACCCGTGGGAAAGGGCACCTTCAGCCCCAGCTCGTGCTCCAGGGCCGGATGCAGCAGCTCGTTCACCAGAGTGCTCTTGCCGCTGCCGCTCACCCCCGTCACAGCCACCAGGCGCCCCAGGGGGATGTCCACCGAAACATCGCGCAGGTTGTTGCGGGAACAGTTGAGCAGCCGCAGGCGCCGGCTGCCCGCCACCCGGCGCTCGGGGGGAGTGGGGATGGTGCGCCGGCCGCTCAGGTAAGCCCCCGTGAGCGATTCCTCCGCCGCCAGCAGCTCCTTCAGGCCCCCCTCGGCCACGATCCGCCCCCCATGCACCCCCGCGCCGGGGCCGATGTCCACCAGGTGATCGGCCGCCCGAATGGTGTCTTCGTCGTGCTCCACCACGATCAGGGTGTTGCCCAGATCCCGCAGCTTCAGCAGGGTGGCCAGCAGGCGGTCGTTGTCGCGCTGGTGCAGGCCGATGCTCGGTTCATCCAGCACGTACAACACCCCCGTGAGGCCCGCCCCGATCTGGGTGGCCAGCCGGATCCGCTGGGCTTCCCCCCCCGAGAGGGTCATGGCCGGCCGATCCAGGCTCAGATAATCCAGCCCCACATCCAGCAGGAAGCGCAGCCGCAGCCGGATCTCCCGCAGCACAAGCTCGCCGATCTGGATCTGGCGGGGGGTGAGCAGGGGCTCGCTGGCCTCGCTGGCGCCCACCCCCATCAGGGCCTCGATGCGCCGCAGGGTTTCATCCACCCCCACGGCCGTGAGCTCGTGGATGCGATAAGGACCCATGCGCACGGCCAGGGCCTCGGGCCGCAGCCGCAAGCCCTGGCAGGTGGCGCAGGGCACCAACTCCAGAAACTTCTCCAACTTCTGGCGGATCGCCTCCCCACTCGCATCCCGCAGCTGGCGCTCCAGGATCGGCAGCACTCCCTCAAAGGGCCGGAGCAACCCCTTGCTCTTGCGGTAGCGGCTATCGGCCTGAATCATGATCGGCTCCCCGCTGCCGTTCAGCAGCACATCCCGCTGTTCGTCGCTCAGCTGGTTCCAGGGCGTCTTGAGCTCAAAGCCGAAGGCTTCCCCCACGCTGAAGAGCAGGGAGAAGTAATAGGAGTTGTCCTTGTCGCTCCAGGGGGCGATCGCCGCATACACCGGCTGATTCGGATCGGGCACCACCCGCTGCATGGTGAAGCGGCGCAGGTGGCCCAGGCCATGGCAATCGGCGCAGGCCCCATAGGGGCTGTTGAAGGAGAAGAGGCGGGGGGAGAGCTCCTCCATCACGGCGCCGTGCTCCGGGCAGGCGAAGTGCTCGGAGAAGAGCCTCTCCCGCTCCCAGCCCTCGGGCACCTCCTCCCCCTCCCGGGGCACGAGCTCCACCATCGCCAGGCCCTCGCCCCGCTTGAGGGCCGTTCGCAGGGAATCGGTGAGACGCTCGGAGAGGCCCTCCCGGGCCACGAGCCGATCCACCACCACCTCGATGGAGTGGACGTGGTTCTTGTCGAGTTCGATGTTGTCGGCCAGCTCCCGCACCTCCCCGTTGATCCGCACCCGGGCGAATCCCTCCGTCACCAGCCCCGCCAAGAGCTTCACGTGGGTGCCCTTCTTACCCCGCACCACGGGCGCCAGCAGCTGATAGCGGGTGCCCTCCGGCAGGGTGAGGATCTGATCCACCATCTCATCGATGGTTTGCGGGCTGATGGGCCGGTCGCAGTGGGGGCAGTGGGGCGTGCCAGCACGGCCGAAGAGCAAGCGCAGGTAGTCCTGGATCTCCGTCACCGTGCCCACCGTGGAGCGGGGGTTGTGGCTGGTGGATTTCTGATCGATCGAAATGGCCGGCGAGAGCCCCTCGATGGCATCCACATCCGGCTTGTCCACCTGGCCCAGAAACTGCCGGGCGTAGGCGGAGAGCGACTCCACATAACGCCGCTGGCCCTCGGCAAAGATCGTGTCGAAGGCCAGGGAGCTCTTGCCGCTGCCGCTCACTCCCGTGAACACCACCAGACGGTTGCGCGGGATCGTCAGATCCACGTTGCGGAGGTTGTGCTGGCGGGCGCCTCGCACCCGGATCACATCCTCCAGCCGGCCAGAGAGGCCATCGGGCCCTGCTGAAAGGGTGGGGGAATCTCCCGCGGTGGCCTTGGAGCCATTGGGGGCGGGAGACCCGCCGCGGGCGCGGGGCATGGAGGAGCCTCAGGAGCCGGCCAGTTTAGGGCCCTCGTTTGGGTTGAGGGTTTTAAAGCGCCACGCCGGTGAGCGCTTCGCTCACCTCCCAGAGGCGCCGGCGCTGGCTCCCATCCAGGGCGGCGGGAGCCACCTTCGCCTCCTTGGGATAGCCCCGCATGCCACCCCACTGGTCGGGGCCGTAGTGGCCCGCGGGGGCCGCTTCCGGGGCTGTAGCTGCATAGAGCTGGGGCAGGGCACCCATGGCCGCGCTCTGGAAACAGGGATCCATCAAGCGGTAGGCCAGGGCCTCCATCTTCGAGCCGTTCATGGCCACGGAGGCCGGCTGCAGATTGGTGCGCGCCAGGCCGGGATGGGCCGCCAGGGCCAGCACAGACGACCCTTCGGCCTTCAGGCGCTCCTGCAGCTCCAGGGCCATCATCACGTTGGCCAGCTTGCTCTGGCTGTAGGCCTTCCAGCGGTCGTAGGAGCGCTCGCCCTGCAGATCATCGAAAGCGATGCGGCCGAAATACTGGGCCCCGGAGGTGACCAACACCACCCGGGCGCCCTCCTGGGCCCGCAACAGGGGCAAAAGCAGGAGCGTGAGGGCGAAATGGCCCAGGTGGTTGGTGCCGAACTGCAGCTCGAAACCATCCCGGGTGAGCAGGCGGGGCGGCCCCATCACGCCGGCGTTGTTGATGAGCAGATCCAGGCGCCCGTAGCGCTCCTCCAGGGTGGCCGCGGCCGCCCTCACGCTGGCCAGGTCGGCCAGATCCAGAGTGAGCAGATCGAGGGGGCCCTGGGAGCCCTCCTGGGGAAGGTGGGTCAGCTCCGAGAGGAGCTGCTGGCGGGCCTCCTCCCCCTTGCGCGGGGAGCGGCAGGCCATCACCACCGTGGCCCCCTTGGCCGCCAGGGCCTTCGCGGTTTCCAGGCCCAGGCCGCTGCTGGCCCCGGTCACCAGGACCACCCGCCCGGATTGGTCCGGGATGGCGGCGGTGGTCCAGGGGCCGTTGGAGGGCAGGGGGGAACGCGCAACCGGCTGGGTTGCCACGGTGGTGGCCATGGAAACAAACATCCGTGGGTGATGTAAACAATCTTAACAATCCCCCCGAGGGGGCTGCTCACCGCGAGGGGCCTGGCTCAGGCCACCTCGTCCAGCAGGCTGGCCGCATAGCTGCGCGCCTCGCCGCTGTCGCCCCCGGCCAGTTCCGCCAGCTCCGCCTGCCGGGCCTGAGTGTCCCGCAGGTGGGACACTCGCGTGTGGGTCTGCCCCCCCTCCACCACCTTGGCCACCTTGAAGTGGTGCTCGGCCGCCGCGGCCACCAGGGGCTGGTGGGTGACGCAAAACACCTGGCGGGTACAGGCCAACCGTTTCAACAGAGCCGCCATGGCTCCACTCACCCGGCCGCTCACCCCGGAATCGATCTCATCGAACAGCAGGCAAACCTCCGGATCCGCGCTCGCCAGGCAGGTTTTCAGGGCCAACAAAAAGCGGCTCATCTCTCCCCCCGAAGCCACCTCCGCCAGGGGCGCCAGGGGCTGCCCCGGGTTGGCGGAAAAGAGGTAGCGCACCCCATCGGCTCCCTCCTCGCCGAACGGCCCGGGCGTGAGGTCTACCGCAAACCGCACATGGGCCAGACCCATGGGCCGAAGCGCCTCCATGAGCTGGGCTTCCAGGGTGGAGGCGGCCTGGCTCCGGGCCTCCGTGAGCCGCCCGCACACCCGCTCCAGCTCCCTGCGGCAGAGAAGCTCCCCCTGCTCCAACCCCGCCAGCTCCGCCTCCAGCCCTCCCGGCGCCAGCTGGTTGCGCAACCCATCCCGGAGGCTGATCAAAGCCTCCAGATCCTGGCCATGGCGGCGCTCCAAGGCACGGAGAAACGCCAGCCGTTCCTGCAGCTGGGCCAGGCGGTCGGGGTCGCTCTCCAGAGAGGAGCCATAGCGATCCAGATCCCGCACCAAATCATGCAGCTCGGCCATGGCCCCCCGGAAGCTCTCCAGCAAAGGCGACAACCCCGTGCCATCCAACCCCTCCATCAGCTGGAGCTCCTGCTCACAGGCCGCCAGATGATCCAAGGCGGAGGGGGCCCCATCCGCCCCCTCCAGCAACCGGCCCGTGAGCACCATCACCCCTTCCTGAAGCCTCACCCCATGGGCCAGCCGATCCTGCTCCGCCTGGAGACTCTGGCGCTCCAGGGGATCCTCCAAACCCGCCGCCTCCAGATCCTCCAGCAGCTGCTCCTGCCGCTGGCGCTCCCGCTGCAGGTCGGCCCAGCGGGCCCGGGCCTCCCCCAGGGCCTGATCGGCCTGCTTCCAGGCCCGGTGGGCCAGGCGCACTTCCTCCAGGAGGGGCTGGAGCGGCGCCCCTCCAAAGCGATCGAGCCAGCGCCTCTGCTGCCCGGGCCGGGCCAGGTGCTGGGTTTGCCCCTGCACGGTGAGATCCATCAAGAGGGGACGCAGCTCCAAAATCTGCGCCCGACTCACCGCCACCCCCTGGAGCCGGTGGCGGCTGCTGAACTTGCCTTCCTGAACGCGCCACTCCCGGCTGATCAAAAGCTCCGGTTCATCCGGCTCCAGCTCCTGGGTCTCCAGCCAGCCCTGCAGCGAGGGCGTGAGGGAAAAGGAGGCCTCGATGGTTCCCCGCTGGCAACCGCGACGCAGCAACCGGGCCCCCTGGGCTCCCTGGGCCCCACCGAGAAGGGCATCCAGGGCATCAAGAAGGATCGATTTGCCAGCCCCCGTTTCACCAGTGAGAACGGTGAAACCTGGTTCAAAAGAGAGCTCCAAGGTCTCGATCAGAGCAATGTTTTGCAGGCGAAGCCCAGTCAGCACTGGCGTTCTTCAAGGAGCGTGGGCGAACCGTAGCGAAGGCACCTGGGATTTAGAAGGTCTGCTGGTCCTTTGGCAAACAAGAAGGGGGTTGTCCCTCCATGGAGGCGAAAGAATGGATGGGGGAATGCCTACTTCAAATCTGCGCAAAAATAATCAAGAGCATGGTGTCATCTGGACACGTTGTTGCTAGGTTGATGAAAGAAACCAAATGTGTATCCATGCCAACGAAAGCAGCTCCCAGCGAAACTCCAGTGTCAGAGATAAAATCAGCAGAGAAATCACCCGCCCGTGCGAAAAAAATGCTCACAATGCTCACCGGGCCAGACCTTCTAGCAAAGGTGAAAGAACTGGGCGATGCCTCCAAATCCGAACTGGTGCGCAGTTGCGGCTATGTGAGCAGCAAGAAAGACGGCTCGGAACGGCTGAACTACACGGCCTTCTATGAAGCTCTCCTGGAAGCCAAAGGGATGAACCTTGGCGAAAGCCACGGTGCCAAACCCGGCCGCAAACTCAGCTTCAACACCAAGGTGCAGTTCAACGGCAACCTGATGGTGGGCAAGGCCTACACCTCCCTGCTCGATCTCAAGCCGGGGGATGAATTTGAGATCAAACTGGGCCGGCGCCAGATTCGTCTCACCCCCCTCGGCGTCGCACCAGAGGGCGAAGCATCCGACGACGACATGGAGGCCCCGGAAGAGGGTTGAACCTCCCGGCGGAGCGCGCTGGCCTCCCCGTGCAGACAGAATCATCGTCTGCTTTGTGGCCTGACCGTTTCATGACGCCCCCCGCCAGTGCCGCACCCACGTCCGCAGAAACGGCCCTGGCTACCATGCGTGCCTCGGTGTTTGGCACCGATCCCATGGCCCCTCCCCCACCCGACCATCCGACCATCAGCGCCCCCGAAGATCCGCGGGCTCCCGTGAACAGCGGCGCCCCAGACAAGCCTGATGAGCTGGGGGATTTTCTCGAAATCTCCGGTCTGCTGGTGTACGACCCAGCGGCCATCACCCGTCTCTATGCCGGGCACCCCAAGAGGCTGCTGCGCCGGCTCTGGCAAACCCTGGTGCCGATCAGCCTCTTTCTCCTGGGCGTGGTCGTCGATCGCTTCACGGGCCAGCTCAAGAACCCTGAGCGGGCCCGGGCCCGGGCCCGGGAATGCGCCGAATTGCTCGCCGCCCTTGGGCCCGCCTTCATCAAAGCCGGCCAGGCGCTCTCCACCCGGCCCGACATCGTGCCGCCGGTTCTGCTGGAGGAACTGGCCCAACTGCAGGACCAACTTCCCGGCTTCGATTCCGCCCTGGCCATGGCCTGCATCGAGGACGATCTGGGAGCACCGGTGGACGAGATCTACGCGGCCCTGGAGAGGGAACCAATTTCCGCGGCCTCCCTGGGCCAGGTGCATCGGGGCGTGCTGAAGGGCGGCCAGAAAGTGGCGGTGAAAGTGCAACGACCGGGGCTGCGCGAGCAGATCACCCTGGATCTCTACATCGTGCGCAACATCGCCAGCTGGATGAACCGCAATGTGGGCGTGATCCGAAGCGACCTGGTGGGCTTGATTGACGAGCTCGGCACAAGGGTGTTTGAAGAGATGGATTATCTCAATGAAGCGGCAAATGCGGAGAAATTTAAGCAACTTCACAGCCATAATTCAGCCATTGCCGTTCCTAAAATCTATCTTGAAGCCACCAGCCGTCGTGTGCTCACGATGGAATGGATTGATGGGGTGAAACTCACCAATCTTGAGGCCGTGAAAGCCATTGGCGTGGATCCGGATGAAATGGTGAACATTGGTGTGAATTGCAGCTTGCAGCAACTGCTGGAGCATGGCTTCTTCCACGCTGATCCCCATCCCGGCAACTTGCTGGCCCTGTCCGATGGACGGTTGGCCTATCTGGATTTCGGCATGATGAGCACGGTGACCCGGGAGGCGCGCACGGGCCTGATTCAGGCCGTGGTGCATCTTGTGAATCGGGATTTCACCGCCCTGTCCAAGGATTTCGTGAGCCTTGGTTTTCTCAGCGAAGAGGTGGATCTTTCGCCGATTGTGCCTGCCTTTGAAGGGGTGTTTGGCCAGGCCCTGGAGATGGGCGTCAGCCGCATGGATTTCAAGGCGGTCACCGATGATCTTTCTGGCGTGATGTATCGCTTCCCCTTCCGTGTTCCCCCCTATTACGCCCTCATCATTCGCTCCCTGGTCACCCTGGAGGGCATCGCCCTGAGCGTGGATTCCGATTTCAAGATTCTGGGGGCGGCCTATCCCTATTTCGCCCGCCGCCTGATGGAGGATCCCGATCCCCATCTGCGCCAGAGCCTGCGGGAAATGCTCTTCGATGGCGACGACTTCCGTTGGCAGCGGCTGGAAGCCCTGGTGAGCAGCGCAGCCCTGCAAGACCAGCTGGATGTGGAAGGTCTGCTGGATCAGGTGATCGAATTCCTCTTCTCCCCCGGCGGCGGGATGCTGCGGCGCCAACTGGTGGACGCCATGGTGGAACGGATGGACCACCTGGCCTGGCGCATGACCCTGCGCATCGGCCGGCGTCTGCCCGGTCGCATGCTGCCCCCGGGGCTGAGGGAACGGCAGCAGAGCGCGGAAGCCCTGGATGCCAGACCCCTTCTCGACCTGGAGCTCGTGCAACAACTCACGGCCATCCTCCAGGATCTGCCGGGCTTTGAACCCCGCTTGCTCCTCACCCGCCTGCCCCGGATCCTGGGAGACCCCGATCTGCGCCGCATGGGAGCGGAAGTGGCCAGGGGATTGGCGGAAAGGGGGGTGGTGCGCCTGTTGCGCGACGTGCTGGTAACTCCAGCCTGAGAGCTGGCGGGTCGGAGTAACCCCCCCGAAGAGAGACCTCTATTTTGCGTTAGGAACAGCAAAACTCAGGAGCCCATGAAGAGGCCAACGGGGGCCCCCTTAGCCATGAATCCAATCCCTCCTCAAACCGCCAGGGTGCTGGCCTCCGTCCTGGCCGTCGGACTCTGGTGCGCTCCCACCACGGTGCAGTCCGCCGAAAGGGTGGTGCTTGTCAGTGGCGCCTTCCGCCGCTCCATCCCGATCGCCGAGTTTGAAACCCTGGCCAGCACGGGCGAGGGCACGGGCCTACTGGGGGATCTGCTGCGGCTTGGCAAACAGAACCCCAAGACCGTGGGCAAGTTGCTGAATGAGAAAGTGAGCCTCCCCGTGCCCCTGGTGAGCCGCCTGCTCAACACCCGCATCGGGGAGGCCGTGCTCGATCGGGTGGCGGTGATCGTGCACCCCACCCGCTCGCGGGAGAATGGGATTCCCGCCCTCCGATCCGCCGTGGTTCTTGGCATCGCCGATGGAGATGGCCATCTCTCCGCCCTCGGCTTCCTCAAGGCCTATCCCACCCAGGAGATGGCCGTGAATATCCCGGCCCTGCTGAGCCTGGCGCAGAAAGCCAGCTCCATCAGCGACCTGATGCGGTTTTTCTCCGAATCCCCCCTCGACGGACTGCGAGGAACCGGAGAAGGCAGCAAAGCCCCTGCAAAAGGGTCCTAACGACAACCAGCCGCTTAGATTCGGTTGTCACGCCCTTCTGCCCCGTGCCCTTGCTCCAAGCCCTGCGTCGCCTGGGTCAGCGTCCCACGATGCAGGATTGGCCTGGGCTGATTGAGGCCTACCGATCCTGGCTGCCCGTGACAGCAGCCACCCCGGTGATCACCCTGCGGGAAGGGGCCACCCCCCTGATCCCCGCTCCCAGCATCGAGAAGCTCATCGGCCGAGGGGTGCGGGTGCACCTCAAATACGACGGCCTCAACCCCACGGGCTCCTTCAAAGACCGGGGCATGACCATGGCGATCAGCAAGGCCCGGGAAGAGGGCTCGGAAGCGGTGATCTGCGCAAGCACAGGCAACACCTCCGCGGCCGCAGCGGCCTACGCCCGCCGGGGGGGAATGCGGGCCTTCGTGCTCATCCCCGATGGCTACGTGGCCCAGGGCAAGTTGGCCCAGGCCCTGCTCTACGGGGCCGAGGTGCTGGCGGTGAAGGGGAACTTCGATCGCGCCCTGGCCATCGTGCGGGAGGTGGCGGATCAATACCCCGTCACCCTGGTGAATTCCCTCAATCCCTATCGCCTGCAGGGGCAGAAAACCGCTGCCTTCGAGGTGGTGGATGCCCTCGGAGAAGCCCCCGACTGGCTCTGCATTCCCGTGGGCAATGCGGGCAACATCAGCGCCTACTGGATGGGCTTCAAGGAATACAAGGAGGCCGGTCTGAGCCAGAAGCTGCCCCGCATGATGGGCTTTCAGGCGGCAGGGGCCGCCCCCCTGGTGCTGGGCCACACGGTGGACCAACCCGACACGATCGCTACCGCCATCCGCATCGGCAATCCCGTCAATAAGGACAACGCCCTGCGGGCCCAGCAGGAGAGCCAGGGGGCCTTCATGGCCGTGACGGACGGAGAAATCCTGGAGGCTTACAAGCTCCTCGGCAGCGGCGAGGGGGTGTTCTGCGAGCCCGCCAGCGCCGCCTCCGTAGCGGGGCTCCTGAAACGCAAGGACGAGGTGCCCGCAGGCAGCACGGTGGTGTGTGTGCTCACCGGCAATGGCCTGAAGGATCCCACCACGGCCATCGAACACAACGATTCCCGCTTCCACACCGGCCTGGATCCGGACACGGCCATCGTGGCCAAGGTCTTGGGCTTCTGAGGCGCCGTTAAGGCACCGCCCACCCCACCAACTGACCGAGGAAAACCAGGGGAAAGTGCAGGCGAAGCCTGGGGGAACCGGAGGCAAGGGATCCGGCCGGAAGCGTCTGATGTTTTCCTCAGGCGCTGGAAACGGGGGAAAACAGCCCGTTTTGCCCATTTGGCGTCTTCCATTCCGCAGCCCATCCGATCCCCTACGCCAGGCTGGGCCTGCCAAGCCAAGCTTTTCCCCCGTTTCCCCAGGCTCTACTACGACGGGTTTGTCTTCTTTAAAAATGAAATCCTTTTCTTGATCCGTTCAACATGGGGAGAACAGGCCGCTGGCTGGCTTGGTCCCAGGCGCCCGGTTGCGGATGGCCCCATGGTGTGAAACCGTATGGCGGCTGATCCGTGCCCCCATGAAGCTGGTTTGCTCCCAGGCCGAACTCAGCGCCAGCCTCCAGCTGGTGAGCCGTGCCGTTGCGTCCCGTCCCACCCATCCGGTGCTCGCCAATGTGCTGCTCACCGCCGATGCCGCCACCAACCGCATCAGCCTCACGGGCTTCGATCTCCATCTCGGCATCCAGACCACCCTCCCCGCCAGCGTGGAAACCAGCGGAGCGGTGACCCTGCCGGCCCGGCTCTTTGGCGACATCATTTCCCGCCTCTCGGCCGACAGCCCCATCACCCTCAGCTGCGAGGAAGGGCAGGAGCAGGTGGAACTCACCAGCCTCTCCGGCTCCTACCAGATGCGGGGCATGAGTGCGGACGACTTCCCCGATCTGCCCCTGGTGCAGACCGGCACCCCGATCCAGCTCGATCCCAACGCCCTCGTGCAGGGTCTGCGGGCCACCCTTTTCGCCAGCAGTGGCGATGAATCGAAACAGCTCCTCACCGGTGTGCACCTCAGCCTGGATGGGGAGGGCCTGGAGTGTGCCGCCACCGATGGCCATCGCCTCGCCGTGCTGCGCCTTCCCCACCTCCAGGCGGAGACCGCCGAGGCTGCTGAGGAGGCCGCCGGTGAGCCCTTTTCCGTCACCGTGCCGGCCCGCTCCCTACGGGAACTGGAACGGCTCCTCACCGGCCGGCCCTCCGCCGATCCCCTCAGCCTCTTCTGCGATCGGGGCCAGGTGGTGCTCCTCTGGGCCGACCAGGTGCTCACCACCCGCAGCCTGGAGGGCACCTACCCCAACTACCGCCAGCTGATCCCCGCCAGCTTCAGCCGCACCATCACCCTCGAGCGACGGGCCTTCACCGCCTCCCTGGAACGGGTGGCCGTGCTTGCCGATCAGCACAACAACGTGGTGAAGATGGCCCTGGATCCCGCCCGTGGCCTGGTGACCATCAGCGTGGATGCCCAAGACGTGGGCAGCGGGTCTGAGCAGCTGCCCGCAGAGATGGAAGGGGAGCCAATAGAGATCGCCTTCAACGTGCGCTATCTCCTGGAGGGCCTCAAGGCCATCGGCACCGACCGGGTGCGCCTGCAGTGCAACGCCCCCACCACCCCGGCCGTGCTCTCCCCGGCGGGCAACGAGAGCGACTACACCTATCTAGTGATGCCCGTGCAGATCCGCACCTAAGGCCTTGCCCCTCCCCGACCAGCTGCTGCTCAGTGATCTCCTGCGCCGACGGGTGCGCTGTGATCAGGGCCTCGACCATGGGCCCGGTCAGATGGCGTGGATGCATCCGCCCGTCCATCGGCTGCTGGGCTGGGTGTGCAAACCTTCCGCCCTCCAGCAGCGCCGTCTGGTGTGGCGCCTGGATCAACTGCGGGGCTTTAGCGAACAGGAGGTGTTCGTGAAGGGAGAGCCCGCCGAGAGCGATGCGGCCACGGTGCAACGCCTGCCCACCCTCCTGGATGCCCAGTTGCTCGGGGCCGGCGGGCAACCCCTGGGCAAGGTGGCGGATGCCGCAGTCGACCTGCGTTCCGGACGGATCGCCCACTACCTGGTGGCCCGTACCGATCCCCGCCTGCCGGGCACCAGCCGCTGGCGCCTCAGCCCGGATCGCATCGTGGATCAGCAGAGCGGCCGGGTCTTCACGGCCCTCCAAGAGCTGGATGATCTGCCCCTCGCCCGGGCCAGCCTGCGGCAAGACCTGCTGCGCCGCTCCCGGCGCTGGCGGGACCAGATGGGGCAGGAGACCAGTCGGCTCAGGGAGCGCTTTCAGGAGGCCGGTGGGGTGCTGGAGGATCGGCTGGAGGGCTGGCTCGAGGAGCCTCCCTGGGAGGCCCAATCCCGGGAGGAGAGCCCCAGCTCGTTCGACGGGGACGTGGATCCCCTCGACGACTGGCCCGAGGACGCCCCTTCCCGCCAGCCCCCACCCCGTGGGCCCCGCCGCCGCCCTCCCTCCGACGTGGATGACCCCTGGGTGTGAGCCCTGCACCAGGTGGGAGACTGGATGGGTGTGAGCCTGAGCAAGGAGACCATCGTGGTGGTGCCACCCGCCGACGCGGTGCAGGAGGCCCTGGGCCAGGCCCTGCGCAAAGAAAATCTCAGCCAGGCCGACTACGAAGAGATCTGTCGGCGCCTGGGGCGGGCCCCCAATCGAGCCGAACTTGGCATGTTCGGAGTGATGTGGTCGGAGCACTGCTGCTACCGCAATTCAAGGCCCCTCTTGGGCCAGTTCCCCACCAGCGGCCCCCGCATCCTGGTGGGCCCCGGTGAAAACGCGGGCGTGGTGGATCTGGGCGACGGGCAGCAGCTGGCCTTCAAGATCGAGAGCCACAACCACCCCTCCGCTGTGGAGCCCTTCCAGGGCGCGGCCACCGGCGTGGGAGGCATCCTGCGCGACATCTTCACCATGGGGGCCAGGCCCATCGCCCTGCTGAATGCCCTCCGCTTCGGTCCCCTCGAGGAGGAGCGCAACGTGGGTCTGATGGAAGGGGTGGTGGCGGGCATTGCCCACTACGGCAATTGCGTCGGCGTGCCCACCGTGGGGGGGGAGGTGGCTTTCGATCCCAGCTACTCCGGCAATCCCCTGGTGAACGCCATGGCCCTGGGCCTGATGGAAACGGAAGCCATCGTCAAGGCGGGCGCCGATGGCGTGGGTTACCCCGTGGTCTACGTGGGCTCCACCACCGGTCGGGATGGCATGGGGGGGGCCAGCTTTGCCAGCGCCGAACTCAGCGAGGCCTCCCTCGACGACCGCCCCGCCGTTCAGGTGGGGGATCCCTTCCTGGAAAAGGGCCTGATCGAAGCCTGCCTGGAGGCCTTCCAGAGCGGCGCGGTGGTGGCCGCCCAGGACATGGGGGCTGCGGGCCTCACCTGCAGCTGCTCGGAGATGGCGGCCAAGGGGGGCCTGGGGATCGAGCTGGATCTCGACCGGGTTCCTGCCCGCGAGAGCGGCATGACGGCCTACGAGTACCTGCTCTCTGAATCCCAGGAACGCATGCTCTTCGTGGTGAAGCCTGGCCGCGAGGAGGAGCTGATGGCCCGTTTCACCCGCTGGGGGCTCCAGGCCGCCGTGGTGGGCCAGGTGCTTCAGGACAACGTGGTGCGGGTGCTGCACCAGGGGCAGGTGGCCGCCGAGGTGCCCGCCAGCGCCCTGGCGGAGGACACCCCGATCAACCACCATGCCCTTCTGGCCGAACCCCCGGCCGAGATCCAGGAGCTTTGGCGCTGGCGCGAATCCGATCTTCCGGACGCCACGGAGGCCGGGGTGGCCTTCGGCGATGGCCGCCTGCCCTGGGGGGATGTGCTTCTGCGCCTCCTCGACGACCCCACCATCGCCAGCAAGCGCTGGGTGTGGCGCCAGTACGACCACCAGGTGCAGGCCAACACCGTGGTGCCCCCTGGCGGGGCCGATGCGGCCGTGGTGCGCCTCCGCCCCCAGCAGGGACCGGGCTCCCTGGTGCCCACTCGGCGGGCCGTCGCGGCCGTGGTGGATTGCCCCAACCGCTGGGTGGCCCTGGATCCGGAACGGGGCGGCATGGCGGCCGTGGCCGAAGCCGCCCGCAACCTCAGCTGTGTGGGCGCCGAACCCCTCGCCGTCACGGACAATCTCAACTTCCCCTCCCCCGAGACCCCCACCGGCTACTGGCAACTGGCCATGGCCTGCCGGGGTCTGGCGGAGGCCTGCAGGGCGCTGGCCACCCCCGTCACCGGGGGCAACGTCTCCCTCTACAACGAAACCCGTTTGCCCGATGGCTCCCTCCAGCCCATCCACCCCACGCCCGTGGTGGGCATGGTGGGTCTGGTGGAGGATTTGGCCCACGTGCGGGGCCTGGCCTGGCGCCAGGCTGGCCATCGGATCTGGCTTCTGGGGGTTCCTCTGGGAGAGGCTGAGGAGGATCGGGTGGGGCTGGCGGGGAGCAGCTACCAAGGGGTGATCCATGGGCTCCTCAGCGGCCGGCCACCCCGCATCGATCTGGAGCTGGAGCGGCGCGTGCAGGCCCTCCTGCGCCAGGCCATCCAGGCCGATCTGGTGGCCTCCGCCCACGACCTCAGCGATGGGGGATTGGCGGTGGCCCTGGCGGAGGCCTGCATCGCCTCCGGACTCGGGGCCCAGATTTCCTTGCCCCCTTCCGCCGAGCGCTGGGATCGGCTGCTCTTTGGCGAGGGGGGAGCGCGAGTGCTGGTGAGCGTGCCTCCCGGGCGGGAGGGGGCCTGGCAGGCTCTGTTGGCGGAGGCCTTCCCTGGCGAATCTCCCCTGCCTGCCACCGACCTGGGTTCGGTGACCCCCTCAGCCGACCTGGTGCTGCGCCAAGGGGAGACGGTGCTGTTGCACCTGCCCGTGGCCCAGATGGGCCAGGCCTATGAGCAGGCCATTCCCAGGCGCATGCGGGGGGCCGACCTTCCGCCCGATCGGTGATGCGCCAAGATGACGATCCGTCCTCGGCTTCCCTGGTCCCCTGACGTCTTCCCAGCAGTCCACTGATCAGCAGCTCGATCAGCAGCCAGATCGGCCCGACAAGCCGGAAGAAGCCTGTGGGGTGTTTGCCGTGTTGGCCCCCGGCCAGCCCGTGTCCAACCTCACCTATTTCGGCCTCTACGCCCTCCAGCACAGGGGCCAGGAATCAGCGGGCATCGCCGTGTTCGATGGCAACCGGGTGCGCCTCCACAAGGACATGGGTCTGGTGAGCCAGGTGTTCGACCAGCAGGTGCTCGATCGCATGCCCGGCGATTTGGCCATCGGCCACAACCGCTATTCCACCACCGGCAGCAGCAAGGTGTGCAACGCCCAGCCCGTGGTGCTCACCACCCGGCTGGGGGCCTTCGCCCTGGCCCACAACGGCAACCTGGTGAATGCCGCCGAGCTCCGTCTGGCCCTGGATCACCTCTCTGAGGAATTTACCTCCACCACCGATTCAGAGCTCATCGCCTTTGCTCTCCAGCAGGCCGTGGATGGGGGCATGGGCTGGAGCCAGGCCATTCGCACCGCCGCCGGCCGCTGCCGGGGCGCCTTCAGCCTGTTGATTGGCACGCCGGAGGGGTTGTTTGCTCTGCGGGATGGCTACGGCATCCGCCCCCTGGTGTTCGGCCAGTTGGGGGATCTGGAGCTAGGCCGCTGGGTGGCTTGCAGCGAAACCTGTGGCCTCGACATCATTGGCGCCACCTACACCGACGACGTCCAACCCGGGGAGTTGGTGCACTTCCGTCATGGGGATCCGATTCCCGATCGCCAGCGTTGGCAGGAGCTGCCGCCCAAGCTCTGCGTATTTGAAATGATCTATTTCGCCCGTCCCGACAGCCGGTTCTTCGGCGAATCCCTTTACAGCTATCGGGTGCGCATCGGGGAGGTGCTGGCGAAGGAAGCTCCCGTGGAGGCCGACATCGTGATCGGTGTGCCGGATTCGGGCATCCCCGCTGCCATTGGCTTTTCCCAGGTGAGCGGCATTCCCTTCGGCGATGGCCTGATCAAAAATCGCTATGTGGGTCGCACCTTCATCCAGCCCACCCAGGCCATGCGGGAAGCTGGAATCCGTGTGAAGCTCAACCCCCTCCCCGATGTGCTCTCAGGCAAGCGGGTGGTGGTGATCGACGACTCGATCGTGCGCGGCACCACCAGCCGCAAGCTGGTTCAGGCCCTTCGCGATGCGGGCGCCACGGAGGTGCACATGCGCATCAGCTCCCCGGCGGTCACCCACCCCTGTTTCTACGGGATCGACACCGACACTCAGGATCACCTGATCGCGGCCCGCCTCAGCCTGGCGGAGATTGAGGATCACCTGGGGTTGGATTCCCTTGCTTACCTCACCAAAGAGGGCATGGTGGAGGCGGCCCACACCCATTCCACCCATTTCTGCACGGCCTGTTTCGATGGGGCCTATCCGATCGAGATGGATGAGCAGATGAGGCGCAGCAAGCTCATGCTCGAACCCGCTGGTCTGGCTGTTCACTCCTGAACCTGAACTTCAGGGTTCCTCGCTTGGCATGGGCCGGTAAGCCCTGGTCGTGATCAACCAGGGGTGAAACACCTCCAGGAAAAGGGCCTGCAGGGTGCGGAAAAATGGGTCCACCAGGGCCGGATCATCCACATGGAAGGGGTACTCCCCAGCGAACCCCTGGAAGAAATACCAGTTCAGCAGGGCGGTGCCGTTGCCCGACAGGCGCTCGGCGAACTCCACCAGCTGGCCAGCTGGATCCTTTAGGTGCTCCAGCACATCCAGGCACACGATCGTGTCAAACCTCTCAGGCAGGGCCGGATCCGTGAGATCCCTGTGGCAGCTGATCCGCTCTGCCAACCCCAGTTGCTGGGCTCGCCAGCTCACGAAGGCCCGGTTTCGGGGATTGAGATCCACACACCACACCCGCTCCACCCCTGGCAGGGCCGCGGCCGCCAAAGCGTGGGTGCCGATGCCCCCCCCAAAATCCAGCACCTGCCCCCGGGCGAAGTGCGCCTGCAGCCGGAGCGTGTCGGCGATGTAGGCGGCGCTGCCCAGGTGCCAGCCCGCCAGCTCCAGCAGGTGGGCATCGCCCACCGTTTCCTCATAGAACTGCTCCACCGTCTGGGGATCAAAGGCGCCGGGATGGAGGGCCGCCAGATCCGCATTGCTGCTGGGCAGCCGTTGTTGCAGCGCCGCGGGCTCCAGCTGCAGGAAGGCGGCCAGCTGCTCCAACAGATCAAAGCCGTTGCTCAGGAAGAGATCCACCGTCAAGGTCCCGGTTCGGGACAGGGCGTCAGAGGGGGCGGTGTCGGATCTCACAACGGCAGACAGTTCCCCTCAACCTACGCATCCCTTCGGCGTCCACGGCCCCAGGGGATCCGGCATGCTGAAATCTCCTCAGGGGGCGTCTGGGTATGCGGGTGTTGGTGGTGAGCACCCCGGTGGGGGCCCTCGGCAGCGGCCGCGGGGGTGGGGTGGAGATCACGGCCATGGGCCTGGTGGCCGGCCTGCTCGGCCGGGGTCATGGGGTGAGCGTGCTGGCGGCGGAGGGCTCGATCCTCACGGCGTCCTGCGCCGGTGCGGAGCTGATCACCGCCTCTGGAGTGGGCCAACCCAGCTGGCAGCATCGGCCCCGCTCCACAGCCGTGGAGATTCCAGCCGATGGCCTGTTGCCCCGGCTCTGGGACCGTGCCCTGGCCGAGCGGCAGCGCTTTGATGTTTTGCTCAACCTGGCCTACGACTGGCTTCCCTTCTGGCTCACCCCCCACATCGACACCCCCATCGCCCACCTGGTGAGCATGGGATCGGTGGCGGAGGCCATGGATGCGGTGATCGCGGCGGTGGGCCACTGGCGTCCGAACCGTCTGGCCTTTCATACGGGTGCCCAGGCCGCCGATTACTCCCTGCCCCTTCCGCCGGTGATTGTGGGCAACGGCTTTGATCCCCGGGCCTACACCTTCGCGGCCCAGCCGGAGCTGGTGCTGGGCTGGGCGGGCCGGATCGCGCCAGAAAAGGGTCTTGAGGATGGGGCCCAGGTGGCCCACCGCCTGGGGCTTCCTCTGCGGGTGTGGGGCCTGGTGGAAGATTCCGCCTACGCCCAGGCCGTGGAGGCGTCCGTGCCAGCCGGAACGATCGAGTGGCGGGGCTTTCTCCCCACGGCCCAGTTTCAGGCGGAATTGGGCACTTGCCAGGTGTTTCTCAACACGCCCAAGTGGAATGAGGCCTTTGGCAATGTGGTGGTGGAGGCTCTGGCCTGTGGCGTCCCCGTGGCGGCCTATGCCCGCGGCGGGCCCGGCGAGCTGGTGCGCGAAGGCCAGAACGGTGCCCTGGCCCCGGCCGATGATCTGGCGGCCCTGGAGCAGGCGGTGCAGCGGGCCGCCGGCGTGCCCCGCTCCCGCTGCAGGGAATGGTTTGAGCAGCACCATTCCATGGCCGCCTTCAGCGAGCGCATCGAGGCCTGGCTGCAGACCGTGGTGGCCTGATCCGGCCGTCCAGCCCCTAGCGGCGCCGAACCACCACCAGGCCCCGGCTGCGCCCCGAGCTGCTGTCCACGGTGCGCATGGCCTGCAACAGATCCGCCGCACGCACCCACACCGCCGGATAGCGATAGCGCGCCACATCCAGGATCAACACCCTGTCGCTGGCGGCGTCATAGGCCGCCAGCGGGGAGATGTGCCCCCCGCCCGGTTGGCCCAGGGCGGAGCGCTGGTAATTCACCAGCAGCCGATCCTCCGGATCGTTGAGGGAGCGCTGCAGGAGCGCCCGCCACTGGCCCACGCTGAGCTGATCCCCGTGGAACCGCTCCACCACCAGATCGGGCCGCTGGGCCAGCCAGCCCTGGAGCTGGGCCAGGGTCATCCCCTCCCTGGCCACCACCTCCGGCCGCACGAAGCCCCCGCTGCCGGGGATCGAGAACGCGCTGCCCTGGGTCCAGAAGCGGTAGGGGCCATAGCCCGCTGCGGCGGGGGCCGGGATGGCCAGGCTGTTGAGCGCCATCACGGCACTGGCCACGCCGCAATACGCCAGGTTGACCTGGGTTTCAAACCACTGGGCCAGGGGCCCGTGATCCCTGCGGGCCGTGGCCTCCAGCAGCAGGGTCTGGCCGGCAGGCTCCGGCAGGGGAATGGGGGCTGGGACCGGGTTCGCCAGGGGAGCGGCCCCGCCTGGGGCTCCTGCGAGGGCGAGCGCTGTGGCCAGCGCGCCCCAGATGTGGGGTCCAAGCGACCGGGGAAGGGGAGGCATGGGGTTCAGTATCCCGAGGAGCCCGGTGGGGGCGCGCTGGCCGGGTGGGTTTTCAGGTAGGCCGCTACGGAGATGGGTTTGGGTTGCAGATAGCCCACGGGAAGCCAGAGGTCGCCCGCGCCGGAGGCGAAGTGCACCTCCCAGTGGTAGAGCCCGCGGAAGGCTGCCGGATCCTCCTTCATCAGGGCCGCGTAGTGCAGCACGGCCCTGCCGTAGTGGTCGCTGTTGTTGTACCCCCACAACGCCTTCTTCAGGTTGTTCGGTCCGCCCCGCCGCACCAGATAGCGGGCGGCCGCGCCGATGGCATCCCGGGGATTGCGGATGTCGCCCTTGCCGATGCCCGCTTCCGCCCAGGTGGTGGGGAGAAATTGCATGGGTCCCTGGGCGCCGGCCACGGAGATCCCATCCACCCGACCCATGCCCGTTTCCACCAGATTCACCGCCGCCAGCACCTCCCACGGGATGCCCGTGGCCGCGGACGCCTCCCGGTAGTAGGCCAGCAGCTGCTCCGGGGGCTTGGGAGGGATGATCCGCCAGCTGGGCAGGGTCAGACTCCGCTGGCCCCGGTGCATGGCCAGAAATTCACGCCGGGCCCCCACGTGGTGGTCGAACACCGGTTGCCAGCGTTGGGGAAGGGCGGCCCGCACCTGATCCGCGAGGGGGCGGCGGTGGGACAGCACCCGGTAGATCACCTGTTGCTGGTGACCCAGCCGCGGCAGGTCCGCCGTCGGGGTGTTCGGGTCACGGATGGCCTCTTCCAGGGAGGCCAGCAGGACCGCCAGCTCCTTCACGTCGCTGGGGAAGAGCGGATAGTGCCGTCCGTCGCCACTGCGGGGCAAACCCGCATCCGTGGGCAGCAGGGCCAGGGCCGGGCTGGTCTGGGGGGCGGCCAGCGGTTCCGGGGCCTCGCTGCCGCTGCGGGAGAAACCGAGCTCGGGAGAAACGGCCAACACCAATCCTCCAAGGAGAGAGGCCCCCGTCAGGACCAGAACGTTTCGGCGTGCCAACAGGAATCGGCGCAGAACTTGGCGCATCAGTTTTTCACCAAGGGCACGAGTTCGCGAATCTGTTCCCCTGGCCGCAGGGGGAGCTGGAGGCCCGAGGCGGTGCTGTCTTCGCTGGCCAGCTCGCCCACGCTCCAGCGCAGATGGCGCCCCTCGCCCCCTTCCAGCCGCACGCCCACCAACGGGGTGTCCGTCCCCTGTAGATCCACCAGTTGGTCGGAGCGTTGCAGGAACCGCAGCCCGATTTGCCCGAGATCCCCCCGTTGGCAGAGGCGCAGGCTGGCGACCTGCAGTTTCTTCAGCTGACCCAGCCGGCTGGCCAGCAACACCTCCCCATCCTTCGCCACGCTGGCTGCCCCCACCACCTGTTCCCCAGGAAGCAGACGCATGAGCTGGGGGCCCTGGGCGGCCCGGCCCAGAACCGGCAAGTTGCTGTCGTTCACCTCCAGCCGCAACAGCCGGCCCGTGCTGCTCCCCACCACCAGGTCTTCCTCCTTGCCGCAGGGCACCACCCGTTTGAGGGTCACCCCTTCCTTCAGCTTCAACACCGTGGCCGCCCGGCCCGAGAGCTCCTGAACGTCTTCGATAGGCAGCCGCTTGAATCGCCCATCGCTGCTCAGCAAGCCCAGGCTGCTGTGGAGGTCGGCCCGCAGGGGGAGCACCTGCACCACCGTTTCACCGGCCAGGCTGTCCGGCAGGAAACGCTCCAGAGGTCCCTGCTGCTGGGCGGCGAATTCCCAGCGCACCAGGGCCACCCGACCATCGGCGGTGAAGGCCAGCAGGGCTGGGGGTGGGTGCACCGGCAGCAGGATGCGCGGAGCCGAACCCTCTCCGGAGTCCGTCCCTTCATCCAACTTCAGACGGCTCCACTGTTGGGTGGTGAGGATCCTCACCAGACCATCGCTCTGGATCAGCACGCGGGCATCGGTGGGCAGGGCTTCCAGGGCCTGTTGCCGCTGTTCTCCCGTGCTGGGACGGGCGGCCGCACCCCGCTGGGCCACCAGGGCATCGCCCCCTTCCACCAGGCGGGTGCGGCGGGGTGTGGCATAGCGCTTGCGCAGGGTCCGCAGCTCCCGAACCATGGCCTCCAGCAGGGAATCGCGGTCATCCAAGAGATGGCGCAGCTTTCCCTGTTCCTCCTTGAGATCGGCTGCCTCCTTGCGCAGGCTTTCCTGCTCCAGGCTGGTGAGGCGGCGCAGGGGCATGGCCAGCACCGCATCGGCTTGGCGCTCCGTCAGATCCAGGTGCACCTGCAGGCTCGCCTTGGCGGCGGCTGCATCGCTTGCGGCGGTGATCATGGCGATCACCTCCTGGAGCCGGGCCAGGGCCTTGATCAGCCCCTCCACCACCTCCAGCCGTTCCTCACATCGCCGCAGGGCATGGCTGGTGCGCCGGAGGATGGTGTGCTCCCGGAATTCCAGGAAGTGCTGCAGGAGCTGGCGTAGGCTCAACTGCAGGGGTTGACCGTGCACGAGGGCCAGAAGGATGGCCCCGAAATTGCTCTGCAGGGCCGTGCGCCGGTAGAGCTCTGCCAGCACCTTGTTGGAATCCGCGTCCCGGCGCACCTCCACCACCACACGCATCCCTTCCCGATCGCTCTCATCCCGGATATCGGCGATGCCGGATACCTTGCCCTCATTCACCAGTTCCGCGAGCTTCTCGATCCAGCCCGCCTTGCTGAGCTGGTAAGGCAACTCGGTGATCACCACCGCTCCCCGCCGATGGCGGCCCTTTCCGGGTTGCACCTCCTCGATGTGGGCTACGCCACGCATCGGAATGCTGCCCCGGCCCGTGAGGTAGGTGTCGCGCACCCCGGAGCCCACCAGCACTTCTCCCCCTGTGGGGAAATCCGGGCCCGGCACCAGTTCCAGCAGTTTCTCATCGGAGAGGTTGGGCTGGCGGATGAGGGCGATCAGGGCATCCAGCACCTCCCCCAGATTGTGGGGGGGAATGCTGGTGGCCATGCCCACGGCGATGCCGCTGCAACCATTCAGCAGCAGGAAGGGCAGCTGGGCGGGGAGCACGACGGGCTCCTGCTGGGAGCCATCGAAGTTGCTGGTGAAATCCACCGTGTCGTTGCCGATCTCATCGAGCATTCCCTCGTTGGCGATCGGCGCCAGCCGGGTTTCGGTGTAGCGCATGGCCGCTGGCGGATCGTCATCCACCGACCCGAAATTGCCATGGCCATCCAGCAGCGGGTGACGGCTGGAAAAGGTCTGCACCAGCCGCACTAGGGCGTCATAGACCGCCTGATCCCCATGGGGGTGGTATTTGCCCAGCACGTCGCCCACCACGCGGGCGCACTTGCGATAAGGCCGATCCGGCGTCAGCCCCAGCTCGTGCATCGCGTAAAGGATCCGCCGCTGCACGGGCTTGAGCCCATCGCGCACATCGGGGAGCGCCCGCCCCACGATGACGCTCATCGCGTATTCGAGATAGGAACGCTGCATCTCCTGATGGAGAGCGATTGGCTCGATGCGCGAATCGTTCTCGGGATTGTTGCCCGGATCTTTGCGATTGCCTGAGCGAGTGTCGGCCATCCGAAACGGGCGAGGTGGGGCGGACGACGCGGCTCAGCCTACAGATCGAAACGCCGATCTTCCAGGGTTATTCCGCTTCCTGGGTGCCCGTGGCATTGGCCTTGGCCCTCTCTACGGCCGGTTTCAGGCTGGGTTCGGCCAGGAGGCGCCGGGCCGCATCCCGCAGCAGGGGACCCCAGAGTTGCTCTTTCTGGTACTCCTCCTTCACGTAATTCGGGTCGTCCGCCAGGGCCGATTCCGCCAGTTGAAAGGTTTCCGTCGTGTTGGTGGGCTGTTCGTTGTGCAGGGCCGCCGCCAGGGCCAGGGAGGATTCGGCCACGGAGGGTTTGATCGTCAGCACCTTGCGCCAACGGTTCATGGCCTCCCGCCGTTGCCCACGCTCGAACAACACCAGGCCCTGGTTGTTGATGGCCTCCCAGAAATTGGCCCGCAGGGCCGCGGCCCGGTTGAAGGCTCGCAGGGCCAGCTCCGGTTGGTTCAACAGGATGTGGGCATTGCCCAGATCGAAGTACGCCCCCGCGTTCTTCTGGTCCAGTTGGAGCCCTTTCTGGATCAAACCCAGGGCATCGGCCGGCTTGCCATTGCGTAGCGCCAGCGCTCCTTCGGCAAACCAGATGCCCGGATTGTTCGGATCGAGGGCCTTGGCCTTGGCCAGGGCATAGAGCGCTAAATCCGATTTGTCATTGCGGAGCTGGGATTCGGCGAGCAGCACCCAGCCCCGCGGGTCGTTGGGCAGCAGGCGCACGGTGAGCTCCGCCAACCGGGCGGCATATTCCGGCTGGCCCAGGCGCAGCATCTGTACCGCTTCCTCGGCGATGCCCAGCCCCGCCTCCTCGAGCCCCTTGGGAGGCGGGAGAAACACATAGGGCACCATCGCCATCGCCGGTTGGGCCAGTCCAGTGATCAGGCCGAGAAGGGCAGGCAGAACAAAACGCCTCAGGCGAGGACCCACGGATATCAACCAGATAGATTGAGCTTAGAGAGTGGGTCTCCCTTCGCCGAGGGCAGCGAGGATATTTCGTCGCCACATCCAGGGCTGGATCCGCCTGAGGGCAGAGGCCCGCAGGCGTTCGTCCCACTGCTCGTCCGTCCAGGAGAGGGCTTCCGGGCCGTCTAGGTGGAGCCACCACTCCCTCGGTTGCACGTCAGGATCGGTGGAGGATTGCAGGTCTGGACGGTTCCAGGGACAGACGTCCTGACAGATGTCACAGCCGGCCACCCATCCCTGCAGATGGTCCCGGATCCCTTCGGGCAGTTGGGCGTCCCGGTTCTCGATGGTGTGGTAAGCGATGCAGCGTCTGGAATCCACCACGAAGGGTTCGCCAATGGCGCCGGTGGGGCAGGCCGTCATGCAGCGGCTGCAGCTGCCGCACAGGGATGGGGAGGGTTCGTCCGCCGGCAGCTCCAGGGAGGTGAGCAGGTGCCCCAGCAGCAACCAGGACCCCTGCCGTCTGTGGATCAGGTTGCCGTTCTTGCCGATCCAGCCCAGCCCAGCCTCCTCCGCCCAGGCCTTGTCCATCAGTGGGGCACTGTCCACACAGGCCCGCCAGGCGGTGCCCGGGGCCCTTTCCTCCAGCCACCGCCCCAGGCGCCGCAGGCGTTGCTGGATCACCCGGTGGTAATCCCTGCCCCATCCATAGCGGGCCACCTTCAGGCCCGGGGCCCGTCGGGTGGCCCGCACGTGATAGTTCAGACCCACGGCCAGCACACTGCGCACCCCGGGCAGCAGGGCCTCGATGCGGCGTCGCCGGGGATCCGCCATCCAGCCCATCCCGGCCTGGTGGCCCGCTTCCAGCCAGCGTTCCAGGGCCGCCTGACGCAGGGGAAGGCGACCACTCCCGGGAAAGGCGGCGATCCCCACCGGACCAAAACCCAGGACCACGGCCTGGGCCTTGAGGTCGTCAGCCAATTGCAGGATCGATTCTGGCAAGGGATGACTCCACCCCTCTCAGTAAAGTCCCTCTGATTACGGCTTGCCCCAGTGGCTCTCCCATCTTCCGACCGGTTCAGTCCCCTCCTCCGCTGGATCGGCATCACCCTTGTGGTGCTCACTCTGCTTCAGATGCTTGCCGTGCTGGCCCTCTGGGATTGGCAGGCGGAGCCCTTCCGGCAGCTGGTCGTAGAACGGCTGATCAAGGAATCCCCGATGGCCCTGGTGGGGTTGTTGCTCATGTACCTCTCGGGTCGGCTGGACGACCAGAACGGCTGGCGCCGTTCCCCCCTGCTCTGGACCGTGTGCATCCTGAGCGGCCTCATGGCCGTGCTGCTCACCGCTTCTCTGCCGATCGTTTTTGGCGGGGACCAGTTGATGCAGGAGGAGACGGATCAGCAGCTCGCGGCCAAGAAAGGACAGCTGGAGATGGCCCGGGAGCAAAGCAAGAATCCCGAAGTGCTCAAGCAGCTCCTGCGTCAGGCCGAGGCCGCCGGCCAGGTGCCCCCTGGCGCTTCGGATGCCCAGAAACTCCAGTCTGCCCGGGCTTTTGTCGACCGACAGCTGCAGCAGATGGAAGGTCAGTTCAAGCAGGCCGAACAGACGAGCCGGCTGGCCATCAACCAACGACGCTTCGGGTCGACCTTCGGCGCCATCGCCCTGATCGTGGCCTTCACCCTGCTCTGTTTGGGCAGCGTGCTTTGAACGGAACCTGAGAGCGTTACCTTAAAGACTCGTCCTTGGCTTTTTGGTCTTGGTCCCTTCCAGTCCCAGACCGGATCAGCAACCCTTCCGATCCCGCCTTCAGGAAGATCTGAAGAATGATCTGATTGCGGGTTTGCTGGTGGTGATCCCACTGGCCACCACCATCTGGCTCGCCACCACGGTGAGCCGCTTTGTGCTGGCCTTTCTCACCTCCATCCCGAAGCAGTTCAACCCCTTCAACACCCTGCACCCCCTGTTGCAGGAGTTGATCAACCTCAGCCTGGGGCTTCTTGTGCCGCTGCTGGGGATTCTTCTCATCGGTCTGATGGCCCGCAACATCGTGGGCCGCTGGCTGCTGGAGTTCGGCGAGGGCACCCTGCTGCGCATACCCTTGGCGGGTTCGGTCTACAAAACCCTCAAGCAACTCCTGGAAACATTCCTGCGGGATAATTCCACCCGCTTTCGCCGAGTGGTGTTGGTGGAATATCCCAGGGAGGGGCTCTATGCAGTGGGTTTTGTCACGGGGGTTCTGGGGGCATCCATCCAGTCCGATTTTCCGGAAACGATGTTGAGTGTCTTCATTCCAACGGCTCCTAATCCCACCACGGGATGGTATGCCGTTGTCCCTGAACATTCCGTGCGTGATATTGATTTGAGTGTGGAAGATGCCTTCCGCACCATTATTTCTGCCGGCATTGTCAGCCCCGATGAACGGGAAACACCCACCAACCGGAGTTTTTCCAGTCTTCTGGCGCAACTCCGCGCTCCCCAGATGTCCTGATGCAGAGCCGCACCCTCTCCCGCGAACTGGCCCTGCTCACCCTCGCCCAGCTCCCAGATCGGGGATCGTCCACCGTTCCTTCTGACACGTCTTTGATGGGCCTGCTGGATCAGGCGCTCTCCACTCTGGGCGAGCATGTGCGCGACAGCCTGGAGCGTTCAGCAGAGGCTTTGCAGCAGGCCCAACAGGACTTGCTGGACAGTGAGCTGCAGGCCGGAGGCGATAGCCAATTGCCCAAGGTTCGCCAGCATGTGCAGAAGGGCATTGCCAACGGCGAGCAGGCGCTCAATCTGCTTTCGGCCTGTCTGGAGATTCCACGGCTATTGGTTCTGGCGGATCAGGAGTCCGTCCGCCACGGGGCCATCGACCGGGCCCGGGCTGTGTTGCGGGATCGGGACAGCATTGACGCCAGACTGGATGCGGTGATGGAGGGCTGGCGACTGACGCGCCTTCCCCGCATCGATCGGGATATCCTCCGTCTGGCCGTTGTCGATCTCGAACGTTTTGGCACCCCGCCCGCCGTGGCCTGCAATGAGGCGGTGGAATTGGCGAACCGATATAGCGATGAGCAGGGACGCCGCATGATCAATGGCGTTCTTGGCCGATTTACCGCTGCACAGGTTTGATTCCCCATGGTGTTTGATTGGTTCAAACGGAAGACCGCCGAGCCGCAGCCCGCGGATGCCCCTGGGAACGACTCCGAGCCCCAGGAGCAGCAGGGGACGGCGCCATCTGAGCAGGCCCCCTCTTCCCAGCCACCGTCGCCTGGACCTGCGTCCGCCGATCTCTCCCCAACGCCATCTGAAGCGCCAACTCCAGCTGCTGGGGCAGGGGCCATTGATGCCGATTCCCTGGCCTGGGCACGCGAGGCCTATGCCCGCCTGAAGGCGGAGCAAGCGGCCCGCCAGGCCGAGCCCGTAGCCACCCCTTCGCCCCCGCCGCCACCAGCTCCATCCCCCCAGGAGGTCGTCCCGTCTCCGCAGGAAGTTCTCGAGGAGGTGGTGCCTGTGGAGCAGCCCCTGCCGGTGCAGGCCTCCGTGCAGGAGCTGGCACCGGCGGAACCGATGTCCGCCATCGAAGGGGCCACCGCCGCCGTCAGCCCTCCTGTTCCTCCGGCGCCTCTAGAGGCTCCGATATCTCTGCTGGAAAGGGCCGCCGCGGAGCGCCGTCAGCGGCAGCAGGAGTTGCTCGAGGTGGCGGGTCCCCCGCCGATCGCTCCCGTAGGGGAGCCGGCCCCCCTCGGGCCGCCCCTCGTCGCCGATGAGGCGGAACCCACGCTGGGGGATTTCGATGAGGCGTTCACCTGGTCGGCGGAAGTGTTGGCGGCCCAGGGCCGGCGCGTGGATCAGGTGTCGCTGGAGGAGATCGACTGGCTGGCCCGACTGCGACGAGGCATGGAAAAAACCCGAAAGGGTTTTGTGAGCCAGCTCCTGGAACGCCTGGGGGATGATCCCCTGACGCCGGAGTTGGTGGACGACCTGGAGACCACCCTCCTGAGGGCCGATGTGGGCGTCCAGGCCACCGATCAGGTGCTGGGTGCCCTGAGGGCCCGGCTCAACCAGGAGGTGGTGGATGGGAGCGAGGGGCTTCGTTTCCTCAAGGAACAACTGCGTGAGCTCCTGGAGGCGCCCATTGCGGCCAGTGGGCGAGAGCTGTTGGCACCCGAACGGGATCGCCTCAACATCTGGTTGCTGGTGGGGGTGAATGGGGTGGGCAAAACCACCACCCTGGGCAAGCTGGCCAATCTGGCGGTGCGCAGTGGCTACACCTGCCTCATCGCTGCGGCAGACACGTTTCGCGCCGCGGCCGTGGAGCAAGTGCGCATCTGGGGAGAGCGAAGCGGGGTTCCGGTGATCTCCAATCCCAGCGCGAATGCGGATCCGGCCGCCGTCGTTTACGACGCCATAAATAGTGCCAAGGCCAAGGGAACGGAGCTCGTGTTAGTGGATACGGCGGGTCGTCTGCAGACGAAGCACAACCTGATGGAGGAGCTCAGCAAGGTGCGCCGCATCGTCGACAAGCTCGCTCCTGAAGCGGTGGTGGAGTCGTTGCTGGTGCTCGATTCCAGCCAGGGCCAGAATGGTTTGCGCCAGGCGATGGCCTTTGCCGAAGCCGCTGGCCTCACCGGCGTGGTGATCACCAAGCTGGATGGCAGTTCCAGGGGGGGCGTGTCCCTGGCCGTGTGCCGCGAGGTGGGATTGCCGATCCGCTTCATCGGTGCTGGAGAAGGTCTGCGAGACCTGCGACCTTTCAACAGTTTCGAATTTGTGGAAGCTCTCCTGGCTACCTGATTCGGCAGGCTGGCGTGATCCACACGCAAGGACGCCTGTTTTCCAGTAATAATCATCTCTACGTTCTTTACACCGTCTCCGGCACAACCCTTGCCGGGCCTGTGGTGCTTCCCGTTCATGTTCTTCGATCTCCAGTATCTCGTTCTCACCATCCCTGCACTGGTCTTTAGCCTCTGGTCTCAGTGGCGTGTTCAAAGCACGTTCCAGCGGTTTGCCAAGGTGGGCGTCCGCTCTGGCTATAGCGGTGCCCAGGCCGCCCAGGCTGTATTGCAGAGCGCCGGGGTTCAAGGCGTCCGCATTGAGCGCCATCAGGGCTTCCTCACGGATCACTACGACCCTCTCGCCAAAGCCCTACGGCTCTCGCCCCATGTGTATGACGGGCAATCCATCTCATCCATTGCTGTGGCGGCCCACGAAGCCGGCCATGCCATCCAGGACAAAGTGGGCTATCTCCCCCTGGTGTGGCGCTCGGCCCTGGTGCCTCTCTGCAACGTGGGCAACATGCTCTGGTTTCTCCCTTTCATGGCGGGTCTGCTGTTGCGTCAGCTGTCCTTCGCTCCCCTCCTGATCTGGACAGGCATTGGCCTGTTCGCCGCCGTGGTGGTGTTTCAACTGATCACCCTCCCTACGGAATTCAATGCTTCCAACAGGGCCAAGGCCGTGCTCGCCAGCACGGGGATTGTGTCCACCCAGCAGGAAGCCGATGGGGTGAAGCGGGTGCTGGATGCGGCCGCCCTTACCTACGTCGCGGCGGCGGCCGCATCCGTGCTTCAGCTGATCGATCTGGTGCTGCGTCAACGCAGGGAGTGAACCTGATTCTTGGACCATCGCAGGAAGGGAATGGAAGCCAGGATCGTCACCAGTAGATAGGTGAGGATCGCCAACTTCACCCCCACCAGCTCTTTGCCATGGGTGATGGCGAAGAGCAGGGCCAGGCCGGGGTTGCGCATGGAGGTCACCAGAGCGGTGGTGGTGCGCTCTTCGGCGTTTCGTCCCCCCAGGAGATAGCCGATGGCCAGGGCAATGGCGGTCATCAGTGCCGCCACCACAATGGCGAACAGGTTCCCCTTCAGAAAGGTGAACAGCTTCGGGGCCATCATCACCAGGATCAGGGCCACCACAGAGAGATTCACCAGAAAGGCCCCCTTCTGAATCGGCAGGGCCCACCGTGCACCGAACTGGGGAAACAGCCGCCGCAGCACCAGGCCGATCGTGAGGGGCAGCACCTGCACCAGGGCCACCTGGACCGCCACGGTCTGGGGTTCGATGTCCCAGCCATCCACGTGATACGAGGCGCGGAACACATCCGTGAGCAGGGGGATGGAGAGGATCGCCAGCAAGGCCGCTGCCACCTGTAGCAAAGCGGCTAGATGGCGATCCCCCCCCTGCAGATGGGCCTTGCGCAGGGTGAGGGGAGCGCTGGGGCTCAGAGCCATCAGCGCGATGCCGTAGCGGGCCCCGGGAGACATCTGCATGGTGAACGGCAGCTTGAGCAGGAGCAGTGCAGCCAGGGGCACCAGCACGCAGGTACCGAGCAACACCCGGAGGATCAGCCAGGGTCGATGGCGCAACTCCTTCAGGTCGTCCAGTTGAAGCCCGAGGCCGAGGCCCACCATCAGGGCGATAAGGCTGATCTTGATCAACAGGAGCAGCAGGGTTGTTGGGTTCATGGCCGGCGAAGGGGTGGGAAAGGGGAACAGGAAGCGGAAGGTCAGTCGAGCCGCATCGGCTCCCGGGAGCCCGCCCGTCGCGCCTCTTCCTCCTCCCAGCGTTGCTCGGCCTCGATTTCCCGGCCAAGGAAGATATTGAGAAAGGTTCGAATCACGGCGATCACCCCCAGCTGAATCAGGTTGGTTTCCGAGGGGCTCGTCGTGGTGGCCACGATGTCGGCACCCAGCTGAAATTCCAGGGCCAGGGCCAACCAGCTCCCGAAGGTGAGGCGCGCCTGGTTCGAGGGGCGCGCGGGCAAGCGACGGCCAAAGCGTGGGATGGCCTGCCTGAAAATGGCCAGAAGCCCGTAGAGGACGGTCAGCACGGAGAGCGCTTCGAGGAGCACACGAATCGCCGTTCCCAGCGGTTCGAGCACCTCCTGAATGGTTTCAATCATGGCGATGGTTGATCGAAGTCCGGGACCCTTGTGTCGTTGCTCTGCCAGCCCTCCAGGTTGGATGAGCCAGGGTGTGGGCGATCCAGCCGGGCACCGTGAGCGTAGCCACGAGAATCGTCAGGGCCGTGCTCAGCCGACTGGAGAAAGTGCGGGCCACATCCAGCCCTTGGTGCAGGTAGTCGAGGGCGACGAGCGTGGCGAACAGGCCGGTCGTGAGACCGCTCACGGCCTTCAGCACATCCCTGGGATGGCGCCGGTTGCTGGCGGCCGCATCACGGCTGAGCATGAGCCCTCCCACGATTCCCGCGCTGGCCAGCAGGGCCATCACCACGGCCCTTTGCTCGCTTCCCTCAGCCGGATCCAGCTCCTGAAGGCGGCCACCGAGCACCTCAGCTGTTCCCAGGATTCCCCCCGCGGAGCCCCCGATGAGGGCCCAGCGGGGGGCTGCCGTCAGGCTTGCCTTGCCGATCAGCACGGAGCTTCCCGCGATCAGCAGGGAGCTGATCAGCGCAGAGGCGATCACCCCAACGGATCGGGTCAGCAGGAAGGCGATCCCACCGGCCACGAGGGTCGCCAGGATCCGGGCGAGTGTTGTGGCCATTGAGCTGGCGTGGGCAGATGCTTCCATCTTCGCCAGTGATGGCCAAACTGGGTAGACAATCCGCGGGTTCAAAACTCCCTGCCGTCGCTCAGGGGCGGCCCTCAGCCAACCGCCCCATGGATGAGGATGATCAGGCACAGGGTGCCGATCGCCATCAGCGCCAAAGCGGTGGCCGTGCCCAGGGATCTGTGTTCGTGATAAACAAATTCTGGGTGGGTCAGCCTTCTCAGGATGCGTTTGTGTTGCACGGTGGCCGCGGCGAGGGCGCCGATGCCCGTGAGGATGAAGGCGATGGCCATGAGGCGCACCGAGAGATCGGCTCGGGCCGAGCCTCCAAAGCGGCTCCGGTTGATGGCGCCGACGATTTTGTCCACACCGAAGCCGAAGCTGATCAGCGATAACGACGTGCGGATCCACGCCATCAGGGTGCGTTCCGCCGCCTCCCGGTTGCGTTCCTTCGCCAACTCGTTGGTGATGTTCACGCTCGGGGGTTGCTCCGCCATGGTGGCTTAGGCGGCGTTGCCATAGGCCACTTGGCAGGCAGCATTCAGCAACTCCGCTTCCTGGGCCGAGCTGGGCTGGCGGCCGTTGATGGCGCCCGCATTGCAATCGGCATTGATCTGGTAACTGGTGCCGTTGGCCGTCACCACGAAGCTGACGGAATAGTTGCCGTAGGGCTGGATGGTGCCGTATTGCAGCTCATAGCCCGTGTTGGGCACCACGATGTAGGTGACGTTCTGGGAGACGGCATCATTGACGGCATCGTTGATGATGGCCGCCGTTGTCAGGGTGCCGATGCCCCAGGCCGCTGCGCTGGCGCCCCACCAGCCCCAGCTGGGCGTGTTCCAGCCGCCATACCAGCCCCAGTTCCAGGGACGGGCCACCCCCCAGCCGGGCCTGGCCCAGCCAGGGTTGAGGTTGATGTCGCCGATGTTCACTTCCCGGTTCCAGTCGCGATCGATGTTGACCGAGCGATTCCCGAGGTTTCCATTCCAGTTGCGATCCCCATCCCGATTGAAGGTGCGATCGCCCTGGCGGTTCAGGGTGCGGTCTCCGTCTCGGTTGATCATCCGATCGCCCTGGTTGAAGGTGTTTTGGCGATCAAAGGGCTGGTTGCGATCCACAAGGGCGCCGCTGCGATCGCCAAGGCTCCTGCCCCCATCTTGACGCTGGAGGCCCTGGCCCTGCCGTTGCAGGCCGTCCGGCCGACTGGCGGGGCGACTGATCGAGGGATTGTTCACTCGGTTGAGGCGATCACCGCTGCTGAAACCGCCGCTGGGTTTCCTGTCGCCACGGGTGAGATTGCCACCTCCACTGAAGCCGGTGCGGGCCCGGCTGCCGCCCCCACCCCCTTGCATGCGGCCACCTCCGCCACCGCCACCGCGACCCCCACCCCCCCGGCCGCCTCCGCCGCCCCCGCCGCCACCACGGGCCTGGAGAGTGGCCTGGTCCTTCTCGACTGTGGGGGTCGTGCTGATAGCCAGGAGCGGTCCGGCGGGCACGGCCACGAGGGCAGCCGTCAGCAGGCTGAGCGTGGCACCGAATGGGTGTCCCATTACTTGACCCCCTTCCGCTGGGCGACCAGATCACAGCCGCCGTCGTAGCAGAGGATGTCCACGCGCCCATTGCCCCCGAAATGGGCTTGGATCAGATCCCGCCCACGGAAGTCCGGTCGATCCTGCAACAAGCTGTTGAGGTAGTTCGGATTCACCACGCAGAGGTCCTTGTCATTGAGGCAAAGGGTGTTGCTGGAAAACAGCACCGTTGCATTGCGGATGTTTTGCCAGCTCTTGCTGCCCCCATCCCACAGGCTGAAGCGGGCGGGCTGGTCGCTGATGCGCAGGGTGTGGGTGGTGGTGCCGATGGTGTGCCGATAGAGGGTGGACCCTTCCTCGTTCACCGCCTCCACCTTGCAAGCCACGGGTGCGGCGCCCTTCAGGGCGCACTTCGTCTCCAAGGTGTAAAGCACTTCGGCCCGAACCCCACCGGATCCCAGGGTCAGGGAGAGGGCCGTTCCAGTTAGCAGGGCTGCCGCCCATGGCGTGGACATATTTAAAAAGGGAATCGCTTTCTGAAGCGTGGGCAGGGGTTTCATTGGCGTCAGGTGGGCAGGGGGTTGGTGAAACAAAGTGCAACCAAAACAGTCGCGCTCAGCCCGTGGGCACCCGCACGATGCAGCGGAAGCCCATATGGCACGTCGAGGTGTCGATGCCCTGGGCCAGTCGGGCCGCTGGGCGATAGCGCTGGCAGTAGTTGGGCGCGCAGAGGAAGGATCCCCCTTTCACCACTTTGCGTGGGATCGCTCCGTGCTGGGAGGTCGGATCCACGCTCCGCTGGCTCTCACAGCACCCCCCGCCATCTTGAGCCATCTCACCGCCATCCGTAGCCATCCGTTCCCGATGCTCCAGATACCAGTCATCTGTCCATTCCCACACGTTGCCGATCATGTCGAGCAGGCCGTAGCCATTGGCGGGAAAGCTCCCCACCGGTGAGGTGCGCTCCCAGCCATCCAGCTTGGTGTTCTGGTGGGGAAAGGCCCCTTGCCAGGTGTTGGCCACAGGGCGCCCTCCGGGATGGAGCTCACTGCCCCAGGCGTACTCCACCCGTTCCCGCCCCCCCCAGGCGGCCCGCTCCCATTCGGGTTCACTGGGCAGCCTCTTCCCCGCCCAGGTGGCGTAGGCCTGGGCATCGCCATGGGCGACGTGAACCACGGGATGGCGCTCCCGACCTCGGATCGAGCTGCCAGGCCCCTCCGGATGGCGCCAGTTGGCCCCTGGTACGTATTGCCACCACTGGTAAGGATCCCCCAGTCCGATCGGCCCCGGGGGAGGGACGAACACGATGGAGGAAGGGGCCAGCCGCTCCGGCAGGGCATCGGTATAGAGGGCAGGATCCGCCGGTTGCTCCGCCAGGGTGACATGACCCGTTTCCTTGACGAATTTCTGAAACTGGGCGTTGGTGACCGGGGTTCGATCCATCCAGAAGCCGTCCACGCTGACGGGATGGGCAGGCGCTTCCTCGGGGTAATGGCGGTCTGACCCCATAGGGAACAAGCCCCCCGGGATCCAGAGCATGCCCTGGGCCGGGGGCCGCCCGCCCATTCAGCCCGCCCCGCTGGCGGCCTGCTCGAGTTTTTCCATCACCCGCTCCAGGGAGAAGCTGGCCGCCTTCTGTCGGGGCGGATAGGCCACGAAGGTCTTGAGAAACTCCCCCACATAGGTCTGGGCAGGGACCAGCATGAAGACGTGGTCAAACATCCAGTCCCAATAGGAGTTGGAGGTGATGTCGGCCCGCTCGTAGGGGTCGGTGAGGAGGTTGAAGATCTTCGGCACCCGCAGCTCTACGAAGGGTTCGGCCCAGATTTGGCAGGTGCCGGGGCAGCGCTGCTCCTTGAACACAAACTTCCAGTTGTCGTAGCGCAGGCCCACCAGATCGCCGTCGTCGGAGAAATAGAAGAACTCCTTGCGGGGGCTCTTGTCGGTCTTGCCCGTCCAGTAGTCGAGCAAGTTGTAGCCATCCAGGTGGATGCGGAACGTTTTGCTCCCCACCTGGTAGCCATCGAGCAACTTCTGCTTGATCTCCGGTTCGCCGGCGGCGGCCAACAGGGTTGGCAGCCAGTCCAGATGGCTGCAGATGCCGGTGATGTTCGTGCCTGCTGGGATGTGGCCCGGCCAGCGCACCATGGCTGGCACCCGGAAGGCGCCCTCCCAGTTGGTGTTCTTCTCGCTGCGGAAAGGCGTCATTCCCGCATCGGGCCAGCTGTTCATGTGGGGCCCGTTGTCCGTGCTGTACATCACGATCGTGTCGTCGGCGATGCCCAGCTCGTCGAGCAGACCCAGCATCTGGCCGATGCACTCGTCGTGATAGATCATCACGTCGTGGTACTCCGACTGCCAGCGCCCGCTGCGGCCCACATCCTGGGGCCGGGCATAGGTTCGGAAGTGCATGTGGGTGGTGTTGAACCACACGAAGAACGGCTGGCCGGAGGCCACCGCATCGCGGATGAAGCGCTTGGCTTCAACGAGAAATTCATCGTCGGCCGTTTCCATCCGCTTGCGGGTGAGGGGGCCCGTGCTTTCAATGCGCTGGGTGCCATCCCCATTGGCCCAGCAGTGCAGCACGCCGCGGGGGGCAAAGCGCTTGCGGAAGTTGGGAAACTCTGGATCGTCCTCTTTGGGGTAGTCGCGGAGCTCCGGCTCCTCCTCCGCATTCAGGTGGTAAAGATTGCCAAAGAATTCATCGAAGCCGTGCATTGTCGGCAGGTGCTCGTCCCGGTCGCCGAAGTGGTTTTTGCCGAACTGGCCGGTGCGGTAGCCCTGGGGCTTGAGGAGCTCGGCGATGGTGGGATCCTCGGCCTTGAAACCCTGCTCAGCTCCGGGCAGGCCCACCTTGCTCAGCCCCGTGCGATACACGCTCTGACCGGTGATGAACGCGGCTCGCCCGGCGGTGCAGCTCTGCTCGGCGTAGTAGTGGATGAATTTTGCACCTTCCTTTGCCACCCGGTCGATGTTGGGGGTCTCGTACCCCATCAGCCCATGGCTGTAGCAGCTGAGATTGCTTTGGCCGATGTCATCGCCCCAGAGGATCAGGATGTTGGGTTGTCCGTTAGGCATGGGAGAACGCTGACTGCGCACTGTCTCTCAAATGATGGCAGCGCGCCCTGGGGTGCCCACTCAGAAAGTGCAACGGAAACGGTTCGTCATTCCCGCCTGGAACCGCCCCAGGGCAGCGCTGTCTCCCAGGCGTGGGAGCCCAGGAAAATGCTGCAGAAAGGGTGCCAGCCCGCAACGGATTTGCAGCGCCCGCTCCAGCAGGGTTGAGGCGGCCTCTTCCTCTCCGACGGCGACGGCGGTCACCCCCCAGGCACTCGTCATGGTGAGCTCTGCGTTCCCCTGACCCAGGGCTGTCTTCAACAGCGCTTTCGCCTGGGCACGCTGCCCACACAGCGCGAGCACGAGGGCCGTCAGGGCCTGCAGTCCGTCCTGGGGGTCTGTAGGGAGGGTGGAGGCCTCCAGTTGCCTCAAGGCTTCAGCCGGGTGCGCAGCCTCCGCCAGCACGAGGGCCAGAAACAGCTGGGGGGCCATGAGATGGTCATCAATCTGCAGCTGCTTCTGCAGGCAGGCGATGGCCTTGCCGTGCTCCGCCTGCATCCACCAGGCCATCGCCGCGAGCAGCCAACCTTCCGGGCAATCAGGGGCGAGCTGGGGTTCCAGCAGGTGGATGGCCTCTGCGGCCCGCCCGGTGGCCAGCAGATGGCGCACCCATCCATGGCTGGCCTTGCTGTTCGCCAGCTGCCCGGGCAGCCAGCTGGCGAAACGGGCCTCCGCCAGATCCGGCTGCCAGTGGAGCAGGGAGAGCACCTCCACCCGCAGGGCCATCACTTCGGCGGCCATTTGGCCGGACGCTTCCGCTTGCTTCAGGAGCCTCTCCAGCCCTGGCTCCAGGGATTCGGCGGGGAGCAACCCCCAGTGGTACTGAGCCAGTTGGGTGGCCCCGAGCTGCAGCAGGGCCGGGGTGAACTCTGGAGCCATCGCCATGCAGCGGCGCAGAAAGCCTTCGGCCCGCACTAAGTGGCGGGGGTCCCGCTGGCGTGCCCACACCAGCCCTTCCACGTAAGCGCCAAGGGCTTGTGCCGTGGGAAATCCTGCTCCGCCTTCCGCTCCCGCGTTGGTGTCCCTCTGTTCTGAGTCCATTGGGTGGACCGGCACCTCCAGTCGGTAGCCACCGCCATAGATGGTGCGGATCACGCCTGGCCCCAGGGGGCCGTCCGACAGGATGCGGCGTAGGCCATGAACCGTGCGTGAAATGCTCACTTCGCTCACATGGTCGTGCCCCCAGACCTCCTGGAGCAGGAGTTCCCTGGAAAGCACCTGGCCCTTCTGGCGCACCAGAGCCACCAACAGACGACGCTGGAGGGGGGCCAGATGGATCGGACTGGGCCCCAGCCACAGATATCCCTCCCCATCAAGGGTGTAGGGCCCAAAGCTCCAGAGACATCCGATTGTGTTTGTCTGGGTTGCGGTCATGGAAGTGCCGGGGATGGCCTGTGAGAGGGACAACATCAGCTAAAACATATTTCGATACAAGGGGGCACTTCGCTCAAAAAACGCGAATCTCCTCCTGGATTTCCTGCTGATGTTTCACCACACCTCTCGCTCCCCCATCCCTCTGCTGGCATGACTGGCTCGGCTGCACAGGCCAATTTGAGGTTCGGGTCATCCGTCAAGAGCTGGACGTGCGTGGAGGAACTGCAGGAAGCCTTCCAGTCCCTGGGACTGGATGTTCAATTGCTGCAGCTGGAGGGCGGCTCCCTCGCCGGCCGCATGCTTCTCCTGGATGTTCCCCCCCTGCGGCTGGTGCGGCTTCAGCTCAATAGGCGCGTGCACGGTCTGGGCCACAAGCCCAAGGGGGTGCTGACCATCAGCCTCGATCTCGATCCAAGGCCCCGCGAGGTCCCCTACCGGTCCCATGGCCAGGTCTTGTCCGATGACACCCTGTTTGGGTTGGATCCCTCCTGGGACGTCCATCTGACCCTGCCATCGACGGTGACTATGGGCTTGGTGTTCCTTCCCTTTGAGGCTCTGGCCCGTTGGGCGGAGCCGCTGGGCTGGCCCGGTTTCCTGGGGGAATTGCAGCCCAGCACCAATGTGTTGACCATGAGCCCGTCCAGCTCCTCCGGTCTGCGGGGCTATTTGCGCGCGCTGTTTGCCCTGGCGGAACTGGAGCCTGGGCGCCTGCAGCTCCCGGCCACCGAGGGTCTGATCCGGGACGATCTTCTGCCCCTGCTGTTGGAGGCCCTGGTCAGCGCCCCCTCCCTTTCCAAGGCCCCCCGCTCCCCCGCTCGGATCGCGATGGTGAAACTGATGCAGCAGTGGATGCATGACCATCCGAATCGGCCCGTCACCCTTGCTGACGTCTGCCGCCAGGCCCATGCCAGTCGTCGCACCCTGATCCAGGGATTCAAGGATCACCTCGGCATGGGGCCCATGGCCTACCTCAAGCTGCTCCGTCTCCACGGCATCCACCGCACGCTGCTGCAGGCCGACCCTCGGGAGTTGCAGATCGGCACCCTCGCCGGGGAATGGGGGTTCTATAACGCGGGCCATTTTGCGGCGGATTACCGCCGCCTCTTCGGGGAACGGCCCCGGGACACCCTTCTGCGGCCCCGCTGAGAAAGCTGCTACGTTTTTGGATCGTTGCGGCAGCCCCTTGGGCACTCAGCCGCCCCCTTCTTCCAGTCCGCCCTCTCCATCCGTCGCAGTGCCCGCCGATTCCCAGGCGCTGACGGCGAAGGCTTCCTTGCGGCAATTGCTCGACAGCCTTAGCCGGGAGCAGCGTCGCAACCACGAGCTTCTCTCTTCCTTGGCGTTCGCCTTGCGGAGCTTCACCAACCTGCAGCGCTTCCTCGAACTGGTGCCGCTGGTGATGGCTCGCCTGCTGGAGAGTCAGGGCAGCCTCCTGGTGGTGTTCCATCCCGATGGGCGCCTCTGGCGGGAGCATCTCCAGGCCACCAGCGGGGATCGCTGCGCTGAGGTGCTGCGCCAGCTGACGGCCCTCCCGGATGCCCAGTTGCAGTCCCTCTCCAGCGAGGAGGCTGGGGCCGCCCTGCTGGATGGGCTGATCACCCGACTGCTCTCCCCGGCCCAGGTGTACGCCACCTCTGTGGTGGCCCGCAACCGGCAGCGGGGCCGGCTCTATGTGTTCAGCGATCGCCAGGGCTACAGCTGGAGCGAAGTGCACCGGCGCCACCTGCAGTTGGTGGCAGACCTCACTGGGGTGGCCCTGGAGACGGCCACCCTGCAGGAAGACAGCCGCCGTCACGAACGGTTGGATCGCCAGCTGAGCATTGGCGCGGAGATCCAGGCCCAGCTCCTGCCGGATCACTGCCCGGTGATCGAAGGGGTGGAGCTAGCCGCCCGGTGCCGGCCGGCTTTTGAGGTCGGTGGCGACTACTACGACTTCATCCCCACCCGACCCAACGGTCCGGCGCGCAAGCGGGAAAAGGATCGCTGGGCCCTTGTGATGGGCGATGTGATGGGCAAGGGCGTGCCCGCCGGCCTGTTGATGACCCTGCTGCGCGGCATGTTGCGGGCCGAGGTGCTGAGCGGTCTGCCTCCCGATCGCATCCTTCACGATCTCAACCACCTGGCCCAGGAGGATCTGGCCCACTCCCACAGATTTGTGACGCTTTTTTACTCCGACTACGACCCTCGCTCCCGGCGGCTTCGCTACGCCAACGCCGCCCACAACCCTCCCCTGCTCTGGCGCCGCCAGCAGGCCCGGGTGGAGCGTCTGGATGCCCCTGGGCTCCTGATCGGTCTGCAGAGCGAGGCCGACTATGAGTGCCATCAGGTGCGCCTGGAGCCCGGCGATGTGGTGCTCTATTACACCGATGGGGTCACGGAGGCCACGGGCTTCAGTGGCGAGCGGTTCGATGAGGAGCGGCTGATTAAGGCCTTTCACGGGGCCTGCGGGTCGGCGGCCGGAGCCCAGGGCATTCTCGACCAGCTCTTTGCCCGGCTGGATCGCTTCCTCGGTGCCGACCGCCAGCCGGAAGACGACGCGTCCCTGGTGGTGCTCAAGGTGCGCGATGAAGTCAGGCTGCCTCCCCTTCCGCCGTCTTCACCTGGAGCGATGGCAAGCTGAAGGCCAGCGCATGGCCCTGGATGACGTCCGAGATTTCTCCACCCAGCTCCCGTCCAGCTGGGGGCCAGGGCACCTGGAGCGATCGCTTCGAGCAAGGCCTCCATCCCGCCATCGAGCGTTTCAATGCCTCGATCGGTTTTGACATCACCCTCCTCCAGGAGGATCTGGATGGATCTGTGGCCCATGCCCGCATGCTGGGTCGCTGTGGGGTGATCAGCGACGCCGAGGCCCAACAGTTGATCGATGGCCTGGAGGCCATCCGTGGGGAGGCCGCTGCGGGCCTGTTCCAGCCCGGCGTGGAGGCGGAGGATGTGCACTTCGCGGTGGAGCGTCGCCTCACCGAGCGCCTCGGAGCCCTGGGCAAGAAGCTGCACACCGGTCGCAGTCGCAACGATCAGGTGGGCACGGACCTCCGTCTCTGGCTGCGGCGGCAGATCGACGCCATCGATGCGGCCCTGCGGCGGTTTGAGGGGGCTCTCCTCGCCCACGCGGAGCAGCACGTGGACACCCTGATCCCGGGATACACCCATTTGCAACGGGCCCAGCCCCTCAGCCTGGCCCACCATCTCCTGGCCTATGTGGCCATGGCCCAGCGCGACCGGGCCCGCCTGGCGGATGTGCGTCGCCGGGTCAACATCTGCCCTCTTGGCGCCGCTGCCCTGGCGGGCACCCCGGTGCCGATCGATCGCCGCCAGACCGCGGCGGAGCTGGGGTTCACAGCGATCTATGCCAACAGCCTGGATGCGGTGAGCGATCGCGACTTCACCGTCGAGTTCATGGCCGCGGCCAGTCTGGTGATGGTGCACCTCAGTCGGCTGGCGGAGGAGGTGATCCTCTGGGCCAGCGAGGAGTTTGGCTTCATCACCCTCACGGATCGCTGTGCCACGGGCAGCAGCTTGATGCCCCAGAAGAAGAATCCGGATGTGCCGGAGCTCGTGCGCGGCAAGACGGGCCGGGTGTTTGGCCACCTCATGGGCCTCCTCACCATGATCAAGGGCCTGCCCCTTGCCTACAACAAGGATTTTCAGGAGGACAAGGAAGCCCTCTTTGATGGGGTGCGCACCTGCCTGGACAGTCTGGAGGCGATGGCGATCCTTCTGGAGGAAGGCCTGGAGTTCAGACCCCAGCGCCTGGAGAGGGCCGTCCACAGCGATTACGCCAATGCCACGGATGTGGCCGACTATCTGGTGGCCCGTGGCGTCCCCTTCAGGGAGGCCTACCAGCTGGTGGGGGCCCTTGTGAAGCAGTGTGTGGGTCAGGGCCGCCTGCTGGCCGATCTCCCCCTGGCCGAATGGCAGCGTCTGCATCCTTCCTTTGAGGCCGACATTCATGCCGCCATTGCCCCGCGCCAGGTGGTGGAGGCCCGCAAGAGCGAAGGAGGCACCAGCTTTTCTGAGGTGCGGCGCCAGCTCCGCTTGGCTCAGGAGCAGGGCTTGGGGGAAGGATCCGCTCTGCAGTAAGGATGCTGCAACACTTCTCCCACCTTCAGCGGGCCAGATTCCTCAGACCGTCTAATCTATGCGGGTCAGAAACCCTCAGGGTTCCTCGGCATCCGTATCGGTTCCCCCAGCCCCTTTCGTGAGCATCTTTGTAGGCAATCTTCCCTTCCGCGCAGAGCAGGAGGACGTCGTTGAACTTTTCACCCGCTTTGGTGATGTTGTGAATTGTTCCCTCCCCCTGGAGCGGGACACAGGCCGCAAGCGCGGTTTCGCTTTTGTGGAGATGGCGGATGACGAGACGGAATCTCGGGCCATTGATGGGCTGCAGGGAACCGAGTTAATGGGCCGGCCCCTTCGCATCAACAAGGCCGAACCCCGCGCCGCTGGTGGCGGTGGCGGTGGCGGACAGCGCCGCGGTGGTGGTGGTGGTTACGGCGGCGGCGGCGGCTACGGCGGTGGTGGCGGCGGCTATGGCGGCGGCGGCGGCGGTTATGGAGGTGGTGGCGGCGGCTATGGCGGCCGCAGCGAGGATCGCGCCTCCGGAGCCCGCGACTGGGAAGACCGCAGCTATGGCGGTGGTGACCGCGGTGGTGACAGCTTTGATGCTGGTCGGGCCCGGCGCCGTCGGAGCGGCGGCGACGCCGTCGACCCACAGTGATCCCAGGGGGTTCGTTCTTTTAGAGCCCCCGTTCCTCTAGTTGAAGGGCGGCGGCGGCAAGCACTTCGGGACCCGCTTGGCGAGCTCCTGCCTGCTTTGAGAGGGAAGCTCTCCAGCCGCGGGCTCCCTTGACCCCCTCCACCACATGCACCAGGTGGCGGCCGATGGCCCAGAGCCTTCCCCCCTGGCCACACCAACGTTCCGCATGGGGAATCAGTCCCCGCACCACGGAGGAGGGCCGAGCAGCTTCCAGGGAGGAGTCGCCGAAAATCTCCCGGTCCACGGCCGCCCAGCGCAGTGGGTGCTGGTAAACCGCCCGTCCCACCATTACCCCGTCCAGTCCTGCCAGCTGGGTCTGGCACACCTCCAGGGTTTCCAGGCCACCATTGAGTTCCACTACCAGGTGGGGCCGCTCCCGTTTGAGCTGATGCACCACCTCCCAGCGCAGGGGCGGGATGGTGCGGTTTTCCTTGGGATCCAGGCCTTGCAGCCAGGCCTTGCGGGCGTGCACGGCGAAGCGGGCGGCACCGGCCGCCGCCACCGTATCCACAAACTGGAGCAGCTCGGGAAATCCATCCCGCTGGTCGATCCCAATGCGGTGCTTCACCGTCACCGGCAGTCCACTGGCGGCCACCATGGCCGCCACCCCTTCCGCCACCTGCTCGGGGTGTGCCATCAGGCAGGCGCCGAAGTTACCCTGGCTGGCCTTGGAGCTCGGGCAGCCCACATTCAGGTTCACCTCGTCGTAGCCCCAATCTGCGGCCAGCTGGGCCGCCGTCGCCAGCTCCTGGGGATTGTCCCCGCCCAGTTGCAGCACCAAGGGCTTCTCCACGTTGTCAAACCCGATCAGTCGCTCCAGGCGCTGCTGCCGTTCCGCTTGGCAGTGGGGCGGCCCCTGTCGCACCAGGTGATCCAGGGCCCGGGCCACCACCATTTCGCTGTAGAGAAGGCTGTGGCGGCTCACCTGACGCATCAGCACCCGAAAGTGCCGATCTGTGTAGTCGAGCATGGGCGCCACACTGAAGCGGAAAGCGTTCGGCATCGTTCCATGCTGCCCACCCAGCTGCCCCATCGGGTTTCGGTCCTGGTGGCTGGCGGCGGTCCAGCCGGTTTCATGGCGGCCATCCTGGCCGCCGAAGGGGGAGCACAGGATGTGTGGCTCCTGGAGGCCACCTCCGAGTTGCTCCACAAGGTGCGGATCAGCGGGGGCGGACGATGCAATGTGAGCCATGCCTGCTGGGAGGCCCGCGCGCTCTCGGCCCACTACCCCAGGGGTGGGCCGGCGCTCCTGGGACCCTTTTCCCGCTTCGGCCCTCGGGACGCCGTGCAGTGGTTCCAGCGCCATGGCCTGGAGCTGGTGGAGGAGCCGGATGGGCGACTCTTCCCCCGCTCCCAGTCGTCCCTTTCGGTGGTGGCTTGCCTGCGCAAGGCGGCCGAAGCGGCAGGGGTGCGGGTCCGGGCGGGGCTGGCCCTTCAGCACGCGGAGGCCCTGCCTGCCGGAGGGTTTGCCCTCACCCTGCGGGATGGACGCTCCCTGGAGGCTGAGCGGTTGGTGCTGGCCACCGGCAGCCATCCCAGTGGCCATCGGCTGGCCCGGTCGTTGGGGCACAGCCTGGTGCCTCCCGTGCCCTCCCTGTTCACCCTGGCCCTGGCGGCCCCCCCTCTCACGGCCCTGGCAGGGGTGAGCAGCGACCCCGTGGCCCTCTCCCTTCACCCCCCTGTCGGTGCTCCGGCCGCCGAAGGCAAGCCTGTCCCCTTGCGCCAGAGGGGGGTGGTGCTGATCACCCATTGGGGCTTGAGCGGTCCGGCCACCCTCCGCCTGACGGCCTTTGCGGCCAGGCAACTCAAGGCCTGGGGCTATCGGGCAGAGCTGGCCGTGGATTGGACCGGGGGCATGCTCCGGCAGGAGGTGGAGGCCCTTCTGGCGGACGCCCGGCTCCAGCAGGCCCGCCGCCAGATCGCCACCCATCGGGCCCTTCCCGGCCTCAGCCGCCGCCTCTGGGCAATGTTGGTGGCTGCGGCAGGGCTGCAGGAGGATCGCCGCTGGGCCGACCTCGACCGCCAGGGGCAGCGCGCCCTGGTGAATGCCCTGGTGGCGAGCCACTACCCGGTGGTGGGCCGGGGACCGTTTGGCGAGGAGTTTGTCACCGCGGGAGGGGTTCCCCTCAAGGAAGTGCAGGGGAGCACGATGGAAAGTCGGCTGCAGCCAGGCCTCTTTCTCGTCGGGGAGCTGCTCGATGTGGATGGGGTCACGGGGGGATTCAACTTCCAGCACTGTTGGACGAGTGGTTGGCAAGCGGGCCGTGCCCTTGGCCCGTCCAGCGGGGAGCCACCACCTCGGGGGTGAGGAACGATCAACGAATCTTCTCAAACACAGAGAACATGGGCAGGTACATGGCTACCAGAATGGAGGCCACAATGCCACCCACAAGAACGATCATGAAGGGTTCAATCAGGGAGGTGAGAATCTTCACGCTCGAACTTACTTCGTCCTCATAAAAATCGGCGACTTTGGAGAGCATTTCATCCATGTTTCCCGTTTCTTCCCCCACAATGAGCATGCTGATTGCCAGCTCCGGGAAGACGTTCTTCATGGCCAGAGCCGTGCTCAGGGGAATCCCTTCACTCACATCGGTGCGGGAATTGCTGATCGCATCAGCAAAGATGGAGTTTGTTGCCGTATCTGTGAGAATATCCAGCGACATCATGATCGGCACCCCTGCCTTGGAAAGGGAGGCCAGGGTGCGACAGAATTGGGCCGTTGCTGTTTTCTGAATCAGATCCCCAAACAGAGGTAGGCGAAGGAACAACTGATCCACCCGCCTACGCCCAACTGGCGTGTCGTAAAACGTCTTCAGTCCAAAGGCCGACATCATGAGGAAGCCCACCAGCACCAGGGAGAAGGGCGATCGGAGGGTTTTGCTGAGGTCGACCATCATTTGCGTGAACATGGGCAGATCCGCGCCCAGTTGATCGAAGATTTCGGCGAATGTGGGAATAATGAAAATTGTCATGCCCAGAAACACCAGGATGGCGATCACAAAAACCGTCACCGGATAACTCAGGGCACTTCGGATCTGGTTCTGAAGCTTGGCGTTCTCTTCCAGTAGCTTGGCCAGGCGCTTCAGGGTCTCGTCGAGCACACCACCGGCCTCCCCCGCTTCCACCATGGCAATGGTGAGCTTGTCGAAAACCCTTGGCCAGAGACGCATGGAGCTGGCCAGGTTTTCCCCCTGATTCACTTCTTCAATCATGGCCGCCAGCGCACGGCGGAACAGGCGTGATTTCTGTTGGCGATAAATCAGATCAATGCTGCGCAGAATAGGCACACCCGCATTCACCAGGGTGGCCAGCTTGCTGGCGAAGACGGCCTTCTCCTTGACCGATGGCGGGCTCTCCATGAGCTTGCTCCAGCTCCCCTGAGATACGGGAGGCGAGGAGGGAGAAGCGCCACCGGCGGTTTCCTTACGGGTGAGATTGCTGTAATTGATTCCCCGTCTTCGCAGGGTGCGTTTGGCTTCGGCGGGGCTCCCTGCCTCCAGGGTGAGCACCTTTTTCCTGCCGGCCCGGGTGGTGTAGGTGACCGTGAACGCCGTCATCCCTGGGTTAGCAGCCGCTCCAGCTCCTCGGGTCGGGTGGTCTTGAGGAGGGCCTCGGCATGGCTGATGGCTTCCTCCTGAATGAGATTGGCCAGGCCCCGTTCCAGGGTGAGCATGCCTTCCTTGGCTCCGGTCTGAATCTGGGAATAGATCTGGGCTGTCTTCCCCTCCCGAATCAGGTTGGCGATGGCGGGGGTGTTGATCATGATCTCCTGGGCCATCACCCGGCCAAATTGTCCTGGCAGGGGCCGCACCCGCTTGCACAGGGTCTGGGAAAAAACGGCGAGCAGGCTGCCGCTGAGCTGCACGCGGATTTGGGTCTGCTGTCCGGGAGGAAACACATCAACCATCCGGTCCACGGTTTGGGCTGCAGAACTGGTGTGCAGGGTGCCAAACACCAGGTGACCGGTTTCGGCAGCGCTGATCGCCAGCTGGATGGTTTCCAGATCCCGCAGTTCGCCCACCAGAATCACATCGGGATCTTCCCTTAGGGCAGCCCGAAGGGCATTCGCAAAGCTGCGGGTGTCTTCATTGACTTCCCGTTGATGGATGACCGATTTATCATTTTTGTAGGTGAATTCGATCGGATCCTCGATGGTGAGGATGTGCTCTGCCCGGGTTTGATTGATGTGATTCAAAAGGGCCGCCAGGGTCGTGGTCTTCCCCGACCCCGTCGGCCCGGTCACGAGAATGAGCCCCTTCGGTTTCCGACTGGTCTCTTCCACCACGGGAGGCAGGCCCAGGTTGGCCAGGGCAGGGATGGAATCCCCCAGGGCCCGCAAACAGGCGGCATAGGTGCCCCGCTGCCGGTAAACGTTCACCCGAAATCGGGCCACCCCGCGAAGTCCATAGGAACAGTCCAGTTCCCAGTTTTGTTCCAGATGTTTGCGTTGGGAGTTGTTCAACAGGGAGAAGATCAGCTTGTTGCACTGCTCTTCCGACAACACCACCTCTTCCAGCATGGGGCGGAGTTGCCCGTTGAAGCGGCCATAGGGAGGTTGATAGGCCGCCAGGTGAAGGTCGCTCCCTCCAGCCTTCACCAGATCCGTCATCAGATCCTCAATCAGCATGGCGTGCCTTGCTTCTCCTAACGGCGCACCTTGAGACAGTAGGGGCATTCCAGCCATTCGTCGTTGAGGCCTGCTCCACAGCCGCGGCAGGTGAGGCTGTTGAGGGCCCGGGCCCGTCGCTCCAATTCCAACCCGCTGTCGGTCAGGAGCATCCGCTCCACTTCCTCCAGGCTGGTGAGCCCCTGGCGCACCAGATCCAAGCCATAGCCCAGGAGGGTTTTCATCCCCGCCTCCAGGGCCAGACGCCGTACCTCATGGGTGCTGGCCCGTTTCGCCACGGCGGCGGAGAGATTTTCATTCATGGTGAGCACCTCATAGACCCCCACCCTGCCCCGATAGCCCCGGCCCTGGCAGGTGGGGCATCGATTGGGGGTACCCGCCGTCACCTTTGGGGCTCGATAGAAGGTGATCGCCTCCTCATCGCTCACCACCAAGCCGAAATGGGCCAGTTCCTCCAGGCCCGGATGGTGGGCGATCCGGCAATCCGGGCAAAGTCGGCGCACCAGACGCTGCGACACCACTCCCAGGAGGGAGGAACTCACCAGAAAGGGCTCGACGCCCATCTCATCCAGCCTTGCAAAGGCGCCGACGGCATCGTTGCAGTGGAGGGTGGTGAGCACCAGATGGCCCGTCAGGGCCGCCTTGATGGCCGTGCGGGCAGTTTCCAGGTCCCGGGTTTCCCCCACTAGGAGCACGTCGGGATCCTGCCGCATGAAAGCCCGCAGGGCCGAGGCGAAGTCGTACCCCTTTTCCCGGTTCACCTGGGTCTGGGTGATCCCGGCCAGGCCGTATTCAATCGGGTCTTCCACGGTGCAGATGTTGATGCCCGGGTCGTTCCGTTCCGCCAGCAGGGAATACAGGGTGGTGGATTTTCCGGAGCCGGTGGGCCCCGTGACCAGCAACATCCCAAAAGGCTTGCCCCCCATGTCCCGCACATCGCTCCGGGCGGAGAGGTCGGTGATCAGGGTGTCCAGACCCAGCTGGGTGGCACTGCTGTCCAGGATCCGCAACACCACTTTCTCTCCATAGCGGCCCGGAAGGGTGCTGACACGGAAGTCCACCACTTCCTCCCGAAACCTTCGGCGGATGCGACCGTCCTGGGGGAGACGGCGCTCCGCGATGTCCAGATCGGCCATGATCTTGAAGCGTGAAGTGACGGCCGGCACCAGGGTCTTCGGCAGGTTGTCCACCGTGCGCAGCACGCCGTCCTGACGGAAGCGCACGTGCATGCCATCTGGCTGAGGTTCCACATGGATGTCGCTGGCACCGCTGTTGATGGCCTCTGCAAGGATGCGGTTCACCAGGTTCAGGACAGGGGAGGTGGCCTCCTCCCTTGGAGCGGCGGCCAGATCCTCCACAACTTCGGCCGTGGGCAGGCCTGGCCCGGTCTGCCCCAGGTTGAGGTCGGCGAAGAGCGAGGGCGATTCAGGGCTCTCGGTCGCCGCCTCGTGCAGGGTGTCGGGATCCAGGTCCATGCTCCGGAGGTGCGGGCTTCCGCCGCTTGTGGGGTGGCAGGGAAAAGAAGGAACATAAGGGAATTCCATCGTGCCCGGCAGCATGAGCGGCGACACTTCCCCAGCCCAAACCTCCCCGGAGACCCTCCAGGAGCCCGCTGAGGCGATGCCATCCGCTGAGGTTCAGCCCGAGCTTGTAGATCCCCCTGCGGACAAATCCACCGCCGAGGAGAGCGCAGAGGGTTCCGCTCCCCCGGAGAAGCTGCTGGAGTTGGAAAGCCAGCTGGCGTCCCTGCAGGCGGAACATGAGGCGCTTCGCAGTCAATACATGCGAATCGCCGCAGACTTTGACAACTTCCGCAAACGCCAGTCCAGGGACCAGGACGACTTGCGATTGCAAATCACCTGCACCACCCTCAGTGAAATCCTGCCGGTTGTGGATAATTTTGATCGTGCTCGCCAACAACTCAATCCCCAGAGCGAAGAAGCTCAGACGCTCCATCGCAGCTATCAAGGCCTCTATAAACAGCTCGTGGATGTCTTCAAGCAGTTGGGAGTGGCACCGATGCGGGTGGAGGGTGAACCCTTTGACCCCAATCTCCATGAAGCTGTGATGCGCCAACCCAGCGAAGAGCACCCGGAAGACGTGGTGATCGAGGAGCTGCAGAGGGGCTACCAGCTGCACGGCAAGGTCCTCCGCCATGCCCTGGTCAAAGTGTCCATGGGCCCCGGCCCCCAGGGCCCCCAAATGTCTGAAGATCCCGCCCCTGATCAGGAGCACGCTGGCTGATGGCCGATTTCTATGACGTGCTCGGCGTGGGACGCGACGCCGATGCCGACACGCTCAAGCGAGCCTATCGACGCCTAGCTCGGCAATACCATCCCGACGTCAACAAGGATCCTGGGGCAGAAGAGCGCTTCAAGGACATCGGCCGTGCCTATGAGGTCTTGAGCGATCCCCAGACCCGGGCCCGCTATGACCAGTTCGGTGAGGCCGGGCTGGGAGGGGGTGGCATGCCTGACATGGGAGACATGGGCGGGTTTGCCGATCTGTTCGAAACCTTTTTCAGTGGATTCGGCGGCGGTGGCGGGGGGATGGGCGGTGGCTCCAGGCGCCGTGGGCCCCGGAAGGGAGATGATCTCGGCCTAGAGCTCACGATCACCTTCAGCGAGGCCGTGTTCGGGGCGGAGAAGGAAGTGCAGTTCCGCCACCTTGAAACCTGCGGCACCTGCCAGGGATCCGGCGCTAAGCAGGGTAGCGGTCCCACCACCTGTTCCACCTGCGCTGGGGCGGGTCAGGTGCGCCGGGCCACCCGCACGCCCTTTGGCAGTTTCACCCAGGTGGCTCCCTGCCCCACCTGCGAGGGATCGGGCCAGATGATCGCCGACCCCTGCACGGCCTGCCAGGGACAGGGGGTGCAGGAGGTGACGAAGAAGCAACGCATCAAGATTCCCGGGGGAGTGGACAGCGGCACCCGACTCCGGGTTCCTGGAGAGGGCAATGCGGGCCAGCGGGGGGGCGGCCCCGGCGACCTCTACGTGGTGCTGAACGTGAAGTCCCACCCCCAATTGCGGCGCGAGGGGATCACCATCTCGTCCGAGCTTCCCCTGAGCTACCTGCAGGCCATCCTGGGCGACACGGTGGAGGTGGAAACCGTGGATGGCACCGAGAAGCTGGAGATTCCAGCCGGCACCCAACCGGGGGCCGTGCTTACCCTCAAGGGCAAGGGCGTTCCCAAGCTCGGCAATCCCGTGGCCCGGGGCAACCACGACTTCACCGTGAAAGTCCAGTTGCCCACCAAGCTCTCCGGCGATGAGCGGGAGCTCCTGGAGCAGTTGGCGGGGCATCACGGCCGCAAGGTACAGCACAAGAGCGGGCTCTTTGGGGGCCTCTTCGGGGGGGGATGAGCGGCCCCACTCCCGATGTTTGCCTCGACCTGAGGGGGACGCCCTGCCCCCTCAACTACGTGCGCAGCCGCCTGGCGCTTGAACGCCTCCCGGTGGGGAGCTGGCTCCAGGTCGACCTCGATGCGGGAGAGCCCGAAGCGATGGTGGCCGAGAGCCTGCGGGGGGAGGGTCACCAGGTCGGTCCGGCCCTTCCCCTGCCCGCTGGCGAGGGGTCGGCCGAGGGATCCTCCGTGCGTCTGCTCATTCAGCGCGGTGGGTGAACCGGGCCGGGTGGTGGCCGTGGAGGCCAATTTTTGCCGCGTGCACCTGGCCTCTCCCGGGCCTGAGGGTCAAGATCATCTTCTCTGCACGGCCCGGGCCCGTCTGGCCAAAGGGGGCCTGGGGATCTGCGTGGGCGACTGGGTGGAGGTGGAAAGTATCGACTGGGTGCAACGGCGGGGGGCTGTGGCCTGCCGTGGCCCCCGCAGCAACCTTCTCCCCCGGCCAGCGGTGGCCAATGTGGGCCGGGTGGTGGTCGTGGTGTCGCTCAAGGAACCGGAGCCCGACCCCATGCAGATCACCCGTTTTCTGGTGAGTGCGGAACATCTCGACCTGCCGGTGGAACTCGTGCTCTCCAAGGCGGATGGGCTCCCGTCGGGATGGCTCGAGGCCTGGTGTGAGCGTCTCGCGGCCTGGGGATACACCTCTCTCCCCGTGTCCACCCAAACGGGGTTGGGTCTGGAGGCCCTGGCCCAGCACCTTGCCCGGCCAGGGATCTCCGTGCTCTGTGGTCCTTCAGGAGTGGGCAAGAGCAGCTTGCTGAATGCCCTGGTGCCTGGGCTGGCCCTCAGGGTGGCTCCTGTCTCCGGCCGTCTGCAGCGGGGCCGGCACACCACCCGCCACGTGGAGCTGGTGTCGCTCCCGGGCCACCCCGATGCCCTCCTGGCCGACACCCCTGGCTTCAACCGCCCCGCCCTGCCATCCACCCCTTCAGAGCTGGTGCGCTGTTTTCCGGAGTTGCGGGCCCAGGCCCATCAGCCCTGCCGTTTTGCCGATTGCCTGCACAGCGGTGAATCAGGCTGCGCCATCGGGGAGGGCTGGCCCCGCCACGCCCTCTATCGCCAATGTCTGGCCGAGGTGGAAACTGGCTCGCTCCCATCGGGATCGGGCCGTTCCGGAGAAACGGCCTTGCGCCAGGCGTCCCGACGCCGTCGTCAGCTCCAGCGCCAGGGGGAAATCAGCCCCCCAGGCCTGGAAGATTGAGTTCCAGGCCTCCGGTGAGGGTGTCCATCCTCTCCCGCATGGTGTTGGTAGAGAGGTCGTAGGCCGCCTTGAGGGCTTCAAACACCGCACCCTCAACCGCGCTCTGACCTTCCCCCAACAGGGAGGGATCCACCTGAACCTTCAGGGGCAGCTGGTTGCCCGAGAGCCACACGCTGGCACGTCCATCTTCGCTCCGACCCTCCAGTTCCATGGCATCGAGCTCTTCCTGCAGTTTCTGGGCGTCCTGCTGAATCTGCTGAGCCTTGCGGAAAGCTTCGGTCAGCTGACCGAAGTTGGGAAGTCCAAAGCCAGCCATGGCGCCAGGAGGAGAAGAAAAGTCTGGTTCAGGGTAGGTCCCTCAAGACCCTCCCTCGGCGCCCACCTGGAAGCCAAGACGTTTCACCTCGGGATGCAGGGGGATGGAGTGGGCGTTCCAGACGCTTTCCTGCACCATCTCGATCAATTGATCGATGTCGGTGGCGGTAGCCGCCCCCAGGTTCACGATGAAGTTGGCGTGGAGGGGCGACACTTGGGCGTCACCCACCTGCAGCCCCTTGAGCCCCAGTCCCTCGATCAGGCGCCCAGCCTTCTGGGGCTCGGGGTTGCGAAACACGCTGCCACAGCTGGGCTGCTGGTAGGGCTGGGTGCTGGTGCGGCTGTGCAAATTGGCGCTGGTGCGGGCGGTCACCGTGGCGGGCTCGTGGCCTGGTTCCAGTCGGAACCGGGCGGACAGGACCAGCAGGGGCTCCTCCTGCAACCGGCTGTGGCGATAGGCGAAATTCAGCTCGCTGGCCAGGAGGGTGAATGGATCGCCGGGTCGGGCCGGGTCGATCACCCGTACGGAATGGAGCCACTCGGCGGTGCAGCCCCCCTGGGCCCCCGCATTCATGACCACAGCCCCCCCCACGGTGCCAGGGATTCCAACGCTCCACTCCAGGCCACTGAGGCCGCTCCGCGCCACCTTGCGAGCCAGGGTGGGGATGGGTTCCCCGGCCTCTGCCTCAACCCACCCCTCGCCATCTTCCAGCACGCTGCCTTGAAGCCTTCGGCTGCAGAGGGTGAGGCCGGGGAGTCCCCCATCGGCGATGAGCAGGTTGGAGCCGGCACCGATGCAGCGAAAGGGCAGACCCTCGCTGATGGCCCAGGAGGCCTGCTGGATCAACTCTTCTGAGCTGCCGGGTTCGCCGAACCACTCGGCCGGACCGCCCACCCGCCAGGTGGTGAAGTCCCGCAGGGGCACCCCCTGCTTGACGGCGCCTGGGGGGACTCTCATGGCGCTCCGCTCACAGCACCAGGGCCGCTGGGCGCCCCGGGTCGCCGTGGGTGCTGAGGCGCTCCCAAAGACTGTTCACATCCCCGGCCCCCATGGCCAGTACCAGATCTCCTGGTTCGCTGCAGGCGGCCACCTGGTCCGTCAACTGGTCCAGGTTGGCCGCGGCCCGCACGGGCACCGAGGGGGCGATGGCCTTCACGGCGGCAGCCAATGCCTCGCTGGAGACGCCCTCAATCGGGGCCTCCCCCGCGCTGTACAGCGGGGCCACGATCACGGTGTCCGCCAGGGCAAGGGCCTCGGCGAATTCGCTCAGGAACTGGGCGGTTCGGCTGTAGCGGTGGGGTTGAAACACCGCGAGCAAACGCTGGGGCTGGGACGGCAGGGGGCTGCGACCGCTCTCCACCATCAGACGGGCCATGGCCAGGGTGGCGGCCACTTCGCTGGGGTGATGGGCGTAGTCGTCCACCACGATCCGCTGATGCCACATCCCCCGACAGTCAAAGCGTCGACCGGGAGCCTTGAGGTTGCCGATGGCCCGGCGCAGGTCGGCGAAGGGAACCCCTTCCAGCCGGCAGGCCGCTAGGGCGGCGGTGACATTGCTGAGGTTGTGGCGTCCTGGAAGGGGGACCTCCAGGGTGCCGATCTGCTCGCCTCGTTCGTAGTAGGCGGCCGTGGTGCCGTCACCCCTTTCCTGAAGGGCTAGGGCGGCGTAGTCGGCATGGTCGGGGTCCTGGGTCGACCACCAGGCATCCGCCTGGAAGTACTCCCGGAGGATCGGGCAGTCCCGGTTGGCCAGCAAGGCGCCGCTGCCATCGCTGAAGCGTTTGAGCGTATCGATCAGCGTCTGCAGGTTGGGGTAATGGTCGGTGTGATCCAGCTCGATGTTGGTGAGGAGCGCCAGGGTTGGGCTGAATTTCACCAAGGAGCCGTCGGATTCGTCCGCTTCGGCCACCAGGAGGCGGCCCGAGCCCTGCCGGCCATTGCTGCCGAAGGCAGGCACGATGCCGCCGATGACTGCTGTGGGGTCTTGACCCGTTGCCTCCAACAGGGTGGCGATCAGGGTGCTGGTGGTGGTTTTCCCGTGGCTTCCGGCCACGGCGATGGAGGGTTGATTGTTGATCAGGGCGGCCAGCACATCGGAGCGATGACAGAGGCCCAGCCCCTGGCGGCGTGCTTCCGCCACCTCCTCATTGGTGTCCCGCACCGCTGAGCTCAGTACCACCAAGGGGGGCTGGCTCCCATTCCCCAGCAGGCTGTGGATGGTGGCGCCGCTCTGCTCCTGGAACACCCTTACCCCCCGATCGGCCAGCCGGCTGAGCACCGCCGAGGGCTTGGGGTCCGAGCCGCTGACGGCAAAGCCACGCTCCACAAGGATTCCGGCCAGTGCCGACATGCCGATGCCACCAACCCCAACGAAGTGGAGGGGCTGATCGCGATCGAGCACAAGGTCCAAGAGCGTTACCGAGATTCAGCCGAAAATAGGGCGAAACGCTCCGGCGTGCCCCCCCTTGTGTTTTACGAGTTGCTTCGCATCGTCCCCCGCTCGGGTGCCAGCCCCCTAGCGACGGGGTTGGGGAGAACCTGATTTCTGTATGATCGCTTGCCGAAATCCCCTTGCCGAGCGGTTCTCGCCGCTTTCCCTGCCATGGCCCTGCGCGTTGCGATCAATGGATTTGGCCGAATTGGTCGCAATTTCATGCGTTGCTGGCTAAGCCGGGGGGCCAATACCAACCTTGAAATTGTTGGCCTGAATGGTTCCGGAGATACCTCCACTAACGCTCACCTGCTCAAATACGACTCCATGCTGGGTCCGCTGCGGGGCGTGGATGTTACCTACACGGACAACTCCATCAGCGTGAATGGGAAAGAGATCAAGGTGTTCTACGACCGCAATCCAGCCAACCTGCCCTGGAAGGATTGGGGTGTGGATCTGGTGATCGAATCCACGGGTGTTTTTAATGATGATGTGGGAGCCAGCAAGCACTTCGAAGCTGGTGCCAAGAAAGTCATCCTCACGGCTCCCGGTAAGGGGGAGCGGGTGGGCACCTTTGTGGTGGGCGTGAATGCGGATCAGTACCGCCACGAAGACTGGGACATCCTCAGCAATGCAAGTTGCACCACCAACTGCATGGCGCCGTTGGTCAAGGTGCTTGATCAGAACTTCGGCATCGTCAAGGGCACGATGACCACCACCCACAGCTACACGGGTGACCAGCGGATCCTCGATGCTTCCCACCGCGACCTGCGCCGGGCCCGCGCCGCCGCGGTCAACATCGTTCCCACCAGCACCGGCGCCGCCAAGGCGGTGGCTCTGGTGTATCCGCCGGTGAAGGGCAAGCTCAACGGCATCGCCCTGCGGGTGCCCACCCCCAACGTGTCGGTGGTGGACATGGTGCTGGAAATCAGCCGGGACACCACCAAGGACGAGGTGAACAACGTGCTCAAGGCCTCTGCTGAGAACGGCATGAAGGGGATCATCAAGTACTGCGACCTGCCCCTGGTGTCCTCCGACCATGCCGGCACCGATGAATCCACCATCGTGGATTCCGAGCTCACCCTGGTGATGGGTGGCAACATGGTGAAGGTAATTGCCTGGTACGACAACGAGTGGGGCTACAGCCAGCGCGTTGTCGATCTGGCGGAGATTGTGGCGAAAAACTGGAAGTGAGCCTGCGCTGGTCCTGAGCCCTCCCCAGGCTCACTTCAGGTGAAATGGCGATAGCCACTGACCGCCACGGAGTCTCCCTCGCTCCAGTGCAGATCGCCCTTCGGCCCCCCCACCAGAGCGCCGATCACGCCACTACCCGGCAGGGCCGCCACCAGCGCCCACGCCCAGGCGGGCTCCAGGGCCAGCACCAGCTCGAAGTCCTCGCCGCCGCCCAGGCACCAGGCCTGGGCCTGGGGCAGGCCCGCCATGGCGGGATCCAGGGGCAGCCTCTTCCGTTCCAGCCGGGCCGCGCAGCCGCTCGCCGCTGCGATTGTCGCCACCGCCGCCGCCAGCCCATCGCTGCTGTCGCAGCCGCCCACTCGCCAGGAATGCCCGGCGGGCCGGCAGCCGCCCAGCGCCCGCACCGCGTCGAAGCGGGGCACGGGGCGCCGGTGGGCCTGGATCGCACGCTGCACCAGGGTCGAATCCAGGCCCGCCAGCCCGCCTGCATCCGTAGCTGCCGCGTCGTCGGCCAGATCGCGCCTGGGGTCGGACTGCAGCAGCGCTAGGCCGAGCCGACTCAGCCCGTGGGGCCCCGTGCACACCAGCAGGTCGCCGGGCAGGCCGTCGCTGCGCCGGATCGGGCCCGCTTCCCCGCTCAGGAGTCCCAGCGCCGTGATCGCCAGCAACCGCTGCGATCCCCCGCTGCAGTCGCCGCCCAGCACCACGCCGCCATGCCTCCGCAGGGCCTCGCCGATCCCCTGATAGACCCCCTCCACCCAGGACCATGGCGTGTTCGTCGGCGCAACGAGCCCCACCGTGATCCCCATGCCCTGCCGGCAGCCCATCGCCGCCAGGTCCGAGAGGTTGGCCGCCGCTGCCCGCCAGCCCACATCAGCAGGTTCGGTGGTGGTGTCGCTGAAGTGGATGCCCTCCACCAGTACATCGGTGGTGAGCACCAGGGTCCCGTGCGTGCCGCCGGGGTCTCTGCCCGCCGCACCCGGGTCTGCGACGGCCCCGAGAGGAAGCAGGGCGGCATCATCGGTGAACTGACCAGGCGGCGCAAAGGCCCCGAGCCGGCGGATCAGCTCCCACTCACCCAGGTCCGCCAGGGTCTCCCCCATGGCTCTGATCAGGCGTGGGGCCTGAGGTTGTCAGCCCCTTCGATCACCCGGGCGGAGACGATCCGGTCATCGACGCCAAGTTCTTCGAGCACGTCCTTGCCCTCCACCACATATCCAAAGGCCGCGTTGCGACCATCCACCAGATTGAGGCCGGCCGGGGTGAGCTCCGGCTCATACAGGAAGAAGAAGAACTGCGACGATCCGTCATCGAGATGCTCGTCGGAGTGGGCCCAGCCCAGTGTGCCGTAGGTGGCGAAGGGAAGCACAGGTTCCGCCTTATAGCGGCCCACGTCCTCGAAGGTTTCGTTGTAAATCGGCTCCGCATCGCCGGCGATCCGGATCTCCAGCGGCACATGCCGCTCCTGGCCGGTTTTCGCATCCACGTAGCCCATGGCGTCGCCCTTTGGATCGCCGGTTTGGAGCACGTAGAAATCCTCGGCCCGTGTGAAGGGAAGCCCGTCATAGAACTTCCGTTGCACCAGATCCACGAAGGCTCCTCCTGTGAGCGGCGCGTTGTAGCCGTCGATCACGGCGATGAGGTTCCCCTTGTTGGTGCTGATGCTCACCGTGGCCCGCCCCAGCAGCCTCGGCAGGGCATCAAATTCAGCCGGGATCGTGAACGGGAAGGCGCCCACGAGGCGGGCCTCTGCGCTGCCGATGGTCGCCAGGGCGGCGCGTCGACTCACTAGGAAGGTATCGCGATCCTGGGCTTCAGCAGCCATGGCCACATCGCGCAGCTGGATCTCGAGCTGGTCGAGCAGCTCGGACGCCGTGGCCTGGTCCTCTGGGGTGAAGCGCTCCAAGATGGCGGCCCGCTTGCTCGTCAGCAGCGACTGGCTGCGGGTCACCGCGCTGGCCAGAGCTTTCCAGCGCTTGGCCCGCAGGTCGTCGCTGGTGGCTTCCAGTCGATGCTGCAGATCCTGCAGCTGCGGGGCGTCAATGGGCAGAGCGTTGCGCAGGATCGCCTCGGGATCCTTCACAGCGTTGCCCTGCGGCAGGGCTGCCCAGGCGCCCGGCACCAGCAGTAAGGCCACCAGGCAGGCTCCCAGCAGCCGCAGGGTGAGCCCAACGGCCGACGCGGGGGTGGAGGCGACCGCCCCTCCGGCCCAGGAGCCGGTTCTAAGCCATCTCCAGCCCATGGTGAAGCGCATGACTCAGCGGACTCTGGCACAAACGCCCGTGCCGGGCCGGCCGATGGCCCGCCGGCAGCGTCGGAGAGGCCTGGTAGCCAGACGTACAATTCCTCGGATTTGATCCGCCGGAATGATCTCCAGCAACGACTTCCGCACGGGCACTTCGATTGAGCTGGATGGCCAGGTCTGGCGCGTCGTCGAGTTCTTGCATGTCAAGCCCGGGAAGGGTTCGGCCTTTGTGCGCACCAAGCTGAAGGCCGTGCAGAGTGGAAATGTGGTCGAGAAGACCTTCCGGGCTGGCGAGACGGTCCCCCAGGCGTTGCTGGAGAAGGCGACCCTCCAGCACACCTACATGGAGGGCGATGACTATGTCTTCATGGATATGGGCAGCTACGAGGAGACCCGCCTCACCGCCGCCCAGATCGGCGACCAGCGCAAGTACCTCAAGGAGGGCATGGAGGTCAGCGTTGTCTCCTGGAACGACAAGCCCCTGGAGGTGGAGCTTCCCAATTCCGTGGTGCTGGAAATCACCCAGACCGACCCTGGCGTCAAAGGAGATACGGCAACCGGTGGCACCAAACCAGCCATCCTTGAAACAGGTGCTCAGGTGATGGTGCCCCTCTTCATCTCGATCGGGGACAAAATTAAAGTGGATACTCGCTCAGACTCCTATCTGGGCCGGGAGTCCTGATGGCCATGCAACTCGACCACGGTCAACTGCGCGATCTGCTGGACCAGCTGAGTAAGAGCGATATCCAGGAATTTCGACTGGAAGGAGAAGACTTCCGCCTGGAGGTCCGTCGCAACCTACCCGCCAGTGTGATGGCCGTGCCGGCCACCGCTCTGCCTACCGCTCCCGAAGCCCCCCCGGAGGTGCCCCCTCCCGCCCCCTCCCCGCCCCCGGCCGCTGCCGCCAGCCGCAGTGACCTCCAGGCGATCACGGCCCCGATGGTGGGCACGTTTTACCGATCCCCTGCCCCTGGCGAAGACCCCTTCGTGGAATTAGGCACCCGCATCAAAGCCGGCCAAACCGTCTGCATTCTCGAAGCCATGAAGCTCATGAATGAGCTGGAGAGCGAGGTGGCCGGCGAGGTTGTTGAGATCCTTGTGGACAGTGGAACCCCTGTGGAGTTCGGGCAGGTGCTGATGCGCATCCGTCCCTGAGGATCCCCCCCGCCGACCACGCTCCCTCAACCGAGCTCCCAGGCCGTTTCCAGCGCGGCCACCATGCTTGCGCTGCGGGCCACGCCCCGTCCAGCGATCGCGAAGGCCGTTCCGTGGTCTGGTGAGGTGCGCAGGAAAGGAAGCCCCAGGGTGGTGTTCACTGCCCGGTCAAAGGCCAAAAGCTTGACGGGGATCAACCCCTGGTCGTGATAGAGCGCCAGGAATCCGTCGGGCCCCATGGTCTGCTCCTGCCAGGCCAGGCCCGCCTCCAACCAGCAGGTGTCCGGCGGCAGCGGACCCTCGAGCCGCACCTCTGGGTGGCGTGCCTGCCAGCGCTTGAGGCAGGCCTCCAGCCAGGTGTGCTCCTCGTCTCCCAGGGCCCCCGCTTCTCCCGCGTGGGGGTTCAGCCCCGCCACCACCAGCCGGGGCTCGGGCTGGAACCGCTGGCAGAACGCCAGCAGGCGATCCAGCTGCAGGTTCACAAGATCGGGGCTCAAGGCGGCGGGTACCCGGACCAGGGGGATGTGGGTAGTGGCCAGCAGGGTGTTGAACCGCCAGGGTCCCTGGGCTGGCCGGGCGGTGAAGAGCATGGAGGCCTGGGCAACGCCGCAGAGCTCCGCCAGACGTTCCGTTTGGCCCGGATAGGCGTGGCCGGCGGCATGCCAAGACGCCTTGGCAATGGGCCCGGTCACCAGGGCGTGCCCGGTTCCTCCCTGCACCAGCTCCTGGGCCCGGGTGAGCCAGCGAAAACTCGCCGCACCGGAGGCTGCCGACCCCTCACCCACCGTCACCGGTTCCTCCAGGGGCAGATCGACCACCATCAGGTCCGCGGGATCGGCCAGGGGGGCGTCGCTTAGCTGTCGGAGGGTGGCGTGGGTGTCCTCCAGCCATCTGCGGCAGCCCACGATCACCACGGGCCTGCGGGCCAGCCCAGGCCAAGCCAGGGCTTTCAACACCACTTCAGGACCAATGCCCGCAGGGTCACCCAGGGCAATGACAAGGGGGGAGGACTTGGGTTTCGATGGAGGGGTTCCTATGGAAGGGTCACCCATGATCCGGTGGCTGCTGGTGGGGCTGTTGCTGGTGGGGCTGGGAAAGGGGCTGGAAAGGGGGTGGCTGCTGATTGATTGGCGTCGGATCGGTCAGGATCTCAACATGCCTTCCCTGGGGGAACCTCAGTCTGGCTCCCAGTCGGCCCCGCAACCCTCCCGGTAGCCCTCCCGGTAGGAGGGGTAGCTCAGCTGGTATCCCAGTTGTTCGCGCAGCAGGCGGCTGTCGGCCCGGCGATTTTCCATCCAGAAACTCCTGGCCATCGGGCTCATGGTGTTGGCCACATCTGTGAAGCGCTCCACGGGGGGTAATTTGCATCCCAGCAGATGGGCGGCGTAGCTGAGGGTTTCACTGGAGGGACAGGGTTCCTGATCCGCCAGGTTGAGGGTGGTGGGTCGATCCGTGGCGGGCAGGGCCAGGCAGTGCAGAAGGGCACCCACGATGTCATCCACGTGGATTCTGGAAAACACCTGGCCAGGCTTGTGAATCAGGCGGGCCTTGCCGTCCCTGAGGGCCTGGAAGGGGCTGCGTCCTGGCCCGTAGATCGCCGGCAGCCTGAACACCTGCACCGGGAGGGAGCTCTTGCGCCAGCCCTCTTCGCAGGTCAGCCTGGCCTGGCTGCGCCCTTCAGCGGGTTTCAGGGGGCTCCTTTCATCGACCCACCGGCCCCCGTGGTCTCCATAGACCCCCGTCGTTGAGAGCACGCCCACCCACCTGGGAGCCAACCGGAACGTCCGAAGGAGGGGGAGGACGGGATCGTTGCCGGTTCCATCCGGTGGGATGGTCACCAGCACATGGCTCACCCCTTCCAGGTCTTGCGCTGCTGGAAGAAATCCTGTGGAGGAATCAAAGCGAACCCAATGCTCGGGATCGAGGGCAGGGGGCGGGGAGGGTTGTCGGTGGGTGAGGGTCACGGGAACGCCCATGGCGTTCAAGGCGCTCCCGAATCTCAGGCCCGTGTACCCGCCTCCAAAAATGAGCATGCGGCCCACTTCCCCCGCACAGTTGACGGGATTCCATGTTGACAGTACATTTGTATTAGTGCTTCGCTGATCCATGGCCGCCCTGCTTCCGTCCATTCTGTTGCCCGCCCCGATCTCCCTGGTCCCCCAGGTGGGCTCTGCACCCGCAGGCTGCTGGTCCTCCCAGCCCAGGCGGGGGACACGCCAGAACGCCGGACGTCCTGGCGGAATGGGGCGCGGAGTGGGAACCCGCTCAGGGGTCCCCTTATTTCTGGCGGCCGTTCTGGTGGCCGCTGCCTTGCTGGTGGCGCCCGAGCGGCCCCACGATCAGGAGGCGATCTGCCATCGCCATAGGGGTGAGTTGGCCTGTCGGGTCTGGTGAGGGTGTGACGTCTCCACGGCCTCAGGGTGGCCTTGGTCGGGGCGCTCCTTGGGCTTGCTCCAGGCCAAAAGGCGCTGGGCCAGCCGCAAATCCCCTTCTGTCCAGGCTTTTAAGGCCATGGCCCGTCTTGGGTCGTAGAAGGTCTGGCGGCGATACCAGTGGAAGGCTTCGTGGTCTCCCTTGCTCCCGTTGCAGCGCAGGCAGGCAGGCACACAGTTTTCTGTGACGCTCAGTCCCCCCAGGCTTTGGGGTCGGATGTGGTCGATCGATTGGGACGGGTGGCCGCAGTACAGGCAGCAACGACCCGTGAGGTGGTGAAGGGAATGGCGCCAGCGACGGGCGTGGGATTTGGGGCAGAGGTCTTCCAGGAAAACACCATCCCTGGCCAGCATGCCGATGCCTCAGTTGAACGAAATTTTGCCCCTGGTGTTTCCTCTGGCAATGTGTCGCTGACTGCTGTTTTTCTGTTTGCTCACCCGCCGGGGCAACGCTGTGGAGATGCGGCTTGGGGCCTCAGGTCTGATCGAGGTCGTCCTGCCCTTCGATCCGGTCACCTTTGCCCAGCTCGGCACCCTCCGTCCAGCCGGCCGTTGGCAAGCCTCCCTGGGCTGCTGGCAGTTTCCCCTGGAGGCCGCAGCTGTGCTGAAACAAGCCCTCCATGGGCGGTTTCCCCAGACGGCCGAACTGCAGCAGTGGTGTGAATGGCTGGATCAGCCCCTCCCCCCCTTGCCCACCCATCGAGAGCTGGTGGCGGCGGCTGCGCTCCATGATCCCCTGGAGGACGGCCGCACCCTGTATGCCCACCAACGCGCTGGAGCCCGTTGGTTGTTGGCTCGCCGAGGGGCGGTGCTGGCTGATGCCATGGGTCTGGGTAAAACGCTCACCGCCTTGGCCGCGGCTCGGGCGATGGTGCGCCTGGCTGATTGCCGGGTGGTGGTGGTGGTGCCGGCCGGATTGCATCCCCACTGGCGGCAGGAGGCCTTGGCCCTTGGGCTGGCCCTGGAGCTTCACAGCTGGGCGCGCCTGCCCAGGGAGTTGCCCCCTGCAGGTTGTGTCCTGCTGGCCGATGAGGCTCACTTCGCCCAGAACCTCTCGGCCAGGCGCACCCAAGCGTTTCTCAGGTTGGCCCGCCATCCCCGGTTGCGGGCCGCCTGGTTGCTCACCGGCACCCCCATGACCAATGGTCGGCCGGTGCAGCTCTTTCCTCTGCTGGCGGCCATTGGCCATCCCCTGGCTGCGGATCAGCGACGCTATGAAACCTTGTATTGCCACGGGCACTGGCGGGAGCAGCGGGGTTCGCGCCACTGGGACGCCCAGGGGGCCACCCGGTTGGAGGAGTTGCACCGCCTCGTGCGGCCCCTGGTGTTGCTGCGCACCAAGCAACAATGCCTGGATCTTCCGCCCAAGCACCGGCGCACTCACCCGGTGGAGCTTCCGCCAGCGGAGGCGCACCAGTTTCAGAGGCTGGTGGACGCCGCCGTGTCCGACTACCGGAAGCGGGTGGCCCAGGGGTTGGTGCGAAGCGACGCGGAAACCCTGGCGATCTTCACGGCCCTCCGGCAAATCGGTTCCCAGGCCAAGGTGGCCGCCGTGGTGGCCCTGGTGGCTGAGCTGATGGCCCAAGGGGAAGCCGTGGTGGTATTCACCGGGTTTGTGTCCACCGCCCGGGCCCTGGCGGCGGCGCTCACCTGGCAGGGGCGGGATCCGGTGACCCTCACCGGTGGAGTGCCGCCCCGCCAACGCCAGTTCCTGGTGGATGCCTTTCAGCAGGGGCGGAGACCCGTCCTGATCGCCACCTTTGGGACAGGGGGATTGGGCTTCACCCTTCACCGGGCCCGGCATGTCGTCCTGGTGGAGCGGCCCTGGACGCCCGGAGAGGCCGAACAGGCCGAGGATCGCTGCCACCGGATTGGCATGGGCTCCAGCCTGACGAGCCACTGGATGCAGCTTGGAGTGGCCGATCAGCTGGTGGATGACTTACTGGCCAGCAAGTCGGCGAGGATTTTGGAGGTGTTCACGCCCGCACGAGCGCGGGCCCGAAAGGAACTTCCGCAGAAGATTCGTCAGTGGCTCGAGCGCTGCTGAGGGCCCTTCCGGGGGGGGTGGCAGCTGGCGAGACGGAGCTTTAGGTCCTGCCGCAGCAGCTCATCCACCGTGCCTGGTTTCGCTGTCTGGGCCAGGGCCTGGGCCCGCAGGATGTCTCGGCAGGCCGCTGGGCTGTCCTGGTTGAGGGTATGGAGCAAAAACCTCTCATTTAGAGGAAAGGGATCCATGGGGTAGGCCGCCACCACCTCATCGCAACGGGCGATGGCGTCTTTGAGCTTGCTCATCTCCAGCCCCCGCAGGCAATCCTCCCGATTCGGTTTGGCCTTGGGGAGGGGCTCCTCCGCACAACCAACGAGCCCCACCGCCACCAGAAGCAGGGAAACCAGCAAGAAGGGCCGGGTCAGGGTTGCACCACTGGGTTCAGTTACCGAAGCGCTCACCGCGTGTCATGCCACCTTGACCAGCTTGGCTGCTCGGCTGGACCGGTAGGGCTGTGGGACCCTCGCTGGCGGCAGGGACCTCACCCTTGGTCACCACCCGGGAGCTGTAGAGATCGCCAAGGTAACGGCCGCAGTTGGGGAAGGTGTTCGGGTTCTGCACCACCGCCTCGGTGATCATGACGGCGGCGTGGGTGGGGGAGGTCTTGAACATGCTGGCGCTCTGCCGCTTGATCAAGGAGTAGGCCGCGGCCCAACTCACCTCATGACTGTTGCCGCTGCCGCGCATGTAGCAGTACACCTGGGCTCCCTTGACCCCGGGGGATTCGGCCTGGGCCAGGGCGCCAGGTCCACCCCCCAGTCCCGCTGCGCCCACACCGAAGATCATGGCCAAAAAGGATGGACCAAGCCTGAGGGGCCGGAGGAACCTGGGGACCATGGCTGGACAAAAATGAGGGCTCAACCTATCGAGTCCAGGGGATCTGTCCAGGGTGCAGGGGTGTTTCATCCCCCTGGCGGCAGGCCCGGCCCCGTGCCAGGCGCGATCAACCGCACCACCAGGGGGAGCACCAGCAGCACGGTGATCAACCGCAGGGCATGTAGGGCGGCCACGGCGGCCCCAACCCCGAATTCCGCGCCTACCAAGCTCATGCCACTGATGCCTCCAGGAGCGGCGCCGAGCAGGGCGATTACGGGATCAATGCCAAGCAATCGGCTGCACCACAGCCCAACTACCAAACCGGTGAGGACCAGCGTGACGGTGATCAACAGGGCGGGTCGCCAGAGATGCCGCAATTCGACAACGGTGCTGCTGGTGAGGGTGGTGCCGATCACCGTGCCGATGGCAATTTCCAGCAGCGTGCGGGTTCCCGCAGGCCATTGGGCGATCTCCACGCGGCCACTCATGCTCAACAGCCCCGCACCCAGCAAAGCTCCGGCAAGGGGGGCCGCAGGGATGCCCGTGCGCAGCGCCAGCAATCCCGCTGCACAGCCTGCTGAGGCGTAGAGCAGCAACGGCCAGAGAAGGTTCATGCGTGTGGTGAAGGGGCACCACCAAGTTTGCTGGGACCTCCCCCGGCCCGCTTGAGGAAGGCAAGGTCCTGTGTTGTTATTCGCCCAAGACTGCAAAAATCTCATGACCGCGTCATCGGTTTCCTTCCGCATCACCAGGCACACGGAAGATCTGGCCCAGACCATTCATGCCCTCTCCCAACGGGTGGTGCAGCTCGAACAGCGACTTGCCGGACTTGAGGACCATCTCTCCAAGCCAGAAGACGAGGAGAGCCTGTCGTCTGAGCAGCTCGCCAGCCTGGCCAACGTGGATCAACTTCTTCGGGATTGTCGGGAGCTCCTGGCTGCGGATTCGCTTGAGGAGCAGCCTGCTCTTGTGAAGGAGGTCACACCCTTGGCGGCCCATTCCCATCTGGAGGACGACGGGTTGGATGGGCTGGACGACGCTTTGGAAGACGTGGCTTGACACCCCCTCTGGCCTCGCCACCCCTGGTGAGAGGTGTCAAAATGGGAAGAAAGCAACAATGTCTTTTCCTCCAACCCCTCCCTCCTGCACCGCCAGTCATCAGGGGGGTCGCCAGGGATCTGCAACAGCTACCCGTTCCAACTCTTGCCATCCCTTGCCGATGGAAGGAGAGCACCAATTGGAAAAGCTCCAATTTGCTCTCGCCATTGCCCTGACCCGTGGGGATGCGCTCCGTTCCAGCCAGCTGCGCGAAGAAATTGCCAAACTCGGCGAAAATCGGGAGGAGCCTGGCACCTAGGGGCACCTACGGGAAAGAGAGTTTCATTTCGGCGAAGAGAGCTTGAGAAATAAAGGCTGCTTTTTTGTGCGAAGCGCATTAAGATAAAAATGTCTTTTGACACCGGCTTGCGGAGGATAGGCCTCGGCCAAGCCATCTTTGAATCCTCGGATTCATCCACCCGGATTCATCCGTTCAGATTCAACCGTTCGTCAGATTCATTCGCCGCGACCACGCGTTGTTATGGCCGCCCTTAGTACGCCAACTGTTCCTTCCCCACCCGCGCGCTGCACGACTCATCATCCTGCGGCCCCCCTGGAATCGTCAGATCGCCACCATCTGCTCCATCGTGCAGAGGTTTGTGATCGGCAAGCCAGGGAGAGTGCAGATGCGGGAGATCTCTCCGCCGCGGCGCGGCTGATTTTGCAAGCCCTGGATTGTGAGCGACGTGCTGGAGGCCTTGGGCCTCAGGTTTTGCAATTGATCAAGCCCCGTTAGAGAGGGAACCCAGGATTCAGGGCACATGCATCCAGCCCACCGCCACCGCGAACGCCACACCACCCATCGCATCGGCTGGCTCCGGGCCATGGTGCTGGGCGCGAACGATGGGGCGATCTCCGTGGCCAGTCTGGTGGTGGGAATTGCGGCGTCCGGGGCGACTCGGCCCGCCATCCTTCTCTCTGGATTGGCGGCAACGGTGGCCGGGGCGGCCTCCATGGCCGCAGGCGAATTTGTATCCGTGCAGAGTCAGGCGGATACGGAGCAGGCCGACCTGGCCCGCGAGCGGCAGGAACTGGTGGCCAATCCTTCGGGAGAGTTGGAGGAACTCACGGGCATCTATGTGGAGCGGGGGTTGTCGCGCGATCTGGCTCGCCTGGTGGCCGAACAGCTGACCTTGCACGATGCCCTCGGCGCCCATGCCCGCGACGAACTCGGAATCACGGACGCCCTTCGGGCCCGTCCGATTCAGGCCTCCCTCGCCTCGGCTGGCAGCTTTTGCCTGGGGGCTCTGTGCCCTGTGCTGATGATCCTGCTCAGTCCCGCCGGGCAGATTGCCCAGGCCACCACCGTGGTGGCCTTGATCGTGCTTGCCGCCTTGGGGGCCCTGGCGGCCCATGCGGGTGGGGCTCCGATCTGGCGGGCCGCCGCCCGCATGCTTGTGTGGGGGGCGTTGGCCCTGGGGCTGACGGCTCTGGTGGGCCGACTTTTTGGTGCTGTGGTTTAACAGGGGTTGTTCTGTGTTTGAAACATGCTCCCCAGAGCCATTGCCTGTCGGTTGAGCCGTCTGCCCCTTTTCTTGCTTCTGCTTGGCTCCTTTTCAGGCGGATTGCAGGCTGCGGAACCACCGTTACAGCGGCTGGTCGTTGCCGAACAGACGGAGCAGCGGCAGCGCCTCCTGGGTGTGTGGGCTTTGGTGGATAACGCCAACAATCTCTTCAACGTGCGGCTCACCCCCGACGGACGGGCCCTCAGCACCAGTGGCGTGGATGGGGTGCCCCTGGCGGGTGCCACCCAACTGCGTGCGAACCAGCTCTTCGAACAGGGCCGCTGGCAACTCTGGGGCAACGGCGTGCGAATCGACTACGGCGACGGCTGGAGTGATGTGATCCTCACGGGGCCGGCAGGCCCGGTGCAGTGGTCCTGGGCTCCTGGGATGAGCCGACTTGGCCCGCCGACCAACCATGGGAAGGCGGTGCAGCTGACGGGAGCGATGGCTGCTGCGGTGGGGGTTTACCGCATCCAGCCGGCCCAGGCGACGCTGCCGCTTACCACCGTGAGCCTGATGTCCAACGGCCTGGCCTTCAATGCCATCGATCCGCTGGCTGGGGGGACGTGGCGACTGATCAACGGCAACGTGCTGATCGTCTGGGCCTCGGGGTGGCGCACCCAGTTTGAACCCAAAGTGCAGGGCGCTCTGCAGGTGATGATCTGGGAGCCGGGTCGGCCCCAGCCTTCTACCCCCTCAGCCATCCGCTCCGGTTTCAGGATCGAAGAAGCGCAACCTTGAACGGGGATTCGGTGGGGCCTTGGCGATTGAGCAGTTTTTGGACTAAGCGGGTGACCGGACTCGAACCGGCGACGTTCAGCTTGGGAAGCTGACATTCTACCACTGAATTACACCCGCAGAAAGCAAGATTTGATGAATTTGTGAGTGGAAAGACTCGCTAAATCCCTCCTCCTGCTTCGCTGGATTAATGCTAGCAGGGGTCTCTCGGAGGCCCCTGCAGCTTCGGGTCAGCCCGCTAGGGCTGCCGCCGCCGCCGCAACCCCTGCCCCCGTGGCCACCTTCCCAAGCCCGAGGTCCTGCAGGGTGGCTTCAATGGCCGCCACGGCGGTGAGGATGTCGCGGTCGCAGACGAAGCCCAGGTGGCCGATGCGGAAGACGTGTCCCTTGAGGTGGTCTTGGCCGCCGGCCAGCAGGATGTCGAAGCGATTTTTCACCTCCTTGCGCAGCACTTCCGCATCGATCCCTTCCGGAGCCACGGCGGTGATGGCGGGGCTCCCATGCCCCTCGGCGGCATACAGGGGCAGCCCGATGGCCTTCATGGCGGCTGTGGCGGCGCGCTGATGGCGGGCGTGGCGGGCGAAGATCGCTTGCAGCCCCTCTTTTTCCATCATCTCCAGGGCGGCCTCCAGGGCGAAATAGAGGTTGATGGCCGGGGTGAAGGGATTGCTGTCAGCCTTCGCGGATTTGCGATACTTACCCAGGTCCAGGTAGAACTTTGGCAGGTCGGAGCGCTCGTAGGCGGCCCAGGCCCTCTCGCTCATGGCCACAAAGCTCAAGCCCGGCGGCATCATGTAGCCCTTCTGGGAACCGGAGCCGATCACATCGATCCCCCAAGCATCCATGGGCACATCAGTGGCCCCCAGGCTCGTCACGCAGTCGGCAATGGTGAGGGCCGTGCCGTGCGCGCGCACGTGCTGGGCAATGGTCTGCAGATCGTTGATCACCCCGGTGGAGGTTTCCGAATGGGTGAGGATCACCGCTTTGATGGCCTTCTCCCCATCGGCCTCAAGGGCTGCTCGGAAGGCCTCCGGATCGAGGGGCTGGCCCCATTCGGCCTTGATCACCTGCACATCGAGGCCATAGGCCTTCGCCACCTTCACCCAGCGCTCCCCGAATTTGCCGTTGTCCCCGCAGAGCACCCGATCCCCCTTGCTCAGGGTGTTCACGATCCCCGCCTCCATGGCGGCGGTGCCGCTGCCGGTGATCACCAGCACGTCATGTTTGGTCTGATGCAACCACTGCAGCTGTTCCGTGGTGCGCTTGACGATCTTCTGAAAGTCGGCGCTGCGGTGGCCGATCGGATGGCGCCCAAGGGCCTGCAGAACGGTTTCCGGCACGGGCGTGGGGCCGGGGATCATCAGGGTGAGTTTGTCCTGCATGGGGCGTGGAGGGGCGGTCGGCGCCGTGGCGCAATCGACCAACATAAAAAACCATGATCCCCCCGTCTCCACCTCCCCGTGGCTACACCCTGCCGGTGTGGGTAGCTGCGGCCGCCCGTGCCGCCGTGGGTGTCCTCCGGGGGGAGCCCACCCAGCCAGCCTGGCCACTGGATCTGCTTCAGGCCCCAGGTGGGCCGGCCCAGCCCGTGCAGGTGCGGGCTGCTGCTTTGATCGGGGAGGGCTGGGCCCTGGCTGAAGCCATCTGCGACCCAGGGGATGGGCTGGATCTCACTCGCGGCTTGCTGGTGTGGACCCTGGCCTACTGGCTGCCGGCTCCCCTTCCCGATGAGGATGGGGAGCCGGGCTGGCTGGCGCTTGAGGCTGGGGAGGGCGTGGGGGTGCACGCCGCCAGCCGGGAGATGTGTCTTTCCGCCTATGCCCGGGCCCTATTGGAGGTGAACCTTCGCACCCTGGTGCCGGAGGGGCTGCAGCTTCGGCTGAAGGTGGTGCTGCCAGAGGGGCGGGCCCTGGCGGAGCGCACCAGCAACGCGGCATTCGGGGTCGTGGAGGGGTTGGCCCTGATCGGCACCCGGGCCGAAACCCAGGCCAGCGCCGATCCCCACCAGCTCGATCGCACTCTGCAGGACCTGGCGGCCCGGCTGGCCGCTCCGGAGTTTCAGGGTGATCTGATCCTGGTGATCGGGGAAAACGGGCTGGATCTGGCCCCTCGGCTGGGATTGCCCCCGGAGCGGTTGCTGAAGGTGGGCAACTGGCTGGGGCCCGTGCTGGTGGCCGCTGGCCAGGGGGGTGTGAGCCGGCTCTTGCTGTTTGGTTATCAAGGAAAACTGATCAAGCTGGCGGGTGGCATCTTCCACACCCACCACCACCTGGCCGATGGCCGCGCCGAGGTGCTCACC